>WRGR01000044.1 GCA_009787085.1 Actinomycetes bacterium
CAGCCACCAGCCGATGCACTGGCTGGTGGCCACTGCCCCAGCGGAGCGTGTCGATAAGTGGCAGCAGCTGGGTGTGCTGCCGACCAACCCTGACCGTGAGATCCGCACCGCCATGCACCAGACCTCGATGGGCGTGGACGGCAGCCCGGTCAACACGCTTTTGTCCTGTTTAAAGCTGGGGCTGGTAGACGGCTACAGCGGCCTGCAGATGGGTACGGATATCCAAGACATCCTCTTCGGCATCCCGACGCCGGTGAAGTCGGCTGCCAACTTGGGTGTGCTGAAGGCCGACAACGTGAACATCATCGTCCACGGCCATATGCCCGAGGTTTCGGAGAAGATCGTGGAATGGGCGCACAAGCTGGAAGACGAGGCCCGTGCCGTGGGCGCCGCCGGCATCACGCTGGCCGGTGTCTGCTGTTCCGGCAATGAGGTGCTGATGCGCCAGGGCGTACCGCCAGCCGGCAACTACCTGAGCCAAGAGCTGGCTATCGTCACCGGTGCCGTGGAGCTGATGGTGGTGGATGTCCAATGCTTCATGCCATCGATCACCAAGGTGGCCTCCTGCTACCACACCAAGGTCGTCACCACCACGCCTATCGGCCAGTTGCCGGAGGCTGAGCACTTCCCCTTCACCCCAGACACCGCTGATGCCAAGGCCGCCGAAATCGTGCGGCTGGCCATTGCCAACTTCGCTCGCCGCGACCCGGCCAAGGTGCAGATACCGGACTACCGCTGTGAGGCCTGGGGTGGTTTCAGCGTCGAGAGCATCGTCGCTGCCCTTGCGGCCGTAGATGCCGAGCAGCCCTTAAAGCCGCTGGTTGACAATATTGTGGCCGGCAACGTTTTCGGTGCTGTCGGCGTGGTCGGCTGCAATAACGTCAAGGTGCGCCAAGACTTCCAGACCGTGGAGATGATCAAGCACCTCTTGGCCAATAACGTCTTGGTGGTGGCCACCGGCTGCACGGCTCAGGCCCTTGCCAAGTACGGCTTCTTGAACCCGGAAGGTGCCGAGATGTATGCCGGCGATGGCCTGAAGGCTGTGCTGACAGCCGTTGGCGAGGCCGCCGGGTTGGGTGGCCCGCTGCCGCCGGTGCTGCATATGGGCAGCTGCGTAGACAACTCCCGTATCGGTGATTTGCTCGGGGCATTGGCCGCTTATCTGGGCATCTCGATCGCCGAGCTGCCAGTGGCGGCCTCGGCACCAGAGCTGCAGCACGAGAAAGCCGTTTCCATCGGCACTTGGGCAGTAGCGCTCGGGCTGCTGACGCACGTTGGCGTGGTGCCACCGGTGCTCGGCAGCCCCTTGGTCACCAAGGTGCTCACCGAGGATCTGGAAAGCTTGGTAGGCGGCAAGTTCTTCGTCGAACTTGACCCGATCAAGGCTGCCGACACCATGATTCAACATATCGCCGCCAAGCGTCAGGCCCTAGGTATCTGACAATGGTGGAGAAGACCGAAGCGGAGCAGATCCAAGAGATCATCCAACACTACCCGGGTCAGCGCCGCCATGCCTTAGCGGCGATGCAGGACATGCAGCATTGTTTCAACTATTTGCCGCGGGCCGGCCTAGTGGCGTTGGCTGAGCATATGCACTGCCCGCTAGTCCAGCTTTACTCCATGGCTACCTTTTACAAGGCCTTGTCGCTGAAACCTAAGGGCCGCCACATCATCAAGGTCTGCGACGGTACCGCCTGCCATATCAAGGGTTCGATGAGCATGATCGACGGTGTCCAGCGGCATCTGAAGATCAGCCCCGGTGATGTTAGTGCCGACGGGCAGTTCTCGGTGGAGACTGTGAACTGCCTTGGTACCTGTGCCTTGGCACCAGTGCTGCTGGTCGACGAGAAGCACTTCGGCAAGGTGACCTTGGGGCAGCTGCCCCAGGTCATCGACTCCTATAAGCCGGGGGGTGGAAACGATGGCTGAGGTTGCACTGCGTCAGCTGCTGGTCTGCTGTGGTACCGGCTGTCTGGCCAACGATGCCAGAGCGGTGGCCGATGCCCTAGAGACAGCGCTGCAAGACGCCAACTTGGACATTTCGGTAGAGCGGGGCAGTGTAGAACTCAAGCGTACCGGCTGTAACGGCTTTTGTGAACGGGGGCCGATCGTCAAGATCCATCCGGACGATGTCTCCTATTACCGGGTAAAACCAGAGCATGCAGAGAGTATCGTGGCCTCCATCGGCGCTGAGCCTTACAAGCCGCTGCTTTTTAGGGGCGACGACAAGCAGCCGGTGACAAGGCAGGTTGACAACCCCTTCTATGCCCACCAGACCAAGATCGCCTTGCGGAACATCGGTCAGATCGACCCGCTGAACATCGATGACTACCTACAGGCGGGCGGTTATCTGGCCTTGCAAAAGGCCCTGCTGATGCCGACAGATGAGATCATTGCGGCGGTCGTGGCATCTGGCCTACGTGGCCGAGGCGGTGCTGGGTTTCCGACCGGCATCAAATGGCGTTCGGCCAACAGCTACCCGTCGCTGCCGCGTTATGTGGTTTGCAATGGCGACGAGGGCGACCCGGGTGCCTTCATGGATCGTTCGATCCTCGAAGGCGACCCGCATTCTGTGATCGAGGGGCTGGCTATTGCCGCTTTAGCGGTTGGTGCTGAACAGGGTTTTCTCTATATCCGCGACGAATACGGCTTAGCTGTGAAGAATGTAGCAGCAGCCCTTCAAGCCGCTGCCGACTGCGGCTATCTGGGCGACGATATCTGTGGCAGTGGCCGTAAGCTGAGTTTGGAGATTGTTCGGGGCGGTGGTGCTTTCGTTTGCGGCGAGTCGACGGCGTTGATGTCGTCGATCGAGGGCTATGTTGGCGAACCGCGTGCCAAGTACATCCGCTCGGTGGAACGTGGCCTCTGGGGCCAGCCGACGGTGCTGAACAACGTCGAGACCCTGGCCAACGTACCCTATATCATCACCTTTGGCGGTGCCGAGTACGCCAAGGTGGGTACAGCAGGCTCCAAGGGCACTAAGGTTTTCTCTTTAGTTGGCAAGGTCAAGCGCTCTGGGTTGGTGGAAGTGCCGATGGGGGTGACGTTGCGCAGCCTGATCTATGACGTTGGCGGCGGCATTGCCCAGGATCGGCCATTCAAGGCCATCCAAACTGGCGGCCCTTCCGGCGGCTGCTTGCCGGAAAGCCTGTTGGACTTGGAAGTAGACTTCGAGAGCCTGTTGGAGCACCATGCCATGGTCGGCTCCGGCGGCATGATCGTCATGGACGACCGCAGTTGCATGGTGGAGGTTGCCCACTACTATGTTGATTTCCTCTGCGGCGAGAGTTGTGGCAAGTGTACTCCCTGTCGCGAGGGGCTGCGCCACATGCGCGACATCCTGGCTGGCATCTGTGCCGGGCACGGCCAGCCCTCGGATATCGATGAGCTGGAGGAACTGGCCTTCTGTTTGCAGGAAGCTGCACTTTGTGCCTTGGGCAAGACAGCGGCCAACCCGGTGCTCTCTACCTTGCGCTACTTCCGTGAAGAGTTCGAGGCGCACTTAAACGAGCAGCGTTGCCCGGCCGGGGTCTGCCCGAGCCTGACGGTCATGCAGGTCGATAGCGAAGCTTGTACCGCCTGTGGCGCCTGCTTCAAGGCTTGCCCGGTGGGGGCGGTGCATCAGCTGGCGGCTGTTGGCGCTGCCGCCGCAGTGGACGAGCACCAGGCAGGCAATGACAAGAAAGCCGATAAGCCGCGCTACGAGGTGGACGTGATGGCTTGCACTGCCTGCGGCAGCTGCCGCGAGGCCTGTCGCTTCGAAGCTGTGAAGGCCGTCAAGAAGGAGGCAGTATGCGCTTGACCATCGATGGGGTTGCCTGTGAAGCCGAGGCCGGGGAGTTCGTGAAGGCCGTCGCCGAGCGGGCTGGCATTACCATACCATCCATCTGCCATCATTCGGCCCTGCCCGGTCTGGCAGCCTGCCGCCTCTGCCTAGTCGAGGCCACTCCGGCCGGCAAGAGAACGGAAGTAGTCACCTCCTGTGTCTATCCGGTTAGCGAGGGGCTGCAGGTGGTGACGATGAGCGAGCGCATCCAGCGGTTGCGCCGCACAGTTTTAAAGCTGCTGATCTGCCGGGCACCAGCAGCCGAAGGCCGCTTGGCCGAGTACTGCCAGGAGTATGGTGTCCAAAACAACTTCACACCGCCTGATCCAGACGAGAAGTGCATTCTCTGCGGCCTTTGTGTCAAAGCCTGTGAAGAGCTGGGGCCTGCGGCCATTGCCACTGTGATGCGCGGCGTGGACAAGCAGATCCAGTCGGCTTTCGCCGAGGCACCAACAGACTGCATTGGCTGTTCCAGCTGCGCCAAAGTCTGTCCGACCGGCAAAATCAGCTGCACAGACGACGGCGAATCCCGCGTCATCTGGGGCAAACGCTTCCATTTGGAGAAATGCCCGGTCTGCGGCCGTCCCTTCGCTACCAGCGAAGAGCTGGCCTGGTTGACCCACCGCCAAGTCGGCGAGAGCCTTGATTTGACCCTCTGCCCCAGCTGCCGGGCTCAGCAAGCTGCAAAACAGTCGGTCAGAGGCTAGGGGAGCGCCGACCAACGTGAAAAGCCGTCGCTGCGGGCTTGTCCAGCAGCGACGGTTTTGTGGCACCAAGCCGCCGAGTTGTTAGGCACGTCATTGCGGGTTCGACCCGCAATGATTTTTTTGTCCTGTGATCAAGGAATCGTCAAAAAAGCGACTTTGCATTTTCGCAAAATCATCGTAATGTTTCCTCATGACATCAGTGATAGATTTTTTGGTGTCTCGGGCGCAGGGTCGTTTGTAACAGGCCGGGTTTTGAACAGCGTGAGCAGCGTGGGTAGTACATGTGGGCACTAGGTGTGAGCAATCGCACCAGCCGTTAGTTACGGCTGCCTAACCACCAACTGACCTTGGTGGCCGGTGGTTTATACTGGGCTAATGACGATTATGGCCTTGGACATCGGCAAGGTGCGAACCGGTGTCGCAATCAGCGATCCCAGCGATCGTATCGCTCATCCGGTAACTGTGCTTCCCTCCCTAGAACTGAGGGCGGGTTCATCGGCCTTCTGTCGACTGCTTTCCGATTACCAAGTAAAAAGCCTGCTTGTCGGTTTGCCGCTGTCGCTTGACGGTGTTGAGCATGGGCAAGCCTCTTGGGTGCGAGACGTGGCCAACGAGCTTGGCAGCCGCTACGAGATGCCGGTCTCGTTTCACGATGAACGCCTGACCAGCCGTCAAGCACGGGAGATGATGCGTGGCTCTGGCTTAAGCGAGCGGCAGATGCGTGGCCGTTTGGATATGGTTGCAGCAAGTTTGATACTTCAAGACTACCTAGATGGGCAGGGGACTTCAGAGAGAGGTCACCAATGAGAAAGTCCATCTATGCAGGGAAAAGGTGGCAGTGACAGTGCGGCATCTGGCAGAAAAGCCATCTAAACGGCGGTCGAAAAAGCCTTGTGATCCTAGGCCCATGAACACCATGGAGCCTGCCGCTAAGTCTCGGAAGCCGCGTCGGGTCGGGCATTTTGCGCACGTCTCCACATCCGGGGCTACTCAGGAGCGGGAGCTGTACTCGGCCAAAGAACATCGCCGTCGAACCGGCAAGAGCACGCTGCTCAGGAACTTGATCGTCGTTGTCTGTGTGCTGGCCGTGGGCGTTGGCATCTGGGTCAATGTGCCGAGGATACAGGGCTTCTTGACACAGGCCTTTTTCAAGACCACGGAGATACCGGCTGGCCAGCTGCGTGAGATTCGGATTCCGGACGGTGCATCGGCCATGGGCATAGCTAAGATCCTTAAAGACAACGATCTAATAACCGATCAACTGGCCTTTATTGCGGCAGTTGAGGCCAAGGGGGCCACCAGCAGTTTGAAGCCGGGTAACTACCAACTAACCACTGGTCTAGCCAACGAGCGGCTGGTTGACCAACTGGTGGCCGGGCCAGCGGCGATGGGTATCAAGTTGACCATCCCGGAAGGATTAACCATCGAGCAAACGGCGGCAGTTGTCGAGAAGGCCTGTGGCATTCCGGCCGACCAGTTCATCAAAGAATGCCATTCGGCGAATAGTTACGCCGACCAGTTTCCGTTCCTCAAAGACTGTCCAGACAATTCGCTGGAGGGATATTTGTTCCCCAAGACCTATCAAATTCCTGAAGGGGCGGCTGCCAGTGACGTGGTACGCCTGATGCTCAAACAGTTCCAGACCGAGACAGCCAGTCTGGATTTGAGCTACACCGCGTCCCGTGATCTGAGCCTACGGGACGTGGTAATCATTGCATCCTTGGTTGAACGGGAGACTTACCAGCCTGACGAGAGGCCGTTGGTGGCATCGGTGATCATGAATCGCCTTCGGGATAAGATGAAGTTGCAGATCTGTTCCACGGTGGTCTATGCTTTGGGGCCGAACAGTCGTGACTGGGGGGTGAACCCACTGCTTTATGCCGATTTGGAAGTGGATAGCCCCTATAACACCTACCGTATCGATGGGCTGCCCCCTGGCCCCATCTGCTCACCGCAGTTAGCATCGCTTAAGGCGGCAGCCCAGCCTCAAGAAACCTCATACCTTTACTATGTGCTGACCTCCAAAGAGGGTCACCATACCTTTTGTAAGAACGCTGAGGAGTTCGAGGCGGCCAATGTTGTTTACCGTAAAGTCTTCGGATTGAATTGAGGTAGGTGATTTAGGGATGCCTACGCGTTTGACCTTGATGCCCGATATCTACTTAAGCTCAGTGTTGCGCATTGACCAGCAATTCCTTAGTGAGCGACGGATACGTGCCTTGCTGATGGACATCAACAATACCTTGGTGCCTAGGAGCACTAACGAACCCCCTCCAGATGTCTTGGCTTGGATTTCCGGATTGAAGCTTAGTGGTATTAGGATGTGCCTAGTCTCTAACAACTGGCATCGCAGTATAATGGCCTATGCCAAAGCCTTCGACTTGCCATTGGTCTACCGGGCAGTGAAGCCCTTGCCCTTTGCTTTGATGGCCGGCAAGCATATTGTTAGAACACCGGCACGGCAAATCGCGGTGGTCGGTGACCAGTTGTTCACCGACATGGCCGGTGCCCGCTTGCTGGGCATGCAAGCCATATTGGTGAAGCCGCAGTCGACAGTCGAGCCGCCGCACACCCTGCTGCTCAGGAACGTCGAGAAGCTGCTGTTGAGAGGTGTCAGGGCTGAGGACTGATAGCCGCAAGGCCGTCGTCGGCCTAGTCAGGGGGTTATCGAGCTGCTGGGGGGAGTTTGGCTTGAGATGCTGTTGCGCAGCTAAGCTAAACGGCGGCTGGGGATAGGAATTAGACAAGGAAGCTTGAGATGACTGTGCAGCGCTTGCGACTACAATTGCCGGGTGGTGGTGGTTACGATATCCGTATCGGCTCTGGAGTGCTTGGTGATCTGAGCGCTGACCTCGTTGCCCGAGGCAGTAGCCGCCGGGTAATGCTACTCACTGACGAGCACTTGGAAGAGCTGTATTTGCCCAGTGTGCAAAACTCCTTGGCAGATGCTGGTTTTGACTGCTTGAGCTTGGTGGTACCTGCTGGTGAGGCCAGTAAGGGTCTGGAAGTGGTGACCGAGCTTTGGCAGTCCTTAGCCGCAGCCAAAATCAGCGGCAGTGACCTGCTGCTGATTTTGGGGGGAGGGGTGCTGACCGACCTAGGAGGCTTTGTGGCCAGCGCTTGGCAGCGGGGTTTGCGATATGCCTGCCTGCCAACGACCTTGATGGCTATGGCCGATGCGGCCATCGGCGGTAAGACGGCATTGAACTTGCCAGGGGGGCGTAACCTGATAGGCACTGTCTGGCAACCTTGTTTTGTCGGAGCCGATTTGGAGACATTGGCCAGTTTGCCAGAAGAGCATTGGTCAAGTGGTTTGGCTGCTGTTGCGCGTGCTGCCCTCGTGACCGGTGCTGAGGACTGGGAGTGGCTTATTGGACATGCCAAAGCGCTATGCTGCCGCCAGCCGGATGCGGTGCAAAAGGCCGTGTTCAATGCAGCTAGCTCTAAGGCTCGAGCAGTGGCGGCCGATGAGCGGCAAGAAAGCCCGGCTTATGGTGCGCTGTTGGCATATGGCCAGGAGTTTGGCCATGCCTTGGAGCTGGAAAGCGGCTTTCAGATACCGCACGGCCAGGCAATTGCTGAGGGCATGCGCTTTATGGCCCAGTTGGCAGTAGAGGCAATAGGTGCCGCCCCGACCTTCGCCGATGCGCAAGTGGTTCTGCTGGACAGTTTGGGGCTGCCGGCCTTTGCTGGCCAATTCAGTGCCGATGCGCTATATGATCGGATTCTGCGCAGTAACAAGCGTTTTGGGGGAGGCCTCCGCCTTGTGCTGGCCACTGCCCCGGGGCAGCTGCATCTAGTGGAGGTTGACCCCGACCTGATAAAGGTATACTTGACCTACTGGGAAGAGTCCTGGAAATAAGATGATTGGAGAGGGACACATGACGAACGTGGATAAAAGGCTTTGCCGATTGAGCCAGCAACTGCAAGACCAGCAGCTTGACCTCTATCTGGCCACCCATACTGCAGACATCCGCTGGTTGACCGGGTTTCACCATATCTTCGACAGCGAACAGGCACACGCTATGCTGGTGAGCTGCGAGCGTCTTTCGCCTTCCGGGGCATTGCGGCTGCTGCATAGCGATGGCCGCTACTCTGGGGCGATGCGTAGGCAGTCAAACGGAGTGCTTGACTGCCTAGACGATGACAATAAAAGTACTGGGGAGTTTCTGGCCGAGCAGTTGAAGCGCTTGGTGCCGACAAAGTATGCTAACTGGCCGCTGCGTATCGGCATTGAAGCCGATCTGCCGTTGCGGGTTTGGCGGTCGCTTATTGCCAAGCTCGATGAGCTGGGATTGCCGGGATACGAGCTGGTGGAGCTGGACGACTTGATCTTCTCGCTACGGGCGCTGAAAGATGTCGAGGAGGTCGAGGTCATGCGCCAGGCACAAGGCATCACTGATGCCGCATTGCTGCATATGCTGGACTACCTGCGCCCTGGCCTTACGGAGCTTGAGGCTCAGGTGGAACTGGACTTTTTCATGAGGCAACAGGGCTCTGAAGGCCTGTCGTTTCAGAGCATCTTGGCCGCCGGCCCGAACTCCGCAATTCCCCATCATGTGTCCGGCGACCGTCGGCTGGCTTCAGGTGACTTTGTCTTGATGGATTTCGGTGCCCGACTCGATGATTACTGTTCCGACATGACCCGTACTGTGGTCTTGGGTCAAGCCGATGAGCGCCAACGGCAATTGTATGCCACTGTCTTGGCAGCGCAGACACAGGCCATTGCCATGCTGCGTCCGGGCATTCCGGCCGCCGAGCCTTGCCGCCGGGTTAACGAGATCTTCGCCGAGCAGGGCGGAGGGCAACTTATCCATGGTTTGGGGCACGGAGTCGGCTTGGACATCCATGAGTTGCCGGTATTGAACATGGCTGCCAAAGGCTGCCTGGTGGAGGGCCACGTTTTTACCGTGGAGCCGGGGATCTATGAAAGCGGCTTTGGTGGGGTGCGGATCGAGGACTATGGGGTTATGGGCGCTTCCGGTTTCGACAACTTCACTGCATCGCCTAAAGAGTTGATCGAGCTGTGAGTTAGGGAAGCTGTGAGTTAGAATGGGGGCGATGGTGGACAAAAAATGCAAAAAACGCCAAATTGCAACCATCTAGGAAATAATTTGGCGTTTTGGGCTATCGTCACGTTTCAGAATGTGAGATAATCACGAAGTGTTTTATAGCAAGGGGCTGTTATAAATGCAAAGGGTGGGTGTGCTAGTGCCTATTTTTAGAAGGGGCGGCCTCGTAAGGGTTGCCGCCATAGTTGCTTTGATAGTTGTTGCCGCCTTCTTGGCGGCCTGTGATTCCTTGCTGGGTGGTGGCTCGGCTGAGCCAGTTATCGGGGTGGACAACCCGGGTCACCCACGTGATAACACGCCGAGAATACTGGAAGCAAAGATGCCGGGGGTGGCAACGGCCTCCGATTACCGGGCTGTCTTGGACTACTCCAATTCCAGCAGCGGCTATGTTTGTGCAGAAACCAAGGTTGCCGGCAAGTTCAAAGTGCTGATCTTGGCACCGGACAACTCCCAGTACCAGTACACCATTACTTCTCCCAATAGCTATATCACCATGCCACTGTCCCGTGGCAACGGCGGTTACACGATTGACTTTTACCAAAATGTCTACGGCGACTCCTACGCTGCGCTGTTCCAGAAGCGGATCGAGGTCAATTTGAATGACAGCAACCTGCCATTCCTCTATCCCAACCAGTATGTCGAGTTCGGGTCAAAAGACAAGCTGGTGCAACTATCCGAAGACATTACTAAAGATGCCACTAGCGAAATAGAGGCGATCAATGCTATTTATATGTGGTGTGTTACGCACATCAGCTATGACTACGATAAAGCCGCCAATATTCAGCCCGGCTATCTGCCGAACAACAACGACACCATTAGCACATCTACCGGCATCTGCTTTGACTATGCGGTGCTCTGTGCCAGTATGTTGCGCGTCCAAGGCATACCTTGTCGGCTGGAGATCGGTTACTGCGGCCAAGCCTACCATGCGTGGATCTCGGTTTATAGCTCCGAGAATGGCGTGATCCGCAGGGAGATAAGCTTTTCACCGTCTGCTTGGACGCGCCTCGACCCGACCTTTGACTCGGCGGGCAAGGGTACTGGCGACATCACGCGGATCATCGGTGACGGCAGCAACTATCGGCCAATATACTATTACTGACAGCGGTTTGGGATGAAGGCGATGTTACGACAAGCAACAACGAATACGGGACGGGAGAGAGAACCTGATGACAACGAGTTATTCTATGCAAAGACAAGCTGTGAGAGGAGTTCGATAGATGTCTGATAAGCCAGAAAAAGCACAAACGGACCGCACCCTTTCGGCCTCGGTGCTAAGTCAACTCTTTGCCAACCTTCAGTTGGTCTATCATTCCGGGCTTTCATTGAACGAGGGCTTTGCGATCCTCCGCGACTCGGCCTCCACGGCTTTTGAGAAGCGGATTATGGCTGAGCTTTACGAAATGATCAGCTCCGGGGGCAAGCTCTCACAGGCTATGCGGCAGGTTGGCGGCATACCGCAGTATGCCCAGAGCTTGGTCGTGGTGGCCGAACAGACCGGCAAGATGGAGGATACCTGTGCCGGTTTGGCCACCTATTACGCCAAGCGTGACCGCTTGTCGGCCTTTATCCGCTCATCTTTGATCTACCCGCTGGTGATGATGGCGATGATCATCATCGTTGTTGTGATGCTGTTGACTGCGGCCATGCCGATATTCGACCAGGTCTTTGCCCAGCTGGGCTTTGAGATGAAGGGCGTGGCTGGGACGTTGCTGAGTGTTGGCAACTGGCTGCGGTCAGCATCGCTGTATTTCTGTGCCGCCTTGGTTCTGTTGGTTGCCGTGGTTATTGCGCTTCGGGCGACTACAAGGGGCAAGAAGTTCTTCTCTTGGATTTTTCAAAACTTCCCGCTTACCCGTGGCCTTTCGTTCCGCCTTTCTGTGCAGCGCTTCATGTTGGCACTTTCAGCCATGCTGCGAAGCGGCACTGACTCCAACTACGCTTTGGAACTGGCATCGGGACTAGTGGAGAACACCCGTGCCACCCGGGGGGTGGAGATCATGCGGCAATGTTCACAAGACGGTCAGAGCTTCCAGAGGGCGGTGATGAAGAGCGGCTTTCTGCCCACCGATGCCCGTACCCTGATCACGGTCGGTTTTCGCACCGGCTCAGATGCTGAGGCCTTCGAGCGCATTGGTGAGAGCATCAGCTTGTCCACGGAACGCCAAGTTGCCAATCTGGTGGCAATGATCGAGCCGACCCTAGTGGCCATAATGTGTGTGCTGGTTGGTGCGATCATGCTCTCGGTGATGCTGCCGCTGATCGGCACTCTGGCCAGTTTTTAGGGGAAGGATGGAAGAGGTCGGCTGATGCCAATGGACTTCGAGTACAGACCGGATAAATGGACACCTGATACCGATGGCCCTGAGCCATCGGTCTATGAGGACGATCCCGGACAGTGGCTGTCTGATGCGGAGGGGCAAGGTAATTCTTTCGGCCCAGCGGCATCCACGGCCATCGTGTTGCTGATCGTCTTGGTGGTGTTGATCATTGTGGGCTTGAACGCTTTTTCTAAAAGACTCGACAGCAGCCAAGCCAGTTTTCTGGAAATGAGCGTTCGCCGCGCAGCGGTGGCCTGCTATGCGCTTGAAGGCAGCTTTCCAACCAATGCCCAAGGCATAGGCTATCTGCAGGAGAATTACGGTTTGATGGTGGACAAGGAGCGCTATATAGTTTATTACGAGTACCTAGGGGCTAACCTCTTGCCTCAAATCAAGGTGTATCCCTATGACGGCGATGCGGATCAGAGTGTGCTGATTGGCGAGGCACTGGGATCACAGCAGTTCAACGGCTTGCCTAATCCTTTGCCGAATGCCTCGGCTCAGCCATAGGTGGTAGAGATGGTCCGAAGACGTAGCTTCAGCATCGTATTTATCCTAGCCTTGTTCGCGGTCTACACCTGCTGCTCGCTGATGCTGGTGAGCGTTGGTGCCAGTGTCTATCGCAAGACGACCGCTACGCTGGCCGATGACTATGACAGCCGCACTGGCATTCTGTACATTGCCGAGAGACTCCGCCAAAGTGACTCCCAAGGCTCGGTGCGTGTTGACAGCCTGGACGGCGCTACTGCTCTAGTGCTGACTCGGGAATATGGCGGCCAAGACTACGAGACTTGGTTTTATGTTAGCGACTCGATACTGCGGGAGTTCCTTTTGGCACCGGGATCAAAAGTCGACCCGAGTTTCGGGCAGCCCATTATGTCTATGCAGTCGATGGACGTGGACATCTCTAAGCTAGGTAATGGTCTAATTGTTGTGAACTTTACAACAATTGATGGAACGGAGAACTCTATCCAAATATTCATGGAGAGTCCGCAGGGCGGCATATGATGGCAGTTTATTCCAGTAACACAGATACTGAAGGGCAGATCAAGCAAGAGACAGACGACTTTATGAAGGTTGACGGGGGCAGTATTGGCGATACCGATTTCAGCTCACCGACACGCGGTTTTTTCTTGGAGATTGTGCTCAACATGGTGGTGTTCGTCATCTGCCTGATGGTCTGTTTGCAGATCATGGCTGCAGCGATGCTCACTTCGGAGAAAAGCGGGGTGATCTCGAGGCTTGGCTTGGAATCCCAAAGCATCGTCGAATGCTGGAAATCCGGCTATGGGCTTCAGGAGCTGGCAGACGAATTTAAAGGAACTGTTGTCTCTGGGCAGTTGCACCTCTACTTCGACCGTCAAAACAACCAAGTGGACAGGGCAGAAGACGCTTGGTACATGATCAGTTTTGTGCCTAGCGGCTGGGTGGGCAATTTTGAGAGTGGCGAGCTG
Source organism: Actinomycetes bacterium (assembly GCA_009787085.1). GTDB lineage: Bacteria > Actinomycetota > Coriobacteriia > Coriobacteriales > UBA8131 > WRGR01. The sequence continues at coordinate 13,381 of WRGR01000044.1, forward strand.
AAGTTGATGCATCACGACGATGTGCTGATCCACTGGCAGGTTGGCCGCCACCAGCTTTTGGGGAAGGGGGCATGATGGCGGCAAAGAAAAGATCAAACCGTCCGGGAATCGGCGTCGGCCTGACAACGTTGGTGACGATATTTGTTGTGCTGTTGCTGACCGCCTTTTCGGTGCTGGCCTTGGCCTCTGCCCGAGCCGACATGAGTTTTTCCGTCAAGGCATCCCAAGCAGTCGGCAGCTATTACAGCGCGGAGCGTGAGGCCTCCCAATGGGTTGCTAGTGTGGAGGATCTGATAGGTGGCCGCGAGGCCACAGCATGGCAAAAAGACATCGTGGCGTTGAAAGACAATACAGAGGTGAGACGGGTTCAAAGCGGCTTGCAGCTTAGCCACAATTTTGAATATGACAAAACCCATGTATTGGAGGTTCACCTGCTTATTGCCCCTGACGGCAGTGTGAAGGTCACGGAATGGAGAAACAGCGTTCGCGACGCATCATGGCCTACCGGTGGATGATGTGCGCTCAAGCTGTTCCGAATCGTGCTTTGAGTGTGGGCGGCGGTGCTCTATAGTGTTCTATAATGATTGTGAACCAATAAGTTTTGAAGATGATGAGTGATTATAGAAGGCAAGGGATTGGCTATGAATGTTGAAAGTGTTTTGACTGACCTGGTGAAAGCCCGGGCTATTGATGTGTTTGTGATCGCAGGCCGACAGCTCAGTTATAAATTAGGCGGGAAAATCCTGAACTGGGATGATGAGAGGATGATGCCGGATGATACAGAGGACTTCATTCAGCAGATCTATCATTTATGCAATGACCGCCCTATGGACCGCTTAGACTCCATAGGTGATGACGATTTCAGCTTTGCCATCAAGGGGGCTTCACGTTTTCGTGTCAATGCCTACCGGCAACGTGGCACACTGGCTGCTGTGATCCGGGTGGTTCCATTTGATCTGCCTGACTCCAATGATCTGAACATCCCGGATGAGGTGGTTAAGCTCTCCCAGTTGAACCGGGGCATGGTTTTGGTCACTGGCCCTGCGGGTAGCGGCAAATCGACCACCTTGGCCACTATCATCGACCGTATCAACACTACCCGTAACGTCCATATCATAACTCTGGAGAACCCCATCGAGTTTCTCCATCGCCATCAGATGTCGCTGGTTTCGCAACGTGAGCTGCAAATCGACACCGAGAACTACGCGGTTGCCCTGCGGGCGGCGATGCGCCAAAGCCCCAATGTCATCCTGATTGGCGAGTTGCGTGACTCGGAGTCCATCGCCATTGCCTTGACAGCGGCCGAAACCGGCCATTTGGTGCTTTCCACCTTGCATACAGTGGGGGCGGCGAACACGGTTGACCGTTTGATTGATAGCTTCAACCCTTCCCAACAAGAGCAGGTGCGGATGCAGCTCTCAATGGTTTTAGAGTGCGTAGTGTCGCAGCAGTTGGTGCGTTTGGACGACGGCGGCCTGTTGCCGGCCTTTGAGATCATGCGCTGTAACAATGCTATTCGCAACCTGATTCGTGAGGGGCGAACACATCAGATTGCCCAAATCATCGCTACCAGTGCCGATGAGGGCATGATCGGCATGGATGCTGCGTTATTGAAGCTTTACCAAGAGGGAACAATCAACGCCTCTGAGATGCTGAACCATGCAATAGTGCCGGAGTTGCTGGCTAAACAGGCCGGTTTACCAGAAGATATGCTGTAAGGAAGGGCATCTGCCGGACAAGCCTCATGAAAAGTGATAATGACAGCACAATAATATTGAAGGCCGGAAATATATGACTGACCAAGAATTTGCGAAGGCCCTGCGGGAGTACGCCGCTTTGGTGATCCGCAGCGGCTGCAACATCCAAACAGGACAAGAACTGATGATTGCCGCTGATGTGGACAGCGTGGAGTTTGTCCGTCTGCTGACCGCTGAGGCTTACGAACTGGGTGCCAAGCGGGTGACAGTGCGCTTTGGCGACACCGTCATATCCCGCATGAATTATCAGTATGGCAGCCTAGAGCAGTTCGAGCAGTTTCCGGAATGGCTGGCCTTGCTGCATAACTCGATGGCCAATGCCGGTGCTGCCGTACTGATGGTCGATAGCTCCGACCCGCTGGCCATGGCCGGTGTTGACCCGATGAAAATGGTCGCCTATCAGCGTGCCGCCCACGTAGCTTGCAACGAGTATTATGCAGCGATGGATGCCGGGCGCTTGGTATGGTGCATCGTCGGCGCTGCTGCCAGCGGCTGGGCGTCGCGTGTTTTCCCCGACAAGAGCCAAGACGAGGCGCTGAGGTCGCTTTGGCAGGTGATTTTCAAGACGGTGCGCGTAGACGGCAGCGACAGCAGCCAAAAGACATGGCAAGAGCATCGCGCCAGCTTCATTCGCCGGGCTACTTGGCTCAACGACCAGTGTTTTGACTCCCTGCACTACAGCAACAGCTTAGGTACAGACCTTACCGTTGGGCTTAACCAGCACGGCATCTGGAAAGGCGGTGGCGACACGACGGTCAGCGGCTTGGAATTCTTCCCCAATATGCCGACCGAAGAGATATTCACCACACCTGATTTCCGACGGGTTGAAGGGGTCGTCTATTCGTCAATGCCCTTGGCACATAACGGCCAAGTCATCGAGGACTTCTCGATACGTTTTGTCAACGGTATAGCCAGCGAGTGCCAGGCCAAGCGCGGCTTGGAGTCTTTGCAGGCGATCATCGCCACTGACGATGGTGCCAAAAGTCTTGGCGAATGTGCGCTGGTGCCTTGGACGAGTCCGATTCGCGAGGCCGGGATACTTTTTTATAGCACGCTGTATGATGAGAACGCCTCCTGCCATCTAGCGTTGGGGACGGGATTTCCGGACTGTTTGCTGGGCGGTACGGAGATGGGGGAGGATGAGCTGAAGTCCAACGGGGTGAACAAAAGTGCCACGCACGTGGATTTTATGATTGGTACCCAGGACATGAGCATCGTTGGCATCAAGGCCGATGGCTCTAGGATCCCGATTTTTGTAAACGGCGAGTGGAGCGAGGCCGTCGGCTGAGGCGATTAGCGGCCGGGCAGCTGTTGCGGTCATGCCCACAATCTGGCGCAACAGCATTAACCGGTGCTTCCCTAGAGTCGGGGTTATTCCGGGTTCGGACTTTTGGCGTTAGGCGCAAACAGCTGTTGGCCATAGGCACTCATCCCGAACTGACCGATCAGCTTCTGGGTTTTGTCTGAGGTGATCCATTGCTGGAAAGCCTGTGCCCCGGCGTAGTTGATGTTGCTCCCCTTATTCGGGTTGACGCAGATCACGCTGTACTGGTTGTTCAGGATGCCGCTCGGATCTTTCTCACAAACTATCCGCAGGTCGGTTTTTTGGGATATGCTCAGCCACGTTTCGCGATAGGCGAGTGTGTACGCCTGCTGCTCATCAGCTAGGATGATCGATGCCCCGATGTCATCGCCGCCCACTACGTGCCATCTGCCTCTTGGGACTATATCGGCCTTCTCCCAAATTTGCATTTCCTTAGAACTGATTCCGGAATTATCTACATGAGATATAAAAGTAGTGTTATTGTTTGCTAGGTACTTAAAAGCAGCGGCTGCGTTGTTGTTATACTTCTCGGCAATACCAGCGGGGTCATTCTTCGGACCGATCAGTACGAAGTCGTTGTACATCACATCCATCCCGCCGTTGGGGTCAGCGTTGCCGGATTCGATGAATTCCTTCTCAGCTGCCGATGAATAGGTCAACAAGACATCGGCACCGCCGCTCTTGCCAAGTTGCATGGCCTCGCCTGACCCAACCGCAACTACACTGACCGAATAGCCGGTTTGCTGTTCGAAGTCTGGAATGATTGTGTTCAAAAGGCCGCTGTCTTTGGTAAAAGCTGAGGTGGCCAAGCGGATTGTGTCCGCAGACCGTGGCTGCTTGGACAAAGTGCTTGGGTCATCAACAGGGGAATTACCGCTGGCACAAGATGCTGTAACTAAAGTAATTGCTGCAACCAATAGGGCAGCCAGTACGAGCCTCAGGCCAGATGCTATACGAAGGCCTTCCATGGTTTCTCCTCTCGAATCATAAAACTCAGGAACTTCCGGAGCTTTCAGTTTGGGCAACTCCCGGTTTGGGGGCTGCGATCTTATCCCGATGCCGGTATACCAGCACCCCTGCGGCTGCCGTCAAGAAACTCACCGCGCAAATAATAGACATGGAGACAATCAGCCCCCAATGGTCACCAACCAAGCCGATGACCGGCGAGGTCAAGCCACCGACGCTGACCACTACCCCCAGCGATATGCCACTGGCCAGCCCCAGCCGTCCTGGCAGGTAGGACTGGCCAGTGACGATGACCGGGCTGTAGGCAGTGCTACAGCAAAGCGAAAAAACGATTAGGAAGGGGATGGACAGCCAGAAGCTGTTGCTCAAAACAAAGAACAGCAGCATTGGCGCGGCCACCGAAAAAGAAATCAGGATCATCTTCTTCGCGCCGACCCGGTCGGCGATGCGGCCGCCGAAGAAAGTGGCCACCGCACCAGCGGCCGAATAGGCTGTGAGCATCAGTACGCTGGCATGCTCGTTGATGCCGAAACGGAAAATAACGTAGAGGGCGAGGAAGGTGGTGATGCCGTTGCCGACAATAGAGCGCAAGAAGTTCACCAAGGTGACCTTGAGGAAGCCCGGCCAGTCCTCTTGGCCGACAAGCTCTGGGTGAGCGGCTTGCTCACGATTGGCCTCGGCGGTGAACTCCCGGTAGCGGTGGGTCTGGGTGAGCAATATGGCGGCGACCACCACAGCCGGCACGATGAAGACCGTGATGCCCCGTAAACCGAAGAGGCCGATGGCGCTGACCACGATTATCGGGCCGACGGCAAAGCCGATATTGCCGCCGATTGAGAAATTAGAGATACCTGCCCCTTTTGAGCTGCCGGCGACGATGTTGGCCAGTTTGCCGCCCTCCGGATGGAACAAGGCCACGCCGATGCCGCAAATCACGGCACCAACCAAAAGCATCCAATACTGGTTGGCGATGCCGAAGACACTGATTCCGGCGCCGGCCAACAATACCCCTAAGCTCATAAACCAAGGCCGGTCGATACGGTCGCCGAGATAACCAAACAGGGGTTGGACAATTGCCGAGACGATGCTGCAGGCAAAGACCAAGACGGCAGCCATCAAATAACTCAAATCATAGGCGGCAACCAAGAACGGGAGCAGAGCAGGAATCCCCCCTTGGGTGATGTCGGTTGTCAGATGCCCAAGAGTGATCAGGTAGCTGTGGGCGTGCGACCGCAAGTCCAGACCCCTTTCTTTGCTTGAAGCCTTTACTGATTAACATGCTTTGTTGTATGATATCAGTTCACGTGAAAGATACCAGTGAGGAGTAAGGCTTGAGTCCGCTTTTAGTTTTTGTGCTTATCGTTTGGCTGTTGTCCGGTATTGCGTTGATCCTTTTCGTGCTGTTGCATTCTGGCAAGGGCACGGGGCTTTCTGACATCATTGCTGGGCAGATTTATAACAACACCACTGGAACCAGTTTGGTGGAGAGGAACCTTGACCGCATCACCGTTGTCTGTGCAGTGATATTCTTTTTGACTCTGCTGACATTGATGATCATTTATCCGCAGGGTACCGTGTCGCCTCGGGGCTGATCCTAACCAACAGGGTTTGGCTGGCCGTAGTTTGGCGGCCGCCGAGGTCGGGATTGTGCGCAGCCCGAGAGAGTTTGTTGTGCTGGCAGTGCGCCAGCACCGGTTAATATGTGTCGGAGTGGTGGAATGGCAGACACGCTAGCTTGAGGTGCTAGTGCCCAAAACGGGTGTGCGGGTTCAAATCCCGCCTCCGACACCAAAATTAAGACAACGGAATTTAAGCATATTGCGATAGACGAAAATGCCGACTCAGACGTGGTTGCGGGTATGTTGCTGGGTTCGGGATGGGCGTTTTTTTAAGTTGTGACGGCCAGTTTCTGATCGAATCTGGCCGTCACTGTCAATTGGTCATCCCTTTATGAACTTAAGGGCAGTGGCGTGTGAACTCTGAGGCTTCTACTAGGGCTTTGGTATAGTCCAGTTCGGACTGTGTTACACCCGCTGCTACTATTTCTTCGTCCGAACACCCTAGCTCTAGTCCGGCTAGGGCAATGTCCAGCTGGGCGTATTTGATCCCTAGCACACCTTCATCTGTGATGCCGGGAATCAAGTCGCCAGTGGGCTTTTTCTCAACGATCTCGCTGGGTACACCCATATGGCGGGCGAGCTCGAAAACTTGGGTCTTGTATAGGTGGTCTATTGGCGCCAAGTCGCAGGCACCGTCGCCGTGTTTGACGAACAGGCCGGTCATCTTCTCGCTGCGATTACAGGTGCCTAGCACCAAGCTGTTGGTTAGTTCGGCATGTTTGTAGAGAACCGTCATCCTTACCCTGTTCTTAGCATTGCTGAAGGCCAAATGGCGCTGGCTGTCAATATCGCCGCCGTGCTGCATTTTCAGGTGGACGCTGCCGTCTTGGCCGCGCAATTCTTCCTGCATGGCCAGCACGTGTCGCTCTCTGACACTTCTGGGAATCAGGAATGCCGGTGGCTCTAGGCGGTAGACTCCCACCTTTCGCAGGATAGGCGTGATCTTGACCTCCTGCATCGGCATCCCCAGTTTTTCGGCTACCAACCGGGCATCCTCTTGGCTTTGCTTGTTTGTGTCCCGTTCTGGAAGGAAGAACAACCGAACACGCTCCTTGCCCAACGCCCGTATCGCAATCGCTGCCATCAAGGCGGAGTCGATACCGCCGCTGTTACCTAAAACACAGCCGCTCTTTTTCCCATTTTCCACGGCTTTGATGATTTCCCCGACCAACTCGTCGGCCAACAAACCGGGATTTGGCACAGCTAGTCGCTCAAAAATGGCACTCATATCCCATTCCTTTCAAATTCCCCGTCGATCAATATGCTATGTAGCATCTGCAATTTTGCCATTTGCGCATGGTAACGTCAAGCTTTGACACCATCTCTGTCAAACTACAGCGCACCTCCCCTAGGCGAGGACGGTCAATATACGGACGGTGACAAGCCCCGCTAAGTGCAGCCAAAGTTTTTTTCAGCATCAGCACTCCTCTCGTTATAAAAGTAGACTTTTCCCTCTTACGTTAAACTGAGTCTAACCGGCAATTATTAAAACGAAATGAGAATGCAACCTTTTTCGAAGTTGTCTGTTGATTGAGTGTTGTTTATGTTGGGGGCTATAATGGCTGAAGAGAGTGCCCGGAGCGATGCCCGGGCGGCTGCAGAATTACACGATCAGCATAAAGGAGAAGCCGTTGGCGGCCAGTGCAGAGCAGATACTTAAAGAATATTTCGGCTATGGTAGTTTTCGGCCGCATCAGGGGCGTTTGATCGAGGCAGTGCTGGCGGGCCAAGACGTGCTGGGGGTGATGCCTACTGGAGCTGGCAAGTCGCTGGTCTTCCAAGTGCCGGCCTTGGCTTGCAAGGGCACGACAATCGTCGTCTCGCCGCTGATCTCTCTGATGAAAGACCAAGTGGATGCGCTGAGGCAGTCTGGTGTCGAGGCAGAGTTGCTGAACAGCTCGCTTTTGCCGGATCAGAAAAAGCAGGTTATGGGGCGTGTCTCCGAAGGACGCAGCAAGCTGCTCTATGTGGCTCCGGAACGTCTGGAAGATGCCGGCTTTCTGGCGCTTTGCCAGAGCATCGATGTTCCTTTGGTAGCAGTGGATGAAGCGCACTGTGTATCGCAGTGGGGCAACGACTTCCGCCCCAGTTACAGCACCATTCCGGCCTTCATTGCCAAACTGGCCAAAAGGCCGGTTGTCTGTGCCCTGACGGCCACTGCCACAGGTGATGTTCGGGAAGATATCGTCAGGTCATTGGCGCTGAGGGAACCCTTGGTCAGTGTGGCGGGCTTCGACCGTGAGAATCTTTACCTGGGTGTGCTGCGGCCAGAGCCGGCCAAGAAGCGCCAAGCCTTGCTGGCGCAAGTCAAAAAGCACAAGGGGGAGAGCGGCATCATCTACTGCTCAACCCGGGCAGCCACCGAAGAGGTGCAGGCCATGCTGCAGGAACAGGGGCTAGCCGCCACCATCTACCATGCTGGCCTCCAAGATGTAGAGAGGAAGCGCAACCAAGACGATTTCCTCTATGACCGCAAGCCGGTGATGGTGGCCACCAATGCCTTTGGCATGGGCATCGACAAGTCCAATATCAGCTTTGTCATCCATTACAATATGCCATCCGACCTAGAAAGCTACTATCAGGAAGCAGGCAGGGCAGGCCGCGACGGCAGTCCGGCAGACTGTGTGCTGATCTATAACAGCAAAGATGTCCAGACGGTGAACTACTTTGCCGAGAAGGGACACGAGGAGCGTTTGGCGGCTGGCATGGACTCAGGGCTTTCGGCGGCGCTCTACTCCCGCGACTTAGGGCGAATTCGCAAGATGACCTCCTACTGCAAGACCAGTGACTGTTTGCGCTCCTTCATTCTGCGCTATTTCGGTGAGTCGGACACCCCCTACCGTTGTGAGCGTTGCTCTAGCTGTGAGGCCGAGAGCGAGGTGCTGGATGTGACCGTCGAGGCGCAGAAGATCATCTCTTGTGTACTGCGTCTAGAGCAGCGCGACCGGGCATTTGGCCGGGTGATGGTGGTGGACGTCCTGCGTGGCTCAGCCGCTCAGAACATCTTGCGCTTGGGGCTGGACAGCCTTTCTACCTACGGCATCATGAAGGATGTGCCGAAGGCCTTTGTACACGCCGTTCTCGATGCACTGCTGGAGGCAGGCTTGCTTGCAGTCTCGGACGGGAAGTACCCAGTTATCGGTTGCACGGCTGCCGGCCGGGGGTTTCTCAAGCAGGCAGAGCCGTTCTGCGTCAAAATGGCCACTGCGAAGACGCAGACCGAGGTGGAGGAGCCGGCTGCAGCGGGTAGATCCAGGTCGGCCGGTGTGACGGGGGGAGTAGCGCTAGAAGGCATCGACCAAGACCTGTTCGCCCGCCTGAAGGCCTTGCGCCTAGAAATAGCTCGCGCTCAGGAACTGCCAGCCTTCGTGATCTTTCATGACTCGACACTGGCCGAGATGTGCGTCAAGCGGCCAAAGACCACAGAAGAGTTCCTAACGGTTTCCGGAGTCGGCCAAAAGAAGACCGAGCTTTACGCAAAAGACTTCCTCGACTGCATAAATGCTGGCTGTTGAGGGCGCAGTACTTGGATGCCGCACAGAAAAGGGAGAGGCTGATCTGGCAAGGCGGCTGCCTATGCCGTTGTGTTGGATTTCGCTTGCCACGCAAGTGTGATAAAGCTCGTTATGTTCGATCTGATGTTGTCGCAGGAGGCCTTGTTAATACCCTTGCATAGGGCATTGGTTACCAGTAAAATGCACACAGGAGGTAATTATGACAGCAACAAGTGTGACAGCAACAATGCCAGCGCAGGCTTGCAAGATCTCGGATGCAGCGACTGCCCTTCAAGTATCGCCTGACACGATACGGAGATGGGAGAAAATGAGCCTGATAAAGGCTTCTCGCGACGAGCATAACCATCGCCTATTCGATATCGATGAGCTCAAACGTGTTCAACAAAAAATCAGCGGCAACCACCAAACGAACAACTATAGGATACTTGAGTCAAACCGGAGGTATCCGGTCACCTGCATCGATCTTTTTGCTGGGGCAGGGGGGACTGCCCTAGGCTTTCATAATGCCGGTATCGACCACGTGTTGTTGTCCGAAATCGACAGCAAGGCCTCTGCGACGCTGAGGCAAAACTCCGAAGCAAAGAACTTGAACTGGAATGTCATCGAGGGCGATGTCGCGGGAATTGACTTCACGGGAGTGCAGGCTGACATCATCCAAGCCGGATTCCCTTGCCAGGCATTCAGCTATGCCGGCAAGAGCATGGGCTTTGAGGACACACGTGGCACTTTGTTTTTCGAGTTTGCCCGGGCGATCAAAGATGTGCGGCCGAAGATCGCGATAGGGGAGAATGTCAGGGGGCTGTTGACCCATGATGGGGGCAAGACACTTCAAACAATGATTGCTGTGCTCGGGGAGCTTGGCTATAGGACAACTCACAGGCTGTTGAGGGCGCAGTACTTGGATGTCCCACAGAAAAGGGAGAGGCTGATCTTGTTCGCGGTGCGAAATGACTTGGACGTACCGGCGGTTTTCCCAAAAGAGAGGGACTATTTCATCTCCCTTCGTGAAGCCCTGGAAGGCTGCCCGCACTCTGATGGGCAGATATACGCAAAACCTAAACATCAGATTATGGAGCTGATACCCGAAGGCGGCTATTGGCGCGACCTGCCAGAGGGACTTCAGCGTGAGTACATGGGTGCCAGCTATTATCTGGGCGGCGGTAAGACGGGCATGGCCCGGCGGCTGTCGTGGGATCAACCGAGCTTAACGCTGACCTGTAATCCGGCACAAAAACAAACAGAGCGATGCCACCCCAGCGAGACGAGACCTCTGAGTGTAAGGGAATACGCCCGGATACAGACGTTTCCCGACGAGTGGACATTTACCGGCTCGCTAGGCAGTCAGTACAAGCAGATCGGCAATGCCGTCCCCGTGAACCTAGGCTACCATATCGGCAGGTGCGTGCTTGCAGCCTTGGGATACATCGCCGCTGATGACAATATGGATGTCTCGTCGTCCAGGTAATATCGTTGCTGAGAATGTGCGGGCTTAGTCCTTGAGGCAGGTAATGGGAACAACGGCAACGCCATCGTCTCTGATGTACGCCAGCCCGGTTGCGGTTATCACCATCAGTGCACAAGGCCTCGGTGCTCCCTGCGCCTGCATTTCCACAGCACTTTGAACCTTCTATAGAAATGGCACCAAAAGCCTGAAGATGCTCTGTGATAAGCCTATCTGCCAGTCGAACGCGATAGCCGTTTTTTTTTGTAAGGGGCAAAGGGGCCCCTTTCCCTGGACTGGAGCGTTACTATTTGTTTGCCTGTAGCAGAATGCTTCAAAATTTGGAAATGAGCAAATAGATTTACTGCAAAGCAGAAGTGTGAGTTACCTCATATGCTCGCTCTGGCCTAACGCTGAAAATAAAACAGGCCAGTCATTTTTATACAACCGACCTGCTGGTTTTTTGGTTGCGGGGAGGGGATTTGAACCCCTGACCTCCGGGTTATGAGCCCGACGAGCTACCAGACTGCTCTACCCCGCGATTTGCAGACTAACAATGGTACTATGCCGAGAGGCCATTTGTCAAATGCTCAGCAGCCGATGTGGTATCGATGGTCGGAGTGGCTGGTGACCACCTGCCCCGCCCGCCAGGGGCGGCTGGTGACGACTGCCCCGCCCGCCAGGGGCGGTTGGTGACGACTGCCCCGCCCGCCAAGGGCGGTTGGTGACGACTGCCCTGCCCGCCAGATGTGCCAAAAAATGAAACAAAAAGATTGCAGCCACCAAATTGGCCTGCCGATATGGTACACTGGTGCGCGCTGTTATTGATGCGGTTGACAACGGTAGTCGAGGCCGCTCCTTCGGTGGCAGCAGACAATGCGCGATTAGCTCAGGGGGAGAGCACTACCTTGACACGGTAGGGGCCACAAGTTCAAATCTTGTATCGCGCACCACACGGAACAGCAGGCCAGGGGCACATGACGAGCCTCTGGCCTGCTTCTTTTTGCGGGTAAGCAGGTGTACACGTACTCGTCTGAAATCAGGGCTAATCAGGGCTAATCGGGGCTAATCGGGGCTAATCGGGGCATGTTTACGTGATATAAGAGCTGTGCGTGGCGGAAGCGTCGCTGAACAATTTGGCGGCCGACAAGATATGCGGTCTGCTTTCGGATGTCGAGGGCATGTTGGGTGCCGATGCCCTGTATCTGAATGGGCCGATGACGTACCTTATTGAGGCACGGTTCCTACGTGTATCATAAATGTCGATAACAGATGACTGCAGGAACCTGAAGGACAAGGACAACGACACGATATCCAGGTACAAGAGAGCCTTGGAGCGGTTCGACTCCCTTGTCGAGCGCGGGCTTGTGTCGAGGAGGGAGCCGATCGAGACAGGAAGGGGTAGCCGGGCCTACGGCGGGAAATCCTGTGACGGCCTGTGCAGTGGCCAGATTGGCCGCACCTTCGACCTCAGCCCCCACATCGCCAAGGGCGCCAAGCGCCCTCGACCTGACGGCACCGGTGCAGACGACGGCCGGGCTGACGGCACCGGCGGCGGCAAGAAGGGCGGGCCGGACCCCGCCAAGGCCGCCGAGGGCCACATGGCCAACGGCTCGTGGGAGGCGTGGCACCGAACTGTGCCTAGGTATTGGGCGCTATAGATGGATTGTGTGGCCAGTTCTAATCATGCAAGCCTGTCGTGCAGGGCCCCGGTATTCGATGTTTTTTTTGCATGAGCTGCGCCCATGTATGGCGCTGTGTGTGCGGACGGTGCGTCTGGCCCCGGCCAGCCCAACTTACGAGCTGCGCTTAATAGCGTGTTTTGACGTCGTCGTCCACGCCCTCCTCTAGGTCCTCCATGCCCCTGAATGCCCAGACGGCCACGATGGCCGGAAAGGCGAGCTGGAACACGCCGTGCGCCGCCAGGAGCACCCGCTCGTCTGCTGTCATTCCGGAGTCTATGTCTATGGTCCCATCCTCAAAGTCGTAGGATGATATGTCGGTGCCGGTTGCGGCCTGCAATATCTTCGACATTGAGTCGAACGGGATCGACAGGGCGTTGCCCGGGATGTTCGCCAGCTTCTGTATGCCGGCCGCAACCGGGTCCGCATTTACACCATAGGACTTGAAGTCGGTGTGCGGCGGCTCGACGAAGGAGGCGGCGGCGACAAAGGCAATGACCGTCAACGCCCATCTGAGGATGCCCTTGCCCATTCTCAGCCAGCCGTGCCCTGTGGCCGTCGGCCGCCCTCCGGCCTACGCCTTGGCAAGGCGTTCCAGCCTGTCGATTATGATGCGCCCGTTGGACAGCACCGCGGCGTCGTTCACGAGTATCCTCCCCTGCCCGTCCTCCAGCCGCGCCAGCAGCGCCCGCGACTCGGCCATGTGCGTCTCGATGAGCGTGGAGAGCATCTTGCGGTCGTTCAGGAGCAGGGCCATGGTGGCGGTGTTGTTGTCGATGACGGAGGTGCAGTTGCGGATCAGCTCGTTGATCTCGCCGGTCTGGCGCATCTGGACCTTGCCGCGCTCGACCGTCTGCTCCAGCATCCGCTTGATGGTCGGGAACAGCATCAGGAAGACGGCCAGCCCGAAGGCGATCAGCGCGATCGGGACGCCGGTGCTCTCTATTACGTCCGCCAGTGACTGGTAGTCCTGCATGGTAGTCCGCCTCGTCTGAGTGGCCGCACGGTCCTTTCAACGGGGATGATACATTTAGTTTATAATGGCTCGAACAGAGTGACCACATTTTTATTCACGATGATACGGAAGGTCTATGGCTTCTGTTTTGGACAAAAGCAGTGTTCGTGCAAAGGCTTCGGCTGCCATGAGTGCTGTCGCCCTATGTACAACGACTGTTTTCGTGCTACTCGGCCTTTCCGGATGTGCAGAGCCTCTTGCAACCGGGCAGGGGAGTGGCAAAGCTGATGCCGATTGGGCAGCCGCCCAGTTCGACTCGGAGCAAGGCATCAGCGACCAGAAGGCAAACACAGGCGCTGAGGCCACCCAGGGCGGCGATGACAGTCAGAATAGCACTGCCGCCAAAAAGGAGGGCACCGACAGCTTGGACCCCAAGGCCGCAACGCAAGCCGACGATGCCCAAAGCCATGACACTGCCAAACAGCAAGACAGCGAAAATGCCGCCGCCCCAAGCACCTCCAAGCCCAGCACCGCCGCCCTATATGCCGCCTTGGGAATCACCGAAGACTACCGCAGCGAGTTCGTGCATGGTGAGAAGCCTGGCAAATACCAGAAGTACATCGTGCTCCATGACACTGAGGGCACCAGCTCGGCGGCATCGGTGATCAACTACTGGGACTCCAATAACAACTACGTGGCCACCCACTTTATCGTCAACACCGACGGTTCGGTGTATCAGGCCGTACCTCTGGACAAGATCGCCCACCATGTCGGCTTCGGCGACGTTGGCCATAATGCCCTTTATGGGGTCAGTGACGAGTCACGCGACGACAAGCGCGGCACCAAGCCCTACAGCAAGTCCTTTCCGGACTACGGTATGAACTCCTATTCGGTGGGCATTGAGATGGTGCATGTCGGCGGTGCTGGCCCTTATCCCGAGGCCCAGCTCAAGGCATTGGACAAGCTGATCGCCTATATCGATGCCTACTATGGTTTTCAGTCCAAGATAATCGCCCACAATGACTGGTGCTCACCGAACTCTGACACCTCCAAGGAGTTCGCCCATTACTTGGCAAACTACAAAAACCATCGCAGCTATCAAGAGAAGTGAAGGAGTCTTGTTGCGTCCTGCTACAATATGTAGAGGCTTAAACAGGGGCTGCTCCCTGACTATGCACATCATGCACCGTATCCTGTACTGAGGCAAGATGAAAGGAGGCCCGTGGAACAGGCGCATGTCTCCCTAACCATCCCCGATGGCTTGGATGTCACTGCCTTGGCCGGCATCAACGACCAACTGTTGCGCAGCATCGAAGATCGCTTTGATGCCCGCATCGTTCTTCGTGGCTCGATGCTGGATATCCAGGGCGACCCGCTGGAGACCCAAATGCTAACGGCCTTGCTCACTGGCATGATCCAAACACTGGAGGCGGGCAAGCCCATATCGGCAGATGCATTGCTTCAGTCCATCGACCTGCTGCGTCATGGCGAGACAAGCCCTTCCTTGCTGCGGGAGGATGTTCTGCTCAGCTATCACGGCAAGTCGATTCGAGCCAAGACGGGCGGCCAGAAACGCTATGTGGATGCCATCCGCACCCATACCGTGACCTTTGGAATTGGCCCGGCGGGTACTGGCAAGACCTACTTGGCAATGGCCGTGGCTGTGGCCGCGCTGAGCCGCAAGGAAGTCTCGCGGCTGATTCTGACTCGTCCGGTGGTCGAGGCCGGTGAGAGCCTGGGGTACCTGCCGGGCAGCTTGAGCGATAAGATCGATCCCTATATCCGGCCGCTTTATGACGCGCTCTTCGACATGATGGATGCGGAGAAGGGCAACCAGCTGATCGAGCAGGGAGTGATCGAGATCGCTCCTTTGGCCTTCATGCGCGGACGTACCCTAAACGACAGTTTTGTGATTCTTGATGAGGCGCAAAACACTACGGCCGAGCAGATGAAGATGTTCTTGACCCGTTTAGGATTCGGCTCCAAGATGGTCATCACCGGCGATATCACCCAGCTTGACTTGCCGCGGCGGCTCTCCGGCTTGCAGAGTGTCCGCCATATCCTCGAGGATTTGCCGGATGTCGCCTTTATCGAGCTGGCTGCCGCTGACGTTGTGCGCCACTCGCTAGTGCAGCGGATCGTCGCGGCTTATGACGTTGCCGAGAACAAGGCGCGGGAGCAGGTCGTAAGCGAGGCAAGTGGGGGAGGCGGCGGCCGATGAACGTGGCTTTCGATATGACCTATGCGCCCAGTGGAATACCCTTGACAGGGCTGCTGGATGACTTGGAGGGCCTCGCGCTTTATGTCTTGACCGCAGAGAATGCCCCGGAGACAGGCGAGCTTTCCGTCTCCTTCGTCGACACCCAGAAGATGCGGGAGCTGAACCGCCAGTATCGTAACGTCGACCGTCCGACTAACGTGCTCTCCTTTGCGATCGACCCCGATATGGAGGAAGGTCAAGACCTCCTGCTCTTAGGCGACGTGATTATTGCCCCCCAGGTAGCCGAGGCCGCTGCCCAGGAATACCAGTGCAGCCTACAAGAAGAGCTGCAGCTGCTGTTGGTGCATGGCATCCTGCATATCTTGGGCTACGATCACATTGATGATTCCGAGGCCGAGGTAATGGAGGCGCACGAGGACGAGCTGCTCTGTGCTTGGCGAAAGCTTGGTGCAGGGGAGGAGGACAGCAGCCATGGCTAAGAAGACCAATAAACCAGGGCAATCATCATTGCCTGCGGCCTTTAGCTTTGCCATCCAAGGCATCGCGTATACAGTAAGGTCGCAACGCAATATGCGCATTCACCTGGTTGTTGCCGTGTTGGCGGTGATAGCCGGGTTTGTACTTTGTCTGAGTGCCGTGGAGTGGTCGGTCATTGTCATCTGCATTGCCTTGGTCTTGGCCACCGAGATGTTGAACACCGCCATCGAGGCGGTCGTCGACTTGGCCTCACCCGAGCTGCACCCCAAGGCCAAGATAGCTAAAGACGTTGGTGCCGGCATCGTGCTGATCTTTGCTTTGCTCTCGGTTATCTCTGGTTTGATTGTCTTTGTCAATGCCCTGATACGGTTAGTGGGCTTTGGATGACAGATGCAGGCGAGTTGCGGGCGGCGGCTGCGACCAGCGGCCGGCTGGCCACTGCTGCCGACGGCCCCCCGCAGCCGGGTACTGGCTTTCGTAGCGGCTTTGTGACCTTGGTCGGCAGGCCGAACAGTGGCAAGTCCAGCTTGGTGAACGCGCTCTTGGGGCAGAAACTGGCGATAGTCAGCGATACTCCGCAGACCACCCGGCACCGTTTCCGGGCGATATTGGACTCCGCCGACTACCAGATGGTGATCGTCGACACCCCTGGCATCCATAAGCCACATGATGCTTTAGGCGAGGAGCTGAACAAGTCGGCCATCAAGGCCTTGGAGGCAGTGGATGTGGCAGTCTTCGTACTCGATGCTGCCAAGCCCTTCGGTCGTGGCGACGAATGGGTGTTGGAGCATTTGCGCAAGCTCTCCCAGCCCCGGCTGCTGGTTTTATCCAAGACCGACTTGGCAGACAACGCAGTTTGTGCTGAACAGGTTGCCGCTGCCCAGGCTTTCTTGGATTTTGACGGCATTTACCCGCTCAGTTCGCTTGCGGGTCGGGGCTTACAGGAATTCGTTGACGGCTGTGTGGCACGGCTGCCCGCAGGCCCGCGCTGGTTTCCCGAGGGCACACAGACCGACCAGGACCTCTCAGTGCTGGTGGCCGAGTTCATTCGGGAGAAGATACTCTTCGTGACTAGCCAGGAAGTGCCCCATGCCGTTGGTGTGGTTACTGAGAACTTAGAGTATGATCGCAAGCGCGGCCTGACCAGCATCCAGGCCTTCATCTATGTCGAGAGCAAGTCACAGATCGGCATTATCATCGGCAAGGGTGGCGAGCGTATCAAGACTATCGGCACCCAGGCCCGTCATGACCTGGAGCAGCTGCTGGGTACCAAAGTGTTTTTGGACCTGCGGGTCAAGCTGCGGAAGGGGTGGCGTCGCGATATCAACCAAATCAAGCGCTTCGGTTACCGGGTCGGGGACTGAGAATGCCCACTGAGCCTGTCGAGCTGCTGGTGCTGAAGAAGACCAAGCTGGGCGAGACCGACCTGATCATCACCGGTTATAGCAGCGACGGTCGGCAAATAAGGGCAGTGGTCAAGGGCGGCCGTAAGCCCGGCTCGCGAACCGGCAGCCACTTGGAGCTGTTCTGCCGCAGCAGTGTGCTCCTGTACAAAGGGCGGAAGCTGGACACGGTGACCGAGGCCAAGCTGCTGGAGGCCCATGTCGGCTGCCGTCAGGGAATCGAGCATCATGCCGCTGCCTCGGTTTTGGCCGAACTGTTAGAGCAGGTGTCCCGCGATGCCTTCCCGGAGCCACGGCTCTTTGCCTTGGTGGACACGACCTTCGCAGTTATCGCCAAGGTGCCGGTTGAGGGACTGTCATTGCTGGTCGCGGCAGGCCTACTGAAGATCACTGCCCAAGCCGGCTTTTTGCCTTGTTTGGACTGTTGCGCGGTTTGTGGCAGTCCGACCTGGGGGCAGGCGGGGTCAGCAGCAGCAGGAGAAGGTGCAGCGGCGGCCGCAGAGAACGCAGAAGGCGCGGAAAGTGGCTCAGCCAGCGGCAGCGCTAGGGGGACGGTGGCCTTCAGCTATCTCCAAGGCGGCGTGGTTTGCCCGGACTGCCAGACCGAGCTTAGCTCAGAAGGGCTGGCAGAGCTGCCAAGCCCACTTCTAAAGTGGGCCGACTTGGCCATTCACAGCCGCTTTGAGGAGCTTGTCCACTATGCTGACGATGCCCACCAAAAGTTAGGCAAACTGCTCTTGGGGTTCGCCCGGGAATGGATGCGCGCCCACGTCAGCCCGAAGAACCGCTCACTGGACTTCTACACTGAAAGATGCCTGTAGGACCATAAAAGGAATAGAGGCATGAACATGGCAGTAAGCTGCAAGGCACCACAGGCGACCATCTGCCATTCTATATCAAGGACAGCAACTTGGTCGTCCTCTGGCCCATGTGGGACAACCGGTACTACCCGGTCGCCATCCCGCTCCCGGAGCTGGCCGACGACATTATTGCAACGTCAGGCCGGCGACCGTGCGGCCGTCATATATCTCTTGTGTTTGAGGATACGTGACCGCAATGCCCTCAAGGTTCGCCTCCTTGTAAATCAAGTCCGCGATATCCCTTTTGGCCAAGCCTATATTCTCTTCCTGAGTCATTGCGTACTTCCGCTCGAACATACCTTTTGCTCCTTCGCTGCCAGAACGCCTCATGCCCGTCGTATCCTTGCCCTCCGCTGTGTTCGCTACGCCCCATTCTACTTTCCGGCCGTATCAGTATACGGTACCAAGGGGTTGCTAGTAGTAGCGCATGCTGCTTTTCTTGAACTCCTTGACACTGAACAGTAGCTGGTAGTCGAATACCCCCGTCAACTGGCTGAGTCCTTGGGCCAAGGCGATGCATTCCGCCTCAGAACGAGCGTGAATCATGGTGTAGACGGAGTAGGGGAATCCCGGCAGCGCTGACCGTTGGTAGCAGTGGGAGACGTAGGCCTCGGCGGCGAACAATTTGCCTACCCTCGCGGCATCTTCATCAGGCACGTTCCAAACCACCATGGCATTGGCAGTGAAGCCGATGTTCTGGTGTCTAGGAATGGCGGCCAAGCGCTTCAAGATGCCCTGGTCTTTGAACCAGGCCAGCCGCTCAAGCAGGTGTTCCAATGAGATGCCCAGGTCGTCGGCAATCAACTGATAAGGGTCTGGGGCTATGGGCACGTCGCCTTGGAGCCTGCTGATTATCAGCCTGTCCGTCGCCGACAACTCGATGTGACCGTTAACATTGCCGCTCATAGGGCGAACCTGGCATCGACTTTAAAAAGCTGGGCAGAGGGCAGCGTGTAGATGCTGACACCGATACGCTGCTCCATCTCTCGAATGGTGCCCTCTAAGGCTGCGGCGCTGGCGGCAATGACTGTGAACCAAAGGTTATAGGCATTGCTACGCAGGTAGTTGTGGGTAACGCAGTCGTAGCTACTGATGATGTCTGCTGCTTCATCCACGTTGGCAAGAGGCACTGCGGCGGCGCAGAGCGTGGTGGAGAAGCCCAGCGAACGGCTGTTGAAAACACCGCCGAAACGGCGGATGACACCGGCTTGGCGCATCGCCTGGGCGCGGTCTACGGCTTCCCGCTCGCTGATACCCAGCTGCTCGGCCAAGGCCAGAAACGGCCGCTCGCATAAAGGCAGCCCATCTTGCAGCAGGTTCAACAGCTCCCTGTCAGTGGCATCCATCTCTAGGGTGTCGCTGTACGCCCCATTTCCACCAGCGGCCATTTCCTGGCCTACCACGCTTGTCTCCATCCCGCTCACCCGCTGACCAAGGAGCAGTAGTCGTCTGCGGCCATGTAGTCACCGTCATGGTAGTACATCGCCCGTGCCCGACAGCCACCGCACTTGTCGATGAACGCGCAGCTGCCGCAGAGGCCGGAGTACTCTTGGCTGCGCAACCTACGGAACACCTCGTTTTCCTGCCAAAGCTGGTGGAAGGGCGTCTCCCGGACATTGCCGATCTCCATATCCATATAGGCGCAGGGCTGAACCTTGCCCATCGGGTTGATGATGCAGTAGGATATGCCGGCCAAACAGCCGCGCCCGAAGCGCGTCTGAACGCCTACCTCCTCGGCAACTCGGGTAAACTGGGGTGCACAGGTCGGTTTGATCTCAATCGGCACCGTCTTCTGCTTGCGCATTATCCGTTCCAGTAGTTGCTCGTACTGGATGACTGCAACAGACTTCTCGAACTTGCCACGGCCAACCGGGATCAAAAAGAAGATATGGTGGGCAGCCGCGCCGATCTGGACGCTGAAATCGGTCAATGCTTCGATCTCGTGCTGGTTCCAGTCCATGACAGTGGTATGTACCTGAAAGCCGACCTCGGCCGCCCGACAGTTCTTCATGCCAGTCACTGCCATCTCCCAAGCACCGGGCAAGCCGCGGAAGTCGTCGTGCGCCTGCTTGTCAACACTGTCGATGCTGATGCCAACGCCCATGACACCGATCTGCTTCAACTCACAGGCGATGTCGGCAGTGATCAATGAGCCGTTGCTGCCCATCACCGGGCGCAAGCCAGCCTGACGGGCATAAGCCATCAGCTCTATGATGTCGGAGCGCATAAAGGGCTCGCCACCGCTGAAGATCATGATCTTGAAGCCAGCCAACACCAGCTCGTCGATCAGCTTTTTAGCCTCGGTCGTCGATAGCTCATCGGCCAGCCGCGCCCCGGCATCACGGTAGCAGTGCTTGCAGGTCATGTTGCATTGGTTGGTGGTGTTCCAAGAAACTATCATGTGTCGTTCCCCATCCTGATCTCTTCGTCCGTTAAATAGCAGGCCGGGTCGGACTCCCAGAAATCGCCACTGACAGCCTCAGCCCGGGTGCGAAAATTGCCGTTGCAGACATCCAAAAAGGTACAACTGGCACATCTTCCCTTTAGCAGCGGCTTGCGGTCGCGTAGGCCAGCTAATATCGGATGCGCGGCCTCACGCCATATCTCGGAGAAGGGCTTGTTTTTGACGTTCCCAAAGCTGTACTGGCCGCTGAACTGGTCAGCATGGACGTTTCCCTCGTTGTCAACACAGCCGATAGCGATGCCCGAACGGTTGCCGCCGTTGCGGCGCAGCATCTGCAGGATGGCCGGATCCTTCATCTTCAGGTAGAGGTAAACACCGTCAGCATGGTTGTCGACGGTCAGGACCTCTTTGCTCAGGCCCTTCTCCCTCATTCTCATAGTTCGCTCGATTATTCTTTCCATCACAGCCCGGGACTGCTCCGCTGAGATGTCTTGCTGCCGCATCGAGTGGCCTCGTCCGGAGTAGACCAAATGGTAGAAACAGACCCGGTCGACTTGTTCTGCCTCTAAAAGGTCGAAGATACTATCGATTTCTGTGTAGTTGTGCTTGTTGATGGTGAAGCGCAGCCCCACCCGTTGCCCCACGGCCACACAGTTGCGGATCCCCGCCAATGCTTGCGCAAAGGCTCCGTCCTGGCCACGGAAGCGGTCGTTGGTCGGCTCTAGGCCATCTAGGCTGATGCCCACGTAGCCGACCCCCAGCTCTTTGAGTTTGGCGGCCATCTCTGGGTCGATCAAGGTACCGTTGGTCGATAGGGTAGCGCGAATGCCGCGCTGGACGGCATGGGCGATCAGCTCAAGGATGTCCTGACGCATCAGCGGCTCACCGCCCGAAAACAGCAGCACTGGGCTTTGAAACGCCGCTAAATCATCGATCAAGGCCCGAGCCTGGCCATTGTCCAACTCGTTTTGATAGGCTTTGTCCTGCGATGCACTGTAGCAATGCGCACAGCGCAGGTTGCATGTCCTAGTGCAGTTCCAGACGACCACCGGCCCTTTGCCTGTCGACACGCCATGGGTGCCACGAGCAGTTTCGGAGGTATACCGCAGGCTGTCTCCATAATGCTCGGCCCCGGTAAGTAGCTTGGTAATACTGATCATTTGGCTCCTATGGTTGCTTCCGATACGACACTTAAAGATATTATCACGTGATCCAGAGGATCAAAACGACTTTGTAGCCCGGCCATATGCATGTTGAAGCAACATTGTAATTTGGCTGCTGCTGTTTGATAGGCTGTTCGGGCTCTACAATATAAGGATGCCAGAGATACCAGAGAACACCTCGCTGAATTCGCCACCTTCGGAATTGACCGCTTGCCGGCTTTGCCCCCGTGCTTGTCAGACCAACCGCGCAGTCGGGAAACGGGGAGTTTGCGGTGCCGACGATACGCTGCAAGTAGCACGGGCTGCCCTGCACTTCTGGGAAGAGCCGCCGATCTCTGGAGAAAACGGGTCTGGAACTGTGTTCTTCGCCAACTGCCCTTTACATTGCTGCTATTGCCAAAACGCCGAGATCTCCGAGGGGCGGGTCGGCCGAGCCATCAGCATACAGCGGCTGGCGGATATTTTTCTGGAGCTACAAGAACAAGGCGCACTGAACATCAACTTGGTCACTGCCAGCCAGTACGCCCTGCAGGTCATCGAGGCCGCCGCTGCCGCCCGCCAGAGTGGGATGAGGTTGCCGATAGTCTGGAACAGCTCCGGCTATGAGGCCATCACCACCATCCGGGCGCTGCGGGGTACAGTCGATGCCTGGCTGATGGATTTCCGCTACGCCTCGCCCGAGCTGGCTCGCCGTTACTCACAGGCCCCTGATTACCCCCAAGTTGCCGAAATGGCCGTTGCGGCAGCCTTCGAGCAGTCCGGAAGCTACCGCCTGAATGCCGCCGGCCATTTGACCAGCGGTTTGGTGGTGCGCTTCTTACTGCTGCCCGGACAGCTAGACGATGCTGTCCGCTGCTTGAACACGGTGTTTGAGATCTGTGGAGATCAAGCTTGTTACTCTTTGATGAGCCAATACACACCGCCCGCTAAAGCGGTGCCGAACATGCCTGAGCTGTCCGAGCCGGTCAGTCAACGTGACTACAACTGGTTGATCGACCATGCCTTGGATCTCGGTATCAGCAACAGCTTCATGCAAGAGGGGACGTGCGCCGAAGCAAGCTTCATACCGCCCTTTGACCTGACAGGAGTACTACAGAGATGAAAGGGTCAAGAATTGAACCTGTCCGATTTTGACTATGAACTACCAGAAGCATCCATAGCCCAAAAGCCTTGCGAGCAGCGTGACGGCTCACGCCTGATGGTCATCGACCGTGCCAGCGGCCGAGTCGAGCATCGCCACTTCTACGATTTGCCTAGCTACCTGAGAGCCGGTGACGTGCTGGTGTTCAACGACTCCCGGGTCATTCCAGCCCGCCTCTTTGGAGAAAAGCAGGGCACCGGGGCAAAAATCGAGCTGCTCTTGATCCACCCCTTGTCTGGGCATGAGATCAGCGACTTGGAATGGCTGGTGTTGGCCAAGCCGGCACGCCGCCTGAAGGTCGGCGACCGGGTGGCAATCGCTCCGGGCTTCTCAGCTGTCATAACGGCCAAACACGACGATGGCAGTCTGGACGCGGTTTTCGAGACAGAGCTGGGCATGTTGGCAGACCTCCATAGCAACGGCACGATGCCCCTGCCGCCATACATCAAACGGACAGCCGAGGCCGCCGACAGCGAGCGTTACCAGACAGTCTACGCCAGCGACCCCGGTTCAGTTGCTGCTCCCACTGCCGGCCTACACTTCACACCGGACATCCTGCAACAGTGCAGCGCAAGGGGAGTGCAGTTGGCAAAACTGACGCTTCACGTTGGCCTCGGCACCTTCCGCGCCGTTCAAGAAAGCCAGATCGAGCAACACCAGATGCACGAGGAATGGTACCGGGTAGGCCAAGGGACAGCAGTGGCCATAAACGCAGCCAAACAGGAAGGCCGACGGGTGATCTGTGTCGGCACCACCTCGGTAAGAAGCCTAGAAAGCGCCGCCCAGGCTGCTAGCGGGACTGGGAGCAAGGGCAGAGCGACAGGCATAGTGCGCCCGGGCTGGCAGAAGACCGACATCTTCATCTACCCCGGCTACCAATTCAAGATAACTGACGCGATGATCACCAACTTCCACCTACCAAAGTCAACACTGCTGATGCTGGTGTCGGCTTTCTATGACCGAGAGAAGATACTGTCAGCCTACAGCCAAGCAGTAACCGAGGGTTACCGCTTCTTCAGCTACGGCGACGCAATGCTGATACTGTAGGGTTTCCTCAACACTTAACTTTACATAAGATATATTATCAGACTTTTTTTAGCAACCTAATCGGAGACTTTGCCTGATAGTTCTTTAATGAGGCACCGAAGTGCAGTCATTAATGCGGCATTAACCGAACCGGCATCTCCCTAGCTCACATAATCTAAGCTGCGCATGGCCTGGATCGTCTGCTCGATCAGCTCGTCAAGCGTCCAGCCGAGTTTATCGGCTCCGGCCTGGATCGTTTCTCTGGACACTCCGGCGGCAAAGCTCGGCTGCTTGAACTTTTTCTTTACCGATTTCACTTCCAAGTCTTGGACACTTCCCGAAGGGCGCATCACCGCCACCGCACCGATTAGGCCGGTCAGCTCGTCGGCGGCATAGAGGATCTTCTCCATCTCTGACTCCGGCTGGTAGGTGGTGTTCGTCATGCCCCAGCCGTGGCTCATTGCTGATCGGATCACGCCCTCGTCAACATCATGGGCACGCAGCAGCTCCACGCCTTTGACGCAGTGCTCATCGGCGAACTGCTCATAGTCGATGTCATGCAAGGCACCAACCGCATACCAGTAGTCCTCGTTGCCGGGGTCATGGCTTTGGGCATACCAAGCCAAAACGCCGCCGACTATGCGGGAGTGCTGGATATGGAAGTCCTCGCTGTTGTACTCCTTGACAAGCTGATCGGCCTGCTCTCTGCTGGGGATCATATGTTTCCTCTCGTTTGTCTGGACGCATTGCCCATATCTATCGGCACTGCGAAAACCACGAACCATAAAGTCGCAGCCTTTGCCCAACCTTTGCCCTCGCCAGTAGCCTAGGAGATAGCGACTCTGAGTCCGCAACGACTGTAGTATAGTAAAACATACTACTATACTGCCTGTAGAAATGAGAAGAGGGATAAGCCCCATGCCCCAGCAGCAACAGCCCAACAGCGGCACAGCCAGCGCCGCGAAAGTCTATTTCACATCAATGAAGCTCAAGGACGGTCAAAGCCTGCCCTCTAAGCTCGACTGCCTTTGCCGCAGCGCCGGCCTGGCCGA
The DNA here is from genome assembly GCA_009787085.1 of Actinomycetes bacterium. Classification (GTDB taxonomy): domain Bacteria; phylum Actinomycetota; class Coriobacteriia; order Coriobacteriales; family UBA8131; genus WRGR01. The sequence continues at coordinate 38,387 of WRGR01000044.1, forward strand.
CATCGACTTCGACCGTCAGTTCACGGCGATTAAAATACATTTCGGAGAGGCTGGCAACCTCGCCTACCTACGCCCCAATTACGCCAAAGTGCTTGTTGATCTGGTGCGCGAGTTGGGTGGTCGGCCATTCTTGACTGACTGCAACACCCTTTATCCCGGCCGTCGTAAGAACGCCTTGGAACACCTGGAGCTAGCCTACGAGCACGGCTTCTCGCCTTTCTCCACTGGCTGCCATATCATTATCGGTGACGGCTTAACCGGAAGCGACGAGGTGCTGGTGCCGGTAAACGGTGGCCAGTATTTAAAGGCAGCCAAGATCGGCCGGGCGATCATGGATGCCGATATCCTGATTTCCCTGAACCATTTCAAAGGCCATATCGAAACCGGCTTCGGCGGTGCCATCAAGAATATCGGCATGGGCGCTGGCTCACGGGCGGGTAAGATGGAAATGCACGCTTCGACCGGCCCCAAGATCAACAGCAAGGCCTGCATCGGCTGCCAAAAGTGCAGCCGCTACTGTGCGTCCGATGCCATCGGTTATCCTGAGCCGGATAAAAAGGCGGTCATCGACTCACAGAAGTGTGTGGAATGCGGCCACTGCATCAGCGCCTGCCCGACCGATGCCATATACTCCGGGTTCGATGAGGCATCCGAGCTTTTGGCAGCTAAGATCGCCGAGTACACCAAAGCCGTCTTGGACGGTCGCCCACACTTCCACATCAACTTGGTTATCGACGTTTCGCCGCTCTGCGACTGCTGGAGTGCTAACGATTTGCCAATTGTCCCAGACGTCGGTTTCTTCGCTTCCAAAGACCCGGTGGCCTTGGATATGGCCTCGGCCGATGCCGTCAATGCCCAGCCGGTGAACGCCAACTCTGATTTAGCAGCCGCCCTCGGCGGCCATGGCCACGGCTTCGAGGATCAAGACTACTTCATGGCCATCAACAGCCATTCCGATTGGCGTAAGACCTTGGAGCATGCTGAGAAGCTAGGTTTGGGCAGCTGCCGCTACGATCTGGTCGAGGTGGGCTGAGCGGCAGCTGCCCCTCGCCCGGCAAACTGCAACAGTGCCAACCTTGCGAGGCAGTATTGGCACTGGCACTGGCGTGGCAGCATTAATCGGCGTTTCCCTAGACGTCCATCAACAGCGGGATGACCATCGGCCGTCGGCGACTACGCTCCCAAAGCAAGCTAGAGACCCGCTCGCGCAGGGCACGCTGCAACTGGCGGGGGTTGGAGCGGTGCTCCTTGGCAAAGTCTGTGACGGTCCTGTCGACGATCGCCGTCAGGTCATCGATCAGCTTGCTGTCGTCAGAGCCGCTGACACCACGCATGATGATCTCTGGTTTGCCCACCAACTGGGAGTCTTTCTTGCGAATCACACAGACCACCGTGACCACACCATCGGAGGAAAGCGTCTGACGGTCTTTGAGCACCACTGCTGAGACATCTCCAACCGAGAGGCCGTCAACATAAACGATACCGCTCTCGACCGGCTCCCCCCTCTTCAGCTGGCCGTCCTCCATCAGCAAGGTGTCACCGCTGTCCAAAATGAATATCGATGACTCGGGGATGCCCACTGCCTTGGCCAAGTTGGCATGCGCCCGCAGGTGCTGTGCCTCGCCGTGAACGGGCATGAACGCCCGGGGCTGGGAGAGCACCATCATTAGCTTCAGCTCCTCGGCACTGCCATGGCCAGAAACATGCACCAAGGCGCGCTGTTTGTCGTAGATCTCAGCACCAGAGCGGGAGAGGGCATTGATCACCCGGGTCACCGCCGTCTCGTTGCCGGGCACCGGCGAGGCCGAGATGATCACTGTATCGCCTTCCTCAATGTTTACTGTGCGGTGCTCGCTGTTGGCCATCCGGGCAAGTGCCGATAGTGGCTCGCCTTGGCTGCCAGTACACATCACAACCAGCTGTTCGGGCGGTATGCCCTTGGCCTCGTAGGCATCGATCAGCCGACTGTCCTCGACCCGTAGGTAGCCAAGCTCACGGGCGATACGGGTGTTGGTGAGCATCGAACGTCCGGTCACCGCGATCTTCCGCCCGCTCTCCAAGGCCGCGTCACAGACCTGCTGGATACGGTGGATCTGACTGGAGAAGGAGGCCACAATCACCCTCTGGCTAGCCGAGCTGATGATCTGTTTCAGGACTTTGCCAACCTCGGCCTCCGAGGTGGTAAAGCCGGGTTTGACTGCGTTAGTCGAGTCGGACATCAAGAGGTCCACACCGACCTGTGAGAACTTGGTGATTGCCGCAAAGTCAGTGCGAACACCGTCGATCGGCGTTTGGTCGAGCTTAAAGTCACCAGTGTGCAACACGTTGCCTGCTGGTGTGCTGATGAACAGGCCAAAGGAGGCCGGTATGGAATGGTTGACGCTGAAGAAGTCGACAGCAAAGCTACCTAGCGAGACATGCTCACCGGCCACCACCTCACGGAAATGGCGGTTTTTGATACGGTGTTCATCCAGCTTGCCCTCGATCAGCCCCAACGTCAACTTAGAACCGATGATCTGGATACGCGAGTCATTCAGGTCCTTTAACAGAAACGGCAGGGCACCGGTATGGTCCTCGTGACCATGGGTGATGATCAGGGCACGCAGCCGTTTCTCGTTTTCCAAGATGTAGGTATAGTCCGGCAAGATCAAGTCGATGCCAGGATGGTTGTCGTCGGGGAACATCAGGCCGGCATCAACGACGATCATATCGTCACCGTACTCGAAGACCGTCATGTTCTTGCCGATACCGTCCAAGCCGCCGAGCGGGATGATTCTCAGGGTACCGTTCTTGGTGCCCCGCTGCTGGCTTGTGCTTTTCTGATTGCCGTGATCACGCCGACCATCGGTCAAAGCTTGATCATGCTGGGCGGCAGCCAAAGTCTGTCTGCCTTGGCGACCCTTGGCCTGTCGGTTGCTGTTCCGTCGCTCCGTACTATTTGCTTGCCCCCTGCTGCCTTGTAGTGCCTTACTGCTCTTAGCATCGATATTGCGACGCACAAGAGAACCCGGATCCTTGCTCTTAGCCAAGGACACCTCCGTTCATTATTACGCTCATGCCCGCATCCCGCAGGCCTGCTTGCTGCCGACAAGCATTTTTCTCACTATTGCTAATCAGGTTATCACCTGTTACTATTATCGCTCAAAGCCCTACTGCGTCCATCACGGCACGCAGCTTCTGCTTCTGGGGCTCAGTGGCATCGATCAACGGTAAGCGCACTCCGCCGACATCGAAGCCGGCCATACTCATAGCGGCTTTGACCAATATCGGGTTAGATGTAGCGAAAAGTGCCTTCATCAACGGTTGGAGCTTTGAGTGACAAGATAAAGCCTGCCCAAAATCGCCCGCCGCCATAGCGTAAACGATCTCCCGCATGCCCTCCGGCACCACGTTGCCGGCAGTGGCAATCAGGCCATAGCCGCCCATTGCCATCAGGGGTATTGTCGCTTGGTCATCTCCGGAGTAGACCGTGAAGCCCTCAGGTGCCCCACGGACGATCTCACCGATCTGCTCGAAATTGCCGCTGGCCTCTTTTACCGCCCGGATGTTGCCACAGTCGTTAGCCAGCCTCAAAGTGGTGGCAGCCTCCATGTTGATCACACAGCGACCGGGGATGTTATAAAGGATCACCGGTATCGAAATAGCCTCGGCTATTGCCTTGAAGTGCTGGTAGATGCCTTCTTGGGGCGGCTTGTTGTAGTAGGGAACCACGGCCATGATCCCGTCTGCGCCCAGCTGTTCGGCCTCCTTGGCAAAGGCCACGGAGCTGGCGGTGCAGTAGTCGCCGACATTGGCAATAACCGGGGCCGCACCAGCCACGGCATCCAGCACTGCTTGGAACAGTTTCAACTTCTCGTCATGGGTCAGAGTCGATGACTCGCCAGTGGAGCCGCTGAGGATCAGGGCATCATTGCCCCGTCGCACTAAGTCGCAGGCCAGCTCTTGGGCGCGTTTAAGGTCAAGGCTGCGGTCGGCGGCAAACGGTGTGACCATCGCTGTGATCAGCCTACCAAAGGCCGGGGCAGCATTCTGGGCGGTGTTGCGAGAAGTATCGGGGGCGGTGTTCATTTGGTTACCTCTTTCTTGGAAAACAGCAGTTGGCGTGGGGCAGTCTGCAAGGCGGGAAGGCCGAGTCCGGTATGGCTCCACTCCCCTACAGATCCAACAAATCCTCTAAACCAACAGTGAACCCGGGCAGGCTGGCAACCTTGCGGACAGCCAGCAACACTCCGGGAAGATAGGACAGGCGGTCAATGGAGTCATGGCGGATGGTCAGAGTCTGGCCAAGGGAGCTCAAAATAACTTCTTGGTGAGCCATGAAGCCGCCGCCACGAACGCTATGGACGGGGATGCCGCCAACATCAGCACCCCGAGCACCTTGGCAGCCATCGATCTCACTGTCCCGCCCAGGGGCGGCCGAGCTGACACCCGCCGCCTTGCGGGCGGTCGCCATCTCCCGGGCGGTATTCACGGCCGTGCCGCTGGGGGCGTCTTTTTTGCCATCATGGTGGAATTCGATAACCTCGACAGCTTCGAAGTAAACAGCTGCTTGTTTGGCAAAATACTGCATCAATACCGCTCCCAATGTAAAATTAGGGGCGAAAAAGAGGCCGCAACCCGGCTTAGCATTCTTATAAAGCTCTTGGAACTGTTCGATTCCCACCCCAGTTGTGCCAACCACGCAGTGAACACCGCGTGACAAGGCAGCTTTAAGTGTCGCTGGAACAGCAGCGGCAACTGTGAAATCCACCAGCACCTCTGCCCCCGAGACATCAATCGCCTGCTCTAAGTCGGCAAAAGCCGGGAGGCGTTGACCTTGGGGCAGCAGCCACTCAGTTTCCGTGCTTGTCACATCGCAGACCGCAACAACTTCGATGTCGGCTTGGGCAGCCAGCTCGGGAACCAATATGCTCCCCATTCGCCCCCGATAGCCGTTGAATAGCAGTCTCATAATAGCAAAACCTCCGTCCTTATCATCATGCCGTCATCATAGCGGCACACTCAATCCGCAGCCATTGCCCCAGCCAGCACCTCGCGGAGCTGCTCAGGGGCATTCGGAGAAATCACAGCCAAAGTCGGCTCAGCTGCCAAGACCCGTTCGGCCACCTGTCGGGTTTGCTCTAGGCTCACAGCCTGGTAACGCCCGATCAGCTCATCAAGCCCCAGCATCTCTTGGTCGGCAACGGCGCTACGGCCGATGCGCATCATCCGGTTGGCGGTGGACTCCATGCCTAACACCAAGGTGCCGATCAGATAATCCTTCATCCGCTGCAGCTCATCGGCACTCATGCCGGCCGCCAGCAGCCGCTGCAACTCAAGGCGCACCAAGCTGACTACCTCGGCAAGTTTCTCGGGGCGGGTGCCAGCATACACCAAAAAGCTGCCCGCATTGATGTATGAGATCGTGGTGGCATAGACGGCATAGACCAAGCCGCGTTTCTCACGAATCTCCTGGAACAGCCGCGATGACATGCCACCGCCCAGTGCCGCATCCAAGAGCTTGGCCGCAAAGCGGTCCGCATCGCCCAGTGCGACCCCTGGCATCCCGTAAACCAAGTGCGCCTGTTCAGTCTCCTTCTGGAGCAGTTTCAAGCTGCCCGGGGTCTTGGCCGGTGCCTCGCCGCGCTGGGCGGCCTCGCCTTGGGGCAGAGTGGCAAAATAGCGCTCAACCAGCTCGACTAGCTGCTCGTGGGCAACGTTGCCGCAGGCCACGATGATGCAGTTGCCGGTATGGTAATGTTGCTGACGGTAACGTTCACAGTCGGCATGCATGAAGGCGCTGACGCTCTGGCGGCTGCCGGCTATTTGCCGCCCTAAGGGGTGCCCGGGAAACAAAGCCTCAGAGAACAGTTCGAACACATAGTCGTCCGGGGTATCCTCAGAGCGGGCGATCTCCTCGATCACCACTTCCCGCTCGGAGTCGATCGACTTTTGCTCGAATAGCGAGCCGGTAAGCATGTCGCTTAACACCTCAAAGACGGCTGGCAACTTCTCGTCCACCATCCGGGCGTAATAACAGGTGTATTCCTTGGAGGTGAAGGCATTTTGCTCAGCCCCCAAGGACTCGAAATCCTGAGAGATGGTCAAGGCATCACGCTTGTTCGTTCCCTTGAAGAACATATGCTCCATGAAGTGCGAAAGACCGTACTGGCCGGGCAGCTCGTCGCGTGATCCGACTCTGAACCATGCTCCCAATGAGACAGAGCGCACGGTGTCCATGCGCTCAGAAATTACTTGAATGCCATTGTTAAGAAGCGTTGACTGATGCAATTTATCTCCTCTAGGCAGGCCGTGTGGCTCTGCTTGTCATTTTACCGCTTTTGCATGCCTTATTCGTGGTCGCGCCAAGGAATTGCCGTCTCAACGTCCGGATCAACGCCGCCGAGGGCGTCTCTCCCCGTCTTGACCGCCATGCCGACGGTCACGGTCGCCGCCGCCGCCACCACCACCGGACCTCGGCCCCCGCGGCGAATCTTCAGAGCCGGAGGACTTCGGGGCATCGGGCTTGTTCAGCCGGTCAAGCGAGATCTTCTCGTTGTCATCGATGTCGATGATCTTGACCTGTACGCCGTCACCGATCTGCAGCACGTCCTCGACCCGGCCGACCCGGCCATTGGCCATCCGGCTGATGTGCAGCAGACCGTCCTTGCCGGGCAATATCTCGATGAAGGCGCCGAAGCTCTGGATGTTCACCACCCGCCCTTCGTATTCCTCGCCCATTTCCGGCACTTTGACGATCATCTCGATGCGCCGCCTAGCCTCCTCGCCGCCCAAGTCCTTGGAGGCGATGTACACCGTACCGTCTTCGGTGACCTCGATGGTGGCACCGGTTTCTTCCTGTAGGCCACGGATCACTTTGCCGCCACTGCCGATGACATCGCGGATCTTGTCCACCGGAATCTGGATGGAGATGATGCGCGGCGCGAACTCCGATAGCTCTGCCCGCGGCGCAGCGATAGCCTCATGCATCTTCTCCAAGATGAACAGCCGCCCTTCGCGGGCCTGTGCCAGCGCGGCAGCCAGAATATCGACTGACAGCCCCTTGGCCTTGTTGTCCATCTGCATCGAGGTGATCCCCTGCTCGGTGCCGCAGACCTTGAAATCCATGTCACCGAGGAAGTCCTCCAGGCCTTGGATGTCGGAGAGGATAGCCACTTGGTCGCCTTCCTTGATCAGCCCCATGGCGATGCCGGAGACTGGCCTGGTAATGGGCACACCGGCATCCATCAGCGCCAGCGAGCTGCCACAAGCCGAGGCCATCGAGCTGGAGCCGTTGGACTCCAAGACCTCGGAAACCACACGGATGGTGTAGGGGAAGTCCTGTTCGTTGGGCAGCACCGGCTCTATCGCCCGCTCAGCCAAGCGACCGTGGCCGATCTCGCGGCGTTTCGGAGCGCCCAAGCGGCCGGTTTCACCGGTCGAATAGGGCGGGAAGTTATAGTGGTGGATATAGCGTTTGCCCGGAGCCGGGTCAATGGTGTCTAGGCGCTGCCATTCATTGAGCATTCCCAAAGTCGCCACGGAGAGCACTTGGGTCTGGCCACGGGTGAACAGCCCGGAGCCATGGACACGAGGCAGGTAGCCAGCAGTGATGGAGATCGGCCTGATCTCATCGACGGCCCGACCGTCAACTCGCTCGCCGCTGTCCAACACCATGGAGCGCATGGCCTTCTTCTCCAGCTGTTTCAGTTCAGCAGCGATCTCCTTGCCCCAAAGTTCCAGTTCTTCCCCACTGAAGCTGGCCTTGACTTCTTCTTTGAGGTCAGCTACTTTCTGCACCCGGCTGAGCTTGTCGGCATCCTTCAAAGCCGCGCTCATCGCGTCGTAGTGCACTGCAATGCGCTCAGGCAAGCCATCGACCGGCTCATCAACCGGGTATTCCTGCGGCTCGGGTCCAACAGCGTCCAAAAAGCGCTGTTGGGCGGCGCAAAACTCGCCGATCACCTGCTGCCCGAACTCCATGGCAGCCAGCATATCGGCCTCTGGCAGCTCGTTCGCGCCGGCCTCGACCATCGAAATATAGTCTGCCGTTCCGGCCATCACCAGTTCCAGGTCGGATTCGGCCTCCTCTTCGAAAGTCGGGTTGACGATAAACTCCCCCGTGGCCTTGTCACGGCCAATGCGCACCCCTGCTGCCGGCCCGGCAAACGGTGCCCCGCCGGCCAGCAAGGCCGCTGAGGCCGCCATGATGGTGATGATATCCGGCTGGTTTATCTGGTCGGAGACCAACGTGGTGGCAACAACATGCACCTCGTTGCGAAAGCCGTCCGGAAAGCCGGTGCGAATCGGCCGGTCGGTCATCCGGGCAGTCAGGGTGCCCTTGTCCGATGGCCGCGACTCACGTTTCAGATAGCCGCCGGGGATCCGCCCCACCGAATACATCCGCTCTACGAAATCAACGGTCAGCGGAAAGAAGTCATAGTCTTTGCGCTCATCCGAGATCACTGCGGTGACCAGTACTGTCGTGTCACCCTGAGTGACCATTACAGCGCCAGTGGCCTGCTTGGCCAGCTCGCCGGTGCTCAATGAATACTGCTTGCCGTAAAGCTCGAAACTCTCTGTAATTTTTGTCATGTACACTCTTTCCCTAAACCTCTGAACCCTCGTGGTTCAAAATTAACACACGGCGATCATTTTAGATTGTTGTTTGCGTTGCGGAGATGCTCGTACCAGCCCACCCTCAGATATTGTCACGGATGCCAAGCCTAGCTATCAGCTCACGGTAGCCGATAATGTTGCGTTTCTTGATATAGGTCAGCAGACGGCGGCGCTTACCGACCAGCATCAACAGGCCACGGCGGGTGTGATGGTCTTTAGGGTGCGTCTTCAAATGGTCAGTGAGGTCTTTGATGCGCTGGCTAAGCAGAGCCACCTGCACCTCTGCCGAACCAGAATCCTTGTTGTCTTGGCCGAACTCCTGAATGATCTCGGCCTTCTTCTCCTTGCTAAGCGGCATGTTAGCTACCACCTTTCTTTGCGCCGACCCCAAGCTGGGCACTCCGTCGGTGGTTGGCGAGAGGCTAAGCGAGGGGCGATTGACACGATTGATTTTATACAACCTGAACAGTCTAACTTAAACCAAGGTCAAAGTCGAGCACGGCGGCGGCCAAAGTGCCAGACACAGGCGACACAGGCGGCGGCCAATGCCCACCATGCCACCTATCAGCGATGTGTTGGAGCCGGTATACGATATGACTGGGGAGAAGAAGGACACCTCCAGAAAAGTCCGGGCCCTTGCCGGGCGAGCGCAGCCACCACCATTTGGCATCAAACAGGCTCATCGTTCTGATCGGCACTTTTGCTATCCGGCCCGTGCCTGAATGCCTTACTTCAGCACTCTCAGAGGCTACGGGGGGGGGTCACTGTCGGTTATCACCACTGCTTGCCGTTTAGTTGACAAGCGAAGCAGACGCTGCGTGATCACCAATAAAACCGACGCGATAAAGAGCTACGACCAGTACGGCAACCAGATACCGGGGAAATGACACCATCGAGAGGGTAAAGGAGACTATACCAATGACCAAGCCATTCAAAAAAGCAATCATCGCCGCAGCCGTCGCTTTGGCGGCAGCGGTGGATGGCGCCTCGCAGCTTTTCCATCGGCACGTCAGGGCGTTCTTGAAGACTACTACACTTGGGCGGCGGCGATGAAGGCGCAGAACTCGGCTAGCGGCTGACTGCCAGTGTCGCCTTTTTGGCGGTCGCGGACGCTGACGGTGTAGTTCTCGGCCTCCCTGTCCCCCACTACCAACATAAAGGGCAGCTTGTTTTGCTGTGCCTTGGCGATCTTGGCACGCATTGGCTCGTTGCTGCCGTAGACCTCCGCCCGGCCGCCGCTGGCCTCTAGGGCACAGCGCACCTGATGGGCGTATTCCAAGTGTCTGTCGGCAATGGGGATCACCGCCACCTGTACCGGTGCCAGCCAAAGCGGCAGTGCCCCAGCATAATGCTCCAACAAGATGCCCAGGAAGCGCTCGATGGATCCGAATATCGCCCGGTGCAGCATCCAGGGCTGGGCCTCTGTGTTCTCGGCGGTGCGGTAAGTGAGGTTGAAACGCTCCGGGAAGTTGAAGTCCACCTGGATGGTCGAGCACTGCCAAGTACGACCGATGGCATCTTTGACTTTGATGTCGATCTTCGGGCCGTAGAACGCTCCGTCACCGGCATTGATCTCGAAGTCCAGATCATGGTGCTTACAGGCCTGCATCAGGGCCTCGGTGGCGTACTCCCACTTGTCGTCATCGCCGATCGATTTATCCGGACGGGTGGATATCTCGGCTGTGTAGCTGAAGTTAAAGGTACCCATGATGTGATCGACCAAGTCTAGCATCGCCTCCACCTCGCCCACTACCTGCTCTTGGGTACAGAAGACGTGGGCATCGTCTTGGGTGAAACCACGTGCCCGTAGTAAACCGTGCACGACACCGCTCATCTCGTTGCGGTAGACCGTCCCGAACTCGAAGAAGCGCAGTGGTAGGTCGCGGTAACTGCGCAGCTCGTTGCCGTAGAGCAGCACGTGCCCCGGACAGTTCATCGGCTTTACGGCATACTCTGTGAGCTTGCTTTTGTCCTTGGCTTCGCTCTCGTCGATCTCAAAGAAATACATGTTCTCGCGGTAGAAGTAATAATGGCCGCTCTGCTTCCAGACATCGGCATTATAGATATGCGGTGTGATGACTTCTTGGTAGCCGCGTCGATAGAGGTCTTTACGCAGCCATTCCTGCAGCAGGCGAATAACCCGTGCCCCATGCGGCAGGTAGAGGGGCAGACCGGCACCGGCCCGCTCGTCCATCATGTAGATGCCGAGTTCGCGGCCAAGGCGGCGGTGGTCGCGTTTCTCAGCCTCGTCAATGCGCGTCAGGTAGTCTTCCAGCTCCTTTTTGGAGAACCAGGCCGTGCCATAGATCCGGGTGAGCATTGGCCGACTGTTGTCGCCACGCCAGTATGCCCCGGCCAGCTTGGTCAGCTTGAAGGCTCCCAATAGCGCCGCAGACGGCAGGTGCGGTCCACGGCAGAGGTCGAGGAAGCCCCCTAGCTGGTAGACGGTGATTACCTCGTCGGCAGGCAGCTCTTCGATCAGCTCCAGCTTCAGGGGCTGGTCGGCAAAGAGCGCCCGTGCCTCCTCGGCACTGACCTCGCGGCGGTTGAAAGGCTCGGCGGCGGCCACGATCTCGGCCATCCGCTGCTCGATACGCTCCAAGTCGTCCAGTGTCAGCGGCACCGGGGTTTGGATGTCGTAGTAGAAGGCATCCTCGATGGCCGGGCCGATGCCGAACAAGGTGCCCGGCCAGAGTTGCTGCACGGCTTCGGCCATGACATGGGCAGCCGAGTGGCGCAGCAGATCCAGCGCTTCTGCAGACTTGGCGGTGATGATGCTGACGGCGCCACCTTCGGGCAACGGTCGGGAGAGGTCCCAGAGGCTGCCATTGACATCGGCAGCCAACGCCGCCTTGGCCAAGCCAGCACCAACAGAGGCCGCCAAGTCGGCGGCGGACGCACCTTCCGGCAGCTGGCGCTGAGAGCCGTCTGGCAATGTGATATTCATAATCAGAACTTCCTTACTAAAGCGGTAACCGGAGCTATCGGGAGGTACCTGTTTAACGCCCAAAAACCTCGCCCCACACGCCCTCCGGACCGCAACCTCTCACCCTGTTGGCCATGGCAAAGATTGCGACCCTGAGCCTGCAATGACTGTGGCTTGGGCATTGATCGGCGTTTCCCTGACACCCCTTATCTGGTGGGTGTGCAGCAATAGGGGCATACCTTCCATTCCGGGTTCAAGGCATGCCCACAGCTCTTGCATTCATTTTTCAACTGGGTGCCGCATTGCGGACACATCAGGTACTCCCGTTCCACCGGATAGCCGCAGTTGGCACACTCACCGTACTTCATCAGCTCACGCTGCTTCAAGGTGAAGTCAAGGTCTTGCTCATCACGGTCGGCCAAGAGCATCGGTGGCCGCAGCATGGCATAGGCGAAGGCCCCCAGATAAGGGATCAATGATATCAAGCCCCAGACCACCGGGTTGGCACCCCGTAGATAGGAGTCCCTGATCACCCAGATAATCGAGATCAAGTAGAACAAGGCGATAATGACTATGATGGTGATAAAGAACGCCCGTATCTCAGGCGTAATCAACGAACCGATGGCCTCACTAACACTACTCATGGTAACCCCGTCTTTCCCGGTTGAATAAGCGTCCGAACAACTGCTCAATAATTCTAGCAAAATACCTAGACGCAAAAGCCCAACAACTCAAACTTGCTGCCATCATTACCCTCTATGTTACTATCTGCGCCCACTTGCTTTGAGCAATGGGCTATGGATCCAGTTCACAATGACGCGCCTGATTATGGCCGCCTGAACAGTGTTCGTCTTATTGCCCGGCCACATAAGCTTTTGCCTCGCCGGCCAAGGTGATCGAGCCGGTAGCCAAAGTCGACGTGGCCGTCCCTCGCAGGGTGGCCAACGCCTCCGGCACACTGGCGTAGACCTCTGGCTGCCGTCCGTCCAGCCGGGTGATCTTGGCCGCCAGCACCTCGGGTGGCAAGGCCCGGGCAGATGCACTGCGGGTCACTGCCAGCCGTTTGAACAACGGTGTCAGCGCGGTGATGATGCCGTCGGCATCCTTATCCGCCAGAATGCAGAGCAGCAGCGCATCTAGGCCGTCCAGCCGCTGGCAGCCTTGCTCGTCAGGTTGGAGGCGGAAGCGCTCCAGCAAGGCAGCATGGAGGTATTCGGCGGATTGCGGGTTATGGCTGGCATCGATCATCAGCAAAGGATCAGTGCGCAAAATCTCAAAGCGCCCCGGTATCACCAAGTCGCCCACTGCCTGCTGCACCAGTTGATGCGGCAGCTTCTGCCCCAACAGCTGCTCCACAGCCGAACGGGCAGAGGCAATGTTGGCTTGCTGGTAGCTGGGGCCGGCGAACTCAAAGTGCTCATAAGGCGGCTCGACCACCAGGTGGTCGGCACCGACCTCAGCTATACGTTCCAAAAACACTTGCCGGGTCTCGGCGGTTCCGGGGCCTAAGACGGCAAAGCTGCCGGGCTTGATGATCGCAGCCTTCTCGGCGGCGATCTGCTCCACTGTGTTGCCGAGGATGCCGATGTGGTCGAGGCCGATACCGGTAACCACGGCCACTTGCGGCCGCACCACGCTGGTGGCATCCCAACGGCCACCCATGCCTACCTCAAATACCGCGTAGTCCAGTTGCTCGACCGCGAAGAGGTGGAAGGCTGCCGCACAGAGCAGCTCGAACTCCGTGATGGCGGCAATACGACCGGCAGCAATGGCCTGCTCGGCAACGTCCCAAGCATAGAGCACCACTTCCGCGAAACGCTCATGGCTGATAACCTTGCCATCGATTTCCATTCGTTCTGGGTACTCGATCAGCTCCGGTGAGGTGAACAGCCCGGTGTGGTAGCCGGATGCCTTGAGCAGGGCTTGGCAAAAACGCGCTGTGGACGTCTTGCCGTTGGTGCCGGCCACTTGGATGCAGGGGTAGCGGTCCTGGGGGTCGCCCATGAAGTGCATCAAAGCAATGGTGCCCTCCAAAGATGCCTCGATGCCGAACTGCAGCGTCCCCTTCAGCACCGCCAAGGACTTCTGGTAGTTGTCCATAACGCTCGCCGCCCCCTAGCCTAGCTCTTCAAGCTCGGCAGTTATTCGCTTCAGCTCGACCTCTAACACCGCTAGGTCGTTTTTGGTCTTCTCGATCACATCGCTGGCGGCTTTGGCCATAAAGCCTTGGTTGGCGAGCTTCTTGCCTAGGCGGTCGGCATCGCCCCGGCGCGAAGCCATCTCCTTTTTCAGGCGTTGCCGCTCGGCCTCGAAGTCCAGCTGCCCTTCCAGCTTGATGAATATTTCCAGACCCTCGGCGATCACCGCCACAGACTGGGGCGGGCGGGCGCACTCCTGGCCGACGCTGAAGTCAGAACAGACGGCCATTGATACCACTTGTTCAGCCTGGGCTTTAAGTAGTGCGGCATCAACTGCAGCCGTATCGCCGTGCAAACGAATGCTCACAGCCAGCGGTGTGCGGGCGGCTAGGCGATAGCGAGCACGGGTGCTGCGTACCGCGCCAACCACCGTGCAGGTCAGCTCAATCGACCTCTCAGCCTCATCGTCAAGGTAACCAGCCAGTTCGGCGGCGTTCGGCCAGTGGGCGACAACCAGCGATGGACGTTCGTCACCATGCGGCAGCTGCAGCCAGATGGACTCGGTGAGGAAGGGCATCATCGGATGCAGCAGCCTAAGCGCGGTGTCCAAGACAAACACCAAATTGCGCTGGGAAGCTTGGCGTTCGTTGCCGCCGCCAGCCAGTTGGCCTTTGGCAAACTCGATATACCAGTCGCAGAACTCGTTCCAGAAGAAGGCATAGAGGGCATGCGCTTGGGCACCGAAGTTAAAGCTGCTCTGGTCTTGCTCCAGCTGAGCAGTCAAACGGGCGAGGCGGGCGAGTATCCAGCGATCGGCCAAGGTCGCTGGCAGCGGCTGCACCCGCCCGGGTAACGGCCGATAGTCGTCCAAGTTCATTTGCACGAAACGGGCAGCATTGAATATCTTGGTGGCGAAATTGCGGTAGACCGCGAGCTTGTCTTTGTCGAAACGCATGTCTTGTGAGCCAGTTACCTGTGCGGCCAAACCAAAGCGCATCACGTCGGCACCGAACTCGGCGATCAGCTCCATTGGGTCGATGCCGTTGCCCCGGGACTTGGACATAATGTTGCCGGACTTGTCCAGCACCGTCGGATGGATGATGACATCTGTGAAGGGCACTGCATCGTCCAAGAAGGAGAGCGAACTCATGATCATCCGTGCCACCCATAAAAAGATGATGTCCCGAGCAGTGGAAAGCACTTGGGTGGGGTAATAGGCATCCAGCTCGGCGGCCTGTTTTGGATCATAGGGCCAGCCATAGGTAGCGAACGGCCAGAGCTGGGAGGAGAACCAAGTGTCCAAGACATCATCGTCTTGGCGCACTGCCGCGCCGCATTTTGGACAGCGGTCAGGGTTGTCTTCCAAGGCATCGTGCCAGCCGCAACTCGCACAGTAAAACACCGGGATGCGGTGCCCCCACCAAAGCTGACGGGAGATGCACCAGTCACGGATATTCTCCATCCAGTGGAAGTAGACGTTCTCCCAGCGTTGGGGGTTGAAACGCACCCGTCCATCGCGAACAGCGGCAATCGCCGGTGCCGCTAGCTGCTGCATGCGTACAAACCACTGCTCCGATGCCCAAGGCTCGACAGTGGTGTTGCAACGGTAGCAGTGCCCCACGGCGTGCTCGTGCTCCTCAACATGGTCGAGCAGCCCCAGCTCTTCGAAGGCAGCCACCACAGCCTCGCGGGCGGCCTCACGGCTAAGGCCGGCAAAACGCCCACCCAGTTCGTTGACTTCGGCTTTATCGTTGAAGATGTTGATTTGCTCTAGGCTATGGCGCTGGCCGATCTCAAAGTCGTTGGGATCATGGGCGGGTGTCACCTTCACCGCACCAGTACCGAAGCTGGCATCCACATAGTTATCGCCAACCAGCGGGATCACCCTGTCCATAAGCGGCAGCCTGATCTTGGCCTCAGCGGCCAGCAAGGCAACATAACGCTCATCAGTCGGGTTGACGGCCACGCCGCTGTCACCGAGCATCGTCTCCGGACGGGTGGTGGCCACTACCAGGTAGCTGGTCTCCCCTACTGGCTCGACCAGCGGGTAACGCAAATACCAGAGGTGGCCGCACTCATCGATGTGCTCTACCTCGTCGTCAGCCAGGGCCGTGGTACAGCGCGGACACCAATTGATGATCCGCAGTCCGCGGTAGATCAGCCCTTGGTGGTACCACTGGACAAAGACCTTGCGGATCGCCAGAGCGTAACCTGGATCCATGGTGAACTTCTCGTCGTCAAAGTCACAGGAGCAGCCCATCCCCTTCAGCTGCCCGATGATCGTCGAGCCGTATTGCCGCCGCCAGTCCCAGCATTTTTGGACAAAGACCTCCCTGCCGATATCGAAACGGTCCAAGCCTTCAGAGGCCAGTTTTTGCTCCACCCGGTTCTGGGTGGCGATGCCGGCGTGGTCGGTGCCGACTATCCAGCGCGTTGGCCGCCCCTGCATCCGTGCCCGGCGGATCAGGATGTCTTGGAGGCTGTTATTTAAGGCATGGCCCATATGCAGCACACCGGTAACATTGGGAGGTGGGATAACGATAGTGTAGGGAGACAGGCTGTTCTCGGCGAAGCCGGCCGAGTCCCGCCGGAAATAACCGGCATCTGCCCAAGCGGCAAAAAGCGGCTCCTCGATATCAGCCGGCTCAAAGGTCTTTGGAAGATCGCTCACGTTTAAGAATTCTCCTCAGGTTTTGTTGGATAGAGGTGTCATACAGACTACCACATCAGCGCTGTCCCTTGTCGTAGACCTCGCCGAGTGCCTTGGGTGCCCGGGTGTTGCGGGAGAAGAAAACCAGTAACACCAACACCAAGGCATAGGGAACGATCATTGCTAAATCGGTAACCGATGAGTCCATCTTCAACAGCAACACCAGTTGGGAAGCAGCCGATCGAGCAAAGCCGAAGACTAGGCAGGCCAAAAGCGTGGGCACCAGCTTCCAGTTGCCGAAGATCATGGCGGCAATTGCCAGAAAGCCGCCGCCGAAATAGATAGATGGCGAAACATTGGCGCTGATGGAGTAGGCAAAGCAGATGCCGCCCAACCCGGCCAGCGCTCCGGAGGCCGCCACGGCGAACAGGCGGATACGTCCAACCGAGAGGCCGGCGGCATCCACCGCTTGGGGATTGCTGCCACATGCCCTAATGCGTAGGCCAATGCGGCTGCGGTAGAGCAGAAACCAGCAGATCACCGCCAACACCACGATCAGCGGCTGAAAGGGATAGAGCTTGGTGAAAAAGGCACCGAGCACCGGGATGTCGCAGAGGAAGGGTACCGAGAAACGTGGTGCAGTGGTTAACAAGAACTTGTTGGAAGCGCCAGCGAAGGCCAGCGTATTGATCTGCACCGTTAGAAAACCGGTGAGGGCAACAGCAGCTATGTTGATCACTACGCCGCTGATGACCTGATTGGCGCGTAGCTTGATACAGAGCAGGGCATGTATCAGAGAGAATGCGCAACCGCCAAGGGCTGCCGCCAAAAAGCTGAGATAGAAGGCCACTGCCGAGTCCATCGGCAGTATTTGGGTGATCAAGACGAAGCAGAGGCCGCCGGTAAAGGCACCAAAGCCCAGTAGGCCCTCCAAGGCCAAGTTGGTAACACCGGAGCGCTCTGAGAAGATGCCGCCGATAGCGATGATCAAAAGCGGCAAGGCGAAGGACAGGCCGTCAATGATTATCGGGTTCATGGTTGCCCTGCCGCCTTTGCATCTTGGTCGTACTCGCTGCCAGGGCTGTCGCCAGTGCCAGCGCCAGCACCGGGGTTGCTGGAGCCGCTGGAGCCGCCGGTGCCGATACCAGCGCCTCCAGTGGCTTCCTTATCCAGCTCCAAGGCCTTACGGCGGCGGCCTAGCAGATACTGGAAGAAGCCGCCACAGGCACTGAACAGCAACACCACGCCGATCATCAAAGAAGCGATGTACTCGCTGATGCCGGCAGTGGAGCTCATATAGTTGCTGCCATAAGTCAGGGTGGTTATCAAAAGCGATGAGAGAATCGATCCCAAAGGGTTGGAGTTGGCCAACAAGGCCACCGCAATAGAGTCAAAGCCGATGTTGGAAAGCTCAGCCGGCAAAATACTGTTGAAGCAGCCGAGATAGTAGGTAACACCAGCCAGCCCTGCTGAGCAGCCGGAAAGGGCCATGCTCAAGACGATTGTCCGACGGGCATTGATGCCGGAGTACTGGGCAGCCTTGCGGCTTTTGCCAACCGCTCGGATTTCAAAGCCCAGACGGGTGCGGGCAAGCAGTAAGTAGAAGAGCACGGCCAGTGCCACTGCCAGCAAAAAACAAAGCGGCAAGCGCGAGCTGAGACCGCCTAGATCGACGTTCATCAATGTCAGCCTGGCCTCGCTGCTGATCGCCCGGGACTGTCGGGACACTGGGTCGATATAGTAGCTTTTGATGAAGAAGCTGGTGATATAAAGCACGATGTAGTTGAGCATGATGGTCGAGACGACCTCGTGGATGTTGAAACGGGCTTTTAGGAAGCCGACAAACGCCCCCAGCGCCCCGCCAACGGCCAAGCCCACCAACAATACCAGCGGTTTGGCCAACACCGCTGTCAGCGGGCTATAGCCGACAATCACTGTGGCCAGAAAGCCAGCGGCCAGCATCTGACCAGCCACACCGATGTTGAACAGCCCGGCCCTAAAGGCAATGGCCACTGCGAGAGCTGCAAAGAGCATCGGTGTCATGGCGTCCAGCAGGCCCATGAAATCGGTCAGCACGCCCCGGCCACCAGCATATTTAGGCTTAGGCAGCCAACCCGCTCCTTGTAATAGGCTGGAAAAGACCAACAACGGGTTTTTTCCTACCGCCAAGATGATGACCGAGATCACTAGCAGGGCCAGCAGCACGGCTACCCCGGCCACCAACAGCCCTTCGAGGCGGCGGCTGGCCTTCATTTCCGTACCCCCAACATGTACTCCCCCAGCTCCTTCATGCCGACCTCGCTGGCTGGGGCAGTGTGGGCAATGCGGCCGTTGTAGATCACGCCAATGGTGTCGGCCAGTGCCTTCACCTCTTCCAGCTCCAGCGAGATCAGCAGCACCGCCCGTCCCTTGTCCCGCTCGGCGATGATCCGCTGGCGGATACCCAGCGTCGCGCCGATGTCCAAACCACGGGTGGGTTGGACGAAGATCACTAGATCGCCCTGAGCCTCGATCTCTCTGGCAACAATCAACTTCTGCTGGTTGCCGCCGGAAAGCGAGCGAACAAGGGTGGCAACGCCCTGGGCCGAACGGATGTCATAGCGCTGGCAGATATCCTCAGCCAGCCGGGCAGCGGCCTTGGTCTGCAGAAATGGCCCTTTGCAGTAGGGCGGTCGGAAATAACTTTTGGACATCAAGTTCTCAGAGACTGTGAAGTCCAATATCAGCCCCACCTGCTGGCGGTCTTCGGGTATATAGGCTATGCCGGCGCAAGCCCGCCGGCGAGCTGTTGTTTTGGTGATCTCTTCGCCCTTTAGGCGAATCGAGCCGCTATGGACATCCATCAGGCCGGCGATAGCATCCGCCAGTTCCATCTGCCCGTTTCCGGCCACGCCAGCCAAAGCGAAGACTTCACCAGCGTGCACCTTAAGGCTAACAGCATCGACCCGCTTGACTTTCAGGGCATCATAGACGGTGAGGTCTGAAACCTCAAGCACTGGCCTCCCGAAATTTGGCGGGGTTTTCTTGATATTCAGGTTCAGCTCATAGCCGACCATCCGGTTGGCCATCGTTTGGGTGGATGTGCTGGCCACGTCGAATACCTCGATCAGGCGGCCATGGTTTAAGATGGCACAGCGGTCAGCCACCAACTTGATCTCTTCCAGCTTGTGGGTAATGAGGATGATGGTCTTGCCGTTGTCGCGGAGGCGGCGGATGATCGCTAACAGGCGTTCGGTCTCCTGGGGTGTGAGCATGGCAGTGGGTTCATCGAAGATCAGTATCTCGGCTGAGCGGTAAAGCATCTTCAATATCTCCACCCGCTGCTGCGACGACACCCCGATGTCCTCGATTAGGGCATCGGGGGCGAGGTCAAACTGGTAGCAGTCGATCAGCTCTTGGATACGGGTGCCGGCGGCTTTGCGATCAAGCCCAGCGATGCCCGCCAGACGGCGTAGCGGCTCGTCGCCCAAGATGATGTTCTCAGTTACCGAGTACTCGCTGATCAACTTGAAATGCTGGTGTACCATGCCGATGTCCAGCTCCACCGCCCGGGCCGGGCTGGTGATGTTGGTTTTCTTGCCCCGCAGCCATATCTCGCCAGCATCCGGGCTGTACATGCCGAAGAGTATGCTGGCCAACGTTGACTTGCCAGCACCGTTTTCGCCTAGGATGGCGAATATCTCCCCCTGGTTGATGGTTAGGGAGATGTCGTCATTGGCCAAGATGCCGGGGAAACTCTTGCTGATATGGCGCAGCTCGATGATAGCTTGTGGCATGCTAGTGTCCTTGGGCCTCACTGCTGTGGTCGGCAAAGCATAGCGTCACGTCATTCAGCCGACCGGCCGGCCCAAAAGGCAAAGGGTTGGCCGGTCGGCTGAGTGTTACAGGCTTACAGGCCCTTGAAGTCCTCCGGAGTGCTCTTGTTGAAGTTGGAGGCCGGCACAACATCGCCGCTCTTGACCTTCTGGTAGGCATCGTCGAGGGCTGTCACAGTCGCACTTGCCAGCTGCATCTGGCCTGCGGTGGTAACAATCCCAGTGGCACCGGTGGCAGCCGTCAGGGTATAGTTGCCGCCTTTAAAACTGCCGTCATAGATTGCTTCCAGTTGTTTGTTGACATTGGGGGACATGATCTTCAAAGCACTGGTCAACACGATGTTTGAGCTGCCGTTGGCACCGTCGGCATACTGGTTGACATCACAGCCGATCACAAAGGCACTGCCATGCTCTTTGACAGCGGTGAAGACGCCGTTACCAGAAGCCCCGGCAGCGACAAAGATGATGTCAACGCCTTGGTCAAGCAGGGCTTCGCCGACTACCTTGCCGGTGGCCTCATCGGAGAAGTCACCGATGTAGTTGCCGCCGACATTGGCACCGTTGACATCCTTGCCGCTATAGCTCGGCAGTTCTATCAGCGTGGCCTTGGTGTCGAGGTGCTTGTTAGCATAGTTCACACCGCTCTCAAAGCCGAACTGGTAGTTGACATTGGAGGGATAGGCAATGCCGTTGACCACCGCTACCTTGCCGCTTTTGGTTTCCATGGCGGCAGCAATACCGGCGAAAAAGCCGCTTTCCTGCTCGGCGAACTGCATGGCATAGATGTTGTCGGCACTCTGCTCGTTGCCCTCGGCATCAGCAGGGAAGCTGTCTACCAAGATAAACTGTTTGCTCGGGTTGGCCTTGGCGATGTCGTAGATCCCTGCGAACTGAAATCCCGGGGTGACAATGACATCGTAGTCGGCCACCACCGAATCCACAGCTTGAATAGCGTTGGCCACATTGGTCTCACGCACCGTGTCCACCGTGCAGCTGGGATGGTTTTGGACAAAGCTCTGGACGCCTTGGTAGTTGTCTTGGTTGAAGGAGCCGTCATCCACGCCAGAGGGGCTGGTGACTACCACGATTTTCAGGCTCTTCTCCGATGTGTTGTTAGTTGTCCCGGAGCTATCGCTTGACCCTTGGTTGCCGTTGTCCGTACTGGTGGTAGTGCTACTCTGGCAGCCGACCAAGGACAAAGCAAAGACCATAGCCATAGCCAACGCCAAAAATGCCTTCTTCATTTCTTCCGATCCTTTCTCCTGTTGTTGGGCAGATGATGCCGAACGATCATCCCGCCCCGCACCCGTTTTGAACATCAATGCAGATAGGGTAAGTCTAGCAGAACCGGCAGTTCCAAGCGGTGCGGAAGATAGAGGCGGAAGGCCTAGCGTTTATCCCGGAAGATAAAAAAGAGCGTTCCTCAACTAGCCGGATGTTGTTGTCCTTGGCCAATAATGGCTACTCCAAAGCTAGTGCCCAAGCGGTTGGCTCCTGCTGCTAGCATGGCCAAGGCATCTTCTCGGGTTCGGATGCCTCCCGAGGCCTTGACTCCGATGTCTTGGCCGACAGAGCGGCGCAGCAGACAAACGTCTGCCAAAGTGGCCCCAGACGTTGAAAAGCCGGTGGAGGTCTTGACGAAGTCCACGTTGGCGGCCAGCGCGGCCGCACAGGCGCGGACTTTCTCGGCCTCGGAAAGCAGACAAGTCTCGATGATCAGCTTGACGATCAGTCCTGCCGGCTGCGCCTGCCCCACTACAGCCTGTATACCCTGATCTACGGCCTGCCAGTTGCCGTCTTTGGCAGCAGCGATGTTCATCACCATATCGATCTCGTCGACACCGGCGTTGATCAGCGCACAGGTTTCGGCAACCAAGGCCGCATCAGTGGAGGCACCGAGCGGGAAGTTGGCTACCGCTGCCACCCGCACCGGGCAGTTACAGAGCAGGCTGACAGCCAAGGCGGCATAGGACGGGTTGACGCAAACGGCGGCGAAGCCGAAGTCGGCGGCCTCCTGACAAAGCCGCTGGATGTCGGCCGTTTGGGCATCGGCGCGCAACAGGGTGTGGTCGATGCAGGCTGCCAGATGGCGGTTGTCAGCCGATTCGGTCACTCTCAGCCGCCGAATTCCTCGGGCGCCCGTGCCGCAGCCGCTTTGGCGCCCTCAAGGTCGGCAGTACGGATGGCCGCCCGGCGGATCTTGCCGTTGACGGTCTTTGGCAGCTCGTCCAGATAGTCGATGATCCGGGGGAACTTGTAGGGCGCGGTCTGCTCCTTGACCCACTCCTGCAGCTCCTGGGACAGTGCCTCGGAGGCCCGATAGCCCTCAGCCAAAACCACTGTGGCTTTAACGATGGCGTTGCGTTCCGGGTCGGGCACACCGGTGACCGCACATTCCCGCACGGCGGGGTGCTCGATCAGTACGCTTTCGATCTCGAAGGGGCCGATGCGGTAGCCACTGGACTTGATAATGTCGTCGTTGCGGCCAACGTACCAGAAGTAACCCTCTTCGTCGCGCCAAGCGGTATCGCCGCTATGATACCAGCCATTGCACACTGCCTCAGCGGTCTTGGCTGCGTCGCGGTAGTATTCCAGCAAGATGCCGGGCGGGTAAGGCTGCTCGGAGTTGCCAGTATTCACCCGGATGCAGATCTCGCCAGTTTGGCCGGTAGCGCACTCCTGGCCGTTTTCGTCTAGGATGCTCGTCTCGTAAAGCGGCAGTGGCCGGCCCATCGATCCGGGCTTGGGGCTCATGCCGTTGATGTTGCAGATCGTCACCGGGGTTTCGGTTTGACCAAAGCCTTCGAAGATGTTCAGCCCGGTATGGTCATGCCAGCTGGCAAAGAGGTCGGGATTTAGCGCCTCACCGGCAGTGGTGGAGTGTTCGAGGGAACTGAGGTCATAGTCACCAAGCTGCGGCGAACCCATGATCAAACGATACATGGTGGGTGGTGCGCAAAAGGTAGTAATACGGTATTTCTGGATCAAAGCGCAGATCTCATCTGGCACGAAACGGTCGAAATCGTAGGTGAACACGCATGCCTCCATGACGAACTGACCGTAGAGCTTGCCCCAGACGGCCTTGCCCCAGCCAGTGTCGGCAATGGTGAAGTGGATGCCGCCGTCGGAGCGCACCTGCTGCCAGTGCCGCGCTGTTCCCAGGTGGGCAAGCGAGTAGCTGCTGTCGTGCAGCACCATCTTGGGGTTGCCAGTGGTGCCGGACGAGAAGTACATGATCATCGGGTCGGCAGCTTTGGTTTGGCGGCGGTCGAAATTGCTGTTCGCCTGGCGCACTTCACTGTTGAAGTCCGCCCAGCCAGCACGGACGGCGGACATGGCGCAGATGCCATCGGAGCCGGAAAGCGAGCTATCGTCAGGGGCATTGCGGGCACCTTGGCCGCCGCCACCGCCGTTAACCAGAATGCAGGTCTTGAGGCTGGGGCAGTTGGGCAGGGCGCGGTCGATGACAGCGGCGATATCACCAACATCGGTGCAGATCAAGGTCTTGATCCCGGCGCTGTTGACGCGGTACTCCACATCGTGCTCTTTGAGCATGAAGGTAGCCGGCACGATCACCGCACCGATCTTGGCCAAGGCTAGCGCCACAAACCAGAACTGGTAGTGACGGCGTAGGATCACCAACACCATGTCGCCGGCCACCACGCCCTTGTCCACCAAGTAGTTGGCGGTCTTGTCGCTCCAATACTTGAGGTCACCGAAACTGAAGCGGTGCTCCTCTCCTTCTGGGTTGCACCAAACCATGGCCTGGCGTTCGGGCTCGGCAGCAGCGATGTCGTCAACTATGTCATAGGCGAAATTATAGTCTTCTGGCCAGTGCAGTTTAAAGGAAGTCAAGAGGCCGTTCTCGTCATAGACCTCATCGGTATAGCGTTCGTAGATTCTTCTCATGATCCTCCTCCGTATCAGGTGTGGGACGGGTACAGTTGATCGATGTCAGCGTGTCTTGTGGCGGGAAAGATTGCGAGTCAAGCCCGCAATACCAGTGCCTTGAACAATGCCCGTACTTCTTGCGATAACCGTACTGTGGGCATTGGTCGGCACTTCCCTAGGGGATGTCGATGCCCTCGTCCGGATCGTCATCGGCGGGTTTTAAGACGATGGCCAAGAACACGCAGGGCTCACCGCCAGTGGCGATCATACCGTGTCCGCGGCCGGAGTCGTAATACAGGGTGTCGCCGGCCTTTAGTTCCTCAATATGGCCCTCGAAGGCAAAACGCATCTGACCGCTGATCACGTAGTCCAGCTCTTGGCCACGGTGATAGGATAGGTGGATCGGACGGTCTTGCTCTTCCGGAACAAAGGGAGCGGTGACGATGAACGGCTCACAGAGCTTGTTTTTGAAGAAGGCCGCCTGGTGCAGGTACTCAAAGCCAGTACGGCGGCAGATGGAGAGGCCGGTGCCGCCCCGGGTCAGCTCGTAACCCGAGAGATGCGGCGGCTCACCAATCAACAGCTCGATGACATCGATGCCTAGGCGACGGGCACACTTATAGAGGAAGGTGAAGCTCAGCTCTCCCTTCCCGGACTCTTGGGTCAAGTATTCGTCGAGGCTGCGCCCGGTGGCCTTGGCCATGTCATCAGCGGAAAGCCCGAGATCTTCCCGAAGCGAACGAATGCGATTGCCGACCTCTGCCGGTGTTGGTTTCATATTCCTCCTCTGTAAATGCTATAGGCAACTGCACCAACGGGGGGCATCAACAAGTGTCCCCCGTTGGTTGTCGCATATCCTGCTTACTGAGCTGTCCTTGCCCTGCTTTGGTTATCAAGCGTGGGGCGTGGATAGCCTCATCAAAGAATCCGCTTGCTTGATGACCTCTTTTTCCGATATCTCGGGGGCATCATAAAGCCAATAGCGGACGATGCCGAGAAGTCCGGAAACCACATAGTGGAACAAGAATACGACATCTTTTGTTGACATATTGGGGTTGGCCTTCTCCCACTCCTCATGATAGGACTCATAGAGATAGTCCGTTACCTTGTCAACAAGGCTGCCGTCACGGGAATTGGCAAGTGATGCCCGCAGCAGCACCTTATGCTCAGCCGCAAAGCGAACCACGACCGGTATAATGGCGAAGATATCCGACGACAGCTCGTCCAACTTCTCTTTCAGTCCTACGAACAAGTCGTCTTGCATAGCCAAAAGCAAGTCGAACTGGTCAGCATAGTAGGTATAGAATGTCTTCCTGCTGACAGCGGCCTCCAAGCAGATCTCGCTCACCGTAATCCGTGATACGGGCTTAGTCTCCAACCCATGGAGAAACGCATCGAACAGGCATTGCTTGGTGTAGCGGAGACGTGAATCTCTGGGTGTAACATACATGGTAAACTCTCCTTTGGTCTAGATGCTTGATCCGGTCACTTTGATTTAAACAACAGAACGATTTTCAATGCACAAGCAACTTGTTTAAGAATACACCTAGAGTAAACATCCGTAAACAGCTTTTTCAGACTAGAGACCTAAAGTAGCTGATTTGTTGATTTCTCACAAGCTAACAAAACATTTCTCGTCTGTGTCTGTATAGGCAACGGCCATGGGACATCTATGGCAGCCTACAATGCAGGTATTCTCCTCTTCCGAGTGTGCCTACGAACTCTCCGTTTTGGGCTATTAGCTCGCCGCGGCTCACGGTGGCCGATGGCCAGCCACTCAGTACTTGCCCTTCATAGGGGGTGTAGTCGACGTTTTCGTGCAGCATGGCCTGGGTCACAGTGACTTGGCGCTGCGGATCGATCAGGCAAATGTCGGCATCAGAACCAACGGCGATGGCTCCTTTGCGCGGGTAGAGGCCGAAGGCTTGGGCCGCGCCAGTGCTAGTCAGTTGAACGTAGCGCTCTAAGCTGATGCGCCCTTTGGCCACTCCTTCGGAATAAAGCTGAGCCATCCGCAGTTCCACTCCGGGAATGCCGTTGGGACATTTTCTGAAGTCCTTGGCACCCTGCATCTTGTCACGCGCAAAGAAGAAAGGGCAGTGGTCAGTGCCGATGGTCGAGATGCGACCGTCGGCTAGAGCCTGCCAGAGGGCCTCATTGTCGGCTGGGGTGCGCAAAGGCGGGCTGAGGATGTACTTCAAAGCCTCATGCCCATCTAACAGGTAGCGTCCCTCGTCCAACAGCAGGTACTGGGGGCAGGTCTCCAAAATGACGTTGGCGCTGAAGGGCAGGGCGGCCACCGCCGCCAAGCTGGCTCGGGCGCTGGTATGGACGACATAGATTGGTGCGTCACCAGCGGCATGTGCCAAGCTCAGGAGGTGCGCCACCGCCGCTGACTCGCAGTAGTCGGGGCGGCTTTTGGCATGGTAGATAGGGTCGGTCAACCCTTGACTGGCATAAAGCTGCCGTAGATGCTGGAGGATGGCATCGGTCTCGCAGTGTGCGCAGACCAAAATCCCCAACTCACCGGTGCGTTCCAAGAGGCGAATAATGGCGCAGTCGTCCAAACAGCGGTCATAGGTCATGTAGATCTTCAGGCTGGTGACACCGATATCCAAAAGACCAGCCAAGTCTGCCAGTACGCCATCGTCAACCCGGTCGACCACTCCGTGGAAGGCGTAGTCCACTACCGCCTTGCCATCGGCTAACTGATGATAGGCATCGATCTGATAAAAGATGCTGGCACCTTCTGGGCCGAAGGCCAAGTGGTCGATGATCGTGGTGGTGCCGCCGCAGGCCGCCGCGATGGTGCCGGTGCGGAAGTCATCGACCGCCCGGAAGCTGCCGACATCCAAGTCCATATGGGTATGGGGGTCAACGCCGCCCGGCACCAGCAGTTGGCCTTGGGCATCGAGCACCTGCTCGCCGTCAGCGACCGACAGCTCAGGTGCGATTTGGCTGACTCGGCCATCCCGGCAGCGGACATCAGCCGCAAACACCGCATCGGCTGTGGCCACTGTGCCATTCTTTATCAACAGTCCGTTCATTCTCGACCCCGTCCGTTTCCCCTACTTTTTCTTATAGAAAGTACCACGTAATGGCAGGCTTTGGCGATGGATGCCGTCTAGGCGCTGGTAGGCTGAGGCCACTGCCGGGCTGGTGGGAATGAGGCAGAGCTCGCCCACGCCCTTGGCACCAAAGGCATATTGCAATTGGCGCTCTTTAGCTATCTTGGTGAATATCACCTCGATCGGCGGCACTTGGGTCGCCCGCATCAAGCCGAGCGTACCGTACCTGACTTTCGGATAACCGCCCTCAATCGGAAAATCCTCGGTCAGGGCAAAGCCCAGACCCATAACAATGCCCCCTTCTACCTGTCCTTCACAGGACTTGGGGTTTACCGGTTGGCCGACGTCATAGGCCGCCACCACACGTTGAAGCTTGCCTTGCTCATCGAGTATCACCACCTGGGTGGCATAGCTGTAGGAGACATGACTCACCGGATTGGCCACCATGGTGCCCATGGCATCGGTCTTGGCATAGAACTCGTCGTAGTACTCTTGGCCTTCTAGGTCGGCTAAGGTCTTGCCAGCCGCCAGTGCCTCGGCCAACTGCAGTGCGGCCCGTTTGGTGGCCTCGCCAGTAACCACCGTCTGGCGGGAGGCGGTGGAGGTGCCAGAGTCCGGTGTCCGTTGGGTGTCAGCAGCCTCTGGTACCATCAGATGCGGCGGCAGACCACAGGCCTCGCAGACCATTTGGACGCACATGGTGGCGATACCTTGCCCCATGCAGGCCGCCGAGGTGCGGATGTGCACCATACCGTCCTCGATGGAGATCAGGCAGCGACCGATGTCGTTGGTGCCAACACCTTTGCCGGAGTTCTTGAAACCGCAGGCGATACCAGCATAAGGGCTAGATTCGTAGACTTCACGGACGGCCTCCAAAGTCTCCACCAAAGCGGCGTTGGGGTCGGCGATCTGACCGTTAGGCAGCACCTGCCCGGGGCGGATGGCATTACGGTAGCGGATTTCCCAAGGCGAGATACCCACCATCTCGGCCAAGAGGTTTAAGTTGCTCTCCATGGCAAAACAGCTCTGAGTGACCCCAAAGCCGCGGTAGGCACCGCTGACCACATTGTTGGTGTACACCGCCATGCCGAGGATGTCGATATTTTGGAAGTTATAGGGGCCGGCGGCATGGGTGCAGGCGCGCTGTAGCACCGGACCGCCGAGTGAGGCATAAGCCCCGGTGTCGGCGATCAGCAGCGCCTTCATCGCCAGCAGACGGCCTTCGGCATCACAGGCCGAGGTCAGCTCGATGTCCATGGCGTGCCGCTTGACGTGGTAGTCGATGCTCTCTTGGCGGGAGAACTTGACCTTCACCGGCCTTTTGGTGTACCAAGCCATCAACGCCGCGTGCTGCTGGACGCTCATGTCCTCCTTGCCGCCGAAGCCACCGCCCACCAAGTTGGTGGTGACATGCACCTTCTCCAAGGGTATCTGAAGCATCAGGGCCACCTCCCGTTGGTCGTCGTAGACCGACTGGCCGCCAGTGTAGAGGTGCAGGCCGTCTTCACCTACCGGCACAGCCACAGCCACCTCGGGTTCCATGAAGGCATGGTCGTTGTGGGGGGTGTAATACTTGCGAGTCACCACATGGGCGGCGTTGGCGATCGCCGTGTCCGGGTCGCCACGGTGCAGGTACTCCTTGCTCATGATGTTGCCGCTGGAGTGAATTAAGGGAGCCGATGCCTTGAGGGCGTCTTGAGGCGATGTCACCGGCTCTAGCTCTTGGTAGTCCAAATGGATCAAGGCGATGATCTCATCAAGGCTCTCGGCCTTAGTGCTGCCGACCAAGGCCAAGGCATCGCCGATGTAGCGCGTCTCCCGGCCTTCGGCGATCATCACATCCCAGTCCTGCTTGACGTGGCCGATCTTGTTATGCGGCACATCTTTGGCAGTCAGGATGCGCACACAGTCCGGGTGCTTCTCGGCCTTGCTGGTATCGATCCTTTGGATCAGGGCACGCGGCGAGGGGGCACGCAGACACTTGGCAAAGATCATGTCCGGCAACTGGATATCGTCGCCGAAGATGCCGGTGCCTAGCACTTTTGCCTCGACGTCCGGACGGCAGATGTCCTCTCCTAGGCCGCCGGCCACGGGGACTGGCGACATCTGCCTCTCGCCCCGAAAGTATTCGGCGGCAATGAGGATGGCATCTTCGATCTTCTGATAGCCAGTGCAGCGGCAGATATTGCCGTTAATGGCCTTTTTGACATCCTCCCGGGTCGGTCTGGGATGCCCGTCAAGCAGCGCCTTGGCCGCCAACACCATGCCGGGGATGCAGTATCCGCACTGCACGGCACCGGCTTCGCCGAAAGCAGCAACATAGACCTCTCGCTCACGCCGGCTGAGGCCTTCCATAGTTATGACCTCTGCGCCCTCCAAAGCCTCGATCTTGCGGATACAGGACTTAGTGGCCTGGCCGTTGATAATCACCGTGCAGGTGCCACAGGCACCGATGCTGCAGCCGTCCTTGACCGATGTCAACCCAAGGTCGTCGCGCAAAAAGCGCATCAGCGACTTGCCGGCCGGCACCGTGTATTCTTTTGCATTGACTGTCAGTCTCATCTTCTCCAACCCCTTTAGATTCTTGCCCACAGTTGGGCGGCTTGTTGGCGTGAGTCGGCCATCAGTTTTTCCTCATCGATGCCGATCAGCTCACGTTCCCGCATTACCACCCGGCCATTGATGATCGTGGTGTCCACGCTACGACCGCTGACCCCGAACAGCAGGTGGCTGGCAACAGTGTCGGCAGTGATCGGTGTGGGTGCCTGATAGCCGACTATAATCACATCGGCATAGGCTCCGGGGCGCAGAATGCCGGTCTCCCCGCTTATCAGGCGGTTCATGATCTGCTTGTTGTTCTCGAAGAGCATCTGGTGCGGTTCGCCCCAAGCCACACAGGGTAGCTGATTGGCGAGTTTTTGGATAGCATGAACACCGCGCAATGACTCTGTCATATCCACGCAATAGCCGTCAGTGCCCAAGCCGACCAATACTCCGGCAGCCAGCATCCTCAATACCGGCGAGGTGCCGACGGCATTGCCCATGTTGGATTCCGGGTTGTTGACCACGGCCACACCGCTGGCGGCCAACAGCTCGATCTCGGAGTCCAGCACCTGTACACAATGCACGGCGATCGAGCGCTGGTTGAGAATGCCGCTGTCTGCCAGCCGTTCGACGGGACGGCGGTCGTACTTGGCAATAGCGTCCACTACGTCCTCGATGCCCTCGGCAACATGAATGTGGTAACCGGCACCGATCGACTCCGCCTCGCTCACCAACTTGTTCATGGTCTTGGCCGACACTGTCATCTGGGCATGCATGCCCACTAGGCCGCGCAGCATGTCGTCGTCGGCTTGCTGGCAGGCTTGGACGAACTCGATGTTCTCGGCAATGCCCTCGGCAGCGATCTGCTGGCCGTCGCGGTCGGAGACCTCGTAGCAAAGGTTAGAGCGTAGGCCAACTAGCTTGGCAGCCTCAGCAATACGCTGAAGCGAACCGCGCACCGCACCGGGGCTGGCATGGTGGTCAATAGCCGAGGTTACGCCCATCCGCACACAGTCAATCATCGGCCCGACGGCACTGTAGTAGACATCGTCTAAAGTGAGCATCTTGTCCAGCTTCCACCAAAGACCCGTAAGGATCTCGGCGAAGGTAGAAGGCGGCTTGGACTTCAGGTTGATGCCCCGGGCAAAGGTCGAATAATAGTGCATGTGGGCGTTAATGAAGCCGGGCATCACCAGTCGGCCATGGGCATCGAGGCGCTCAGCGTCGGGATAAGCTGTCTCTAAGTCGGCACTGGTGCCAACAGCAGTAATATGTGTGCCTTCGATCAGCACTGCACCGTCGTCGATGAAGGGACATTCAGCATTGCGGGTGACTACCGTGCCATGGGTAATGAGTATCGGCATCTCAGCTTCTCCTTTCAGTTGCAGCCGCGCTTCAAGTAGGCGTATCGACCATCAACAGCTGCCAGCAGCTTGCGTATATCGACCGGCAGCTCGGCGCTGTCGATGCCGCCTTCAACCAACCGCCCGTCCTCCAGGCGCAGACGGTAGCGACCGTCGCCCAATGGCAGCAGGCCTCGATTGTCTTGACTGTCTTGGAAGTCCTCAACCGTCGCAAAAAGCGTCAACTTGTTGATATATGGTTTTTCAGCAGAGGGACAAAAGACCGCGCAGTTGCCGCATTCGTTGCAAAGGCCGTCAAGGTGCAGTATCTGATGGCGCTTGGTCAGTGGCGCTGGGTCGGCGCCTAAGTCGATGCTGACATTAGCGCGGTTCGGGCAGACATCGACACATATCTCACAAACCGTATCGCATCCTAGACAGCGTTCGGCATCCAGACCAACTGCTTGGTCGCCGTGTTTGGCATCCAGCAGCACTGCCTTCTTGGCAATCAGCTGCTCACGGCTGGCCGCACTCTGATAGTCCACAAAGTCCGGGGTTAAATCAAGCTCATCCAAAATGTCACTGGCCGCTGCCTTGGCATCGGCCATGGCCTGGACAACGGTCTTTGGCCCCGCCTTGCAGTCGCCGATTACGTAGACGCCGGCCAGTGAGCTGAGGTTGTTAGCCGAAAGCTGCGGCAGGCCGCGATCACCCAAGGCCAAGCCGTTCTTCTCGAACAGGGCGGTATCGACGCTGGCACCAACTGCGCTGATCACAGTGTCGAAGCGCAGCTCCTCGCGGCTGCCGCTGGCGGCCACACTGGCGCGCCCAGAGCTGTCTGCCGCCCCCAGCTCCATGATGTCACAGGTCAACACGCCGTCGGCAAAGCTTACCGGGGCACGCAGCTCGACCACTTGCACACCATCGGCCAAGGCCAACCGCAGCTCTTCTGGCTGGGCCGGCATCTCCGCCATGGTGCGACGGTAAACTAGGCTCGCCTGGGCGACCCCCTGATTGCGGGCCGCCGCCCGAGCACAGTCCATAGCCACGTCGCCACCGCCGATGACAGCAACTGTGCTGCCCAGCTCAAGCGTCAGGCCGGAGGCCTTGGAGCGCTCCAGAAAGTCCAAGGCATCGATTACCCGCTGGCCGTCCACCGGGATGTCGCTTCTCCCCTGCTTCCAGGCACCGGTAGCAATGATCACGTAGTCGAACTCTTGTCGCAGCTTTCCGAGGTCATAGTCTGCATCCGAGTTGAACTCAAAACTCACCCCGTTGGCAACAGCAAGATCCAAGTCCAGATGCAAGTCGGCCTGCGATATCCTGAATTCCGGAATCACAGCAGCGACGATGCCCAAGGCCTGCGAGCGCTGCTCCCGAACGTATGCCGCCACACCGTTGCGGCGCAAGTAGCTGGCGGCCGCAATGCCGGCCGGGCCGGCGCCAATGACCAACACCTTCTTGTCTGTCCGTAGGGCTGGGGCGCTATGGCTGGCGCTCCAGTCAGCCTCAGCGGCCAACACGGCGGCCTTCTTGGCTTGGCGGATCTGCAAGGACTCGTCGTAGTCCAAACGAGTACAGTATGCTTGGCACTGATGGTCGCAGATCGTTCCGGTCACTGCCGGCAAGACGTTGTCGTTGACGATGACCTCGAAGGCCTGCTGCATCTGATGAGCAGCGACCTTCTCCATATAAGCTGGGATTTTCTGGTTGATGGGGCAACCGCTGGCCGAACAGGGCGCTGCACCGCAGTCAAACAGCTTCAGCGCACCAATGCCTTTGCGCGAGCCGGCGCTGCGGTACTCTTTGTGGTAGCGCCGCCAGCTACCAAGGCTGGCAGCCAATGACTCCAGGGCGGCCACATTGACCCGGGTGACCTGTGGATCGGTGTGTCCTTCGGCAATTGCTGCCAACTGGGATAAACGCTCATAGCCGCCAGGTTTCAGCAAGGTGGTGGCCATGGTCACCGGTCGGATACCGGTAACCAGCAGGTGCGCCAAATTGAAGGCATCGGCACCACCGGAATAGGATATCTGCAGTTTGCCGTCGGTGGCCTGAGCCAAGCGCTTGGCAACATTCAAGGAGAGGGAGAAGAGCGCCCGTCCGGACATATACATCTCCTCACCGGGCAGCTCACCGTGCTTGATATCCACTGGGAAGGTATTGGTCACCTTGACTCCGAAGTCCAGTCCCAACCGGTCGGCTTCGGCCTGCAGGCGTAGGATCATTGCTTGGGCATCGGCAAACTGCAAGTCCTCCAAGAAGTGATGCGCATCGAAGCTGACATACTTAAAACCCATCTCGTCCAATAGCCGCCGTGCCTCGGCGTAGCCCAAAAGGGTCGGGTTGCACTTGATCGAGGTGTGGAAGCCCTTGCCCACCAGCAGGTGGTGGGCGATACGCTCGATCTCGTCAGCCGGGCAGCCATGCAGGGTGGAGAGGGTGACGCTGTCCGAGATCTTGGCCGGGATAGTTTGAAGGTCAGCGGCGGTGAGATTCGTGAAACGTTGCAGGTTGGCAGATGCCCAGGCTAGGCATTCTCGCCAGATAGCGCTGCTGGCAGCGTTGCGCATATTGTTCAGGTAACCGTCGATTTTCTCCGACTGCACACCCTCTAAGCTATAGCCGACGCTCATATTGAAGACTAAGCCGCATCCCAGACCGTGTTCCATTCCTAGCAGGTGACAGGCCACCCAAGCCTTGACGTACTCCTCAAAGGCCTGCTGTACTGTCAGTTCCGTCGACCACTCCACGTTGTAGCACTCGTCAGTGGCGTTGATGCACGGCCTGGGCACACATGCCGCCAGTTCTGAGCCGTCCAAGGTCTGCACCGTCTTCAACTCGATGAAGCGGCTGCCGGCTAGATAGGCAGCGACAATGTTTTCGGCTAGCTGGGAGTTGGGGCCGGCCGCAGGCCCGATCGGAGAGTCGATGTCCACCCCGTAGCGGCTCATCCGGGCCTTGGAGTCGTTACGGTAAAACTTGTCTTTCCTGATACCGAATATCGATTGGCTTTGCCGGTATTCGCCGAGGATCATCTCCATCAGCTCAGCAAAAGCCAACGGGCGCATGGTTTCACTCATCTGTCAACACTCCTTCTAGGCATCTCAGGCATCTGCCTTGATGCGGGTGCCTGTTTTGCCAGCAATGCCGTCCCGGGCACGATCCAGCTCGGTGATCAAGGCCTCCCGTCCCGGGCCGGAACGGGCAAAATTGATGGCCGCTCGCACTTTCGGCTCCATCGACCCCTTGCCAAACTGCCCTTGGTCAGCAAATTCCGCTGCCTCGCTGACGCTCAGCACATCCAGCTGACGTTCGGCCGGCTTTCCGAAATCGATGCAGACTTTCTCTACAGCTGTCAGTATCACCAGCAGCTCGGCATCGACCAACTCGGCGATCTTCTCTGCCGTCAGGTCCTTGTCGACCACTGCCCGTTGGCCACGGTAACGGCTGTCAAGCATTGCCACCGGAATGCCGCCACCGCCGCCGGCGATCGGCACCTGTCCGGCGGCTAACAGCGCCTTGATCGTCTCAATCTCCACAATGTCCAAGGGCTGAGGCGATGAGACAACCTGGCGCCAGCCGCGCCCGGAGTCCTCCATCACTGAGAGGCCGAACTCTTTGAGTTTGGCGGCCTCGTTGGCACTCATGAAGTTGCCGATCGGCTTGCTGGGGCTTTCGAAAGCTGGATCCTCGGGGTCGACCACCACTTGGGTGACTACTGTTGCCACTTGGGTGCTGTTATTGCGTCTGTCCAGTTCAGCGCGGATCACATTTTGCAGGTCGTAGCCGATATAGCCTTGGCTCAGTGCCACACAAACCGACATCGGCAGAATCGGAAATGCCTTATCCGCACGAGCTGCCGTCTCAAAGGCGGCCAGTATCATCCCTACTTGGGGGCCATTGCCATGCACCAAGACTAGCTCGTGCCCCTCTTCGATCAGATCAACAATGGCAGATGCAGCGATCTTGGCCGCCCGCATCTGCTCGTCCAGGTTGTCGCCTAGGGCATTGCCGCCCAGCGCTACTACGATACGTTTCTTACCATCAGCCATCGAAAAGCCTCCTAGTCTCTTTGGCATTGTCTGATTAACCAGCGTTTAGACAAAAAAACGGGGCGTGTTGCGCTTGATTAACTCCTCGAACTTAGCAACCGGGTCCTTGATGCGGGAAAGCACGATCATCGCGGCGATGATATAGGGCTTGTGGCTGGCCTCCTTGTAGAGGGGCACCCGGTAGCGGTCGAAGACCGATCCGTCAACCTCGCCTTCCTGGCAGCTGACACCGCTGATGTCGGCAGGCAGACAGTGCATATAGAGCGCCTTGCCGCCTGCGGTCGTGGCCATCAACGCTTCAGTGGCTGCCCAGTCCTTGTAGTTGGCGTTCTCGGCCAAAAGCTCCTTTTCCAGGGCCTTGATGCCTTCGGAGTCGCCGGCGCTGTAAAGGTTGGTACGACGCTCCATAGACTTAAACGATGCCCAGCTCTTGGGGTAGACGAAGTCGGCATCGGCGAAGGCCTCGGCCATGTTATTGGTCTTGGAGAAGCTGCCGCCGCTGGCCTTGGCGTTTTGGACGGCGATTTCCTCCACATCCGGCATGATCTCGTAGCCTGTGGGATGGGCTAACACCACGTCCATGCCGAAGCGGGTCATCAGGCCGACGATGCCCTGGGGCACTGAAAGCGGCTTGCCGTAGGAGGGGGAATAGGCCCAAGTCATGGCCAGTTTCTTGCCCTTCAGCTGCTCCACACCACCCATGCTGGTGATGATGTGGTTCATGTCCGCCATGCTCTGGGTGGGATGGTCGATATCGCTTTGCAGGTTGACGAGGTTCGGGCGCTGCTCCAAGTTGCCGTCCTCAAAACCTTCCTTCAAGGCCAATGAAACCTCACGCATGTAGCTGTCGCCTTTGCCAATGAACATGTCGTCGCGGATGCCAACAACATCGGCCATAAATGAAACCATGTTCGCCGTCTCTCGCACTGTCTCGCCATGGGCGATCTGGCTTTTACCCTCGTCTAGGTCCTGTACGGTCAGCCCGAGCAAGTTGGCGGCCGAGGCGAAGCTGAAACGGGTGCGGGTGGAGTTGTCACGGAACAGTGACACCGCCAAGCCGCTGTCAAAGATGCGCGGCGAGATGTTCTGCTCACGCATTGCCCGCAGGATATCGGCGACCGTATAGGTGGCCATCAGCTCATCGTAGCTTTTCTCCCAAGTCAAGAAGAAGTCGTCTGCGAACATCGTCTTGAAATCAAGGCCGGACAGTCGGTCGATCAGGGTCTTCAGGTCTGTCATTTAGGTGCTCCTCTCGACTCCTGCCAAACAGGAGTCAATTCTCGGTAGTATTGCGGTGTTGCAGCTAGTCTTACTGGGACTCGGTATACAGTGTCGGAATGGCGGCATAGACTGCGGCACAGCGTACCAAGTCGTCTTTCCAAGTCTTCTCGTTGGGGGCATGGGCTTGATCCTCATGCCCGGGGCCAAAGCCGATGCAGGGGATACCGTTGCGGCCCATGATGGCCACACCGTTGGTAGAAAATGTCCACTTGTCGACTTTCGGCTCGCCGTACATGCCCCGATAGGCGGCAACTGCGGCCTTGGTGGCCGGGGCATCCTCTGGGATCACCCAAGTCGGGAAGAAGCACTCTATGGGATAAAGAACGCCGGTATAGCTGGGACGCTCATAGCTGTACATCGAAACCTTGGCATCATACTTGCCAATGCTCGGCAAGGCACGCAGCTCCTCTAAGGCCATCTCCCAAGTCTCGCCATCGGTCAGGCGGCGGTCGATGGAGATGGCGCAGCTGTCGGCCACGGCGCAACGCGACGGCGAGGTGAAGAAGATCTCGGAGACTGTGAGGGTGCCTTTGCCTAGGAACTCGTCATAGTGCAGCCGCTCGTTGAGTTCTTTGACCTCGCCGATGATCTCGGCCATCTTGTAAATGGCGTTGTCGCCGCGCTCCGGGGCACTGCCGTGGCAGGAGACACCCTTGACATCCACCCTGATCTCCATGCGACCACGATGGCCACGGTAGATATTGCCGTCGGTCGGCTCGGTGATCACCACGAACTCCGGACGGATATCCTCTTCGTTGATCATGTAGTGCCAGCAGAGGCCGTCACAGTCCTCCTCCTGCACGGTGCCGGTCACCATGACTTGGTATTTGTCATTGAGCAGGCCGAGATCTTTCATGATCTTCGCCCCGTAGACCGCCGAGATAACGCCGCCGAGCTGATCAGAAGTGCCGCGGCCGCCGATCTCGGTGTCGTTCTCGTAGCCCTCGAAGGGGTCGAAATCCCAATTCTCGATATTGCCGACACCCACTGTGTCGATGTGACCGTCGAAGGCGATCAGGGTCTTGCCTTTGCCCATCCGACCGACGACGTTGCCCATCTTATCCGTGCCGGCC
Organism: Actinomycetes bacterium; assembly: GCA_009787085.1. Taxonomy (GTDB): domain Bacteria; phylum Actinomycetota; class Coriobacteriia; order Coriobacteriales; family UBA8131; genus WRGR01. Next base: position 75,769 of record WRGR01000044.1, read on the forward strand.
TCGTCGAAGCCCAACTTCTTCATCTCCTCAACGATACGTTCAGCCGTTGCCTTTTCTTGTGTACTTTCGCCTGGAAGGCTTATCACATCCCGCAGAAAACGGGTCATGTCCGCACGATAGCCTTCTGCTGCTGCCTTGATTGCTTGGTAGTCCATAAAATCTCTCCTAATCATTGTCAGTTTACTGCTTGTTGTTGGTTGGTCGTTTATTGCTTCGACGATCATTGTTGGGCATTGTTCGTTCATTGCACTATTGCCGGGCGTAGCCGTTGGATGGGCAAGTCCGGCAAGTCTGCCTATTGGTACGACGGGCAATAGCCGTCCCAGACCACCTTGCGGTAACATTCTGGGTCGGTGTCACCCTCGGTGCTGAAGCAGAGTATCACCGAGCTCGGCCCCAAGCCCAAGGCTTGGCGGAATTCTGCGTAGTTGTCGTCGGTTAGTATTACTGAAACCAAGCCGACACCCACCGCCCCGGACTCGCCGGAAAGCACCGGGCTGTCGCCGGGAAGCGGGGCGGCCAAAAGGCGCATACCACGCCCCGACACCCAGTCCGGCGCTGAGACGAAGAAGCGCGTCCGGCGTTTCAATATCTCCCAGGAGATGGTACTGGCCTCGCCGCAGGCCAGGCCGGCCATAATGGTTGCCAAATCGCCACCGACACTTACCAGCGCACCGGCTTCGGCCGAGCGGAACAAGCAGTCTGCTGCTGCTGCCTCGATCACCGTGGTCAGTGGACAGGCATCCTGATAACTGGCAGCAAAGTAACCTTGGACAGCTCCGGCCAGCGACCCCACGCCAGCTTGAACGAAAATATGCGTCGGGCCGCCCGACTCTGCTGCCCACAGCTGCTCGTCGGCCTCACTGGCCATCGTCGCGTAGCCCTGCATAATCCAGCCGGGTATCTCCTCGTAGCCTTCCCAAGCGGTGTCCTGTACCATCACGCCGTGAGGATCGGCGGCAGCCAAGGCATTGGCTGCCCGCACCGCGTCATCATAGTTCATATCGGTTACCGAAGCCTGAGCACCTTCTTTGCGGATGTTCTCCAAGCGAGCCTGGGAACTGCCCTTGGGCATCAAGACAACCGACTTCTGCCCCAGCCGGTTGGCAGCCCAAGCCACGCCCCGGCCATGGTTGCCGTCGGTTGCTGTGTAGAAGGTGATATCGCCGATTGCGTCTCTGGTCTGCTTCGAGATGATCCGCTCAAAGGAGAGCTCCGAGATATCCTTGCCCAAGCGCTGGGCGATGTAATTGCCAACCGCAAAGCTACCGCCGAGAACCTTAAAAGCGTTCAATCCAAAGCGATAGGACTCATCCTTAACGTAAATCCCCTTGACACCGAGGTAGGCCGCAAGGCCGTCCAGCTTGGCCAGAGGCGTCGGAGCATAGCCCGGAATCGAGGCATGAAATGCCCTCACCTTGCCTACTTGGCCGGGTGCCAGCAGGTTGAGGTTGGGCACATCTTTGTCGGCAGGCATCCGGTTTGCAACCCATTTTACGGCTTCTGGCATCTGTAACCCTCTCTGAGCTGGTTTTCGGACATGGTCTTGGCCTCAATCGACATAGGCCACGGCCTCGATCTCCACCAATACACCCTTTGGCAGCGCCTTGACAGCGACTGCCGAGCGGGAAGGCAGTTGTTGGCCTGTGAAGTAGTCGGAGTAGACATCGTTGACGGCCGCGAAGTCCGCCATATCCTGCATAAAGACTGTGGTTTTGACGACATTCTGAAGGGAACTGCCGGCAGCCTGCAACACTTCCTTGAGGTTTTGCAGCACTTGGTGGCACTGGCTCTGGACATCTGTGCCTACCACCTCACCGCTTACTGGGTCGAGGGGGATCTGCCCGGAAGTAAATACCAGCTGGCAGATCTGGTTGGCTTGGGCATAAGGGCCAATGGCCGCCGGTGCCTTGTCTGTCGCAACAATAGCTCTTTCCATTCATTTCTCCTTTACTGATACCTGTACTGATAACCAGCCATACCGCCCGTTCAGTGGCACGGCTTTTCCCCTAGATAGTTGTATAACGTGAATTTCGACATACCGAAGTACTCAGCGATTCGCTCGGAGCTCTTCTTGATCAACAAGGCACCCTTGCTGTCCAGATACTGGACAGCCTCGACCTTGTCGTCTTTGGTCATTGCCGACACTGGCTTGCCGCTAATCTGCCTGGCTTCCTCGATCATCTGGTCGAGCAGGTCGCTGATATTGTCGGACATACTGTTAATGCTGCCGGCCTCTTGCTCAGCGAGACAGAGGTCGTTGATCGTGCGGCTGACCAAAACCAAGTCACTGATGTCGTAGTTGATGCAGAAGACGGCGATCACCTCGCCATCGGGGTTGCGGACGTTCACTGAGGAGCATTTCAGCATCTTGCCATTCGGAGCCTTAAGAACATAGGCGAACTTGTCTTGGATGTCCTTGTTGCGCATTGCTTCGACTACGATCTCGGTGGCCTCACCTCCGACCTTGCGCCCGCTGACCTGCCCATTCTCAATGATGGCGATAGTGTTCTCCACTCCTCTGGTGGTGTTGTGGACAACAACCTCACAATTTGGCCCAAATTGCCTAGCCATGGCTTTGGCAATGCTGGCAAGCACGGGCTGGATTCTTTCGAAATCATGGGGTTCTGACATGTTGGTCTCCTTTCGTACCAAGAATACCATCCCCACCCTGATAAGTCAACATTTTATGAGAATATCTAACAAAATGTTGAATCACTTCCTTCAAGATAAGCCAGGCGGCTGCGTTGATCAATGCTGCCGATCCGATCTTCTGTAGGCCAAGTGGCCAGCAACATATTTTTCGCACACTGTATAGTCATTGTCCAAATAAATAAAACGCTCCAAGCGGCTGGCCAAGTCCGGTCGGGCCGCATCGGCCACGCCGGCATAGGCCAGCACCACCGCGTCCAGCTCGTAGCCCGCATCGAAACTGCCCACTTGGCCAAAAAAGCTGCCACCACCGGCTGTTGCCAGATAAATTGCCTCCAAGGCGCTCAAGGGCTTATCGGCTCCGTCCACCAGCCGCCAGCGCAGTTTGGAGACTTGCACTGCCTCTCCGGCCACCCGTGCCAGCGAAAGGCTGAAACCGCCGGCCACGTCACTGCCTAAGCCGACCATCAGGCCACACTCCATAAAGCGCCGGACAGGGGCAATGCCGCTGGCCAAGCAGCTGTTGGAGGTCGGGCAATGGGCTACCCAAACTCCTTGGTCGGCTAAAAGTTCGATTTCCTGGGGGTCGGAATAAACACAATGCGCCATGATGGTTGGGCAGTCATCGCCGCCCAAAAGGCCGTCCTGGCGATAGGCATCGGCATAGTTTGCGGCTTCGGGCCGCAGCTGGTGCACCCATTTTACTTCGTCTAAGTTCTCGGACAGATGGCTTTGGACGGGCAACCCGAACTCTTTTTGCAGCTTTCCCAAGCCTGCCAGCAGCTGATTGGAGCAAGATGGGATAAACCGCGGGGTAAGTATTGGCAAACAGTTCTTGAACCCCCACCCATCCATCTGTTCCAGCCACTGCCTAGTAGCCAGAAGTGAGGCTGTAGCATCTGCTTCGATCAGGCATTCGGGGCCGTTACGGTCCATGTTAACCTTGCCGACCCGGGTGATCAGGCCGCTTTTCTCCAACATTTCGGCCAGCACTAAAGTTGCTGGAGTGTGCACGGTGGCAAAGATCACCGCCCGGGTGGTGGCGCTGGCCAGCAGGGCTTGGACAAAGGCACGGTAGGCCTGTTGGGCATACTCCAGACTGGCGTAGCGTGTCTCTTCGGGAAAGGTATAGCTGTTCAGCCAGTCCAAAAGCTCCAAGTCCATCCCTAGGCCACGGAAGCTGTACTGAGGGGCGTGGGTATGCAGGTCAATCAGGCCTGGGATAATTAAATGACCGCTGAAGTCGCGCAGCTCAATGCCCCGGTAAGCCTCTGGCAGCTCGCTGAAGACCCCCGCCGAACGGCCAGCAACACAAACTAGGTAGCCGTCTTCAGTGCAGGAAACCGCCGTGGGGCTGATGTTGTAGACGATGTCACCTTTCAGTGCGAAGTCAATCGGAGCCGTCGGCACAAGCCCTCAGCCCTTTCCGCATTCGCTGTTGCTTGAGTGTTGTTTGTCGGCTGGGCAAGCGGCAGGCATTGACGGTAACGGTACACACGGGTCGATATTGATGTGAGAGAAGGCCAAGACATCGAACAGGCCTCGGTCGGTAAGCTTCAGGGCCGGGATCACCGGCAGTGCCATGAAACCCAAGGTCATGAAGGGCTCAATGTCACGGCTGACACCCCGGGCATAGGCATCCTCCTTCATTGCCCGCAGCTCCTGCTCCACATCCGTGATAGACTGCTTGGACATCAGGCCGGCTATCGGCAGTGCCAATGCCCCGGTCAGCTGGCCTCCGGCCACCACGGCAATGCCGCCGCTCATGCGCCTAACTACCTCAATAGCTGTCAGCATGTCTTGGTCGTTGTCGCCGACAGCTATCAGGTTATGCGAGTCATGGGCGATGGTCGAGGCGATCGCCCCGCTTTTTAGGCCAAAACCCTTGATCAACCCGAGGCCGATGTTGCCACCACCCCGATGGCGCTCGATTACTGCCATCTTTAGCAGGTCATCGTCAGGGTTGTTGGCATAACAGCCGTTTTCGACCGTGACCGTCTGGCGTAGTTTGTCGGTTTCTACGCTGCGGGGACGCAAACCGATACACCAAGCCTGATTGCCGCTTAGGTGGATAGCCAAGTCGGCGGCAGCCAGCTCTCTGATGTGGACACTGTCCAATACCTTGGGGTCTTCAAAGTCCTTGGCGGCAAAGTCCGCCACACCGTCTTCGGCCACCAGAATGCCGTTTTTGTAGGCTTGGTGCACCTTGAAGCCTTCTAAGTCGTCCAGCACCAGCAAATTGGCCTGGTATCCCGGGGCAATAGCGCCGACCCCCTCTAAGCCGTAGCATTCCGCGACGTTTAGGCTGGCCATCCGCACTGCTAGCACCGGGTTTAGGCCAGCGGCCACGGCCATCCGGATGTTGTTATCGATATGGCCGTTCTCGGCGATGTCCTCCGGGTGCTTGTCGTCGGTGCAGAACAGCAAGCGGCGGCTCCAAGCCTCGCTCACCCCGCCGATCAGAGCCCGCAGGTTACGGCAGGCCGAACCTTCGCGGATCTGCACATACATTCCTAGACGCAGCCGCTCCATCATCTCATCTACCGTGCTGCATTCGTGGTCGGTGCGGATGCCGGCAGCAGCGTAAGCTGCTAAATCCAAACCGCTGACCCAAGGGCTATGGCCGTCGACCACCTGTCGGCGGCCATAGTCGATGCTGGTGATCTTGTCCAGTATAGCGCCGTCGCCAGCAATCACCCCGGGGTAAGCCATCATCTCGCCTAGGCCACGTACCCGTTCCTTGGCCATCAGCGGCTGGATGTCGATGGCATCCAGCCGGGCACCGGAAGTCTCGAAGTCTGTGGCCGGCACGCAAGAGGGTATCATTATCCAGACATCCATCGGTAGATCAGCGCTGTCGGCCAAGATGAACTCGATGCCGGCCACGCCACAGACGTTGGCAATCTCATGCGGGTCGGCTATCACCCCTAAAGTACCATGGGGTACGGCAGAGCGGGCGAACTGCGAGGGGCGCACCATGGTCGACTCCAAGTGCATGTGGCCGTCAATCAGGCCGGGTGAGACGTAGCGCCCGCTGACATCGACCTCGCAGTCGCCCTGGTAAGACCCAACAGCGGCGATCACGCCGTCCTGAATGGCGATGTCTGCGGATATGATCTCCTCAGTAAAGACATTCAGAACACGACAGTTCTTTATAACCAGCTCGGCCTGCTCCCGGCCGGCCGCAATCGCGATCCGCCGCTGCAAGGTCTCTTTAGTCGCTGCCATCTTAGATATGGTAGACCGCCTGCAGGATGTAGTTGCCTAGGAACAACGCAGTGACCACCCAAGCCACCACATGCACCTCTTTGACTTTGCCGGTAACCAACTTGATGAGCACGTAGGAAATGAAACCGAAAGCGATACCGGTGGTGATGCTGTAAGCCAAAGGCATCATGACGGCAGCCAAGAAACAAGGCACGGCGATCTCCAGCTTCTTCCAATCAATGTCCGCAAAGGCCGACATCATCATGGCACCGACGACCACCAAGGCCGGGGCGACAGCAGCGGAAGGCACCACGCCGACAACCGGTGCGAAGATAATGCAGATGGCAAAGAGTATGGCCACCACCACTGCGGTCAAGCCGCTGCGGCCGCCCTCGGCAATGCCCGCCGAGGATTCGACGTAAGTGGTGGTATTGGAGGTGCCGACAAAAGCACCAACTGTTGTTGCTGTCAGGTCGGCAACCAGGGCGCGGTCGAGGCGGGAGTTGAAGTTGCCACCTTCCTCGAAGCGCTTCCAGTCCTTCTCGTCGAAGATACCGCTCTTGCGGCCGGTGCCGATGAAGGTGCCGATACAATCGAAGATATCAGTGAGGACGAAGCCGACAGAAGCGGTGATGGCCAGCATCACCTTGGCCGGGTCCGACCAAAGCCCCAAGAAGTCGATCTTGAACGCGGTCTCTTGGATACTGGTGATGCTTTTGACAAAGCTGTCCCCGGATATCGAGACGCTACTGAGACCGGTAAGCGCGATAGCTTGGCCAGTGGCATCCTTTCCCAAAATCCCGCTGGCATCGATGACGATGCCGATGAATGTTGTGACTAGGATACCAATAAGAATAGCCCCTTTGACCTTCTTCACCAGCAAGACAATCATCAGAATCAGCCCGAACAGCCCGAGCAGCAAAGCCGGATTGGAGAAGTTGACCAGGGCTGGTACCGCCCCGGCACCAGCAACTACTGTGTCGCCCAGTGAGCCAGCAGGCCCGGCAATAGTTCCGGGACCGTCGAGTGCTGGCAGCACGGAGAGAAACGGGCCTTCAGCAGTGAACTTGAAGATGCCCATGTCCTTAAAGCCGATGTAGGCGATAAACATGCCAATACCACCAGAGACTGCGGCCTGCAGGATCCGTGGCATCACCCGGATAATTGCCTTGCGCAGGCCAGAAAAGGTGATAATGGTGTTGATGATGCCGCAGATCAGCACCAAGGCCAAGGCCTGCTGCCAAGTAAAGCCCATGGCGAAGCAAACCGTAAAGGTGAAGAAGGCATTCAAGCCCATACCCGGTGCCAAGGCATAGGGTACATTGGCCACAAAGGCCATGATCAACGTGCCGATTACCGAGGCGATGATCGTTGCCACAAAAACGGCATCATGGGGCATGCCGGTCTGTGAAAGGATCATCGGATTCACGACCAAGATATAAGCCATTGTGAAGAAGGTCGTTAAGCCGGCGACCACCTCAGTTCGAACATTGGTGCCTAGCTCTTTCAAATGAAACACTTTTTCCATACAAAAACCCCTTTCTCTGTAATCCGTGCCTTTTCTTACTACAAACTCCTTTGATTAAGCCAGCGTTGCGCTTTCCTATCAAAAAGCTTAAGCTCAGCCGTTGTGGGCTGAGCTTAAACGCTCCACCAAGAAATCCTCGATCAGGTTCAGACAAACAAGCTTGCGGTATTCGGCAGAAACTCGACCCCTGATCGGCTGAATGGCGGCTTGCCAAGCCTGAAGGTAGTCGGGCAAGGCAGCCTTAGCCTCACTGAAGGTCTTGCCGATCAGCATGGCATCGATCTTTGGCCTACGCACCACGGTATCAGCCACAGCACCTAATGCCACCGCCAAATGGGCAATCTGACCGCTCTCGGCCGCAAACAGACCGGCAAAGGAAACCCGGGAGATGGCTAGGGCCTTGCGCGCCCCGACTTTGCAGAAACTGGCGCCCGCAAGCCAGCGTTTCGGCAGCAAGATCTCCACCAGCAACTCGTCAGCTCGGCGAATGGTGGTGCCACGACCCTGGTAGAAGTCAGCGATATCCACTGTCCGCTGGCCGCTGGCCGCAGCTAACACTAACTGGGCATCAGCAGCCCAGCAGATCAAGGCACCGTCGCCCTTGGGGCTGGCATTGGCAATATTGCCGCCCAAGGTCGCCGTATTGCGGATCGCCGGGGCGGCTATCGAGGCCGCCGCCTCGCGCAGCAGCGCCGGTGTCAAATCGCTAGCCAAGATGTTACGGAAAGTCACAGCCGCCCCGATATGCAGGTACTGGTCGTCTTGGCTGATCTGCGTAAGCTCAGGGATGCGCTCTAGGAAAAGGAAGTCCCGCCCCGGTGCCTCGGAAACCATCAGGTCGGTGCCGCCGGCATAGGGAATAAGCTCCTCTTCGGCCATTAGCCCTAAGGCCTCAGGCAGACTGGTCGGCATGTAGTTGGCTTTCACCATAGCCCCTCACCTTCCTCCGATGCCTCGACGATGGCCTCGACGATGGCGTTATAGCCGGTACAACGGCAAAGGTTGCCAGAAATCGCGGCTCGCACCTCCGCATCTGTGGGTCGCGGGTTGGCCGCCAGCAGAGCCTCTGCCGCCAGCACCATGCCAGGAATACAGTAGCCGCATTGCACCGCCGACACGTCGGCGAAAGCCTTGTCCAAGGCTCGGAAGCGGTCAGTGTCACGGTAGCCTTCGATGGTCGTAACCTCGCGACCGTCCACCGCGCCGACAGCGAACATGCAGCTGTTCACCAGTAGGCCGTCGATCAGGACGCTGCAAGCGCCACACTCCCCTTCTCGGCAGCCACATTTCACATCGACTTGGCCAAGGTCATCGCGCAGCACGTCGAGCAGCTTGCGCGAGCTGTCGCCTTCCCAGTTAACTGTCTTGCCATTGAGTTTCAAGGTCAGCTGCGTCTTCATTTTGCCAGCTCCTTTTGCCCAGCGCTGAGGTAGGCCAGCGATTCTTCGGCGGTCAGCGGAATGTGGTTCAAGCCCCGGGTTGCCAAGGCCTGCTCGGCAGCGGCAATGAAGGCCGGAGCGATGCCCACTAAGGGCAACTCACCAGCACCCTTGGCACCATAAGGGCCGAAGGGGAACTCTTCTACATGCAGCTGGACATCGAGCTTCGGCACGTCAGCCGCACAGGGAATGATGTAATCGCTATAGCTGTGGTTGCGGATGCGCCCTGTGGAGTCGTAGGCCATCTGCTCCATCGCCGAGTAGCCCAAGCCCTGCAGCACACCGCCCTCCATTTGGCCAATGACGATCTGCTCATCGATCGGTGTGCCAACGTCAAAGCATGCCCAGCAACCGAGAATATCGTTTTGGCCAGTGAGGCTGTCAAAGCCCAGTTCCACCGCCGCCACACCCCAAGCAAAGGTCGGGTAGGAATCACCGTGAAAGGTCGGCAGGTCGAAGGGCAGCATGAAATCCGGTTCGTGGTAGTGCTCCTCGACGACCTGCTCCACACCATCCTGCCATTGTTCTTTAAGCTGCACGGCAGCCCGCCTGAACAGTTCGCCGACAGTCATCAACGAGCGGGAGGCAACAGTGGGGCCGGAGTCCGGCACCAAGGCAGTGTCCGGGTTATGGTAGTTGACCAACTCCAACGGCAGGTCAAGCTCGTTGGCCACGATCTTGGCGAAGGTGGTCTTGATCCCTTGGCCGATGTCAGTGTTAGACCCCAAAACCTCAACGCTGCCGTCCGCCAGTTTGCGCAGACGGACAACCGCCTTGATGTGGTCACGCTCACCGGCACCAGTAAAGCCAGCGCCGTGGAACCAAAGCGCGATGCCGATACCCTTGCGCACCCGGCCGCTCTGAGGCTGGGCCCAGGCCGTGCGCTTGCTACGGAAGTCACTGGCCGCCATGACCTTCGCCACCATTTGCGGCAGCGGTACCGGGAAATGGTAAAGGCCGCTGGTCGAGGTAGCATCGCCTTGTTTTACCAGATGTGCCAGCTTGAAGTCGATCGGTTCTTGGCCAAGGTCGGCAGCGATGTGGTCCAGCAAGCGCTCGATAGCAAAAAAGGTCTGCGGGGCCCCGAAGCCGCGGTAGGCGCCAGTAGGCACCGTGTGGGTGCGCAACGCCTGGCCATTGACCCGCAGGTTCGGCACATTGTAGACACCGGGGGCGGCGATGATGCCGCGTTGCAGCACAACCGGCGACAGGGTGGTGAATGCCCCGGAGTTGAACAGCACCTGAATATCCAAGGCAGTGACTTGGCCGTCCTTCACCGCCGCCTTATAGTGGCAACACGATGGGTGGCGCTTGCTGGTGAACTCCATATCCTCGCGACGGTCGAAGACCAAGCGAACACTTTTGCCAGGCATCTTCATTGCCGCCACTGCGGCTTGGGCGGCGATGAAGGAGGGGAAGGCCTCCTTACCGCCAAAGCCACCACCGGTATAGTCTTGCTGGATACGTACCTGCGCAGCAGACAGGCCGCAGGCCTTGATCACTGCCGCCTGAACATAGTAGGGGCATTGCAGCGAGCCGTGCACCGTCAACTGGCCGTCTTGGAAGCAGGCGATCACGCCTTGGGTTTCCAAATAGGCTTGTTCTTGGTAGGGTGTTTGGAAATCCTCTTCATAGATCTTGTCGGCGACGGCGAAGGCCGCATCGATGTCGCCTTTGTGGTAGTGATAGTCGAAGAAGACCTTGTCTGAGTCATGGATGTCAAGTATCGCTGGCAGCTCTCTGTAGTCGATTACCGTGGCCGCTACCAGCTGGTCGACAAGCGCCGGATCAGGGCCTATGATCATGGCCACTGGGTCGCCGATGAACATTACCTCATCGGCCTCAAACACCGGGGAATCATCCTCAACAACATGCACAATGTTCTCACCGGGAACATCGGCAGCATCAACTTTGTAATAACCTTCTGGAAAACGGGGGTAGTGAATCGCCTCGATACGGGCATGGGCGTGTGGTGATCTGACCAAACGAGCACATAATGCCCCTTGCTGAGTAAAGTCTCCTACGTAGAGCGCAGTTCCATCAATCTTTTCCCTGTGATCTTTCTTCATCACATGCTGGGAAATTTGGTGCATAGGCCACCTCTTTTCTGTCGCAATACCGTCCTCTTCATCTCCTTTGAGCATCTATTTCAATTTATCGTCAAAACACCTATTACAACAAATATACTTCATTGGCAACAGTAAAGCTACAGCAAATTGCTATTTGTTTGTGCCAACCACCTAAATGTTTGTCGTTAACACCCATTTACCCCCAGAAAAGCGCCAATCGATGCCGCCCGTCATTGCAAGGTCGTGGTTAGGTCGGTGCTTCCCTAGGGAGACACGGTTAGATCGGCGTTTTTTTGAAAGATGCCTTACAATAAAACAGGCTGCAGCGGGACATATGGCCGCGCAACTTGGCTTTGCGCCGGGTTGTGAGGAAAGTCCGGACTCCATAGGGCAGGATGCCAGCTAACGGCTGGGCGGGGCGACCCGACGGAAAGTGCCACAGAAAAGAAAACTCCCCCAAGGCACCAAAGCTGTGCTTTCGACGCTTTGGGAGAAAAGCTGAAACGGTGTGGTAAGAGCGCACCAGCGTCGTGGAGACATGGCGGCTTGGCAAACCCCATCCGGAGCAAGGGCAAATAGGAGCGTAGACGTTGGCCCGACGGGCGCTCGGGTTGCCTGCAAGAGTGCGGCGGTGACGCCGCTCCCAGATAAATGGCCGTACTAGACAGAATCCGGCTTACCGGCCCGCTGCAGTACCCCGGAAAACCTAGGAGTACAAGGGGACAGTCATTCTCTGCTTCCTGCAAAGGCCCACCTGCGTGATGCAGGTGGGCCTTTGAACTTATCCACAACTGACTTTGAGTCAGGCTTTGCTGACCTTGACTGCGCAGACCTTGAACTCCGGTATCCGGGCAATGTCGTCGATCACGGGGTTGGTCACCTTGTTGACGTTGCCGTCGGGGAAATGGAAAGTCATGAACACCTCGTGGGGGTTGACCTTCTCGGCAACGCGGGCGGTCGTCACCAGCTCGCCGCGGCGGGAGGCCACGCGCACTCGGTCGCCGTCCTTGACACCCAAGGCCTGGGCATCCACCACGTGCATCTCGATATAGGAGCTGGGGGCAATGGCGTTGATACCCTCTGTCCGGGCAGTCATCGCTCCGGCGTTATAGTGGTAGAGCATCCGTCCGGTGACCATGGCCAGCGGGTAATCGGCATCCGGAAGCTCGGCCGCCGGCTTGTAGACTGCCGGATAGAACAGGCCTAAGCCCCTGGTGAACTTGCCGATATGCAAAATCGGCGTCCCCGGGTGGCCAACTTCGGGGCATGGCCATTGCACAAGCTCGCCAGCATCGATGCGCTCGTGGCTGATGCCGGTGAAAGACGGCGTGAGCGAGGATATCTCCTTCATCACGTCGCTGGCGCTGTCATAGTGGCAGGGGTAGCCCATCCGGGTCATTACGTCGCAGAGGATATCGGTATCCGGACGCATCTCCCCTTCCAGCTCCACGGCCTTGCGCACTCGCAGCACCCGGCGCTCGGTGTTGGAGAAGGTGCCTTCCTTTTCGGTGTAGCTCACACCGGGCAGCACGACATCGGCGTATTTGGCAGTTTCCGTCAGGAACAGCTCCTGGATGACGAAGAACTCCAGGCTCTCCAAGCACTCTACGACATGCCTGGTGTCCGGGTCGGTGACCACCGGATCCTCACCCATGATGTAGAGGCCCTTGATCTTGCCTTCCTTGGCGGCCGGCAGGGCTTGGGTGGCCATCAGGCCGACACTGCGGCTGAGCTTGGTGTTCCAAGCCTTCTCGAACTTCTCCACTACCTCATCTTTGGCCACTGGCTGGTAGCCCGGGAAGTTGTTGGGCAAAGCCCCCATGTCACAGGCACCTTGAACATTGTTCTGGCCACGCAAGGGATTGATGCCGCAGCCGGACTTGCCAAGCTTGCCCACCGACATCGCCACGTTGGAGAGGCTCATCACGCCTTCGGTACCGGATGAGTGCTCGGTGACGCCGAGGCAGTAGATGATCGGCGCTTTGCCGGCTTTGGCGTACATCAGGGCCGCCGTGCGCAGGTCGTCGGGGTTGATGTTGCAGATCTCGCCGACCTTCTCGGGCGTGTACTCCTCAACGATCTTGGATATCTCATCAAAGCCCTCGGTACGCTCTTTGATGTAGTCCATGTCGGCCAAGCCTTCTTTGATGATGATATGCAGCATGCCGTTGGCGAAGGCGACGTTGGTGCCCGGGCGGAGCGGCAGGTGCAGTACGGCCTGCTCGCAGAGGTCGATCTTGCGCGGGTCGACCACCACCAGCTTGGTGCCGTGTTGCACGGCCTGGCGGATCTGCGCCCCAACCACCGGGTGTGCCTCGGTCGGGTTCGAGCCGACCAGCAAGATCATCTCGACATCTTGGGTGATGTCGGCAATCGGGTTGGTCATCGCCCCCGATCCCAAGGTCATGGCCAAGCCGTGAACCGAGGCCGAGTGGCAAACGCGAGCGCAGTTATCCACATTATTGGTGCCAAAGCCAGCACGCATCATCTTTTGGAACACGTAGTTGTCCTCGTTGGTGGCGCGGGCACAGCTGAAGCCGGCGATGGCATCCGGGCCGTTTTTCTCCCGAATCTCCTTGAACTTCTTTTCCACCAAGTCCAGGGCCTCATCCCAGCTGGCTTGGACGAACTCGCCGTTCTTCTTGATCAGCGGATGGGTCAGGCGATCCGGAGAATGCACGAACTTATAGGATCCGAACTTGCCCTTGACACAGAGCAGACCTTTGTTCATCGGGCCTTCGGCGGGGTCGACACCAACCACCCTGTTGTTCTTCACCAACAGGTCCATCTGGCAGCCGACACCGCAGTGGGGGCAAGTGGTGCGCACCTTGTTGACCTCGAACATCCGGTAACTCTTCTTGTTGTCTTTGGATGATAACGCCCCAGTTGGGCAGTTAGAAACACAGTTGCCGCAAGACTCACAGATCGACTTGTCCCAAGCCAACTCATAAGCCGGGGTCATCTTGCCCTCAAAGCCCCTGCCGGTCATGCTGATGACGTTGCGTCCCTGCATCTCGTCGCAGACCCGGCGGCACTTGCCGCACATAATGCAGAGCTCGGGGTTGTAATTGAACAGCGGGTTGGACTCGTCGGCCTGGCCGGCGCTTGAATGCCGACCGCGGACGAAGCTGGTGTTCTCCAAGCCGTACTCCAAGGAGTATTCCTGTAACTTACAGGCACCGTTGCGAGCACAGCTGAAACAGTTCACTACGTGGTTGGACAGCAAGAGGTCCAACACAAAGCGGCGGGACTGCTCGACGCGCGGCGAGCGGCTGAGAACCTTCATCCCCTCGGCACAATGCTCCGAGCAGGCTGGTATCAGACCGCCTTTGCGTCCGCCCTCGATCTCCACTACGCAGATCCGACAGGCACCGTAAGGTGTGAGGTCCTTCAGATGGCAAAGCGTCGGGATCTCGATGCCCAGGGTTGCGGCAGCTTCCAGAATGGTTGTTCCCTCCGTTACTTGAACGGGCTTACCATCGATTTCCAGGTTTATGGTCTTCACGGCACTTTCCTTTGCTTCTAAAACCGGCATTTGACTACCTCCGATATCTTTTGATAACAGCTAGCATCTGTTCAGCCAGCATCCATGTGACACAGGTCGTTTGTCCTTTAGCCACGAGCGGCCGAGCTGAACTCCTCTTTACGGTGCTTGATCGCTGTGCGTACGGCCACTCCGGCAGCCTGTCCCAAGCCGCAGGCCGAAAGGCCGTTGATGTTGGCTAACATGGTGTCCAAGTTGTCAATATCCTCCGCTTTGGCCTTATCGCTGGCAAAATCGTCGAGCAGCTCCAGCGCCCGGGTGGTGCCAATACGACAAGGAGTGCATTTGCCGCAAGACTCGTGTACGAAAAATTCCAGCACCTTCTTGGAGTACTCAACTAAGCTGACACTGTCGTCTAAGACCACAATGGCGCCGGAGCCGACCGCCAGGCCCTTGTCCGCCAGCCCTTGGTAGCTGTAAAGGCCATCCAGCTGCTCGGGGAAGGCCAAAGGCCCAGACTGCCCGCCGAGATGCAGGAACTTGACTGGCCTGCCGCTGGACGTGCCGCCGCCGTATTCCTCGGAATAGAGCAGGTCGGCAAGGGGTGTGCCCAGCGGCACCTCGTAAGTGCCACGGTTTTTGATGTGGCCGGAGAGGCAGACCAGCTTGGTGCCGCCACCGTCCTCCGTACCCATCTCCAAGAAGGCCTGGCCGCCGATGTTTAGAATCACCGGAATGCAGGCAAAGGTCTCAACGTTATTGACCAGGGTCGGCTGGGAGTACAAGCCGACTTCGGCTAGGTGCGGCGGTTTGACACGCGGCCGCCCGGCCTTGCCCTCTACCGAGTTGAGCAGGGCAGAGTTCTCGCCGCAGACGTAGGCACCGGCACCGGAAACCACCGCAATGGTGTAGTCAAAACCCTTGACCCCCAGGATATCGGTGCCGAGGAGGCCAGCGGCGCAGGCGTTGTCGATGGCCTCTTGGAAGACCTTCTGGATTGCCCGGTATTCGCCACGAATGTAGATGAAGCCCTCGGGCGAGTCGAAGAGGTAGCCAGCGACCAACATGCCCTCGATGACGCTCAGGGGGTCTTCGGCCAACAATACCTTGTCCTTGAAGGTGCCCGGCTCGCCCTCGTCGGCGTTGCAGACGATATATTTCGGGCCTTCTTCGATAGCGAACAGCTGCCGCCATTTGCGGCCTGCTGGGTAAGCAGCGCCGCCCCGTCCCCGCAAGTTGGCGGTATCCACTTCGTTCAATATTTGATCTTTGCCAATCTCGATGGCTTTCTGGATGGCAGAAAATCCGCCCAGCTGCCGATACTCCTCCACTGATGCCGGGTTTTTCATCTTCCCGACGCGCTTTAGCAAAACAGGCTCTTTCATGCTCATTTTGAAATCTCCATTCCGCTGCTAATTCAATTTTACTGTTAATTGAAATTGGGGACTCTACCCTGCCGCGCATTGCCTAGCATTACGCGACAGATGGTCGGCCTGATTTCAGGCCCTAGGCGGTTACTTGCTCTTTTTCAGATTCTGGATCAGTTCCTTGACTTTGTCGCGGCTCAGATCGCCGTAAACAGCATCTTTGACCTTGATCACCGGCCCTACATCGCAGGCGCCTACGCAGGGCGTGAAGCGGAAGCTGAACAGGCCGTCGGAGGTGGGCTCGCCCCTCTTGACCCCCAGCTCGGCTTCTAGCCATCCAGATACCTCATCGGACTTGGTGAAGTGGCAAGGAGCTGAATTGCAGACTTCCAAAACATAGGCAGCCTGGGGCTTAGTCTCGATCATCGAGTAGAACGAGGCGATTTCGAATACTTTGGTCTCAGTGGTTGACAGTTTTTTGGCAACGAGGGCAATTGTTTCTTGGTCGACATAGCCCCCAGCAGAGGCTTCTTGTAGTGCCAGCAGAATATTCAGGATGTTCTCCTGTCTGCTGCCGTTTTGGTCAATGATCGTGGTTTTCTCGGTCTCGGATAACAGTTTGCTCATACTCAGACTCTCCTTCTACCGGGTTCCGCATCAATTATGCCTGAGGACAAGGAAATGCCTCAGGCGGAATCGAACACGATTATTCAGTGCCACTATATTGTAGGCAGCAGCCACTGGTTAAAGAACATCATCTCATTAGTTGATAAAGTTTGTCCGGAAACTACACAAAAAATCTACAGCACCGCATCAGGCCGCAGCATTGGCGGAGCAGTGACAGGGGCAGGTGCCAGATCTGCATCAACCGCCAGTCATAACTACTTTTCTACAGTAACTGCTCAATTCGATCTACCGCTTCTTCTAAAGAGGCTTCTTGCCTCAGCATGCCTTGTATCTCAGCACTTCGCTGCCGTATCTGTGCATCGTTACAGACATCCATCACGGCCTCGAATGCCTGTTTGCCGCTGCTGGGAAATGAGCGCATCTGCTTTCCGATTCCCAGTTCTACTATTCGTTTGGCATTAGACAGTTGATCGCCAGCAAATGGCATAGCAACCATTGGAACGCCATAGGCCATCGCCTCATTAACACTGTTCATGCCACAGTGAGTCAGAAAAACATCGCAATGTTGCAAAACATCGATTTGGGGTACGAACTGATAGGCATATACATTCTTCGGTATCCTGCCCAACGTCTCGACCCTAGTTCTGGCGGTGTTCAGGATGACCGATACATTGCGGTCGCCAAAAGCACGGATGCATTCTTTGTAGAAACTGCGCTTATTGAACAGGCTGCCCAGCGATATATAGACAATAGGTGATGCCATCTCTTCATAGGGGATTACCTGATCATCCGGAGGGTCAAAGCCAAGAGTGCCGTTAGCCGGCATTGCGAACAGGTAGTCACCGCCGAACTCCTCGACGCGGGTTTGGAAGATGCGCGGGACATAAACAATGTTTAGCGCCGGTTTGTCGTGGACAATTGCCTCGGCCATGGTTTTGCCCCCTAGGTTCATATGAGCTTTGTCTCTAGGGCGCATCACCTGATAGTCAACCAAACAACAGGTCAACTTGAAATATGCTGATGCTTTGGCCATCGTATCTTTAGGCCAAGCCGGTTGCGCAAACTGACGAACCGCCGGAACGCCTAGCCTGTCTGCAATTTTTATACCGGGGTGGAAGAACATTTCATAAATCACCAAATCAAACTTCTGCCTCAAGCCGATTGCCGTATCATAGGCCGCCCGAAACATCATCCTGGCCTTCTGCGAATTAGTTGGCGAGTCCGGATAGTTGACGAAAGGGATAAATTCTGCACCTGTGTTCTCGATCTTGGTGCGGTACTCCTCGGCGTTAACGTACGACACACTGTGTCCGTTCCCGACCAGCGCCTCAGCGAGCGGCAGCGTCGGGTTAGTGTGCCCGGCCAACGGTATGTTGACCATCAATATCTTCACCATATTCAACTCCCCTTACCACATAGATAGCTTCCCAAGACTAACCCGCCCGGATAGTGCCCCCGCACCTGCCCGCGCCTTCCGTCAGGCCGCGCTTCAAAACCGCCCTAACAAACACCACTATATCGACATATGTAATTTTATCCCCATTCATTGATCACCCTTATTCTAAGCCAAGCCGACTGTGGTTTGGAAATGTGTCAATTTCGTGTTGAATATGCCGATTTACGGCAGGTTGCCGGCAGGTTGCCGGCCGCTTCAAACGACGATGATCTCCTTCTCGCCACCGGTGATGCACCTGCCACCGTCAGCGGTCACCACGTAGGTGTCTTCCACACCCACCATGCCTATGCCGCCAACACCTTTCTTCGGCTCTACGGCCAAGACCATGTTGGCCTCTAGCACCATGTCGCAGCCCTTGGCAATAACCGGAGGCTCGTCGATCTGCAGGCCGAGGCCGTGCCCCAGAAAACCGACCGTCCGGGCACCGTAGCCCATGAAGTTCTCCAAGAACGCCGGCTCAAGGCCATCCATCACTTGGCTGTAGATCGCTGCCGCCACGTTGCCTGGTCGCAGCAGCCCAACCACCTGCGCCGATACCTGCTGACACTGGCGATGGATGTCGAGCAGCCACTCCGGCGGCTGAGCCCCGAACATATACACCTGGGTGCGGTCGCTGTGATAGCCATAGACCCCGTAGCCGACATCGACGAACACCAGGTCGCCTGACTTCAGCCGTCGCTGCCTATCGCCAACGATCGGCACCGCTGGACACATCCCCTTCATGCCGCCGGGGCCGTCGAAACTGGTGGGGTAGAGGGAGTTCTCGCCAAAGCCGATCTGCCCGGCAACCATCTCGACCTGAAACATCGAGAAGCGACTGACACCTTGGAAGCCAAGCTTCAGCATCTCTGCATACATCTCGGCAACCATCTCCACCTCACTTTTGCCCTCGGCCATCAGGCTAGGGACGATGGTCTCCAGCAGATAACAATGCTGGCGGCCGGACTCTTCCATCAAAGCCAGCTCATAGGGACTTTTCACGGCGCGAAGGGCAGAGATGAGCGGTCCTGCCGGAATGATCTGGGTAATCTCAAAGTGCTTTTTCAGGCGCTGGAGCATGCCGTAGGTGAGAACTTCTGTCTCTAGGAAGATATTATGAATGCTATCGCCCAATTTAGCACGAATATCACGGTAGCTATTCATCGGCAAGACGTTGTCAATCAGAGCCTCTAAGTGTGCTCGTTCACTGCTGCGCCGCACGAAATAAGCATATGACCCATCGCGGAGCAGCACAAAAACACCGTCTTGGAGGGTACCGGTAAAGTAATACTGGTTAACCTTGTCGACAATGAATAGCGCGTCCCAGTCCGCAGACTGGGCGCATGCCCGCTCGTGCAGCGCCTGAATACGGGCTTGGATTTCTGAAGTTTCTGGCTGGCTGGATAAGTTCTCTGCCATTTGGAACATCTGAGTCATTTGGAACATCTGAGTCATTTGGGGCATCCTTTCTTCTTCGGCTCAGGGCTGCATGGGGCGGACTCCGGGCATTGATTCGGTACTCCCCCAGAGTCGAAACGTTTGACGAAGCGCTTGCCAGCATAACACGGAAAGAAATCGTCGGCGACCTCTAAATGGATTTGGATGCTATGAATGCGTCGATCGGGCAGAAACCCCGTCATTGCGGCTCGGGAGCTGCAATGACGGAATTGCACATTAGATGGTGCTCCCATGGCGGCAGCCGGGGCGGCAACGTCTGAGGAAAAAAGCGGTCGCAACGCCTGAGATAGGCTTTGCTCCCCTAGTGTGCTGCCCGGCAGGGCAATGACACGTAGTCTCAGGGCAGCATTGGCTGCATCAAAGGCCACCTCGAAGTCCAAGACCCCCGACAGTCCGAAGATGCATTCCTCCAGCTCAGGCAAGTTGATGTGAGCTCCTTGCAGCCCTGCGGTATCGCCCAAGCGGCCAGCAGGGCCATCGATGCGTTTCAGGATCGACCCACAACCGCATTTGCCTGGCAACAGGCGCACCCGATCACCGCTGCGATAGCGAACTAGCGGCATGGCCTGGCAGCCAAGCGTGGTGAAAACCAACTCGCCCCATTGGCCGTCCGGCAGCGTCCGGCCACTTTGCGGATCGACCACCTCCACCAGCAAGTCCGTCTCCCGAATATGCAGGCCGTGATGGCAGGGACACTCCACTGCGCCGCCGTAGCCCATCTCGGTCATGCCGTAGTGGACGAAGACCTCTGCGTCCCAGATGCGCCGCAGCTCCCGGCAAAGCGATCCAGCAGCATTGTCGGCAGAGAGCAGCAGGCGGCGCAAATCAAGCTCAATGCCATGGTGCTCGCACCACCGGGCAAAGGCCAGCAGGTGCTGTGGGAAACCGACGGCGGCGCTTACCCGGTGGCGCTGGAAGGCTGCCGCCAGTGCCGGGAAGCTCTCCGGTATCCCTTGCGCCAGCGCCTGTGCCCCAATGCGCGTAACCGCCTCGCAGATCAAAGCACCCAAAGAAGCGGGGGTTTGGCAGGGGTAGAGCACGGCGATCGTCTCCCCTGTCGGATCCGACGGGACTCCACACTGCCGCGACAGCATTGATTGCTGCCCCGTTAACATGCGCATCCCGGCTGCCAGGTAATCGACGATCTGCTGATGGTCAGCGGGAGAGAAGGCCACGCGCTTCGCTTTGCCAGTGGTGCCGCTGGTCGGCAAACTGACGATGCGGCCAACGGCCGCCGGACTGACGCAAAGCAGCCCGGCGAAGCACTCGCCCAAAACCGCAGGATCCGTCAGGGGCAGCTTGGCCAGCGCCTCCAGGCTGTCCAAGTGGTCGACCGGCAGGTGCTGGCGGTAAAAGCGGCTGTTGTTAAAGGCGTGCTGCAGTGTGGCGTTCAGCCGCTCGAGCTGCAACTGGCGCAGCCCCGCCGCATCCAGCGCACCAGGCAAGCCTACTTGGACGCGATAGCACCAAGCCAGCTCGTTTTCACCCATCAGGAATGCCCTTCGGTTGTCGGCCAACACGCTTTTTACTTCATTGTCGGTGCTGAAAGGGTATGCCCAGGTATTGCCAGATGCCACAAATATCCTATCTACTCGTTTAGCACCAGCTTCAGGCCCAGGCCCTCGTATTGCTGCATGGCCTTATCGGCACTTAGCAGCACGTGCCCTGTGCGCAAACATTGCCAGATGATCATCCGGTCAAAGGGGTCTTTGTGCCTTATGGTCAGCCGGTGGCTGGAGGCCAAGACATCGTTCTCAAGCCCTAAGCAGCGCATAAAGCTGCTGTCGAGAGCTGCGAGGAACTCTTCGGGGGAATGGCCGGCCAGATCGAGTTTTCCTAACCCGTATTTGATGGAGATCTCCCAGAGGCTCATCTGGCTATAGAAGATATCCTCGGCCTCGTTTTCTAGAATGTGGGTGATACTGCTGCTGAGCTTGCCCGGCTTGGCCAGCGCCCAGATCAGGATGTTTGTATCGACGAGAAACCTCATGGCCCTAGGAGCTCCGTGTCGCTCATCTTCCAGTCGTCAGCAAAGGTTATCTCGCCCCAGTGCTCGATTACCCCCAGCTTTCGCTTCGGTCGGTTTGCCAGTTTTTCCGGGGGCGCGATACAGGCAACGACCTCACGCTTCTTGCCGCGGGTGATCGCCACCGTCTCGCCGTTGGCGACCAGCTTCAAGACCTCT
Source organism: Actinomycetes bacterium (assembly GCA_009787085.1). Classification (GTDB taxonomy): domain Bacteria; phylum Actinomycetota; class Coriobacteriia; order Coriobacteriales; family UBA8131; genus WRGR01. Next base: position 97,220 of record WRGR01000044.1, read on the forward strand.
GAAAAATGTGCCTTAGCTTCTGCAATTCGATATGTGGGCATGGCGGCTCCTGGAGATGCGTCGAATATGGACAGTTTTCATTATGACCAATTTGGTCATAATGATCAAGGCTCCGACGTACATCACTTAAAATGCCCGCGAAATGTGCATATGGCTCGTACCGTGCCGCACCTACACCCAAGGTGGCAAAGCCGTGGGATGTTCATTGCAAGCTCATTGCACCGTGCGGATCAGGGATGGGTTTCCCTTGATCCGCGAAGTAAAAGATTGCGGCCCTGAGCCCGCAATGACAGGCATCAGGCATTAATCGGTGTCTTCCTGGGGAATTTTTTCTTGTACACTAGAGACTCTCGCTATATATGGCATTAGCAGCATTGACCGGCACTTCCTTAAAGTCCGGATGGAAGAAACAGAGGTTATCATTTGGTGTCTCGTGAAGCGGATATTGTCTTTGAGGAAGTCTCATACTGCTACCCCCATTCGGAGGGCGGCAACCTCCCGGAAAACCGATGTCAAGGCACAACAAACGCCGCTGCCAGCACCGGCGCAGGCACGGCTCTGTCTGAAGTTTCCCTGACGGTTGAGCGAGGCGAGTTCATTGCTGTCATCGGTGCCAACGGCTCCGGTAAATCCACTCTAGCCAGACACATCAACGCCTTGCTGCTGCCCAGCGGCGGCCGGGTACTCGTTGTCGGTTTTGACAGCAGCGATCCGAACACCGCTTTCACCATCCGCTCCCACGCCGGCATGATCTTTCAAAACCCCAATACCCAGATTATCGCCAGCATCGTGGCCGACGATGTGGCCTTCGGGCCGGAGAACTTAAACATTGAGCACTCCGAGCTGGTCGGGCGGGTCAGCGATGCCCTTGACCAAGTCGGCATGCTGCCCTTTGCCGAGGCCGACCCCAGCCAGCTCTCTGGCGGACAAAAGCAACGGGTCGCAATCGCCGGCATCCTGGCCATGCATCCAGATGTCTTGGTGCTCGACGAGCCCGGGGCGATGCTTGACGTGCGTGGCCGCCGTGGTATCCGCCGGGTGGTGCGGGAGCTGAATGCCAGCGGTATGACCGTTGTGCTGATCACCCATTTCATGGAAGAGGCAGTGCTGGCCAAACGGGTGGTAGTGATGGATGGCGGCCGTATCGCTTTGGACGGCCAGCCGGCCGAGGTCTTCAGCGATCCCGATACCCTGCGTCAGCTGGGCTTGGGCATCCCCTTCTCCATGCGCCTGGCCGAGGCCCTCATCGCCCGTGGCCTGCCGGTGCCTCAGCCGATCCGTCCCGAGGAGCTGAAGGAGCTGCTGTGCAGTTGGTATTAGACAGGCTGAGTTTCACCTACCACAGCCACTCCACTGATCGCTGGGCCTTGAGAGACTTGAGCCTAACGATCAAAAGTGGGGATTTTTGGGGCATCATCGGCCATAGCGGCTCCGGCAAATCGACATTGCTGCAACTGCTGGCTGGCCTGATCCAGCCGAGCAGCGGCACACTGTGCTTGGACGGCGAGAGCTTGCAAAGCCCGAAGCTGAGGTCGAAGTTGTTTGCCCGCATCGGCATCGCCTTCCAATACCCAGAGCAACAGCTCTTTGCTCCCACCGTTGGCGAAGACATCGGCTTTGCTGCCCGCAATGCCGGCCTCAGTGCTACAGACTGCGACCAGCGGGTGCGCCAGGCGATGGCCAAGCTGAACCTAGACTACCAACGTTACGCCACCCGCTCGCCCTTCGAGCTTTCCGGAGGTGAGCAGCGTCGCGTGGCCTTGGCCGGTATCTTGGTGCTGCAGCCCGAACTGCTGATCTTGGATGAGCCGACCGCCGGCCTTGACCCTGCTGGCCGGGAACACCTGATGGACGTAATCCACGATTTGCACTCTGGCGGCTGCAGCGTGGTGATGGCCTCGCACTCCATGGAAGACATCGCCAAGCTGGCCAACCGGGTACTGGTGTTGGTGGAAGGCCGACCGTTCCTCCAAGGCAGCCCGGCCGAGGTCTTTCGCCATGCCGATGAGCTTCGTACCCACAACCTCGGCGTACCGGATTCTGAAAGCTTTGCGGCCGAGTTGCGTGGCTTGGGACTGCCGCTGCCGCCCTCCCTGTTGACTCTGAATGCCTTGGCCGACGCGCTGGCCGAGCTGTTGTCCGAGCAGAAGCAGTCGGAGAAAAATATATGACTGAGAATACATTCAGCTACTATTGGCACGGTAGTTCCTTGATCCACCGGATTGACCCGCGAGCCAAGCTGATTGCGATGGCCTTGCTGATTGCCGCAATGTTCAGCTCCAACAGCTTTTGGGGCTTGGCGCTGTTGGCTGCCTTCGACCTAGCGCTCTGGCTGCTGTCTAGAATCCCAGCGGCGGTGGCTTGGCGTAACGTTTGGCCGTTGCTGATCTTGGCTCTGCTGCCGCTGCTTTTCAACCTCTTTTTTATTTCCGGGGGCAACGAGCTTTGGCATGCCGGCCCTCTGCTCATCACCGATGCTGGCGTTTACCAAGCCTGTTACATGTCACTGCGACTGTTTTTGATGTTCACGGTGGCCTTGTTGCTGCCTTTGACCAGCACACCGCTGGCACTGGCCCAAGCTATTGGCCGTTTCTTGCGGCCGCTGGAGCGCCTGCGTGTCCCAGCCTACGAGATATCACTGATGGTGGGGATCGCCCTGCGCTTCATCCCGGACATCGCTGCCTCCTTCAACCAAGTTCGCCGTGCCCAGGCTGCCCGGGGTGCCAATATCGGCCGTGGCCGCAGCATCGAGCGGCTGCGCGCCTTGGCCGCCTGCCTGATCCCTTTGTTCTCGCAGGTCTTCCGGCACGCTGAGGCGTTGGCGCTGGCCATGGAGAGCCGTTGTTACCATGGCGGCAGCCAGCGCAGCTACTATCGCCAAACGCGCATCGGCTCTAGCGATGTGCTGGCACTAGCCGTCTGCCTTTTGCTTTTGGGAGCTGTAGTGACAATCAGGGTCGTTTGCTAAGGAAGCCTGATGGACTCCACCCTAGGCCGTTGGGGAAGGAACCTGATCAACAAGCGCTACCCGGGGTGCCGCTTGAACAACCTCGATTATCTACTGGGAGTCAGTGATTTGACCCGGCAAGGCCACCGAGACCGTTCAGCGGTAAAGACGCTTCTTAGTCGGCTTGATGCCTAGGTCGGCCATCGTCTCACCAAGGAACTGACGTAGTTGCTGAGCCGACTGGTAATAGAGGGGCAAACGGGCGTCTTCTGCCAACAGGTCCAAATAACGGGGTGCCCAGGGCATCAGGTGCTCAGACAAAAACTCGCCCAGCAACTCCGACTGCTCTTCTGCCAGCCAAGCCATCAAAAGCAGCATCTTGCCGATCTGATCCTCCGGCTCTTTTTTACCGTCATGAACCGCTATGCCATGCTGGCGCAACCAAGCCCGTAGCTCAATGGTCGACGACCCGAAAACCACTTGGTCCTTATCCAGATAGACCGAGCCCCAAGGCGGGGCATGCAAACGTTCCGGGCCGATGAACAGGCGCTGGTACTCTTGGCGCAGGTTTCTGGGAGGGCCGGGGAAGCCGCCAGTTGGCGCTTCCCCGCCGTCTCCCAAAAACTCGATCATCTTGGCGCACAGCGGCTCATCAGGCGAGCTGGAGAGCAAGGTGCCGTAAAGTCGCCCGATGAAGGCGACCTCGGCCAGCAACTCTGAGCGTGCGTCTGCCAACGCCCTTACTGAACCTCAGTGGGGTTGGCCACAAAGCCTGTGCTGTCACCAGCCGGCTTGGCCGCCGGAGCCATCTTGACCACCAGGTTCGGCTTGGTCTTGGACGGGTCGGCCAGCGGCGCAATCGAAGCTGTATCGCCGTATTTGGCACGCAGGCTATCGATCGTGTCAAACTCCAACACCCTGAGCGGGCAGGCCTCAACACAGATCGGCTTCAAACCGGCCTCCACCCGCAAGCGGCAACCGTCACATTTCACGCCCTTTTTAGCCTCTTCGTCAAACTTAGGAGTGGAATAAGGGCAGGCGCTCACACAGTTACGGGCACCAATGCAGGTTTCGGGGTCGATGTAAACCAGCCCGTTATCGTCTTTGCTGATGGCACCAGAGGGGCAGCCCGCCGAACAGGCCGGCAGCTCGCAGTGGTTGCAGGCTTTGGAGACGTGGTAGGAGAAGACATTTTGGCTGTAGGCGCTGCCGCTGGCCTTAAACTCCCCGCCTTCATAGTCGTAGACCACCCTCAGGGCGATACCCGGGCCAAGGTCTTTGTAGTCTTTGCAAGCCAGCTCACAGGTCTTGCAACCAGTGCAACGGGAGCTGTCAAAATAGAATCCATACTGTGGCATGTTTACTCCTTATACCTTCGCGACTTCAACGATCATCGAGTGAGCTGGCCCGTTGCCCTTGGCCAACGGAGTCGGACGGTACGCAGTCAGCGTGTTCACACAGCCGCCCTTGTCCACTTTGTCGCCAGCCATATCGGCATTGTGCCAAGCACCTTGGGGGATGGCGATGGTACCGGGGATAACACGAGAGGTGACCCGGGCGGCCACATGGATCTCCCCATGCGGACTTTTCACCGAGCAGGCGTCGCCGGATTTTATACCCCGAGGGTCGGCATCGATCGGGTTTACCCAAATCTCGTGCCGGGCGGCTTGTTGTAAAAGATCAAGAAAGCCGAAGGATGAGTGCGTACGGGCTTTGTGGTGGTAGCCGCAAGCATACAGCGGGTACTTCTTAGTCGTCGATCCGTAGCCGTAGAAGCCGGGAGTGAACAACGGCAAGGGGTTGATGGCCTCGCCTTCTGCCAGCTGCCACTGCTCGGCCAGCTTGGCCAGTTGCTCGGAATAGATCTCGATCTTGCCCGAAGGCGTTTTTAACGGATTGGCCGCAGGGTCGTCACGGAAGTCCTTTAGGCCGCAGGCCGGCTCCAAGGTTTTTTTGTAGACGCCCTGCTCCTTCATCTTGTCGAAAGCAGGCAGGTCAACAGCATCCTTGGCACCCTCCTCATAGAGGTACTGCACCCAGTCGTCGTGGCTGCGGCCTTCGGTGAACTTCTCTTTGACACCCAGCTTGTCGGCGATGTCGGCCATAACGTCATAGCTCGAGCGGCACTCGAAAGGCGGCTCTTGGGCAGGGGTGCCGAGCAGCACTCCGGTGTAGTACTCGGAGTAACCTTGGTTGGTCAGGTTCATCTGCTCGGAGCGCATGGCATCGGGCAGCAGGATGTCGGCGTACTTCGCAGAATCGGTCATCACCGTGTCCCAGACCAAGATGAACTCGCACTTGCTCTCGTCGGCCAGAATATCATGGGTCTGGTTGATGTCGCCGTGCTGGTTGGTCAGACAGTTGCCAGCATAGCACCAGATGAACTTGATGTCCGAGTCCAGCTTGTCGCCGCCTTTGATGCCGGCGTTGGTGGCCGTCATCTGTTTGCCATGGTCTACCGCGTTCAACCACTGATAGACCGGAATGGTCACCTTGACGCCGTTGTCGCCGGCCGGCAAACTGCCAGTGAGATAGGTCGGCGGCTCGGCCTCGCGCTGGCCGGTGTTGGTGCCTGGCAGGCCGATCTTGCCGATCAGGCAGGGCAGAACACAGATCGCCCGTGCGGTGTCCTCGCCGTTGGTATGGCGCTGCGGGCCCCAGCCCTGACAGATAAAGGGGGCTTTGGCGGCGGCGATCTCACTTGCCAGCTTCTTGATACGGCTCTCCGGAATCTGCGTGATCTCAGATGCCCACTTCGCGGTCTTGGCCTGCTTGTCGTAGCCGCTGCCCATCACGTAATCGTGGTAGGACTTGTTGCTGCCTTTGGCCGAAGCCGGCAGAGTCTGTTCGTCATAGCCCACGCAGTATTTGTGGAGAAAATCCAAGTCAACTTGGTTGTTAGTAATCCACTCGTGGGCCAAGGCAGCAACCAGCGCCGCGTCAGTGCCAGGACGGATCGGCAGCCATTCGTCAGTGCTGCCCGAAGCCGACTCGTTTAGCCTAAAGTCGATGTTGATGATCTTGCCGCCCCGGCCAACAACCGCCTCGCGCACTCGGGCGAAGTCCCAAGTGGCGTTGGCACCGCCCATCCGGGTTTCCGCCGGGCTGTTCCCGAACATCACGATCAAGTCGGAATGGGCCGCCGCCTCAGAAAACGATGAGGCATAGACGTTGTCATAGGGTGAGAAATCATCGCCATAGAAATAGGGCATGGCGGCGCTGAGCATGTTGGTGGAATAGTCGTAATGGTAGGCCAGATAGCCGCCGAGGCAGTTCAGCAAACGTGCTGACGGGTTGCCAGTGGCCGAATACATGCCGGTAGCGTAAATTTTGTGGATGGCCTGGTTGCCATAGGTCTCGATTGTGTACTTAAGTTTGTCGGCAATGGTCTGGATGGCCTCATCCCAAGAGATCTGCTCGAATTTGCCCTCACCCCGCTTGCCAACCCGCTTCATCGGATATTTTAAGCGGTCAGGATGGTTGATCCAGCGCCGCATACTGCGACCGCGCAAGCAAGCACGAGCCTGTAGCGCTGTATCGCCGGTGTTATCGGCCTCCATGTAGGCGATGGCACCATCCTTGACCCGCCAGCGGTAGGCACAGTTGCCACCGCAGTTGACGTTACAGGCGCTCCAGACAACGGCCTCGACCGCTTCTTTGGCGTTTGAGTCGCCTTGTGACTTCGGGGAACAGCCGAACATCGTCCCCAAAGACACGCCTCCTGTCGTGGCCAGCAAGGCCAAGCCACTGGTCTTGCAAAAAGTCCGCCGCGACAGCTTGTTCGGAACTACACTCTCCACATTCCTCTCCTTTCTTCTGAATAACTAACGACGCATCTTTTGCCTTTCGGCATACATCAAACTGCGTCTCTGGCTTCCGCGATAAACGGCACGAGACCACGCCTGTAGCTAAAACCCCCGTAATACCCGAGTCGCTCGCATCGGCCGTCGATAAGAAGAAGCAGAGTTCAGTTGACTTCCCATTATTATAATATTAGATAATGCACTACGCCATTTGTAACAATTCTGTTCAGTCACTCACCGGTTCCGGCATTGTCGCCACGGGCTTTCCTCAAGAAGTTCGATTCTACATAATTCAAAAAATGGCAAAATAGCAAGAGCAGGTAGCGAGGGGAATAGGCAGGAGCACAAAGGGGCAGATGTCTTGTGTTCAAGCAGACCGTTGATTGAGCTGTTGGTCGAAGTAGACAAGGAAATCAGCGATGGAGACACCGACCAATTCAACTCCTGGAATCATTCAAGGCTTCAAAAGGAGACAGGTATTTGATTATAGGGTATCCAAGGAACGTACTATGATTCCAACTCTTCAAATTTTTCCATCATCGTTCGGTTGCCGCGAGTCAATCTTTTTATGGTTAAATCTTCGGCTTTATTATTGGCCAAACGCAAATTATTTTCAGAAGATAGCAATGCGTCTTTGGTTTTTTGCAGATGGTCGATAGTCTTGTCGATCTCGTCAATCGCTGTTTTGAACCTTCGGCTCGCAAGCTCATAATTTCGCGCAAAGCCCTCTTTGAACTGGTTGATCTTATCTTCAAAGTTCGTGATATCAATGTTTTGGTTTCTCGCTAACGCTAATTCCTTCCTGTACTCCAGTGAGTTGAAAGCGGCGTTGCGGAGCAGCCCTATAATGGGCAAGAAGAACTGCGGACGAATCACAAACATTTTGGGATATTCATAGGAAACATCTACAATTCCACCATTATAAAGTTCGTTATCAGCCTCAAGCAACGAAACGAGCACAGCATACTCACAATTCTTTTCTCGCCGGTCTTTGTCCAGCTCTTTAAAAAAATCCTCGTTCTTGTGTTTTGTGGCTGTAGTATCGTTCTCATTCTTCATCTCAAACATGATCGATATAATCTCACTGCCATCAGCATCATTTTCGCTATAGATGAAATCACCCTTACTTCCAGAGCTTGCATCGTTATCCTTCTTAAACTCGGCATTTGGAAAGCTCATGGCGCGAATACGGTTGAATTCAACTTGGCAGTGCTGCTCCAAAGTTTCACCGACCATTTTCGTCGACAGCTTAGACTTCATGTCCTTCAGACGCTCAATCGTATCGTCACGATCTTTGATTTGGATTTCGTATTTTTCTTTTAGCGAAGTTTCGATAAGCTTTTTTTCGGATTCTTCACTTGCCAATTTAACACGTAGTCCATCACGTTCTTTCTCGGCCTTGCTGATGGCTTCGCTCAAGGCTAGCTTTTTCTCAGTTTCTGCAGATTCGAGCTTGGATTTTAGTACGGCAACTTCCCTTTCCTTCTCCGCCTTGATTTTTAACTCGACCTGATCCTTCTCTGCTTTTAGCTCTAGTAGTTCGGAATCTTTTTTCGCCAGCTCACCTTGCAATGAATTCCTGACTTGCTCTTCCGCGAGCTTAATGGCTGTACGCTTATCGCTTTCCAGCGAACCCAATTTCGTCTTGAGTTCCGTGAGCTCGCTGTCTTTCTCTGCGATTTCTGCTTGCAACGCATTCTTCACGTTGGCCTCGGCCAGCTTGATAGCACTTTCTTTTTCAGACTTCAGCAGGTTTTCCTGTTTTTGCACATCACTGTGAAATTCGGCATCTCGTACTTGTCTCACGATATCCGCATAACCAGCCTCATCTATCTTGAATTTCTCGCCACATTTGGGACATTTGATCTCGTTCATAAGACTGCCTCCGGCCCAGTTTCCCTCTTATCGCAATCCGGTCGCGCCACTCTGGAGAATTATACATTAGTAATGTGAAAACACGTTGATTTACGTAGCAGCATCATGGTGGGCGTTACTGGGTTTGAACCAGTGACCTCTTCCGTGTGAAGGAAGCGCGCTCCCACTGCGCCAAACGCCCATCTAGCATTAGGCTATTGTAGCGGTGTGGCCAGTAAAGTGCAAACGGAAGTTGGATCTTTGGCAGCATTTGTATTCGGCTTGTGACTTGCACAAGTTTTGGGCCAGCGGGGTTCATCTTAGGGAAACACCGAATTAATCATGTCACGCTATCTTGCGAGCAGGGCCGCCCCAAGCCCGCCCAGCTCAGTACTTTCCCCGCTTCTTGGAGCGCACCCGCTTCGGAACCGCCTTGCGGGCGGTCTTGCGTAGCCGCTCTAGAGCCGCTTTCTCGTCTGAGCCCTCAATGCGGGCCCGCAGCCGCACGGCTTGGTCGCGCAGACGGGCAGCCTGCTCGAAGTCCATGTTCTCGGCTGCTGCTGCCATCTCGTCTTCCATGGAGGAGATGATTCGCATCACTTCCTCTCTGTCCAAGCCGGAAAGCTCGTCAATCAGCAGCTCGGAGGCATCTGCAACATCGCCCTCCGCCTCCACGTAACGCATGATGTCGTTGATGGCCTTGCGGATGGTTTGCGGCTCGATGCCGTGCTCCAAGTTGAAAGCCATCTGCAGGCTGCGCCGCCGTTGGGTCTCTTCCAGTGCCGCCCGCATCGATTCAGTCAGCTTGTCGGCATACATGATCACTTGCCCGGAGATGTTGCGAGCTGCCCGGCCGATGGTCTGGATCAACGACCGGCGGTTACGCAAAAAGCCCTCTTTGTCGGCATCCAGAATGGCCACCAGTGACACCTCGGGCAAATCAAGCCCTTCACGCAGCAAATTGATGCCCACCAAAACATCGAACTCCCCACAGCGCAAATCTCGCAGGATCTCCACCCGCTCCAAAGTGCCGATGTCGGAATGCATGTAGCGAGCCTTGATGCCTTGGTCGAGCAGATGCTCAGAAAGGTCCTCGGCCATCTTCTTGGTCAGTGTGGTGATCAGGACGCGCTCGTTTTTCTCCACTCGTCCCTGTGCCTCGATGATGATGTCGTCGATCTGCCCCCGGCTAGGCTTGACGATGACCTCTGGGTCGAGAAGCCCGGTCGGTCGGATGATCTGCTCCACTGTAGCTTGGCTGATGCGTTCCTCGTAGTCACCGGGAGTGGCACTGACGTAAACGAACTGCGGCACTTTCTGCTCGAACTCGTCGAAGCGCAGCGGTCGGTTGTCCAAGGCGCTGGGTAACCGGAAACCATGTTCGGTAAGCGTTACCTTGCGCGAGCGGTCACCCTCGTGCATCCCCCGAATCTGAGGTACGGTGACATGGCTCTCATCGATAATGCAGAGGAGGTCGTCGGGGAAATAGTCGATCAGCGTGAAGGGCGGCTCACCAGGTGCCCGCCCGTCGAGATGGCGCGAGTAATTTTCGATGCCGCTGACAAAGCCCACGGTAGACAACATCTCGATATCGAAGCTAGTGCGCATTTCCAGGCGCTGTGCTTCAAGCAGCTTACCTGCCGTCTTGAATTCCGTGAGCCGCCCGACCAGTTCTTCTTGGATGGTTTTGATGGCGTGGTCAACCTTGGGCTTGGCTGTCACGTAGTGCGAGGCCGGCCAAATCGGCAAGGCATCAAAACTGCGCAGCACCTCGCCGGTCAGTGCATCGACCTCGCAGATCGACTCCAGCTCGTCGCCGAAGAACTCAATACGCAGCGGGTAGTCGGCATAAGGCGGAAAAACGTCCAGAGAGTCGCCACGAACACGAAAAGTGCCGCGCAGCACTTCGAAGTCGTTACGGTCATACTGGATGTCGATCAGCCCCCGGATCACCGCATCCCGTTCGACTTCCTGCTGTTTGTCTAAGAACACTGCCAAGCCGGCATAGTCGGATGGCGAGCCGATACCATAGATACAGCTGACCGAAGCCACTACCACAACATCTCGGCGCGAGAGCAGGGCCGCTGTGGCAGCGTGACGCAGCTTCTCCACCTCTTCATTGATGTCGGCGTCCTTCTCGATAAAGGTGTCGGAGGCCGGCACATAGGCTTCCGGCTGATAATAGTCGTAATAAGAGACAAAGTAGGCAACGGCGTTATCGGGGAAGAACTCCTTCAGCTCTGCTGCCAGCTGGGCAGCCAGCGTCTTATTCGGAGCCATCACCAAGGTCGGCTTCTGCACCGCCTCAATCAGCTTGGCCATGGTGAAGGTCTTGCCAGAGCCGGTCACCCCCAGCAGGGTCTGGTAGCGCAGCTTGTCGTTGATGCCTTTAGCCAGCGCGGCAATGGCACTGGGCTGGTCGCCAGCGGCATCAAAAGGGGCAACTACTCTGAACTCGCCGGCGGCCAGTCTGCCGACCTCCGGCTTGCCGGCCATCAGGCGACCGCTGGGATGACCCAACGGTGGCGATTGCCAGTTTGTGCTGCCAGCAGCCACTGCCGGGTCGGGTTCCGTTGCCAATTGTTCGCCCGTGCGGCTAGCAGCCGCTAGGTCGGGTTTTGGCATCGGTTGCCCGTCTTCACCAGAGTGCGCCATCAGAGCAGCTTCTCTGCAGTCCGCTGCCGATACCAGTCATCGACCTGTGAGCGCAATTCGGCCAGGCTGCCGGAATTGTCAAGAACCGTGTTGGCTATTTGCTGGCGCTGCTCGTCAGTCGCCTGCAAGGCAATACGTGCCGAAGCATCTGCCGCAGACATGCCACGGGCCTGGGCGCGCTGTATCCGCAGCGCCTCGGGTGCTGTGACCGCAACTACCTCATCAGCCAGGCCCATCTGTACTCCGGACTCTACCAGCAGGGGTATCTGCACCACAACCATGCTGCCGGAAACTATCGGCTGACAGCTACCACCAACCAACAGTTCGCTTAAGCGCTCGAAAACCGGTGGCCAGCAGATGGTATTGAGGCGGGCAGCAGACTCTGGGGTGAAGAATGCCCGTTCGGCCAGAATATCCCGTCTCAGGCTACCGTCAGCCGCAACGATGTCGGAGCCAAAAGCCTGCTTCAACTCGGCCAGCACACTGTCGGTTTCCTGCGTCTCTTTGGCAATGGCATCCAAATCGACAAGGGTGGCACCCTTCTCGGCCAGCCATCCGGCAACTGTGCTTTTCCCTGAAGCCAAGCCGCCGGTCAAAAACACCACATACACTGTCGGTTCTCCTTTGCCGCCAAGGTTTCCGCATTCCTCACACTATGCTACAATACCGTCCGCGCTTTTTTCAGCAGCAAACGCTTTTGCGTGTGACACGGCGGTAACGCAAAGCGTATTGCGTAGGTTGCCCGGGTGGCGGAATGGCAGACGCGGAGGTCTCAAAAACCTTTGTCGAGAGACGTGTGGGTTCGACTCCCACCCCGGGCACCATAGTAAAACTACAGAATTGAGGTAATTCTGGTTGTGCGGTGCCCCATGTAGCGTGGGGCATTTGTGTTCGCCTAATTATCGGCTGGAGCAACCATAGCCTTCCTGCCGCCAACAAAAGCCACCTCGCCTGCTGGCGAGGTGGCTTTCTTTTTTTCTAGGCTATGTTAACGCTTTGCCTTTACACGGTTCCTGGATAATTCCGGCTTGGCTTGCCCTTGCTGGGATCGAAAGTAGAGCTGCCCAAGCCGATTATACCTAGCCAGACAATGGGCAAGAAAATATATAGCACTACCCAAACGTCCTCTTTGTGGAACTTCTGGCCGATATTATAGGCCGCGATAGCCATGAAGACATACGCAGCTACTGAGCATATCCAGCCGATAACGGGAATCCATGCCAGCAATATCGCCAAAATCAGCCATCCTGGTTGGCCACCAAGCTCCAAGAACTTCCATTGGGCAAAAAACGGCACCCAAGCCCACCAAGTGGGTAGCCCGGCTTTCTGAAAAATGCGGCTTAGGAAAAAAGCCGCAACACAGTACACCGCCAAGGCGACCACAACCCCGAAAATACCGGCCGTGAGCAAAATGGCTATTGCTTGTTGATCCACCATTGATACATCATCCTCCTTGAAATCCACACACCATCATCATTGTCACATACGATCACGAATACCTTACGGCATTATAACATTGGAAAGACCTTTGGTAGTAGACCGGGCAAGAAAATTGCAGATTTTTCATAACAGGCATTCGTAGCCAAGGATCGTAGCCAAGGAGGAAGATTGCAAACCAAGCCAGTAATGGCAAATATCTGAAAATAGCTATGGACAAGCTCTTGGTCTTAAAATATAATACATATATTCCTTATATGTTTTTGTGCTTCATGGATCATCTGTCTTAACAACGCTGCACGAAGGGCTTTAGGAGGTTTGCTATGCGAATGCGCTGAGGGAAGAACTCGGAGGGGCCACCGATGTTTCCCGAATGTTTGACCGTATGTTTTATCAGATTCACTAGAGACTGTACTGAAAGGAAAACACCGATATGAAATCCAGTATCAGGAGATTCTTGACCTTAGCACTCTGCACGATTACTGCGATAAGCTTGCTAGCCGGCTGCTCAAATGCCGGAAGCACGGACGCTGAGACAACTGCCAAGACCGTTTCAATTACCAATGTCTCCTATGACCCGACCCGTGAGCTTTTCGAGCAGTACAACAAGCTATTCGCCGACTATTGGCTGCAAAAGACCGGGCAGACCGTGGAGGTATCCCAATCCCATGGCGGCTCAGGCTCCCAAGCCCGCTCAGTTTTGGAGGGCAACGAGGCCGATGTGGTCACATTGGCACTGGCTGGCGATGTCAATATGTTGGCCAAGGCCGGCCTGATCGACGGCGGCTGGATAGACGAGTTCGACAAGAGCAGCTCCCCCTACACATCCACCATCGTCTTCTTAGTGCGCAAAGGCAACCCCAAGGGCATCAAAGACTGGGACGATCTCGTAAAGCCAGACATTCAGGTCATCACCCCCGACCCGAAGAGCTCCGGCGGTGCCCGCTGGAACTTCCTAGCGGCCTGGGCATATGCCGACAAGCTCTACAAGGGCGACGAGGTGAAGGACAAGGAGTTTTTGCGGCAGCTCTATGCCAATGTCACTGTCTTGGACTCCGGTGCCCGCGGTTCTACCACCACCTTTGTGGAGAACGGCCAAGGTGATGTTTTATTGGCTTGGGAGAACGAAGCATTCTTGTCGTTGAAGGAGCATCCGGACGATTTCGAGATCGTCATCCCCTCCATCAGTATCCTGGCGCAACCCTCTGTGGCCGTGGTCGACGCCAATGCCAGAAAGCATGGCACAGAGGATGTGTCCAAAGCCTATCTTGAGTACCTCTATTCCGACGATGCCCAGCGTTTGGAGGGCAAAAACTTCTACCGGCCATCAAACCCGGACATCCTCAAAGAGTTCAGCGATACCTTCGACTTGAGCATCGAGCTGGTGAACATCGACGATAGCTTCGACGGCTGGGATGCGGCAACTGCCAAGTTCTTCGCTGATGGGGCGATCTTCGACCAGATCTACAAGAAGTAGAATCCAGCCGACCAGAGGACGAGAGGGTGAGCAGATGCCCGGCCTGATGCGCATATTTAAACGGCGCAAGAATAACGTGATCCCCGGCTTCGGCCTGTCAATGGGAATTACGCTGACCATGCTCAGCCTGGTTGTGCTTATCCCTCTTGCCTCCGTGCTGCTGATTCTCAGTGACTACACTTTTGCACAGTTCTGGCAGGTGATAACAGATCCCAAGACTATATCCACTTATCGGGTTAGCCTTGGCTGTGCCGCAATAGCTGCCTTGATCAATGTAGTTTTCGGGGTACTGTTGGCTTGGGTTTTGACCCGCTACAAATTCCCAGGCAGACGCATTCTGGACAGTTTGATCGAGCTGCCTTTCGCCCTGCCCACTGCTGTGGCTGGCATCGCCCTGACCACGCTTTACTCCGATAAGGGCTGGATCGGCAGCCTGTTCGAGAAGATCGGCGTGAAGATCTCCTACACCACCGTCGGCATCACCATCGCCCTGATCTTCATTGGCATCCCCTTTGTGGTGCGCTCTATTCAGCCGGTGCTAGAGAGCCTTGACGCTGGTTATGAAGAGGCGGCATCCATCCTCGGAGCCAGCAAGGCCCGCATCTTCTTCCGCGTCGTCTTCCCAGAGATACTGCCGGCCGCCATGACTGGTTTTGCCCTAGCATTGGCCAGAGGCATCGGCGAGTACGGCAGCGTGGTGTTTATCGCCGGCAATATCCCTTATGAGACGCAGATCACACCGCTGATTATCATGAACTTCCTAGAACAGTTCAACTATCCGGCAGCCACTTCAATTGCCTTGGTGATGATCGTCTTCTCGTTCGTCGTGCTGTTCGGGATCAACATCCTGCAGAGCAAGGTGAACAAGGTCGCCCGGGGGAGCTGAGGCATGCGCACAAAAGTAACCAAAGTCATTTTGATCATCTTGGGCGGGCTGTTCATTGCCTCGATGCTGATCATGCCCTTGACCACTGTGTTGGTCTATGCCCTGCGTCAGGGACTAACCGTATTCACCTCGGCTATCACCGATGACTACGCCATCAAAGCCCTGCAGCTGACCTTGTTGACCTGCTGTATCACTTTGCTGATAAACACCTTCTTCGGCGTGTTTGCGGCCTGGACCATTACCAAGTTCCGCTTTCGGGGACGGCAGGTGCTGACCACGCTGATCGACATCCCCTTCTCCATCTCACCGGTAATAGCCGGCCTAGTTTTCATCTTGGTCTTCGGGCGCATTGGCTGGGCATACCCGTTGGTGGAGTCTTTGGACATCAATGTGGTGTTCGCCGTACCGGGAATTATACTTGCCACTACATTTGTCACCTTCCCTTTTGTCTCCCGCGAGCTTATCCCAGTGATGCAAGCCCAGGGCCGTGAGGAAGAAGAAGCAGCGGCTTTGATGGGTGCGAGAGGACTGCGGATCTTCCGCAAGGTCACTTTCCCGCACATCAAGTGGGGGCTGCTTTATGGGGTGATACTCTGCTCCGCCCGGGCGTTGGGCGAGTTCGGTGCAGTGTCGGTGGTTTCCGGCCATTTGCGGGGTAAGACCAACACTTTGCCGCTACATGTAGAGATACTCTTCAATGAGTTCAAAGTAACGGCCGCGTTTGCTGTGGCCTCGGTGCTGGTGGTTATCGCCGTCATCGTTTTGATCCTGCGCAATATCGTCGAATACCGGCTAAAGCGGGAGAAAGGCTAGTCATGTATGTCGAACTGAGAAATTTGAACAAGCAGTTCAATGGCTTTAAGGCCGCCGACAATGTCAGCTTCGGCATTGAGAGGGGCCATCTAGCCGGACTGCTTGGTCCATCCGGCAGTGGCAAGACTACCATCCTGCGGATGCTGGCTGGGCTGGAGACTCCTGATTCCGGGGACATCCTGATCGATGGGAAAAGGGTCAACGACATTCCGGCTGCCCGACGCGGCATCGGCTTTGTTTTTCAAGACTATGCCCTCTTCCGCTATATGACGGTGTTCGGCAACATTGCCTTCGGTTTGACAGTGCAGAAAAAAGAGAAACGCTTCATCCAAGCCCGGGTGACCGAACTGATCAAGTTGATCGGCTTAGAGGGGCTGGAGAGGCGCCGACCGCACCAGCTTTCCGGCGGCCAGAAACAGCGAGTGGCCTTTGCCCGGGCGCTGGCACCCAACCCCCAGCTGCTGCTGTTGGACGAGCCCTTTGCGGCCATCGATGCCAAAGTACGCAAGGACCTGCGCTCTTGGCTGCGAGAAACCATTAACAAGGTTGGCGTGACCAGTATCTTCGTCACCCATGACCAGGATGAGGCAGTAGAGGTGGCAGACGAGATCGTCATCACCAACAGCGGTCGGATAGAACAGGTCGGCACACCGACGGATATCTACAAAAACCCGCAGACCCCCTTTGCCGCCGGCTTTATCGGCGAGTCCATTGTTGTCTCGGACTATGGCCGTCTGCATGGTTTCCAAGCAACCGACGGCTTCGACCAAGCGGTGCTGCGCCCAGAATTCGTGCGAGCAGTGAAGCTTGAGAAAGAGGTCTTCCCCCATGCCTCCCAGCACGGGACAGTGCAGGAGGTCTACTTCCGGGGCAACGCCTTAGAGCTGCGCATCAACTTGGGCGGGCAGGTGGTCACCAGCCATCAGTCTTTGGAGGAAGAGGCCTTCAAAGTGGGAGAAGAAGTCAGCGTACTGATCTACCGGCTATACCTTTTGGGTCGCGACAGCGTTCGCCTGATGGAGAACGCCTCCATTAAAAGCGATGGGAGCTTCTTTATCTGATGGAACTCAAAGTCGAGCATATCGAAACCGATTTCTTGGTTTTAGGTGGCGGTACTGCCGGCTGCTATGCCGCACTGACCTTCAGCGCCCGCTCGGCGGCCAAGGTGCTGATAGCCGAGAAGGCCAATATCAAGCGCAGCGGCTGCTTGGCGGCAGGGGTCAACGCCCTCAACGCCTATATAACTACCGGCCACACGCCCCAGGACTATGTCGACTATGCCCGCACCGACGCTGCTGGCATCGTTCGTGGCGACTTGCTGATCAGCATGTCCCGTGGCCTGAACCGGGCAGCCCAGCGCTTGGAAGAGATCGGCCTGACCATCCAAAAGAACCCAGACGGCAGCTACATGGCTCGTGGCGAACGGAACATCAAGATCAACGGCGAGAACATCAAGCCCCTGTTGGCGGCAGCAGTTGCCAAGCCGCAGGTCACAGTGTTGGAACGGGTGGCCGCCTGCAGCTACATCATGGGGGCGGACAAGCGGGTGGCCGGTGCTTACCTGGTAGGAGTGGACGATCCAGTTCTCTATGTCATCAGCGCCCGCGCCGTGCTTTGTGCCACTGGCGGTGCTGCCGGGCTTTACCGTCCGAACAACCCGGGCTTCTCTGGCCATAAGATGTGGTACCCGCCCTTCAATACCGGGGCCGGCTTAGCCATGGGTATCCAGGCCGGTGCCGAGATGACCTCCCTGGAGATGCGCTTCGTCGCCTTGCGCTGCAAAGACACCATTGCCCCCACCGGCACACTGGCACAGGGGATGGGGGCTAGACAGATCAACTCACTTGGCCGAGTTTATGAGCAAGACTATGGCCTCTCGACCTCAGCACGCCTGTATGGGACGATAACCGAGAACTTGGAGGGACGCGGCCCTTGTTTTCTCCGCACAGTCGGAGCCACTTCGGAGCAGGATGCCGAGATCGAGAAGGCCTATCTGAACATGGCACCGTCGCAGACCCTGCGCTGGCTGGAGAGCGGATTGCCGCCCAGCCAGAAGAACGTGGAGATCGAGGGTACTGAACCCTATATTGTCGGCGGCCATACCGCGTCCGGCTATTGGGTGGACACCCATCGCGAAACCACGCTTAAATGCCTGTTTGCTGCTGGTGATGTGGCCGGCGGCTGTCCGCAAAAATATGTCACCGGTGCCTTGGCAGAAGCCGAGATAGCCACCGAAGCGGCAATCAGCTACATGTCAGATGAGCTGAAACAAACAGATATCGAGCAAACACAGAGGATCAAGGTTTGGCTGGAGTCGCATCTGATGCGCACGATGCCTGAAACTGGCGACACTGTTGACGGCTTGGAAGAAGAGATGCAGGCCCTAATGGATGAGCAGGCCGGAGGGATTACCAGCAATTATCAATATTCACAAGCATCGCTGGAACAGGCGGCAGCGGGTATCTACAGTTTGAGCAAACGTGCCAAGGCACTTTCGGTACCAGACATGCCGGAGCTGACCTATCTCTTGGAGCTGCGCGAGCGTTTGATCGTCTGTCGCTCTTTGCTTGCCCACCTTGCTGCCCGCAAAGAGAGCCGTTGGCCGGGCTTTGCAAAACATGCCGACTACCCCGAACAAGATGACAGTTTTCGGTGCTATGTCAATTCCAAACTGGAAGACGGTAAGGTCAAGGTGCTGTTTAGAGACTTAGTGGAGGAAGGTGAGGTTTATGAGCATCATGATCGATGATGCCGCATGCAGGGGCTGTGGCAGATGCACTGCAGTTTGCCCCGGCAGCCTAATAAGCCTGAACAAAAACGGGAAGGCCTGGATACGCCGTCCGCAACGTTGCTGGGGATGCGCTTCTTGTGCCAAGGAATGCCCAGTTGAGGCTATCGCCCTCTACCTTGGTGCAGACATCGGTGGTGCGGGCGGGCGGATGACCGTGGCACAGGAAGGCTCCCAGCTGACTTGGACGCTACGGATGCCTGACGGCTGCGAGCAAAGCATCGTGGTCAACCTTCAAGATGCCAACAGCTATTGAGCAGCTGCTGAGGAGACTAGCGAATGTCGATGACACATTTAGACCGGCTGGAGGCTGAGGCCATCTATATCTTCCGTGAGGTCGCCGCCGAATGCGAGCGGCCAGTGATGCTTTACTCCATCGGCAAAGACAGCTCGGTGATGCTGCATTTGGCATTAAAGGCCTTTTATCCCGAAAAACCGCCCTTCCCTTTCTTGCATATCGATACCAGCTGGAAGTTCAAAGAGATGATCGCCTTCCGCGACCGCCGCGCCCAAGAGCTGGGTATCCGGATGCTGGTATACCGCAACGAGAAGGCTTTGGCCGAAGGCATCAACCCCTTTGACCATGGAGCGGCCTACACCGATATCGTCAAAACCCAAGCCCTGAAGGATGCTCTCACCGAGTACGGCTTCACAGCGGCATTCGGCGGCGGTCGCCGGGACGAGGAGAAGTCCCGTGCCAAAGAGCGGATATTCTCTTTCCGCAGCGCCAGCCATGCTTGGGATCCCAAAAACCAGCGTCCCGAAATGTGGAAGCTCTACAACACGCGCATCAACAAGGGCGAGAGTATGCGGGTCTTCCCCATCTCCAACTGGACAGAGGCAGATATCTGGCAGTATATCCGGCGCGAAGACATCCCTATTGTGCCACTTTACTTTGCGGCCGTCCGCCCAGTAGTGGAGCGCGACGGCAACATTATCATGGTCGACGACGAGCGGTGCCGCCTTAGACCCGGAGAAACACCGCAGCTGGAGAAAGTGCGCTTCCGTACCTTGGGCTGTTATCCTTTGACTGGTGGGGTGAGGAGCGAGGCTGATACTTTGGACGCGGTGATCTCCGAAACCTTGGCCGCAGTGACCAGCGAGCGAACCAGCCGAGTGATCGATAACGAAGCATCAGGCAGCATGGAGCGCCGCAAACGGGAGGGCTACTTTTAATGGGTGAGCCAAGCAACGGACTTTTGAAACTAATAACCTGTGGCAGTGTCGATGATGGCAAGTCGACGCTGATTGGGCATATCCTCTATGATGCCAAGTTGTTGTATGCAGACCAAGAGCAGGCCTTGATGCTGGATAGCCAAGTCGGCAACAGGGGCGGTAGCATCGATTATTCTTTGCTGCTGGACGGCCTGATGGCCGAGCGCGAACAGGGCATCACCATTGACGTGGCCTACCGCTACTTCACCACCGCTGCTCGCAGCTTCATCGTTGCCGACACGCCAGGACACGAGGAATACACTCGCAATATGGCGGTAGGTGCATCTTTTGCCGATTTAGCAGTGATACTGATCGATGCCAGCCAGGGTGTTTTGGCACAGACTCGCCGCCATGCCCGCATCTGCGCACTGATGGGTATCCGCTTCTTTGCCTTCGCAGTGAACAAGATGGACTTGATCGGCTATCAGCAACGGGCATTTCAAAGCGTCAGCGACGAGGTCGAAGCATTAGCCGCCGAGCTTGAGCTGCAAAACGTGGCGATCTTCCCAGTTTCAGCCACCGAAGGCGACAACGTCACTGTTGCCTCCCCAAATATGCCATGGTACAACGGCCAAACTTTGCTTGGCCACCTAGAGAGCGTCGATATCTCCGGTGCTGCCCCGGAAGTCGGCTTCTATCTGCCAATACAGCGGGTCAGCCGCCCTAACCAGAGCTTTCGGGGTTTTCAAGGGCAAATCGAGTGCGGCCAAGTGAAAGTGGGTGACACGCTCACAGCGCTGCCTTCCGGGCAGATGGCACTGGTCAAGGCGGTCTTTATCGGTGAACGAGCAATGCAGGCCGCTGCGGCCGGGCAGGCTGTGACCGTCCAACTAGACCGCGAGGTCGATGTTTCCCGGGGCTGCGTGCTGGAAAGAAACTCCGGTCTGAGAATCGCCAAGGAATTCCTAGCCACGCTGCTTTGGATGGACGACCAAGACTTGGTCAGCGGCAAGGATTACTGGGTCAAAGTTGGCACTAAGCTACTGCCAGCCATTGTTACCGGCATCCGCCACAAAGTGGACATCAACAACGGCAAGCTGCTTCCGGTCGACTCCGTGGCCAAAAACGAGATCGTGCTTTGCGAAGTCGTGCTTTCGGAGCCGGTCGTTCTCGATGCGTTCAGGCTACATAAAACACTGGGCGAGCTGATCCTGATCGACAGGGTGAGCCACGCCACTTCGGCCTGTGGCGTGATCGAGAGCGTCGGGGAAGACGACGATGGTGGCGTATTGTTGCAAGATGGTGGCCTAAAGCTGCATATTCAGCTATTTGACAGCTTTTACTATCATCCAGATATCCATACTGTATTGCGTCATAGTCCACCGCCAGTCACTTATTTCAAGGGCGATACCCTCCCCTTGCAGTCAGTCGGCTATTGTTACCCGTCAGACTTCGACTTGGTGGGCAACAATTTGACCGCCAACATCCGCCAGTCCAAGTTTATCGGCTTCGCTGCTCCAAGCTTAGACCTACCGCTGTTGGACGCGAACGGCTTAGAGCTGGGGGCTGGTCAACCCCGTGACTTTGGTAAATATCGGCGTGTATCGGTTTGGGAGACGGACTATGAGATTTAACACCAAGCTCTTGCATGGGAAATTCCCGTCTGACTGGAGCGGCTCAACGTTGCCGCCTATCTATCAGGTGTCGGCCTTTGCCCATGAATCAGCAGAGAGGCTGGAAAAGGTATTTTTGAACAAGGAGCCGGGGTTTGCCTACACTCGCATTGCCAACCCCACAGTCGCTGCCTTTGAGCGGCGAATGGCACTGCTGGAGGGCGGCATGGATGCCGTCAGCTGCTCTTCCGGTATGGCAGCGGTGTCTATGGCCTTGTTGAATATCTTGTCTACCGGCGACGAGATCATCTCCAGCAGCAGCCTTTTTGGCGGTACGTTCGGGCTGCTTGCCAATTTCGAGCAATTCGGCCTCCACACCAACTATCTCAGCGAGCTCAATGCCGAGACAGTGGAGGCAGCGTTGACACCGCATACCAAGGTTATCTTCGCCGAGCTTATCGGCAACCCCAAGCTGGATGTAGTCGATATCCGTGAGCTGGCATACGTCGCTGAAAGGCATGGTCTGCCCTTGGTGATCGATGCCACTACTGCCACCCCGGCGCTGGTCCGCCCCTTGGAGCAAGGCGCCCACATCGTTGTACACTCCTCATCCAAGTACATCAACGGCAGTGGCGATGCCATTTCCGGCGTTATCGTCGACGGCGGCCGCTTCGATTGGGACTTTGAGAAATACCCGGCCTTGGCCGGCTACCAGCAGATGGGTAAGTTCGCCTTCACCGCTCGCCTACGCCAAGATATTTGGCGGAACTTCGGTGCCTGCCTAGCTCCCCAAAACGCTTGGCTGAACTGCGTTGGCTTGGAGACCTTGGGGCTGCGGATGGAAAGACTCTGCAAAAACTCACTGGCACTGGCCGAGCATATCGAGCAAAACCTAGGCATGGCAGTCAACTACCCGGGCTTAAAAAGCAACTCATACCATGCTCTGATCGCCAAGCAAATGGACGATGGCTTGGGCGGAGCCATCCTAACGCTGCGTACCGGCTCCAAAAAACGGGCATTCAGCCTGATTGATAACCTCAGATATGCCAAGATCGCCACCAATATCGGTGATGTGCGCACTTTGGTACTTCATCCTGCCTCGACCATTTATGCCCATTCCGACGAGCAGACCATGCAACTATCAGGAGTTTATGACGATCTTGTGCGTATCAGCGTCGGGCTGGAGGACATCGAGGACCTGATCGAAGATTTCACTTTGGCTTCTATTGTAATGAACGGAGACAGATAGCATGGAAACCGACTATAAATCCCTGAAAGAGGGCGGCTTTATGCGCCAAGTGCAGAAGAATAACTTTTCTGCACGCATCAAGGTAGTAGGCGGCAGGCTGACGGCCGAGCAGCTCGTTGCCATTTCGGCGATAGCGCGCAAATATGGAGCCGGTCATGTGCACCTGACCTCGCGGCAAAGCGTGGAGATCCCCTTTGTCAAACTGAAGGACGTGCCGGCAGTGAGGGCCGATCTAGAGGCCGGCGGCCTGAAGTCCAGCGTTTGTGGCCCGCGGGTGCGCACCGTCACCGCTTGCCAAGGCAGCGAGATCTGCCCGTCCGGATGCATTGACACCTACCCGTTAGCACTGGCTATCTCTGAGCGTTACTTCGGGCGGCAGCTGGTCCACAAGTTCAAGTTCGGGGTGACCGGTTGCATGAACAACTGCCTGAAGGCCGAGGAGAACGATATGGGCATCAAAGGCGGCTATATTGTGGAATGGCTGCCCGAGCAATGCAATCTCTGCGGTGTCTGCATCAAGGCCTGTCGTGAGGGGGCGCTCGCTCAAACCGATAGCGAGGTTCTGATCGATCAGGAGAAATGCAACAACTGCGGCCGCTGCGTCAAAGCCTGCCCCTTCGATGCCTGGCACGGCGAGGCGGGCTACATACTATCCTTTGGCGGTATTTTCGGCAACCGGATTGCTGTTGGCCAGCAGCTTTTGCCCATCATCAGTGACGAGCAGACCTTGTTTCGGGTGGCCGATGCCGTGCTGGCCTTTTTCGATGAACACGCCGAGGCTTGTGAACGCTTCCGCTCGGCAATCGACCGGGTGGGCTGGGATGTTTTCCAAGCCGCAGTGGAGGGAGCTTACCATGGCCGATAGGGTTGAGTTTGCGATAGACGAGACGGTAGACATCACCGACGTGGTTTGCCCAGTGACCTTCGTCAAGGCCAAGGTAGCCTTGGAAGAGCTGGATGCCGGGCAGATCCTGGCCATCCGCTTAAGCGATGGCGAGCCGGTGGTCAATGTACCCCGAAGCCTCAAAGACGAGGGGCATCAGGTGTTGAAGCTAGCTGACAACTGTGACGGTACTTATACATTGCTAGTAAGAAGAATGGAGGAAGATTAGATGAAACTAACTGTAGCGGGTAATTTAAAAGAATTTGCGGACGGTCTGACCGTGGCCAAGCTGATCGAACTGGAACAGGTGGAGACTCCGGAGTACATCACCGTTTCGGTAAACGATGAGTTTATTGCCAGCGACTCCTTTGAGTCCCATGTTTTGGCCGATGGTGATGCTGTGGAGTTCTTGTATTTCATGGGCGGCGGCCGCTGATGGCCTTCAGCAACGAGCAGCTGGAGCGCTACTCCCGCCACATTATCTTAAAAGAGGTCGGTGCCAAGGGGCAAAAGAAGCTGCAAGCAGCCAAGGTACTGATCATCGGAGCAGGCGGCCTCGGGGCACCGGCAGCACTCTACCTAGCTGCTGCCGGTGTGGGCACGATCGGCATTGCCGATGCTGACGCGGTAGACCTCTCCAACCTGCAACGCCAAGTGATCCACGCCACGCCGGACATCGGCAAGGCCAAGGTGTGCTCGGCCAAGCAAAGCATGCAGGCCATCAACCCCGAGGTGCAGGTCAACACCTACCAATGCTTCGTGACGGCCGCCAACGTCATGGAGCTTGTCGCCGACTACGACTTCGTATTGGACGGTACCGACAACTTTCCGGCCAAGTTCCTGATCAACGATGCCTGTGTGCTATCTGCCAAGCCCTTCAGCCACGCCGGCATTATCCGCTTCCAAGGTCAGCTGATGACTTACGTGCCCGGCCAGGGGCCCTGCTATCGCTGTGCCTTTCAAAACCCACCGCCAGCTGATGCCGTACCCACTTGCCGCCAGGCCGGGGTTATCGGTGCCATGGGCGGGGTAATAGGCTCGTTGCAGGCCATGGAAGCAGTGAAGTACATCATCGGCCAAGGCGATCTGCTCTGCGGCTCCCTGCTGACCTTTGATGCTCTGAAGATGGAGTTCCGCAAAATCAAGCTGCCGCGCCGCGACACCTGTGCCGTCTGCGGCAGCCAACCCACCATCTTGGCAGCGTTTGACTACAAGCAGGCAGCTTGCGACCTGAAGCCTGCGACCTGAGAGGCGGCCATTGAAGTCAGTGTGGCCAGCAACCTGCGCTTCAGAAGCCCATAACCCGAGAGGCGGTTTGTAAGGTGAAACTGCAGATCAAGCAATGTGATATCGATACTATCATCGCCCACGCCCAAGCTGAACTGCCCAATGAAGCCTGCGGCTTGGTGGCTGGCCGGGTGGATGCTGGTGGTAAGGCCAGGGGCGGTAATGTGAGTGTCAAGGGTGGATATGCGGAGGCCAAGGGCAGGGGCGCCGAGGCCGACACAGACGGGTTTTTTGTGGTGGAGAAAGTCTATCTGCTCTCCAACATTGACCAAAGCCACGAGCACTTCTCCATCGACCCCAAAGAGCAGTTGGCGGCCATCAAAGACATGCGATCCTTGGGGCTTGCCCCCTTGGGCAACTTCCATTCCCACCCGGAAACACCAGCCCGCCCCTCCGAAGAGGACATCCGCCTCGCCCATGACCGCAACGCCGTCTATCTGATAGTGTCTCTAGCAGCAGAGCAGCCAGTCTTGAAAGCCTTCCGCGTGATCGACGGAGTAGCCTCAGCAGTGGCGGTGGAGGTTTTGGGCTGAAACTGGGTGAGCGCTGAACTAAGGTAAAAACCCGGTCGATCCTTTCAATTTCCCTATTTCGATGCCCATGCTTTCTCCTCCGATCAGAGCCTATTCAGCAGTTTCGTTATTTGCCGCCGCTCCCGAGCGACCTATTCATCAATCTCGGTACTACGTAGTTCAGCTTCCTATAATCAAGTGCGGCGATTTCCCAATAGCAGGTGCAATAAAATTTGTTAATTTTGTGCTTCTTTGTATATTGGAATAGATTGATTATTTGTTTCTTGAGCGGTTCAATGGTTTTTACCTCCCGGTACTGCTTCGCAACAAGCGACTATAGCTACAGCCGCTTTCTGCTTATCCTAGTCTTTTTGACCAGCAGCAGCTCTTGGCCTTTTTGCCGCTGCCGCAGGGACAGGGGTCGTTGCGACCTACTCCTTGCCATCTTGCCGCCATTTGGGTGCGGCAGTTGGCCATTATCGCTGCTAGCGACCGGCCACGTCTGGCCTCTGTGCTGATCGCTTGGAGCAGTGGCTGGACGTGAGAGAAGAAACGCCGCAAGCCGCCACAGAGGTAGTTCAGGCCGGGCCGGCCGTCGTCTGCTAGGCTGAAGCGGTCTTTAGGACAGGCACCGTTGCAAACCTTAAGCCATGGACAAACGCGGCATTGCTTAGGCAGCGAGTCATGCTTGTTCTTGCCGAAGCCGACTTGCTGGGCTGAGTCCACCAGTTCCACCAGCTCCGAGCTTTGGATATCGCCCAGCCGATGCTCAGGGTTCACGTAGTGGTCGCAGGAGTAGATGCCGCCGTCGGCCTCTAAGACCAAGGCACGGCCACATCGTGGTGCCATCCAGCAGAGGCCGGCACTGCCGCCCGACCAAACACGTGCCGTCTCGGCAAACAGCTGGATGTCCAACTTGCCTAGATCGTGGCATGCCCATTCATCGAACACGGTGCATAGGAACTCGCCGTAGCCCTCGCTGCTGACACTTTCCTCAGCTAGGCTGCCATCGCTTTCCCTGCGGACAATCGGGATGAACTGGATCCAGCCGGTATCCAAGTTGCGTAGTGCCCGATAAACACCCAAAGGATCGTTGACCGAAGCCGAGCTCACCGTGCAGAGCAGGTCGGGGTGAACACCATGTGTCCGCAGACGTTTGGCAGCATCGACGACTTGCTGATAGCTGCCCTTGCCATTGCGGTCCAGCCGGTTACGGTCATGCACCAGTTGGCTGCCGTCGATGCTCAGCCCAACGTCAAAATGAGCATCGGCCAAAAAGCCGCACCACTCGTCATCAAGAAGCAAGCCGTTGGTCTGGAGGTTGTTCCAGCACGTCCAACCTTCGGGAAGGTATTGCTGTTGCAGCCCAACTGCCCGCCGGTAGAAGTCCAGCCCGGCCAAAGTCGGCTCACCGCCATGCCAGACAAAGTTCAGCTCGGGGCCCGGACTGGCCTGGACGTACTGGCAGACAAAGCGCTCCAACAGCTCATCGCTGATCCGTGGCTGCGAAGCAGCATCTGGCTCCCCAACATCCTTCAAATAGTAACAATAGCTACAGCAAAGGTTACAGCGCGCTCCCACCGGCTTGGCCATTATCGAGAAGGGTTCGACCGATTTCTTGGACAACAGCAACGGCGACGACACAGGCGACGGCGCAACCGACGACGATGCGGGTGGCTGGACAGACAGCACGGCTCAGCTCTTTAAGTGCTCGTCAAAGAAGGCCAGCGCCTTGTTCCAAGAATCCATCGCTGCCGCTGGACGGTAATTCTCGCTGGAATAGTCCCATATCGCATGCCCGGCACCGTCGTAGCGGTGAAAGCTGTATTGTTTATTCTGCCGTTTCAGGGCCTCTTCGTGCACATCGACCTGCTCCGGCGAAGGATGCTGGTCGTCGTTGCCGAAAATCCCCAGTAGCGGGCAGCTCAGCTTCTCGGTCAGGTCGATCGGAGCAACTGGCTGAGCTTCTGTAAGCTCATCTCTGGCGGCCACTACCCTACCGCCCCAACACTCTACCACTGCCGAGAAGCCGTCAAGCTGACAACCGGCAAGGAAAGCATGACGGCCACCAGAGCACATACCGATAACCCCGGCCTTACCGCTAGAGCAAGGCAGTGCATCCAAGTAGCTCAAGGCACCAGCCACATCCCCCATCACGCTGATGTCGGCCACCCCACCGGCCTGATAAGACTTCATCGCCACCTCGTAGGGCTGCCCCTGCCCGACACGCTGGTAGATGTTCGGGCAGATGGTGATGTAGCCGTGTTGGCTAAAGCGCCGGGCAACCTCACGGTTCAGCTCGTCCCAGCCCGGTAAATGGGGGATCAAAACGATCCCCGGCCAGGGGCCTGGCCCCAAGGGTCGGGACAGGTAGGCGCGTATCCGCACACCTTGATAGCCAGGCACCACGACTGTCTCCGCCAGCATTCCCTCATAGTCATCAGTTTGCAGTTCGTTCCACAACGTCATTTCTCTCTCCTTATCTCCTACCGTTACGGCCTACGGCAGCCATGGCCGCAGCCCTAGGAAACGTCGATCAACACTACTGCACCCTCCCGCCAGCCTGCTCACGCAAAGTCAGGATATGCGCCGAATACTCCAAGCAAGAAACCAGCCGCAGGGCGTTTTGCAGGCTGTCGGCCATGGCAAACGGCCCATGGCCACGGATGACAGCCAGTGAGCCGCCGCCACTGACCAGCTCGGCCATCATGGTGGCTACCTCATCGGCGGCCACTGTCTGCTGTGGACTAAGTACTGGCACCGCTGCTCCTAAGACCAGCTTGCCCTCGGAATCCAAAGGTGTCAATGCGTCCCGCGACAGCGACTGGAAAACAGTGTACAGGCTATGGGAGTGCAGCACTGCCCGAACTCCAAAGTCTTCCCCTTGCTTAGTCAAGCGCTCGGTTAAGGCATGGTACATGGCACGATGCACCTTCAGCTCCATGGAGGCAGCGGCGGCCACATCGGCATCAGAGGCTTGCCACGGTACTTGAACCACGTCGCTCGGATGGATATGGGCGAGCTGGGCGGCAGTGCGGGTAATCCAAATCCGTGAGCCGTCGCTGACTGAAAGGTTGCCGCCGTGGCTGGTGACCGCACCGGAGACGAAGAGGTCGCGGCCAACCTCGCGGAAGTCTTTTATCCGCATTACTGAGTCGGCAGCGCCTTTGGCGGCATCAGCCGCTTCCCTAGCGGCTGTGGAGACCCCACTGGCGGCGGCGCTCACCCCGTCCAGAAGATCCCTCTTGAACTGCTCGAAGCCGTATTCTGGCATGATTGAACGGCACCTCCCTTGGCTGCGTCGATCCTTGATATGCGATAATCATATAGCCTTAGTTGCCGGAGCACAAACCGGATATCCAAATCTTCATCAAGCGGAAACAGAAACGACAAGAGGACTGAAGAGCTAGCTACCATGCAGACACCTGAGAATCAAAGCCAGAACAGCAGTGCTTGCTGCGAAAAGCCGGTCGGCGACCGTCAAAACGGTGCGAAGGCCGGGAACTTGTTGGATCATTCAGCGGGAAAAGAACCTGTCCCCTGCCCTACGACAGCAGCAACACCCCAGCCCCGACCGGAGTGGCCGTCCCGAGCGGTGGTTACTGCCGGCATGCCCTATGGCAACAAGGGTCTGCATTTCGGGCACGTCGGTGGAGTGTTCGTGCCAGCCGACGTCTATGCCCGCTTCTTACGCGACCGCATCGGGCCGGCCAATGTGCTGTTCGTCAGCGGCACCGACTGCTATGGCTCACCGATCGACGAAGGCTATCGCAAACTGGTGGAAAACGAGGGTTTTACAGGCAGTATCGCCGACTACGTAAAGGCCAATCAGTGTGCTCAGGCAGCCAGCCTGGCGGCTTTCGACATCTCGCTGGACATCTACCAGGGCAGCGGCATGGACGAATCCGGGGAGTGCCATCGCACCCTTTCCGATGAACTGCTACGGCGGCTCTACGATTGTGGCCACCTGCAACTGTTGGGCACCGACCAGTTCTACGACGATGCGGCCATGAGCTTCTTGAACGGTCGTCAAGTTGTCGGTCATTGCCCCGTTCAGGGCTGCCGTTCGGAGCATGCTTGGGCGGATGAATGCGACCTCGGCCACCAGTACCAGCCCTCAGAGCTGATCAACCCGGTAAGTACGCTCACCGGCAGCCGTCCATCGATGCGCCGGGTAGAGAACTGGTATTTCGACCTGCCGGAGTTCAAAGGCCTACTCGACAACTACATCGAGCAGTTGATGTGCGACAACGTCACCCGCAAGCTGGTTCCGGAGACTATGGCGGAGTTCTTAGTGCCGCCGATCATCTACCTGAAAGATGAGCTGCTTGACGACTACCAAGCACTGAGCTCGACACTGCCACAGCACCGCTACCGTCCAACACCACAGGGCAAGGCCAGCTTCGAGCTGGAGTTTGACTGTATTGCCGACCGCGACCAAGCACGTTCTTTGTTGGACGCTGCCGGGCTGCGCTACCGCAGCGGCAAAGCGTTGACCCCCTTCCGCATCACCGGCAACATCGACTGGGGCGTTCCTGCTCCGGACCTCGACCACAGCGGCAGGGCGCTGACCATTTGGTGCTGGCCAGAATCGCTATGGGCGCCGATCAGCTTCACCCAGGCGGCGCTGAGGCGGGCGGCAGCAGCCGGCATAGCCGGGAGCACGACAGCGGTTGATGCTGGTAATGACGCAGCTGATGCTGAAGCGGCGGCGGCCGAGGCAGTCGGGGCCGGAAGCCAAGCTACTGCGACGGCCCGGGCGACCGCAGCGCCGCTTGAATGGCCGGATTTCTGGTGCGACGACACAGCCCGGGTCTACCAGTTCATCGGCCAAGACAACATCTACTTCTATGGGGTGGTGCAGACTGCGCTCTGGGAGGCGTTGGCCGCGCTGGACGACTTCGATCTGGCCAACCCCTTGGGAACGCTCAAGCAGACACATTTGATAGCCAACCACCACCTGCTCTTCTTGGACAAGAAGGCCTCGTCTTCTGGCACACTGAAGCCACCACTGGCCGAAGAGCTGCTCGAATACTACCGTGCCGAACAGCTGCGTGCCCATTTTGTTTCCCTGGGCTTGGGGATGAAGGCCGTTAACTTCCGTCCAAAGCCCTTGAACCCGAAGGCCGCTGCCAAGGATTCTGACCCAGTGCTGAAAGACGGACAGGTGCTGACAGGGATCTTGAACCGTTTGGCCCGCTCCTGTTTTTATGCCGTCCAAAACGAGTTCGGCGGGCAGATGCCCCTAGGCGAGATCAGCCCCGAAGTCGGCAACTGGGCACAAGAGGCAGTGCGGCTCTACGAGCAGGCCATGTTCCTAACTGAGCTGCACTTGGCCAGCTCAGCAGCCGCTGATTTGATCCGTAGAGCCAACAAGCATTGGTCGGAGCACAGCCGCAGCTGCGAGACTGGCAGTGCCGAGCGGCGACAGTTGCTCATCGATTGCTTTTACCTGCTGCGAGTCTGCTTACTGCTGGAGCACCCCATCGCCCCTAGGGGCTCGGCCAAAGCCTTCGAGTACTTCGCTTTGTCCTGCACGGAGGCTGAGTTCTTCAGTTGGGAGCATGTCGATGCCAGCTGCCGTCCTGCCGGCTTTGAGGCTTTTGTTGATGCCGATGCAAAAGCCCGCGCCAGCCATAGCCTACGCGAGCTTTTGCCACGTACCGATTTCTTCGAGTGCCATCCCAGCCAGTTCGCCAAGTCGTGAGCTGGCGGGGTTCATGCTACAACGTAAAGTCTTCCTCACCGGCAAATACCTTGCAAGCCCGATCCACATCATAGTCGGCCAGTGTGATGGCGCTGATGGCCTTGGTCAGGCGCACAGCCTCTGCCAGCGACCTCTGATGGATGTTACGGCCAGTGGCATTACCGGCTGCACCACCGATGTGGATCTGCTCATGTAGCTGCGACAAGAACTTCTCCGCCTCCACGGTCGAGCCACCGGCGCAGACCAAGCCAGTGCGCCCCGCTGCCTCCGAGGCTTGTGCCAAAAGTGCAGCTGAGCTTTCATCAGCGCTGGCCTTGGGCGGGTTGACCTTCACGAAGTCAGCACCCAAGCAGACTGCCACACCGGCTGCCCCGGCAATCAGGGCGGCATCCTTCTCATTGGCGATGGCCTTGCCACGCGGGTAGATCCACAGCACCACCGGCAAGCCGGCAGCATGGGCCTCGCTGATCAGCTCGCCAGCCTCGCTCATCATCGTCGATTCATACTCGCTGCCCAAATAGATGGTGTAGCCGATGCCCACTATGTTCACGCCGGCATCGCGCATGGCCAGCACGTGTTCCATGGAGTAGAGCAACGCCGAATAGGGGTCGTCTTGGGCAGTCTCCACCAAGTTGGTCTTGGAGTTCATCTTTACCAGATAGTTTATGTTCGGATAGTCTGCGGCGTAGCGGGCAATCAGCCCCTTCTGGGCGGCAAGCACACCGACCACACCCTGATCACCGATCTTGAAAAGGTGCTCCGGGTTGTTGTCCTCTGGCGAGATGCCCTCCCCAAAAAAATCCGCGTTCAAGTGCTCAATCTTCTGGTCGCAAGCATAGAGCATCAGCCGCCCGGTATTTTGGGTGGCGGCCAGGTAATTCCGAACATAGGTCTCCCGAAACTCCGGGGAAACATCAATGGGCACCCGCACATCGTCAGCAGTGATCTTCGGCATGTGAACCTCCTTCTCGTGAGGAAATGCATGAGTAATTACATCTGCCAATAGATTAGCATAGAGTGATGCTTAGGAGCGTTGCAGGAAAGGAGCGACCAGCTGAAGGAGCACCGGTCGGTACCTCTCTAGGCAGAGGCAAGCTCAATTAGCCGTCTACGCTTGCAAAATACCAAGTAACCACCATCAATGGTATACATAGAAGTATTCCCGGCACGGTGCCATTACCTGGGGTGTGGAAAAGCCCTCCAGTTCCTCGGGGCTGAACGAGTCGTTGACGCTCTGGTCGAGGTCTTGAAAATAGTCGAATAACACACAGTCGAAGTATGGGGAGTAGCTGTAAACACGGAACTGGAAGCTGATCGACTCCTTCCCCACGAGAATGGTCACCCACTTGGGACAGTCTATGAGCAGAGGCGAAGTTGACCAGCCTCACCTTGACCGTGGCGGTCCGGCCGTTGTGGGAGCGGACGGTGACGCTGGCCGTGCCGGGCATGGCGCCAGCCGCCTCGCCCGATGCGGACACCTTTAGCACTGCGGCAGACTAAGAGCAGCCTTGCACATCTGCCTTCTGCTGCTAGCCGTCATCGCCCCGGTATTGCCCACCGGTCCTGGCCTGGGGGTCGCTGATTACTTGGCCGCCCGGCAGCTGGGCCAGCAGGATCGCGGCGAACATCAGGATGCAGCCGACCACCTCGCGCAGCGTCAGCAGCTCGCCCAGCAACACCAGACCGCCCAAGGCACTGAACACTGCCTCGGTGCTCATGATGATCGCCGCCGGGGCCGGCCGCAGCCCCTGTTGGCCGATACCTTGGAGGGTGAAGGCCACACCGGTAGAGAGCACACCGGCATAAAGCACCATCACCGCCACATTGGCCAAGGCCGCCGGGTCGAAGACCTGCTCCACAAAAAAGCCATCGAACAGCGGCACACATACCAGGGCTAGAACCCCCGCCGTCAGGAACTGGACAACGCAGAGCTTGAGTATCTCCCGGGCATTGATACCAGCCACGAAGTGGTCGACTGCCAAGATATGCCCCGCCCAGAACAGGGCACCGAGGATCACTATCAGGTCGCCCTCCTGAATGTCGAAGCCGTCGGTGATCGACAGGAAGTACAGCCCCACCCCTGCTATCAGGACACTGACCCAAGCGTTCCAACGTAGACGCTGCCTCATGAACACGCCGAGTAGCGGCACCAACACGATATACAGGGCGGTCAGAAACCCGGCTTTGGAGGCCGGGGTGTAGACCATGCCGACTTGTTGCAGGGTGCCGGCGGCGAAGAGGATAAAGCCGCAGAACATGCCGCCGAGGATCAACCGCCTCGCCGGTATAGCCCAACTGACTGGCATTTTGCCGATACGGGAGATAAAGCCACTGACCACTAAGACCGCCACTAGGGTCAAAGCGCCGATGACGAAACGCAGTCCAGCGAACAAAAACGGCCCGATATAGTCCATGCCTGAGCGCTGGGCGACAAAGGCCATACCCCAGATAAAGGCAGTGAGCAGAAGTATCAAACTAGAGCGGATCGGACGCTGCCGCGCATCAGATGCCATGTGTCGAGAAGCCCCTTTCTTTCAGAAAAATGTTGGTTGGCCAAGCCTCCCACCCTATAGGCTGCACCGGCAGCCCAACAGTCATCAGTTCTCCAAAAATGTCCAGCCGTCCATGCCCCGTTGGCTGAAGGACAGACCAAGATAGCCCTGAATATCCTTATGCTCCTTGCATGGGCGTTGATGGTCGCAAAAGCCGTTAACCAATGGCCAGTCAAGCTGCGAGCCGATATCCATGCCATCCAAGCAGGGTGCGGGTGGCAGAGAGCGGCGCTTGAACTCCGAGCACCTGACGCGGTCCAGTACCTCGCACACAGTAGCCGACATCGCACTGTCCACCTTGGAGTCTTGGCTCAGCACTGCAAGTATCTGATCGACCCCCAAGCCGTCCTCGATGTGCAGGTGGAGGATGCGGTCGAGCAGCTCATAAGGCGGCAGCAGGTCTTGGTCGGTCTGACCGCTGTAAAGCTCAGCCGATGGCGGCTTGGCGATGATCGCCTCGGGGATGGGTGCCGTGATGGCACCAACAGCAGCTGCGCCATGCCACTGGTTGCGCCAGTGCGCCAGCCCATAGACATTTGTTTTATAGACATTTCCCAGCGGTGAGAAGGCACCGGCTGTATCGCCATAAATCGTGGAGTAACCCTGTGCCGCCTCAGACTTGTTGCCGGTGTTCAAGAGCATCCAGCCAAAGCAATTGGAGAGGTACATCAGGCAAGTCATGCGGATACGGGGCTGTAGGTTCTGGGCAGCGAGGCTTGGTTGCGCCGAGGTATCAGAGGGGGCAACAGCATTTGCAGGTACAGCGGGTGCAGCGGGTGCAGCGGGTGCAGTGTCCCTAGCATTCGCAGCATCTGTTCCCGATGTTGAATGATCGGGCATTGCGGCGCTGTCAAGCGGTAGATCATCGGAGCAGAAGGGCATCAGCCTCTGAAACCCCTCCAGCGGCTCGGTGATCGGGATAGTCATAGTGGCAATGCCCAACCGGTCAGCCAAGGCTTGAGCATCGCTGATACTGCCGGCCGAGGAGTAGGGAGAAGGCATCAACACACCATGCACATGCCCTGCTCCCAAGGCATCCACCGCAATTGCCGCCACCACCGCCGAATCGAGGCCGCCGGAGAGCCCCAACACCACATCTCTGAAACCGTTCTTCACCACATAATCGTGGGTGGCCAAACAAAGTGCCCGCCAGTCGGCCTCATAGGGCAACAACGGGCGGACTATCGGCTTGGCCGCCGTTGACCCAGCAACCGCAAGGCTGGCACCAGCGGCCATGGCCGTTGTATCCCTCTGGCTGCTTTCCACCAGTGTTGTTGCCACTGAAGCGTTAAAGGTGATGTTAGCCCGCAGGACAGCATCCTCGAACACCGGAGCCTGTGCTTGCACCTGTCCGTAGGCATCCATCACCAAGCTGCCGCCGTCAAACACCATCTCGCCCGCGCCGCCAACCAAGTTGGCTACCACCAGCCAAGCATTGGCCTCCCTAGCAACCTCCTGCAAGAACTCTAGTTGCTCAGAAGCCGTGAACAGGGAATCTGTGCCGTGATAGTCTTTGGCCAGCAGCATGATGACTAGGTCGCAGTCCGAAAGGTCATCGCCATCCGGATACTCATCGAGCAGCATCCCGACCTGTACCCCATCGATACGCGCCCGAATCACCGATGGACAGATCGGCATCTCGTCATCTTTCTCCAAGTTGGAGAAGCCCAACCTGCCGCCCTCACCATCCTTCATGTACAACGCCTCTGATTCGCAGGGACTGTCCAATCCGTCGTCTAAGTGCAGCGGCAAGACTGTACCCATAACAGTGGCCAGTGGCGCCTCCTTGATAACTTGGCGGGCGTAGTCCACACATTCCAAGCCAAAGGCCTCAGAGAACTGCAGGCCGTCCAAGGGCATACCACAGAGGGCAAAGGCGGGGAAGACCACCAGATCGGGAGGATAAGCAGTGCTCGCAAGCTCATGGATAGTCTGCAGCGCCGCCTCGCTGTTCTCCTTCAGTGCCCCGGCAGTCGGGTTGTTCTGGACAATGGCAACGTACATTAAGGGGTCTCCTTGCTGTGTCTTTTAGAGTGTCTTTTTACAGTGTCTCTCTCGTTTACAGTATCTCCATCATATACATGGCCGGAGCCGTTTGTGCCCATGAAGAACATCACAGCTTTGGTTTTTCAAGCTTTGACCTCCATGAACTGACACTTTCCCCATTGTACCAGCATTCTCAAACAGAATCAGAAGCAATACCGGATTGGCTTTTTACTTATGGTATGGCTCACCACGGTTGATGCGGCAGGCCCGGTATAGTTGTTCCAGCAAGACGATGCGGGCCAAGTTGTGCGGCAGGGTTATTTGGCCGAAGGAGAGGCGCTCGTTGGCCACCTTGCGGATCTCGGCGGCTACGCCGTGGGAGCCGCCGATGATGAACGTCAGGCGGGGGTTGCCGGAGGCTTCTTGGGCGCTCAGGCGGGTGGCCAGGTGCTCACTGGAGGTGGCCACTCCGCCGATGTCCAGCAGTATCAGGGGCGCAGCCGTGCGTTGCCGCTTCAGGCAGTCGATGATCAAGACGGCCTCGGCCTTGAGTAAGGCCTCGGGGCCGTCACCGTGTTCGGAGCGGTCTGGAAGCTCGAAGACCCGCAACTGCGCATAGGCCGACAAGCGTTTCTCGTACTCGGCTGCCGCCTCCCGCCAGTAGCGCTCCTTCAGCTTGCCAACAGCAATCAGGTCGATGGCCAGCATCAGCCAACCCGTTCGACAGGCAGGCGAGACAGAGAAGTGCCGACCGATGCTGTTGCACCAAGTCGCGAAACGGTATAACTCGCAGCCGCCCTTGTCAGCGGCGCGAAAGATTGCGGATCAAGGCCGCAACAATGTACTCCACACACTAATCGGCACTCCCCCAAAGCGGCGCTCACGACCCTTCACCGTCACGGCTGACACTGAGCCGCTGCACTTCCAACACGCTCCCCTGCTCGCCTAGGATCAGATCGGCCAGCGACTCGGGACGGGCTGCTCCCTGCTCTGAGCTTCTGAGCGTCAAGGACAGGCGCAAGCTGCCATCTGTTGCATCGACCTTGAGCAGCGGAGTGGTGGCAATGAGCATGGCTGTCTGGTAGTCTTTGGACTTCTCCCTCCGCACTAGGGTCAGGGTCTCGCGATCTAACAGCTCGTCCAGTGCGGCTTGCAGGGCTGCTAGGTCACGATCTGGGGACAGCAACCGAAGCTCATAGCTCTCCAGATTATGGGTGGACTGCAGGCCACGCAGTTGGGTAGGCACATAGCAGACCTCATGTATCGGTATCTGGTCAGCAGCTGCCAGCCCAAGGCAGGCCAGCGCCTTGGCTGGCGGCAGGTACTCGGTCAGCCAAACGTCGAAAAGCTCCCGGGCACCGGAGGTGCCCACTGGCAAGGCCGGCCCGGGGGCAAACCGCATATGGGCGTTAAAGCCATGAGTAGTGGCATAGGGCAGGCCGGAGCGGCGGATCAGGCGCTCCATCGCCCGCAGCAGCTCAAGGTGCGACAGCCAACGCAAACGCCCCTGCTTGGCAAAGCAGATGCGCAACCTGAAGAAAACCTCATTCATGGCGCTCCCCTTCCAAGACGATTCTCGGCCGCTGGCCACCGGAATCCGCAGTCAGGCAAACACCGCATTCTGTGCAGCGTGCAAAGCTACAGTCCTCGGTAACCTGGCCTTCTAAAGCACACTGCCATTCCTGCTCCAGGTAGCGCTGGGAGATGCCTGTCTCGATGTGCTGCCAAGGCAAAGGCTCGTCCATCCGGTAGTCATCGGCAGCCGCCGCGTCCAAGTCGATGCCACAGCGCTCGGCGGCAACAAGCCACTGCTGGTAATCGAAGCGCTCAGTCCAAGCAGCGAAGCTGGCACCCTCCTGCCAAGCCGCCTCGATCAGCTCGGCGACCTCGCGGCCAGAGCGTGCCAGCACCGCCTCGACTTGGGAGACTTGCGGGTCGTGCCATTTCAGGCTGATCGCCTTCGCTAGGCCGGCTTGGCGCAAAAGCCCGATCCGCCGGCTGACCTCGGCCAATGGCAGTTGTCCGGACCATTGAAAGGGCGTGCCCGGTTTGGGCACGAACACTGCCACTGAAAGTGAGATGCGGATCTTGCCGCGCTCGCACTGGGGCACAGCGTCCTTGGCGGCGATGTAGGCCGCATTGGCCAGATCGGCTATCGCTACCACGTCCTCGTCCGTCTCGGTGGGCAGGCCGATCATGAAATACAGCTTGCAGCGCCGCCAGCCACCCTCACAGGCCCGTTGGATGGCTAAGAGCAAATCGTCGGTGCTAACGTTTTTGTTGATCACATCGCGTAGGCGCTGGCTGCCAGCCTCTGGGGCAAAGGTCAGGCCGCTCTTCCGCTCCCCGGCCACCAGGCCGGCCATATCCACGCCAAAGGCATCCAACCGCTGTGAGGGCAAGGAAACCGACACCCCGGTGCCCGCGAAACACTGTTGTAGGCGGCGCAGGATATCCTCAATGTGGGAATGGTCGGTGCTGGAGAGGGAGACCAGCGACACCTCATCAAAGCCAGTACAGGCAATACCCTGCATGGCGGCTTGGACGATCATGTCGCTTGGCCGCTCACGCACTGGCCGGTAGGTCATGCCGGCTTGGCAGAAGCGGCAGCCCCGGCTGCAGCCACGCTGGATCTCAATTGCCAAGCGGTCGTGGATGGTTTCACAAAACGGCACGATGTTGGTTTTCGGCAGCAGCTCCTCGGCAAAGCCGCCAAACACCCGCCGCCTGACCCGGCGTTGGCTGCCAAAACTGGGCACATAGATCCCTTCGACCTCGGCCAGAGAGCAAAGCAGGTCGTTGAGCCGGCCTCCAGGTGTTGCCAGCCAAGCGCGGTGCTTGGCAACAAGCTCGCAGATCAGTTCTTCGGACTCACCAATGGCGATAACATCGAAGAACGGCGCTAACGGCTCTGGGTTGAAGGCTGCTGGCCCACCGCCGACCACCAGCGGCCAGCGGCCGGAAGCATTATCAACGGTGCCGGCCACGTCGTCCAGCCGCTCACAGCTACGGTGCGGCAGTCCGGCTAAATCCAACAATTCAATGATGTTGGTGGCCGCCAGCTCATGGGGAATGGTTACACCGAGCATCTCGAAGCCCGTCAAAGGCCACATGCCCTCCAAAGAGAACAGCGGTAGGCCACGCTCGCGCATCAGCGCAGCCATGTCCACCCATGGCAGGAAGGCGCGCTCGGCAGCACAACCCGGCAAGCGGTTGACGATGTCGTAGAGCAGGTTAACAGCCTGGTTGGACTGGCCGATCTCATAGACGTCAGGGTAAGCGAAGACCGCCCGGTACTCGGCATCCTTGCAGTGGACGCTCTGATACTCATGATTGATATAACGGCTGGGGCGAGTTGCTTGACCCAAAAGCCCTTCAATACGGGGCCAGAGGTTTTCCATATACTGGCTCTTTCTTCTCAGTTCTTATCTTCGTCGGTTTCTTTGGCAGCCAACGACTCCAAGTAAAGCACCGTCAGCTTGCCTATAGCCAAAGTGCCGACATAACCCACCGTGCCTCGCACCGCCCAGCTGACCGGTGGCATCGCGGCCACCAAGCGGCGGGCCACGCCGCGCATCCCCAAGCTGCTGGCTAATATCACTGCCAGTTCTTTAAGATGTTTCATCTTGGGATCCAACCCATAGGCTACTGCCAGCTTCAAAAACATCTGCATCTGGCTGATCATCAGCACGGGCAGATCGGCTCCAGGCAAAAAGGGCACTATGGCGATCAGGCCATTGGTGATCGCGGTGGACTGGACAAGCTCATCACGCAAGGCTTCCCGCGCTATCAGCAAACAGCGTGCCCAGGACAGGGCTTTCTTGCGCTGGTTGCGCACGATCCAGCGCCCCAAGGCATCAAAGTCGCTGCGTTCAGAGATCAGCACCACATCTTGGCCGAGGGCGTCCAGAATGTGGAACAACGTCAGGGTCTTGGGGCTTGCAGCCATCAGTATCACATGCAGGTCGGCTTGGCCTAAGCCGTGTGGCAGTGTTTGATAATAGCGGCCAACCAGCAATTCCAACTGGGGGCCTTGCGGCATGAAGACCTGCTTGGCCAGCTCCTCCAGCTCTGGCGGGAAGGTCTCATCCATCCAGATTTGCAGCTTCAGGGGCTGAGTGCCCTCCTTGACCACCCCTTTGAACAGCTTATTCATCTTTTTCAGGTCAATTGGCAAATCGAAAAGCCCCTTTATTCCCTTTGCTCCCTTGACCTGAACCTTTTTGCGACTTTTCACCATCTTCTCCTGTCATGCAACTTGCTGACATCGTTTATCGCCTCCATGCCCAGGCTGCCCGACTGCTGGTCGCGCCCATGTGCCCAAACCGAGCCGATGAGGCCAATAGCAATATAGTTCACCAGCATAAAAGACGACCCATAGCTCAAAAAAGGCAACGGGATGCCGGTGATCGGCATCAGACCCGAGGTCATGCCGATGTTCTCGAGGATCTGGAACACCCACATCCCTACACAGCCGCAAACAATCAGCCGTCCGAAGACGTCAGCTTTGAGGGCAATCCGGATCGCCACGACTATCAGAAACACATACAGCCCCAACAGCCCTAACGCCCCCAAAAAGCCCCATTCCTCAGCCAAGACACAGAAGATGAAGTCCGTGGCGGCTTCTGGCAAGAATCCGAGTGCCGACTGGGTACCTTGGAGGTATCCCTTGCCCATAAAACCGCCAGAACCAATAGCTATCTTGGCCTGATTCAGATTATAGCCGAGTCCGCTGGGGTCGATGCTGTTGTCCATGAACACCAACAGGCGGT
Organism: Actinomycetes bacterium; assembly: GCA_009787085.1. Taxonomy (GTDB): domain Bacteria; phylum Actinomycetota; class Coriobacteriia; order Coriobacteriales; family UBA8131; genus WRGR01. The sequence continues at coordinate 137,596 of WRGR01000044.1, forward strand.
TTTTCTGGTAATTTTTCAGCAATACGTCATGCCCCGCCCAGCCGTCCAACACCGGGTCGATCAGCAATACTGCTGTGATCAAGGCCACGATCGCCAAAACAGTGATAATCAGCCATTTGCGGTCGGCACCGCCGTTGAACAGGATGGTGAAGCCGATGACGAACAACACCATGCCGGTGCCCAAGTCCGGCTGGGTCATGATTGTCAGCAGGGGCACCACCAACAAGGCCAAGCACTTCAGGTAATCCCGTCCATGCACGAGCTTGCCTCTGAACCGGCTGACCATTGCCGCCATCATCAATATCGTTGCTATCTTGGCAAACTCACCAGGTTGAATTTGCTGCCCGAAAATATTGATCCAGCAACGGGCACCATTGACTTCCACGCCGAGTCCCGGCAACAGTGGCAAAAGGTTCAACACGGCGGCCACAATCAGCAGCGGCAGCAGCATGTTCAAGAGGCGACGATAATCGAATGCCCAGACCAATACCATGAACACCGCGCCCAAGACGACTCCGCTGAGTTGACGGGAGAAATTATAGTCCGCCCGGTTGAACACCGCACTATACACCACCACCAAGCCGAAGGCTGTGATCATGGCCAGTGCGATGAGCAAAGGCCAGTTGATGCCCGCCAAAAAGCGGCGCAACAGCGATGGTCGCTGCTCGCCGATACGAGCGTGGACACCCCTTTTGGACGGGCTAACCGTGTCCATCAGTCACCGTGAATTGCCGGGCCGGCACGCACCGGGCCGAGGTCGACGCCATAGATAGCGGCCAGAGTATGCTGAACAGCAGGCAAGGCTACACTGTCGCCGGTGCCGGCCTGTTCGACACAGCAGGCCACACAGTACTTCGGTTTGCCTGCCGGAGCAAAGGCTGCCAGCCAAGAGCAGGTTTCTTTGGGGGGAACCTCGCCGGTGCCGGTCTTGCAGGCCACCTGTACTGGCAGCTTGGTGAAGTCCTCGGCTAAACGGTTGGCAACCCGCTCCAAGCCATCGTGAAGGCGCGCTAGGTGCTTTTTAGTGACGTGGGGCTGTACATCACTTTCCTGCACTTGATACTCCTTTATCACCCCGCCCGTATCGTCCAGCGTTTGGCGGTAGAGATGCGTTTTGAGCATCCTGCCACCCCGGGCAATGCCGGCATAGCCGTTGCATATCTGCAACGGTGTAACTAGGATATCACCTTGGCCGATTGACATGTTCGTCATGTCACCGCCCTGCCATAGCGACTGTTCCGGGGTTTCCCGGTAAAAATTGCGCTTCCAAGCAGCATCCGGAACCCGGCCGGTGGACTCACCGGGAATGTCCAAGCCGGTCTTCGAGCCGAAGCCCCAAGTGCGGAGGTACTCTTGAAAGGTGTCCTGTTTGGCATCGGCGGCCTGATTTGCCCAAATCCTGAAGAAGTTAGCCCCAACATCATAGAAGAAGGGGTCGCAGCTATGGTTGATTGCCTCTTCAAAGCCAAGGGTGCCATGCCCGGGAGGCTTCAGCCAACATTTCTGCGGCCAGTCCTTGCTGAAGCCTGTCCAGACACCCGTGCAGTAACTGGTAGTATCGTCTTTGATAATGCCGTTCTCCATACCGGCCATCGAGACAAAGGCTTTGAATGTCGAGGCCGCCGGATAGAGTCCGGAGATTGCCCGATTGGTCATCGGGTAGTCCGAGGCCTTGTTGGTCAGCGATGTCCAGAGGTCTTGGGAAATGCCGTTGACAAAGCTAGATGGGTCGTAGGTCGGCCAACTGGAACAGGCGAGGATGCCGCCGTCTTCGATGTCGATACAAACCAACGCACCAGCATTGCAGTGGGTCCGGCCGATGGAGACAGCGGAGGCGATCACTGCCGGCAGAATGCGGTCAGTAGCCTTTTGCAGGTCAAGGTCAATGGTCAGACTGACATCGTGGCCGTTGGCCGAGGGTACTTCGTCCACCAAGGCCACCGGGTTGCCGCCTGCATCTACCTGATAGGTACGCTTGCCCTTGACGCCTACCAGATCGTCCTCGAAAGCCTCTTCTGCACCTCCCCGCCCCACCAAGTCGCCGTTCTCATAACCGGAGTTGGTGGGTGCCTTCAGCTCTTCCTCAGTGATTGGCGCGGTGTAGCCCAACAAATGCGCTGCCAAGCTGCCATGGGGGTAATGGCGGATCACCTTTTGGTCTATTGTCACCCCAACAAAAAGCTGTGGATGAGCCTTGATGTAGGCGGCAGCACGCAGCGGCACTTCGGTGGCCAGCACCCGGTCGGACTGGGCGGCCACCATCTCGTCGAGAAGCTTCAGGCGCAAGATACCCTTGGGGATGCCGAGTACCAAGGAGAGCCGGTAGACTAAGTTGCGGTCATCGGCAACTTTTCTCGGTGCAATGACACTCAGAGATGCCCGGTTGCCCACCAGCTCTTTGCCATTGCGATCGAGTATCCGGCCACGAACGGCCGGAGTGGGAACATCTCTGTGCATCAATTGCTCGGCCTCTTGGGTATAACGGTCGCCAGAGAGCAGCTGTAGGCTCCAGAGCTTGACCATCAAGGTGCCGATGATCGCCGCAATTGCCAAGCTAAAGAGATAGATACGTCCCTTGCCCTGTTCCCGCTGGCTCTCAGAGACGCTCTCCATATCCTTGGGGATGTCGATGCCCACCCCCTCACGGGTGCTATGCCGCCCAAAACTTTGCTTGACCACGATCTTCTTTTCCTTTTGCCCATGGTGCCGCAAGAAGAGCACGGTAGCTGCCACCACCAAGGCAAAGACCAAGATACCGACGATCAACGCTATGACCACACCTAGTATGCCCGTCATATCGGCGGCAACCTGTCTTTTAGCGATCCGGAACCGGCAAGGCCAGTGCCGCCCTTGGGAGCTTTGCGGCGTTTACTGATCAGCAGGATCAAGACGGCGATCACTGAGTCGAAAACAGTGGCTGGCAGAACAATGGTCAACAGGGAGTACAGGAAATCAAGCTCGTAGCCAATCACCGACATCACGATGGCATATATCAGCTCGCCAACCAAAAGCGAGACAACGACGGCCAGCACCTGCATCGGCAAGAATTGCAAGCCGGGCATTTCACGGATATTGCTAACTAAAAAAGCAACAATGCATAAGGTCAAGGCCCCCGGGCCGATCGGCGCGACACTTACCAAGTCGTAGAGCAAGCCGGCAAAAAATCCGTAAAGGGTGGCTGGCAGACGCTCCGAGCTGAGAGAGTTGAGAACGACGAAGCAGAGCATCAGGCTGGGCACCACACCACCAATGGCAACGTTCGGAGCCAAGGCGACCTGTGCCACCAGTGCCACCAAGAGCATAATCAAGGGGAAGGCTGGCAGACGGGAACGCCCGTTCATTGGGCGCTGCCTTCGCTGCCAGTGATCACCAAGACCTCTTCAAAGCTTTGTGCCCGGCTCAGTTGCTGAACCACGATGGTCTTATAGACATCGGACGGTTTGAAATCGACACTTAACACCGTGCCGACGGGGATCCCCTTGGGGTAAACCCCACCAGCCCCGGAAGTGATCAGTGTCTCTCCCGGACTGACATCCACATTCATGGCAATATAACGCAGGTAAAGGGTACCGTCGGGAGAACCCTCCAGAATACCTTCAGCCCGTGTGCTCTGGATGAACACCGCCAAGCCGCTACGCTCATCAGCAATCAGGCGCACCACCGAACTGGTGGGCCCGGAAGCCTCGATTTGGCCGATCAGGCCGTTGGCGCTAATCACCGGTAGACCGGCATGGAGGCCGTCGTTGGTGCCCTTGTTGATGGTGATGCTGCGATCCCAAGAGTCCGTGCCTTGGCTGATCACCCGGGCACCTACCGACTGCAGGTGATAGGCATCGCTGATGTCCAGCAGTGCCGAGAGCTTCTCGTTTTCCAGCTCGTATTCTTGCAGACGGATATTGTCCGAACGCAGCCGCTCGTTTTCTGCCCGCATCGCCGAGATGTCGTCGGTAGAGAGGCTCATGTTGTCAAAGCTGCTGCCCATACCGCGCAGGGGTGCAGCGATAAACGAACCGGCCGTCTGCAAGGGGGCGGTAAGTACGGAGGCACCAGATCGGATCTTGTGCAACACCCCCCCATCACCTTCTCGCACCCAGACAGTAATAGCCACTAATGACAACAAGCAACAAACAACAAGCACCGGCAAGCTGCGGTCCTTGCCGACCTGCTTATGCTGTTCCAAAGGCATGCGCTACGCCTGCCAGATTAACGCTGCGTATAGGAGCGTTGGAGGGCGATCGGGTTCTCCAACGCCCGGACGCAGCCGACTACGACATTGGTGAAAGCAGTGTCAGATGCATAAACTGGCACTTCAAGCTCGTTGGTAAGGTAGATGTCGAGCATTTTCATCATCCCGCCGCCGCCGGTGAGCAACACACCGTTGCGGATGATATCGCCAGCCAAGTCAGGATCCGTCTCCAAGAAGGTTTCCTTGATGGCAATCAGGATCTCTTGCAGGGGGGCACGGATGCCTTCGCGGACATCCTCGGACTGGATAATCTCGCTGCGAGGCAAGTTGGTGGCCAAGTCGCGCCCGGATATCTCCATGTCCAGCTCGCCTGTGGAGATAGGCATGGCCGAGCCAATCGCGATCTTGATGTCCTCGGCGGTACGCACGCCGATGTTCAACCCGTAGACCTCGCGGATGTGGCGGGCAACTGCCTCATCGAACTCATTGCCAGCAATGCGCAAGGAGTTCGAGGTGACGATACCGCCCAGCGATATCACGGCTATCTCGGTAGTGCCGCCACCGATGTCCACCACCATGGAACCAGTAGGCTCCTCGACTGGGAGTCCGGCCCCAATGGCCGCTGCCATCGGCTCCTCAATCAAGAAGGCCTGCCGTGCCCCGGCTTGGATGGTTGCCTCAAATACGGCACGCTTTTCTACAGATGTTACTCCACAGGGGATGCAGATCACGATACGCGGCTTAGGCTGGTAAAAACGGGTGCGGCGGTTGGCCTTCTGGATAAAATAAGAAAGCATCGCCTCAGTAACATCATAGTCGGCTATCACCCCGTCGGCCAAGGGCTTCTCCACGGAGATGTTGCCGGGATTACGACCGATCATCTCCCGGGCCTCAGTACCCACGGACAGCACCCGGTTGGCATCAGAGTCAATAGCCACCACCGATGGCTCGTTCAAGACGATGCCCTCGCCGGGGATGGCCACCAAGGTGTTTGCCGTACCCAAGTCAATGGCCATATCACAGCTCCATTGATTGAACAGGTTATCGAGAAAGGACATGGGTTTCCTTATCCATAGCTCAGCGTATTCAAAGTCGCACTGCTCTTCTGCGCAACTTTGTATTTTACCACATGCCCAAGATTTTCCCCAGAGCGCCGTGGCTTATGTGGTCGATGCGAAGACTAGATCAATGCCGTTGATCTTCCAGCCGATCATGTCCCGCACCAAATTGATCTGGTAATGGACGATGCCCCCCTCGGGTAGCTGGACATCGACCAATGCCGTGGTCTCGTTCATTGATGCGCTCATGCCGATCACTTTAACCTTGCTGGAATCCACTTGCACCACCGAGTTGACGATACGCTGAAAATCGGCCTGCCTGTCGTCGGCCACGTTCACCCAGCTGTCGGTGACCGACCCCGAACCAGCATGCGCGTCGAAGAAACGATTTATCACCGCCTGTTGGCTAGGGTAACCGACGCCTTGGACGTAGCAGACGATTGCAGCAGCCAATGCCAAAACGACAACGACGATAACCGCCAAAAAGACCTTCAAGCCGGTGTGGCGCAATTTCTTCTCTTTTTTGACGCTCTGCTTGCCGGCCTCTATCAACTCGGCATCAGTGGCAGTAAAAAAGCCGGTGTTCTCGGCCGAGGGGATGTTGGCGCCAACGACCATCGGCCCAGAGACCTCAGCATCCAAGGGCTTCAATCCCGTCGGGTCGTCAAAGAGGCTGTCCGGCTCTTGGTAGCCATCCGTAAGGCCATCCTCGCCGCCGCCGAGCGCCATGTCTTGGCCGCTATGGGATGAGTCGTCAGTATCAGCATCAGTATCAGCATCGGCTCTTGGGTTGGAACTGTCGGTTTCGGCTAGATGGGCCTTGGCCTCCCGCAGCTGTTGCCGGGAACGGTCGGAGATCTGGTAATCTGCGCCCATCTGGGCATCGTTGAAGGCTTGGATGGCCTTGTCGTACTGGGCATCAAGAAAATATGCAGCACCGAGGCGCTCATAGGTCTTATGCAGGGTGGCACCAGTGACCCGAAAGTCCAAAATGGCCAAATAAGCCTTGATGGCATCAGCTGGGCGGTCGAGGGTGCAAAAAGACGCCCCCAAGTTCATCAAGGCCTTCACCGGGTTGGGATTATTCTCGTCTAAGGCTGCAGTGCGGTAGGCAGTACCCGCCTCGACGATGCGCTTCAGCTTGCTCAAGGCATTGCCCATACCCATCCAAGCCCGGTAAGGGGTCGGATAGTAGCGATCGTCCAAAGCCGCATGATACTCCTCGATCGCCTCATCGTAGCGTCCGAGCGCTGAGAAGGCAGTGCCCATGTTGACATGGATGCTGCCGCGCTCGGAATAGTCGCTGTCTTCCAACGACTTGTGATAGGCGGCTACAGCCTCCTCATAACGCTTCACCTTGATCAGGCAGTTTCCCAAGCGGTGGTAGACGAGCCCCTTATCACCGCTCTCAAACTCCGACTGGTCTTCTTTCAAGCAGCGGAAATAACCCTCCAGTGCCCTGGCGTATTCACCTGAGTTGTAAGCGATGGTCGCTTGTTCGTAACTATAGCTTTGCACGTCTGCTCTCCGCAATCAGTTGCTGGCATTCTCAATGCTCACCGACTCAATGATATCGCCCACCCCCAGTGCATGGATCACCGCTAAAGACTCCTGGTCTGCGGGATCTCCAAACACCGTGTAATTGTCGTCCAAGAAGGGCTGTGGCCCTAGGCAGAAATAGAACTGCGACCCAGCAGAGTCCGGATCCTGGGAGCGAGCCTGAGCCAAGGTGCCGTCTTGATGCTTGTTGTTCGGGTTCTGTTTCCACTCGCCCTTGATGCTATAGCCGGGGCCACCAGTGCCCGGAGGCGGATAGGCATTGCCCGATTTGACCTGCTCCGAGGTCAAGTCCCGGGTATGGGGGCAGCCGCCTTGGACAACAAAGCCAGGCTCATAGCGATGGAACTTAAGGCCATCATAAAACCCCTTCTGTGCCAACTCGACGAAGTTAGCAACATGGATAGGAGCATCCTTTCCGGCCAATTTCACTCTAATAACACCTTTTGAAGTGTTGATCCTAGCAATCTCGTCGCCGCTCGGCAGATACTGCGGTGTATACAAAGACATTCAAAGCCTCCTTATGGTTCCCTTTTTGGAAAAGAAATCGCGGTTCCCATTGGTGCCCTCTATAGGATTCGAACCTACGACCTTCTGCTCCGGAGGCAGACGCTCTATCCCCTGAGCTAAGAGGGCTGATGGGGAATATGGAAACCATGACGGTACATGATTTTACAACACATCCCAAATCCATGCTGCCGCAACGATAGATATCACAACAATTTAACATGGAAATGCCGATCACGACGCTCGACCGGCGTTTCCATATAATAGAGGTCGTTATGATCTTTGCGGAGAAAGGCAGAGTGGAAAGCTTTTGCGCCAGACGGTTCGGATAGAGTCTTTGGCCTACCAAGGCCACGGAGTTGCTCACCTTGCAGACGGCAAGGCGGTGTTCGTCGCCGATACCGTGCCTGGCGACCGGCTGCTGGTGGAGGTGGCAGACGAGCACAAATGTTTTGCCCGTGGAACAACAGTGGAGCTGCTCGAGGCATCAGAACAGCGTGTTCAAGCAGCTTGTCCGCATGCCGGGGCCTGCGGTGGCTGCCCTTGGCAGATCGTCGGATATGCCAGCCAGCTGTTCTGGAAGCGCCGCTTCGTAGTGGACTCCCTGAGCCGTATTGCCCATATTGCCGATGCCGACGGGCTGGTGGCCGAGACTATCGCCGCCCCAAAACTTTGGGGCATGCGCAACAAAGTCGAGTTCAAGCTGTACCGGGAGGCGGCCGGCGGCCGTTTGCAGGCTGGCATGTATACCGCTCGCAGCAACAGCTGCGCCCCAGTTGAGAGCTGCATGGCACTTGGCGGCCAGCCGGGCAAACTGCCTGGTCGGCTGGCCGGCCTGTTGAATTTTGTGTTCGTCGACGGCAGGGCAAAAACAGGCAGCTTGGCAACAGCTGATCTCACCCCCTATCGCCTCGGCATCCGCACATCACAACGGACAGGCGACTGCGAGGTTGCGCTCTGGAGCCGCCCTGCGCCCCTGCGCCGCTCTTTCTTGGCCGGGACCATCGGCCAGCAGGCCAAGTGCGTGAACTCCGTAGTACGGGTGTTGACCAAGGAGCAAGACGGACGGCACAAGACAGTGCGCACCGAGGTATTAGCTGGCCGGGGGTTTTGGTCGGAGGCCTTTGGCGGCCATGTCCTGAAGGTCTCGGCACCGTCATTCTTCCAAGTAAACACAAAAATGGCCGAGCTTTTGGCCAAGAGGCTGAAAGAACAGCTGCTGCAAGGGTCAGGCAGATGCGGCTTGCAGGTATTTGACCTTTACGCCGGCATCGGTAGCTTTACTTTGCCTCTGGCTGCCGCTGGAGCCTGCGTGGTAGCAGTGGAGATCAACGGCAGCAGCCTTTGCGACCTGCGCCGCAACCTCTCAGCCGCCGGGCTTCAGGCCGAGGTGGTGGCCGGTGATGTAGCTCGTGAGCTGCCGTGGCTTCTTCGAAGGGCGACTGGCGGCCAAGCAGCGAGAGGCGGCTTGGCGGCAATCGTCGACCCGCCGCGCTCTGGCCTCAGCAGCACTGTGGCCAAGGCCTTGGCTGACTCCCCCCTGTCCCGGCTGGCCTACGTCTCTTGTGACCCGGCAAGCCTTGCCCGTGATGCCCGGATATTGATCGACGGCGGCTTCCGTCTACAACAAGCCGTACCCTTCGACTTCTTCCCTCAGACCTACCATATCGAAACCTTGGCATTGTTCGAAAAGGATACGTAATGGATCGACCCCCCGGGGAGATGCCGAAACGGCTTCAACGGGAAGTACACAAACACCACCGCTGGCAATCTCGGACTCATAAGCTCCGAGCGGTCGGTGCCCCGAAGCCCTATAATTGATGGATAAGGGAGTTAACTATGACATTGAACGAGCAATTAGGAATACGTCTGGCCACAGCGGACGACTCACAGCGAATACTCGACATCTACCGCCCTTACGTGGTAGACACCGCTATTACCTTCGTGTCCTCCATTCCATCGGCTGCAGACATCGCACTGAAGATGCAGCAGGTCCAGAAACGCTACCCCTATTTGGTGTGTACCTTGGAGGACAGGGTGGTCGGCTTTGCCTACGCCGACGAGGTGCGGCCCCATGATGCCTACCGCTGGAACGCCGAGCTGGCCATCTACCTCGACGGGGAATACCACCGCCGGGGGATTGCCACTGCTCTGTACAGCGCACTGTTACAGATACTGCGGGCACAGGGCTTCGTGAACCTCTATGCGGTGATTGGCCTGCCCAACGATCCAAGCATCGCCTTGCATCGGCACTTCGGCTTCACAGAGGTTGGGGTACATGAAAAAACCGGTTTCAAGCTAGGTGAATGGCGCGATGTGGTCTGGCTTTGGCATCGCATCGAGGGTGCCACCGACCCAGCATTGCACGGCCCACCGCTACTGATGGCTGAGCTTCGGAAAAACGATATCGATACTGCCCTGAACATGGCCGGGGCACTGCTCAAGGGGGCAATGGTATGAGTATGGACGAAAGCTACGGACTGGCATCGGGCAGCGGCTGTCGTCTGCCCAAAGGCATCCTAGTCGGACACTGCGACGATCAGGCGGGGGGCAGCGGCTGTACCGTGTTGCTGGCCCCGGATGGCTGCACAGGGGCTGTGGCGGTGCGCGGCGGGGCCCCGGCCACCCGCGAAACCGACCTGCTGGATCCGGCGAACACCGTCGAGGGGCTGCATGCAGTAGTACTCAGCGGTGGCAGTGCCTTCGGGCTGGATGCCGCCAGCGGCGTCATGCGCTGGCTGTCTGAGCAGGGCTTCGGTTTGGAGTTCGGCGGTCAACAGATCCCGATAGTGGCCGGTGCTTGCCTTTTTGACCTGCCGCTTGGCAACCCACAGGTACGCCCGGATGCCGAATGGGGCTATACGGCATCGGCCAACGCCAGCCACCGGCTACGCACTGGCAATGTTGGCGCCGGCACCGGAGCATCGGTAGGCAAGCTCTTGGGGATGGAGCAGGCTATGAAGTGCGGCCTCGGAGCCGCCAGCCTACAGCTGGGCGAGATGGTGGTCAGCGCTGTCACCGTGGTCAACGCCGTCGGCAATGTCTATGCCAACAGTCGCTCGACTATGCTGGCCGGTGTGCGCGACCCCAAGCGGCCACGCTCCATCCTCGACCCCTACCAAGCGCTTTTCGGACAGGTCGTCGAAACCACAAGCAAGCCAAGCCCGAGGCTGCCTAGTCTCGGCAACACCAGCCCGATAGGCAGACTGACAGACCCAGCGGCCAGCGCCGGAATGCCCGGCACCAACACCACCATCAGTTGCGTGCTGACTAATGCCAGCATGAGCAAGGCCGAGGCCACCCGGGTGGCCGGCATGGCGCACGACGGCTACGCCCGAGCCATCGACCCAGTACACACCGCCAACGACGGCGATGTAGTGTTTGTGATGGCCACCGGGCAAATGGCAGCCAGCCACGATTTGATCGGCATTCTGGCAGCACGGACAGTCGAGGCAGCGATCATCAATGCCGCCATAGATGCCGAGGGGGCCTACGGCCTACCCGCCCATCGGGATCTAGTGGGCTGATCTTGGTACATGACATGATTGACCGGCATCTCCCTAGCCTGAGCCTGCCGGAGTTTGGCGACTGACGGCATGGACGGCACAGACCCAACCAAAAAGTCCTTGCCGCCGCATATTGTCGGCCTACTGATCGTCTTTTGGCCGGTCGGCCTATTCCTGCTCTACCGCCACAACACGTCCGACCGCACTAACCTGTTAAAGAACGCCAACATCTCCTTGTATTTTGGCATTGGTTTTCTCATCGCTGGTCTTTTTGAAACCGGAGCCGGACTGAGCGGGCTGTCAAATATCGCCTACCGGCCATACGACCCCTTCTCACTGATAATGGGAGTGATGTTCTTAGCCGGCGGCGTGGCAATGGTCTGGCTCTCCGTGAACCAGCGCAGTTTGGCCAAACGCTATAAGCGCTACATCGCCCTGATCGTCAATAATGGCATTTGCTCCCTAGAGAGGATTGTCCAAGCCACGGGCTTTCAATACCCAAAAGCAGCTGCCGACTTACAAAAGATGATCGATCTGGGGTTTTTCGATGGAGCCTACCTAGACGAGGCACGTGGCCTAGTAGTGCTGCCAGAGAAACTGGCCGACACGTTGGTGGTCCGCTCACTACACTGTGACCGCTGCGGCGCCAACAACAAGCTCACCGCCAGCCAGGCGCCGATCTGCGCCTACTGCGGCTCGCCGCTGGAATAGGGCGGCTCAGCTCACAATCTGGCGCAACAGCATTAAATCGGCGCTTCCCCAACGGCTACGCCCATTCTTGGCTTCTTCGGAATTCTCCGCTTGCAATTTTGGTTCTTTGTGTTACATTTATATCGGCAGCGGGAATCGGTACCTGTGCTGAAACCAGTCACGGAGGACAGGGTATGCTTTTTGTAACCCTATTGTTGATAGTAGCCTTCTTTTCTTGGCTTAGCTTGAGCCAAGGCTTTTTTGGTTTTAGCTATTGCTATTACGCGCAGGCACTGAGGCCTAGTACTGGATCCCCGAGCTGACCGGACGGACACAACAGCATCCCAAGAGGGAGGGTTCCACGTATATGGACCCTCCCCTTTTAGTTGTTAAGGAGGAAATGTGGGCTTAAGAATCGGAATCATCGGACTAGGATTGATGGGCGGATCGCTGGCCTATGCCCTGCGCGGCTTCCGCGATGCTACCATCGTCGGCACTAACCGCCATGCCGAGGTCTGTCAAGCCGCTTTGGCCAGCGGTGCTGTGGACGAGGCCACAACAGACACTGCAGCAGCTATCCGCGGCTCTGATCTGGTGATATTCTGCATCTATGCCCGTCAGATCCCCGAAATACTGAAACAGCACCAACACGACTTCAAACTTGGGGCAGTGGTGGCCGATATCTATGGTGCCAAATGTGATCTAAACTCACGTATTTTATCCGTATTGCCCCCAGATGTGGATTACATCGGCATTCACCCGATGGCCGGCAAGGAGCGCGACGGCTTTGCCAACGCCGATGCTGCCATCTTCAAGGATTCCGGCTTTGTGATCTGCCCTTTGCCTAGCACTTCGCCGGAGTCGGTGGAGCTGATGCGGGAACTGGCGGCCTTCGTCGGCGCTACCCGGGTAGCCGTGGCCACGCCGGAGAAGCATGATGAGATCATCGCCTATACCAGTGACTTGACACATATCGCTGCTGCCGCCCTCTGCTTGGACTACCACCCCGACATGAGCTCGGCCTACACGGCAGGAGCCTTCCGGGACTGCACCCGGATAGCCGATATCAATGCCCCAGTTTGGGCGGAACTGCTGTTGGACAACAGCAGCAACACTGTCGACTACCTCGACCGCTACCTCTGCCAGCTGCAAAAAGTGCGCCGCTGCCTAGTCGAGGGCGATGAGGCCGGCCTCTGCCAGCTGTTGGAGCAGGCCGGGGAAAACAAAAGGGAGATGCTCAAACGGTGACCAAGCTTACAGTCGGGTTAGGCGGCCAGCAATACGACATCTTGATTGAACCGGGACTGCTAGGACAGGTGGCCTCGGCCATCCGTCCCTATACAACAGCGGGCAGCCCCGTAGCCGTAGTCACTGATGAGAACGTTTGGGGCTACTATGGTCAAGCATTCATTGCCTCCCTGCAGTCCGCAGGCATCACTGCCCGGCCGCAGGTCTTGCCGCCTGGCGAGCAAAACAAGTCTTTGGCCGGTTTGGCCGGTTTGTATGATGCCTTTACCGAGATGAAACTGAGGCGCAACGGCTTGGTTGTGGCCTTAGGCGGCGGTGTGATTGGCGACTTGGCCGGCTTCGCAGCGGCCACCTACCTACGCGGCATCCCCTACGTCCAAGTGCCGACCAGCCTACTGGCACAGGTCGACTCCAGTGTCGGCGGCAAGACGGCCATTGACCTTGCGCAGGGCAAGAACTTGGTCGGTTCCTACTACCAGCCAAAACTAGTGCTGATTGACCCCGATGCCCTGCTGACCCTGCCTGTTCGGGAATTGCGCTGCGGCATGGCGGAGATCATCAAGTACGGTGCCATCCGCTCGCGCAAACTGTTCGATGAGCTGGATGTGCCCGCCGCCGGTATCTCGGCAGATAATATCCAAGGCAACGCCCCGGGCACACCCAGCCAAGCATGCACCAGTACAAACAGCGATGCCATATTGGCCCTAGGCACGGAGGTTTCGACGGTGCCAAGATCACTGAATGTGGCCGCTCTAAGCACAGTGATAGCCGACTGTTGTTCCATCAAAGCTGGCATCGTCTCTAGGGACGAGCGCGACGAAGGCGAGCGGATGCTCCTGAATTTTGGCCACACTTTCGGCCATGCCATTGAGAAGGCCTATGACTTTGAGCGCTTCAACCACGGCGAGGCAGTGGCCATCGGCATGGTGCTGGCTGCTCGCATCGGCCAAGAGCTGGGCATTACCCCGGCAGCGGCCACAGAAGAGCTCTGCCGTCTGCTTGGGGCGCACGGTTTAGACACCAGCTGTCCCTGTCGGCCCAGCAGTCTATTAGAGATTTTGGAGACGGACAAGAAAAGCAGCACCAGCTGGATCCAGATGGTGCTGCTAAGAAAGATCGGCGATGCCCTTATTCAACCTTTGAGCTTTGATGAGCTGGGCGACATCGTTCGCAGTGTGGAGGGGAAATGGACGAGATAAAGCGCATTGAACGCTTCCCGAGCGGCATCGTCAAGCTGCCGCCTTCCAAAAGCCTCAGCCATCGGGCGCTGATCTCGGCCGCTTTGGCTGCTGCTGGCGACATCGTGTTGGGCAGTGCAGGCGGCAACAGTGCAGGCGGCAGCACGGCTGCCGGCGAGGCGGCCTGGGACGGCGGCGGCACGGCTGGCGATGGCAAAGAGAGCCTGATCCTGAACCTCGGCAGCTCCGAGGACATCAGCGCCACCTTAGATGGCATTCGTGCTCTGGGTGCCGACTGGCAGCAGACATCACAAGGTTTGCGGGTTTTCCCCGGCATCGCCCCGTCGGCTGTGCCTGTCGACTGCGCGGAGTCCGGCTCAACGCTGCGCTTCTTGATCCCGATCCTTGCCCTCAGCGGCAACGAGCGCTGCCTCGTCGGCCGCGGCCGGCTGCTGCAGCGGCCGATGGAGGCCTATGAGCAGCTGTTTGCCGCTGCCGGTGCCACTTTACAGCGCACTCAGCATGGCATCAGCGTTAAGGGTCCTTTGCGAAGCGGCACTTACCACCTTCCGGGCAACATCAGCTCACAGTTCGTCTCCGGCCTGCTCTTCGCCCTGCCCTTACTGCCGGGTGAAAGCGAGATCCGTTTGAGCTCGCCACTGGAGTCCGCTGGCTACGTGCAACTGACCCTGAGTGCCCTAGCGGCCTTCGGCGTGCAGATCGAACAGCCGGATGCCGAAAGCTACCTGATTCCGGGCGGCCAGCACTATCGGCCGACGCAATACACAGTGGAAGCGGACTACTCCCAGTCGGCTTACTTTCTCGGAGCGGCGGCACTGGGGCGGCCAGTGCGCTGCCTGGGCCTGAGCCTCCATAGTGACCAGGGCGACCGCGCCATTCTCCGTATCCTGCAGGAGATGGGTGCCCGCATAAGCGTCGCTGACGGGCTGATCTCCGTCCAAGCTGAGACGCTGCGAGCCGTGGAGGTGGATGCCCGGGAGATCCCCGACTTGGTGCCACCGATCGCCGTGCTCTGCAGCTTTTGTGTAGGCACCTCCAAGATAGTCAATGCCGGCCGTCTGCGTTTTAAAGAGAGCGATCGCCTACATGCCATGGCCTCCGAGCTCGCCCGCTTAGGGGCAAAGGTCGTGGAGAAGGAAGACTCGCTCATCATTGAGGGGTCAGAGCGTCTGCGCGGCGGTCGGGCAGATGCTTGGGGAGATCATCGCATCGCCATGTCGATGGCCTTGGCAGCCATTCGTTGCGAGCGCCCGGTGGAGCTTTCCGGTTGGCAGAGTGTGCGGAAGTCCTACCCGGGCTTCTGGGAGGATTTTGAGGTGGAGGCACTATGAACACATGGGGGCAAGCCTTGCGGCTCTCGATCTTCGGTGAGTCACATGGACCGGCCATCGGCATTGTCGTCGACGGGCTGCCGGCCGGCGAGGCTATCGACTTGACGGCAGTCGAACAGGAGATGGCACGACGGGCGCCCGGGCAGTCTGCCTTCAGCACAGCTAGGCGTGAAGCCGACCAAGTGGAGGTGCTCAGCGGCCTGCTGCAAGGAAGGACAACGGGGGCACCGATCTTGGGCCTGATCCGCAACACTGACGCCCATTCCAGTGACTATGACAGCCGCCTGCGACCCGGCCATGCTGATTGGACCGCCCTGCTGAAATACCATGGTCTGGCCGACATGCGTGGCGGCGGCCATTTCTCCGGTCGCCTGACTGCGCCGCTGGTATTCGCCGGCAGCCTGGCCAAACAGTTACTTGGTCGCCAAGGCATCACGGTATATGCCCGTATTGCCCGCATCGGCCAAGTCGTCGACCAAGCACTGCCCTATGAGGCGGTGGCTTGGGCAGAGGTCTCCCAGAAGGGCTTTCCGGCCGCCGCCGAGGCGGCTATGGCAGCGGAGGTCAAGCAGGCTAAATCAGACGGCGACTCGGTCGGCGGTGAGGTGGAGGCGGTGGCCTTCGGGCTTCCCGGCGGCTTGGGAGAGCCCTTTTTCGGATCGATGGAAAGCTGTATTGCCTCCATGCTCTTCTCCATCCCAGCAGTCAAAGGGGTGGAGTTTGGCGACGGCTTCAGGCTGGCCCAGATGCGCGGCAGCCTGGCTAACGATCAACTGACATTGGCGGCTGGGCAAACCGTACTGATAAAACGGCCTAGCGCTGAGCCGGCCAGCGAACCACAGGTTGATGAAGCTGCCAGCCGCGCTACCCCCCAAGACATCCGGGCGCTGAGCAACCATAACGGTGGTATCTTGGGCGGCATCAGTAATGGCATGCCCTTGGTGGTGAGAGTGGCCATCAAGCCGACACCCTCCATTGCCAGCGAGCAGCAGACAGTAGACGGTGCTGAGTTGCGACCGGTAAAACTATGCATCCATGGCCGCCATGACCCTTGCATCGTGGTGCGGGCGGTACCGGTAGTCGAGGCGGCGCTGGCCTTGGCGGTGCTGGATCGCTGGCTGGTGGCCCAACCCCAGCTGCTGCCACAGACTGGGGAAGCAGGAAATGATGAGGCAAGAAGATGACCAAACTCAGCAACGTCGTCTTAATCGGGCTGGCCGGCAGTGGCAAGAGCAGCCTAGGTGCAGCCCTCGCCAAACGGCTGGGGATGTCCTTTATCGACACCGACCTGGATGTCGAACAACAGGCGAATATGACCATCGTTGAGTTGTTCCAACTGCATGGTGAGTCTCATTTCCGAGATCTGGAAACTGCAGCGGTCAAACGGGCTTCTGGTTGTCGAAATACCGTTATCGCCACTGGCGGTGGCAGTGTGCTGCGTGATGAGAATATACAGGCACTGCGGGAGCATGGGTTGATAGTCTTCATAGACCGACCGGTGAGCATTATCGCTACGAGCATAGAACCTGATGGCCGCCCTCTGTTGGCCAAAGGCACTGCGTCCCTCTTGCAGCAGAGCAACACCCGGCGGCCACTTTACCAAGCAGCAGCTGATGTCACTTTGATAAATGAGGGCAACTGGTGGGATGCCTTGGAGGCGTTGGTGGGGGCAGTAGGCGATACGAACGTTGCGGCGACCGAGGACGAGAGCGCGACCGTCGATAAACGCGGAGTTATTGCCAACGGGCAGACTGTAGCGAACAGGGCCACAGCCGTCACTAGACGGCAAAACACGGCCAAATCCCAAGATGTCAAGCGGATCTTCGCGGTCATCGGCGACCCCATCGCCCACAGCCTGTCGCCCGTGATCCATAACACCGTGTTCACAGCGCTCGGATTGCCCTACAGCTATCAGGCACTACATGTGCCCAAGGGCAGCGTCGGCCAGTTCCTAGAGCAGGTCCGGGACGGCGCTATGCCCGGCCAAGCCGCGCAGGGCGAGCTGGCCGCTGCCACCGGCCCCGGCTTTCCCGACGGCGCTGGCCTATCGGGACTCAACGTCACCATCCCCCACAAAAAGGCGATCCTGCCGTTTTTGGACGCAGTGGCCGAAGAGGCCAAGCTGGCCGGTGCCGTGAACACGGTGGTCATCCGCAACGGTCGGCTTTATGGCCACAACACCGACATGCTGGGGCTGGCAGCGGCGCTGGCCGACCAGGGGTTCAGCTTCTCAGGGTCACGGGTGGTACTCATCGGTACTGGTGGCGCAGCTGCGGCAATCGCCCTCAAGGCAGCGCAAGACCAAGCCATCTCGGTCACCGTTTTAGGCCGCAATGCCACCAGCACCCGCAATCTTGTGGCTGCCCTGCAACAAGTAACATCTGCAACTGTCACCAGCGGCGGACTAACCCCGGCCGGCATGGCTCAGGCGGCATCCACAGCCGACATCCTGATCAACGCCACGCCTTTGGGCATGAGCGGATTCCAAGACGATTTTGTCTCCCTGCAGTTCCTGAAGGCCATCCCACCGGGCGGTCTGGTGTGCGACATCGTCTATCAGCCTCCCCTAACCAAGCTGCTTTCTGAGGCAGCGGCGCTGGGTCTGAAGACCCAGAACGGCTTGGCTATGCTCATCTATCAGGCTTTGTTGGCCGATGAGTTGTTTATCGGTCGCGAGTTAGATAAGAAGACTCTGTACGGAACGGTGAATGAAGCTTTGTTACATCATATGAAAGGGGAAAAGAAAAATGATCATCATCTTTAAAGCCGAGGCCACGGAAGGCCAAGTCAACGCAGTGAGGCAAGCCCTGTCACACAAGGACCTGATGCTGCAAGACATCAAGGGTGAGAGCACCTACATGCTCGGCCTGGCCGGGGACACCTCCCAGCTTCACCCAGAAGAGTTCATGCGTTTCGAGGGTGTGGAGCAGGTAGTGCGGGTCTCTGAGCCTTACAAGCTCTCCGGGCGGCGCTTCCACCCTCAAGACACCGTAATCGATGTCAACGGTCGCAAGATCGGCGGCGGCCACTTCGCAGTAATCGCTGGCCCTTGTTCGGTGGAGGGCGAGGACCAAGTACTGTCCATCGCCCGCGATGTGGAGCGCTCCGGTGCCAAGTTCCTACGTGGTGGAGCGTTCAAGCCACGCAGCTCGCCCTACTCCTTCCAAGGGCTTGGCCTCGATGGCTTGGAACTGTTGAAGATCGCCCGCGAGAAGACCGGCCTACCGATCGTCACTGAGATAATGTCATCGGAGTTTATCGAGGTCTTCGCCCGCGATGTCGATATCATTCAGGTCGGTGCCCGCAACATGCAAAACTTCCCACTGTTGCGTGAGGTGGGCTATACCGGCAAGCCGATACTGCTGAAGCGCGGCATGTCGGCCAGTATTGAGGAGATGCTGATGGCTGCGGAGTATGCGCTGCTAGGCGGCAAGAGCCAAGTTATACTCTGTGAGCGCGGCATCCGCACTTTTGAAACGGCGACCCGTAACACGCTCGACCTATCAGCGGTGGCAGTGCTGAAGGAGAAATCGCACCTGCCAGTGATCGTTGACCCATCCCACGCCACAGGGTATTGGAACCTCGTGCCGCCGATGGCTCTAGCGGCCACTGCTGCCGGGGCCGACGGCCTGATCATCGAGGTGCACAATCAACCGGAGAAGGCACTGTGTGACGGCCAGCAGTCCCTGACACCGATGAGCTTTGATAATTTGATGATAAAGATACAAAAGATACGCAATGTACTCTACGACGACGGAAGCGAGAGCTGATGGATATCAAACAGGAACTGGATGAGCTACGGAGCCAAGTGGACGAAATTGACCGCGAGATCGTCCCCCTCTTTGTCCAAAGAATGGCTTTGTCGCTGGCGATTGGCAAGGCAAAGGGACGTGGCAATATGTCCGTCCTCAATCAACAACGTGAACAGCAGATTATTGACCAAGCCCTAGAGGCGACCGATCAGTCTATAGTGGGCGAAACCGCCCTGCTAATGCGCACCATCATCGCCTTGTCCCGAGAGCATCAATACGCTCAGCTGATGGATCGGGACAGGCACCTTTTGCCAAAGCCCCGGAAGCTGGCACGCGACAGTATCAGTTGTGCCTATCAGGGTGTGCCCGGAAGCTGGAGTGAACAGGCCTTGCTGCAGGTGTTCCCAGATGCCCACAAAGAGGCAGTGGATTTCTTCGAGGATGTTTTCTTGGCAGTACGCGACGGAAATGTGGACTATGGCGTAGTACCCATTGAGAACTCCACCACTGGAGCGATCGGCGAAACTTATGACTTGCTGCGCAAGTACGGTTGTTTTATTGTTGGCCGCACATCAGTACGTGCCCGCCAATGTCTATTGGCCGCTCCGGGTACCCGCTTAAACGATATCCGCGAGGTGCTCTCACACCCAGAGGGCTTTAAGCAGTGCTCTGGATTTTTGCACAACCGGGCTTGGGACTTGACCGCTACCCGCAATACCGCAGTGGCCGCCGAGACTGTGGCCAAGAAGAAGAGCAGCCGCTTTGCGGCCATTGGCTCGCGCCGGGCGGCCGAGCTGAACGAGCTGGCTGTGATTGCCACCGACATCATGGATTCCGATAAGAACACGACATCTTTTGTGGTTATTGCTGCCAATCCAGAATATGACGAATCCAGCGACATAATTACCATCACCTTCTCCACTGCCCACCGCGCCGGGGCGCTCTGTGAGGCATTGCTGCCATACCTGGCACATGAGGTCAACATGCTGCGCATCGAATCCCGCCCGTCTGAACCCGGCAAATACCGCTTCTTTGCCGACTTGGCCGGTAATATTAACGACGATGTCCTGATAGACTGTCTGCTGCAAGCTAAATCTCTCTGTGAGTACATCGAAGTGCTGGGCTGCTACAGCAACAAGGATGCCGAGGAGTAAGATGGGGCATATTGTGGTGATAAACGGCCCGAACCTTAACCTGTTAGGCCAGCGACAGCCAGACACCTATGGCACGGATAACCTGGAGAGCATCAACCAGCGGGTTGCGGCAGCTGCAGCGGCAGCCGGAGCAACCTGTGAGTTCTTCCAAAGCAACATCGAAGGCGAGTTAGTTGATGCGATCCAGGCCGCTGCTAGCGCCAACGGCGTGATTCTCAATGCCGGGGCCTACAGCCATTACAGCATCGCCATCCGCGATGCCATCGCCGCCATCAACACCCCAGTAGTGGAGGCGCACATCTCCAATATCTATGCCCGTGAGGAATTCCGTCACCGCTCCGCGATAGCCGCAGTCTGCCTAGGCAGTATCGCTGGCTTTGGTGCTGGAAGTTATCTGCTGGCCTTGCAGGCATTATTGGCCTTGGAGGAAAACGACTAGGGGGAACGCCAAACTACGGTCATCGTGGCTTTGAGCCGCAGTCTTTTACGCTGCTGCTGGAATAAGGACTGCACGCCTGAGCCCACAATGCTTGGGCAGCAAATCGGCGTCTCTCTAGTTGAACTTGAATATCTTCTGGACTATCCGGTAGCCGGCAATGGCCATCGACCTGCCAAACTTGCCTGGCAAATTGACACTGACACCCAATCCGCTGCCACGTAGACGGTTGTAAGTGTCTGGGTCGGCCTGCCGTAGGTACTCCCATAGCATCTTGCGTTCTTGCTCGCGGTTCGGAAGGTCAGAGAGCCGCAGGAACACAGAGCTGATGGTCATCATCATCAACATGTAATGGGTCATATACAGGCGCAACCGCCGTGGCTCGACAGTTTGCAGCTTATAGGCATCGATCATGATGTGCGTCACCCGCAACTGCTGGTCGATACGCTTGATCATCGTCTTTTCCTGTACCGACTGGCCTTCACGGCCGATATAGTAGCGGTAAAGGTCAATATCGAGGTAATAGAGGGTCTTGACCGCCGGCAATGGCACGAAGACAAAAATATTGTCCACATAAAAAGTATGCGCCGGCAGGTTCAGGCCGATGCTGCGCAAAAGCTCTGTACGGTAGATGGCAGTGTGCATCAAGAGGTTTTGGTGCTTCTGGAAATGCCCGACATCATTCCAACCGAACAACCGTCCCTCTGGGAAGACGCCGACAAAGCTGATACGCCGGTGGGTACCCTCCTCCAGCTTCTCATAAACATAGTTGGCGATCAACAGGTCAGGACCGGCGGACATCTCACGCAGTTCATACAGTTTGCGCATCACCTTGGCCAAGGCATCGCTGTCGAACCAGTCATCGGCATCTAACACCTTGAAGTAATCGCCTTTGGCGGCGGCCAAGCCGGTGTTCACGGCCTCGCCGTGACCACCGTTGGCTTGATGGATGGCTCGGATCAGCTGGGGGTAACGGGCGGCCCATGCATCGACCAGCTCCGGGGTTTCATCGCCAGTTGAGCCGTCGTCGATCAGGATGATCTCCACTTGGTCGAGGTGTTTCTCCGCCCCCTCTAGGATGCTGGTTATCGCCCGTTCCAAATAGAGGGCGACGTTATAGCAGGGTATGGCAATCGATATCAAGGGCATGGCTCAGCTCAGCAATTCGTCAGCCATGCCCAGCGCCCGCTGGACAATGGCATCCATGTTGTAGTAACGGTACTCAGCCAGTCTGCCCAGCGCCCGGAAGTTCGTCAGCGGTGCAAAGAAGTCCACGTAACGCTGGTAAGCTTGCTTGTTGGCATCTGTCAGTATCGGGTAGTAGGGAATCTGGGCTTGCGTATCTTCAAAGGCCCGCGGGTACTCTTCAGCCACGGTGGTGACATCGAGCTGCTGGCCAGTCAACCAAGTGTACTCCGTGGTGCGGGTATAGCTCTCGCTGACAGTGAAGTTCACCGTACCGCAGGGCTGGACATGCTTTTGCTGGTAGTAGCGGTAAACGAAATCCAAGCTACGGTAGGGCAGTATGCCATAGCGCCAGCCGGCCAGCTCGTCCAAGGCTCCCGTATAGACCACGGTGCCAAAGTAGGGCAAGCTGCCAAAGTCGAGTGCCTTGGCTTGCCCCTCTTGCACATCGAAATGCAAGCGGCTTATAGCGTCTAGGCCGAGGTAAACTGTGATGTTCGGATGATCCAACAGCCGCTCGAAGAGCGGCGTGTAGCCGTTTTGCGGCATGCCCTGATAACGGTCTTGGAAATAACGGTTGTCAGTGTCCACCAACACTGGCACCCGCGCCGTCACCTCCGGGTCGATCTCGTCGGGTGCAAGTCCCCACTGCTTCATCGTGTAATGCAAAAAAACATGCTCGTAAACGTATTCGGCCAGCTCGCGCAGCAACTCCTGGTCGGAGCGCCGCAGCTGGAGGATGCCGACTTTGCTGCCGAGCGCATAGCTGCCCAACAGGGCATCGCGGTAGGCCGCCGCCTTATCCGCCGGAAAGCTGGCAGCTATGGAGTTCAGGTTGAAAGGCACTGGGATATATTTGCCATGGACGCTGGCTAGCACCTCATGTTGATAGTCGTACCACTCCGTAAACCGCGAAAGGAAGGTATGAACCCGTTCAGAGTTGGTGTGATAGATGTGTGGGCCGTACTTGTGGATCAATACCCCTTGCCTGTCGCTGTGGTCATAGGCGTTGCCGGCGATATGCGGCCGCCGTTCGATCACCGCGACTTTTCGGCCACCGCGCTCGGCAATCTCCCGTGCGATGACCGCCCCTGCAAAGCCTGCCCCCACCACAATAGCATCACATCCGGCTAGCTCATCATCAGATGGCGGCTGGAGCATAGCGTCGATTGGCGTTACTGGCATGGTCCTCCTCAAGGTCGGGAGATACCATTGTAGCGCACATGGCCACACCTTCGCACCCCTGCGACACTATATGCCAGTTGACACCTTGTGATCGTTGGCTGGAAAGGCGGTCGGCTCAATGCCCAAACTCAGTCATCGCAGCCCCAGACTACAGTCATTGCGGCTGCCGAGCCACAATCTTTTATGCTTGTTTGTCCTCCGGGTATCCTTGCGAGGCCGCACACGAGGAGTGTCGGGGGGCATACTGTCGGCTCCGGCACACTGTCCGCCCATTGCTCCGGCACACTGTCCGCCCATTGCTCCGGCACACTGTCCGCCCATTGCTCCGGTACACTGTCCGCCCATTGTATCTCAAAACTAGGGCATCGTCATATCCCTCAAGTCATTTGGCAACGCTTTCAATGGATAACCGATTTGCGTAGCACGATCTGAATGAACCTAAAAGCGCGGTAGCGTGAGTAGGGGTCACCGGCAAGCGCCCTTAGTGGGCGCTTTACTTATTTTGCAGCATGCAGCTCGTCGCCTTGGCTATAGCCATACTATCCTCCAAACCGACGGCAACAGGGTCGGCATTGGATGTACGTCCCCCCGGCACGCCGAGAGCAGCTCCCTGCTCCCGGCGTGCATTGTCCTATGTTTTGCCTACCGCCCGGCAATTTTGGCTGACCAGAAGAGGATACGGAATATCTGCACGATTACAGAGGCCATCTGGCCCAGCAGACCGCCGATGTTGATGCTGATGGCCGCACCGCCGCCGCTGGACTTCAGTTCGTGTGGTCTATCATCATGCGAAGATTGCAAAACTAGCCTACAATAACAGTCTCCTGATCTGTCAAGAACAAGATTTTGTCGTATCATGTCATAGGTATTCATTCAGAAGAGGAGTTGCCCTATGAGTAGTTTTCTTGACCGTACCATTGCTCGTGCATCTGCTGATAAGCAGACCATCGTCTTGCCTGAAGGCAACGACCCCCGTACCTTGGAGGCCGCTGCCAAAGCCCGCGACCTTGGCATTGCCAACCTTGTTGTCTTGGCTGACAAGGCCGCAGTGGCGGCATCCAGCCTCGACCTCTCCGGCATCAAGTTCATTGACCCGGCCACTTCCCCGGACAAGCAGCGTTACGCCGAGACTCTCTTTGAGCTGCGTAAGTCCAAGGGCCTGACCATGGACGAAGCCTTGAAGCTGGCCGAAGACGTGCTCTACTACGGCGTGATCATGGTTTACTTGGACGAGGCCGACGGCATGGTGGCCGGAGCCGCCCATGCCACTGCCGACGTGCTGCGCCCCTGCCTGCAAATCCTAAAGACCAAGGCCGGGGCCAAGCTGGTGTCGGCTTTCTTCGTGATCGTCGTGCCGGACTGCGAGTACGGCAAGCAAGGTGCCTTCATCTTTGCCGACAGCGGCCTTGTGCAGTACCCCAATGCCGAAGAGCTGGCCAACATCGCCATCAGCTCTGCCGACAGCTTCCAAAACCTGTTGGAGGCCGAGCCGGTGGTTGCGATGCTTTGCCACTCCACCAAGGGCAGCGCCAAAGGTCCGTCCATCGACAAGGTAGTGGAAGCTGTGCAGATCGCCCAGAAAACCGCCCCAGAGTTGAAGATCGACGGCGAGTTCCAGCTAGATGCGGCGATCATCCCCGCCATCGGCGCCTCCAAGGCACCGGGCTCAGAGACCGCTGGCAAAGCCAACGTGCTGGTCTTCCCGGACTTGGACTCCGGCAACATCGCCTACAAGCTCGCCCAGCGGCTGGCCAAGGCCGAGGCCTACGGCCCTGTGACCCAAGGCATTGCCAAGCCGGTCAACGACCTTTCTCGCGGTGCTTCTGCCGACGACATCGTCGGTGTTATCGGCATCACGGCTGTCCAGTCGATCGGCCGCAAGGCTGCCTTGAAGTAAGGATCAAAAAAACCACCAGTGGTTGACGACACGCCGTCCTTCGGGGCGGCGTGTTCTTTTCGGCGACGCCTAAGGAAGTGTCGGATCAAATGTAAGGCCTCGTCATTGTGGCTCGGGGCAGCGGTGTGTACAACTCCAGCAACGGCTTCGCTCCGAAAGGTGGCAAGATCACCGCCAACACAGCCACCGAAAACGGCGGCAGAACCTATAGCTCCGGTTCTTTGAGCATTGAGGATGGCAGGATTTCTGACAATCTGGCCGGGCAGTCCGGTGACGGGATGTTTGTCAGCGCCTATAGCACGCAATGGAGCCCATGGCCGCGGATAGTTTGGCTCTGCCCTACTCGACGTTCTCCTTCTTCCGTGACCTTCCTTGAGTGTGGCGGAAGCAGAATAGGCCGATGACAAAAGGCAGCCAGAAGACAATGCCCCTGAAGCTTAAGGTCACAGCAGTGGCCATACCGGTGTTGATGCCGTAAGTTCCCAACAACAACACAACAGCAGTCTCCACTACGCCTAAGCCCATTGGTGTAACGGCGATCATGGTGAAGAGGATGGCTATCACGTAGCCACCGAACAGTGCGGCAACATTATGGACACCGAAGGCCATTCCACAAAGGCAAAAACAGGCCAGCTCAAAGAAGGAGGCCAGAACAGAGAAGATGAACACCCGTGCCGCCATGCGCGGGTTCTTGGCTATTTGGGCAGAGGCCTCCCCCAGTACCTCGCCGGCCTGTGTGGACCAGGAGTTGACCGGTTTTTTGCGGAAACGCTGGGAGATGCCGTTAGTGATCTTCTCCAAGGGCAGGAGGATGCGCGAAAGGTGGTCAGGGCGATAATGGGCAAGTATCAACGACCCGCCCATCAGACCAACCAAGATCACCACCCAAGCCCCGGCGATCAACATCAGAGGGGTAATGCCGCCATTGATGTTGATGATCACAAAGCCGATGGCCATCACCACCAAAAAGCCGCTCTCGATGCTGGTCTGCATCAAGAGGCAAGCCGCTGTGGAGCGGCCAGGGCCGATGTCCCGTTGGCGGGCGGAATCGATGAATACCAAGTTCCCGGAAGTGTTCAACGATGGGGCGATGGTATTCATGAAGAAAGCGCTGAAGACCAGCGGGAAACAGACTTTGGCACTCAGCCTCTCCTCCACAGTGCGAAAGGCCGTCGAATAAGCCACAGACTGGAAGATGTACTTCCCCATCTGCACCACGACCGCCGCAAGCAGGGGCAGAGGTGCCCCTGTTTGCAGCGTGTCAACAAATTGAAAAAACGATTCCCCGCGTAAGGCGATGATCACCAAAGCGGCTACGAACACCACCCCGACCAAGATGCCACGTATGCTGCCTTGTTTCACGTCAGCTCTAAGTAGTCTTTAGCTGTGGCGCTTGGCTAGTTGGACGGGGCGCGTCTGCTAGGAAAACGCCTAGAGCAAGGAGATGACGTCTTTGACGATCATCAGTTCCTCGTTGGTCGGGATAACGAGCAGCTTGACCGGTGAGTCGTCAGTGGAGATGTAACGCTCGCCACCGCGTTTCAAGTTCAACTCGGCATCCAGCTTAAGGCCCAAGGGTGCTAGTCCATCGAAGATCATCCCCCGCAGCTCATGGCTGTTCTCACCGACACCGGCAGTCATCACTACCGCATCAGCACCGTCAAGCTCAAAGAAGTACTGGCCGATGATCCGCTTCGCCGAAAGCGCATACATCTCCATAGCCAGTTGGGAACGTTCATTGCCGTCGTCAGCGGCGGCGATGACATCGCGCAAGTCATTGGAGATGCCAGAGATGCCCAAAAGGCCGCTCTTCTTGTTCATCAGGTTGTCAACCTCATCTGAGGATATCGACAGTGAGCGCATCAGGAAGTTGATGATTGCCGGGTCGATGGAACCGCAGCGGGTACCCATCATCATGCCCTCCAAGGGGGTCAGGCCCATGGAGGTATCCACCGATTTGCCACCCTTCACCGCAGCCACCGAGCAGCCGTTGCCGATGTGGCAGGTGATCAGCTTGAGGTCAGCGGCCGGCTTGCCCAGAAACTCAGCAGCACGCTGGGAGACGTAGCGGTGCGAGGTGCCATGGAAACCGTAGCGGCGCAGCTTCAAAGTCGAGTACAGCTCATAGGGCAGTGGATAGAGATAGGAAACCGGAGCCATGCTCTGGTGGAAGGAGGTGTCAAACACTGCCACCTGCACAGTGTTCGGAATCAGCTGGGAGCAGGCATGGATACCTGTCAGCGCCGGCGGGTTGTGCAGGGGGGCAAGTGGAATACACTCCTCGATACATCTGATCACCTCGTCGTTGATGACCGCCGAAGCCGAGAAATACTCGCCGCCGTGAACCACACGGTGGCCGATAGCCGCAATATCATCCAAAGACGAGATCAGGCCATTGGCCGGATCCAGCAGGTTGTCCAAAACGGCCTGGATAGCGGCAAAGTGGTCGGGCAACGGCAATTTCAGCTCACGCTCATTGTCGCCAATGCCACGCTTCAGGAAAGAGTCGGCCAAGCCGATTTTCTCCACTAGGCCTTTATCTACCACTTCTAGGCTGTCCTGATCGAACAACTGGTACTTCAAAGAAGAGCTTCCGGAGTTGATGACTAAGATTTTCAAGATGACCTCTTTCAGGTTGGGACGGACACCGTGTTCCGGTTGGAACAAAAGTTGTACTTGCACGAGAACGAACACCGTATTTGCAGTAGATAGGGTGCTGTTTTCAAAATGTGATTATACCCTAGGCAAGTGCCGATTAACGCTATTACAGCTAATTGTTTAATATAATTAATAAGTTTGCAGCAAATTGCCGACCGGCACGAATGTGAAGCGACCCTGATCACAAGACAGCGTGGCATGGGCAAATCGGTGCTTCCCTAGTCTGCCGGCCCCATGCGAATAGGCAGACGCGCACCGCCCACAACATGAATGTGCAGGTGGATAACAGTCTGGCGGCCATCCTCACCAATGTTGGTAACTAACCGGTAGCCGCTGGTGTCAACCCCCTTTATCTGGGCGACCTTGGCTGCCGTCGTAAAAATGTGTCCGAGCAGCTCTTCGGGCACGTCGTCGCCGATATGGTCGTAGTGCTGCTTGGGGATAACCAAGGTGTGCACAGGGGTCTGGGGGTTGATGTCCTCAAAGGCCATCACCAAGTCGTCCTCATAGACAACCTTGGCATCGATCTCATGGTTGGCGATCTTGCAGAACAAACAATTGCTCATCTTAACAGCACTCCTAACTCAACAATCTATCGATATCGTCACCGGCATCCGTGTCCACTTCGCCCATCAGCACAGTGACCTTTTGTTGGGCGTCGTTTAGCCGACCCCGCAGCATCCGCAGCAAAGCCACACCACGCTCGTAGGCTGCAAGGCTCTCTTCCAGCTCCAGCTGATTGGACTCCAACTGGCGCAAAACACCCTCCAGCTGCTCTGTGGCCTGACGGTATGAAAGCTCCTCGATGCCCATTGGCTTTTCTCCTTTTTCTTATTCTGGCATATGGCTGATCGAGCCAACCACGCAGTCCAAAATGCCGTCGTTCAGGCGCACCAACACACCGTCTTGGGGCTGGATTCGGGCGGCTGACCTGATCAGCTTGTTGTCTTTGTCAAAAGCTAACGCATAGCCCCTGGCCAACACACCTAACGGTGAGAGGGCATCCAAGCGGCCGGCCACCTCGCCGATCTTGGCTTCCATGGCGGCGGTCAACGTGCTGCCAGCTGTCAGCAAACGGCGGCCGGCATGCTCCAGTTGCAGCCAGCGCTCGGCACACAAACACTGCGGATCACAGAACAAACGGTGCGCCGCCAAGATATCCAAGGCTTGGCGGCGGCTGTTGAAGAAGTTCAGGAGGCTGAAATCCAAAGACTCCATCTTGTCAACAAGGCCACTGCGCAGATCATCGATATCCGGGCTGACTCGCTCGGCAGCCGCAGTCGGAGTTGATGCGCGGAAATCAGCCACCATATCGGCGATGCTGTTGTCCGGCTCATGGCCGATACCAGTGACCACCGGGATAGGGCTGGCGGCGATGCAGCGTGCCAAAGACTCATCGTTGAAAGGCATCAGGTCCTCATAGGAACCGCCACCTCGAACAAGCAAGATAACGTCACAGTCGGCCTGCTGCACACAGTCTAGGCCGACAAGCATTTGGGCAACAGCACCGTCGCCTTCCACCTGTACTCCGGCCAACAGAACCTCGGACAACGGCCAGCGGCGGCGCAGGGTGCGCAGCACGTCATAAACGGCCTTGCCATGCGGTGAGGTCACCAGGCCGATACGCAACGGCATTTCCGGCAGCGACCGCTTGCGCTCCGGTGCCATCAGGCCTTCGGCCGCCAGCTTTCTAGCCAAAGCGGCCACACGCACCCGCAGATCGCCCTCACCAGCAGCACGGATGCTGCGAACATCAAAGTTCATACGCCCTTTGGCAGCATAGAGACTGAAGCGCCCGTACACCTCCACCAGCATCCCCTGGCGCAGGGGTATCGGGTCACGCTCATAGACGTTGCGCCACATCACACAGGGCAGTGCCGCCGATTTATCACTTAGGGTGAAGTACAGCGCTTTGTAGCCGGGCTTGTCGGTGAACTCCGATATCTCGCCGACGATAACGGCACTCAAGCCCTCCAAGGCACTCTTGGCCAGCTGCAGTGCGGCGCTGACGGACAAGGGCTTGGGTGTCTCGTTATCCAAGTCAAGGCCTGTGCTTGCATCACCTGCCAGCCAAGAACCAAGACCACCCGTCAGGGCATCAGTGGGGCTATTTCCCATCATCGCGTTATTGACTGTCGTCGGTGGCACACTAGGCTGCTAGGGGCGACATGATTAGATCGGCGCTTCCCTAACGCCTAGCGGCGCCCAGCAGATACAGCAGCTGCAACACCGACACCAAGGCTGCGGCTACGTAGGTCAAGGCGGCGGCGGTCAGCACCTTGCGGGCACCCTTGGTCTCGGCTGCTGGCAAATAGCTGCCGATCGAGACATGGGCCATCGCTCGCCGGGAGGCATTCAGCTCCACCGGCAAGGTAACCAGCTGGAAGGCAAGAACAGCGGCGAACAAGATCACCGCCAACCAGATAAAGCCGGTAATGCCCAGAAAAATACCGATAATGAAGACGATGAACCAGAGGTTGGAGGCAATGTTCACCACTGGGAAAATACTGTTGCGCAGCACCTCTGGAACGTACTTGCGGGCGTGTTGAACAGCATGGCCACACTCGTGGCAGGCGATAGCCGTGGCAGCAACACTACGACCATTAAAGACATCCTCAGAGAGTGATACGACGTTGGTGCGCGGGTCGAAATGGTCGCTCAGAGTGCCAGGCACTGCCTGAATGGCAACATTGGACAGACCGTTGGCATCCAACATCTTACGAGCGGCCTGAGCCCCGGTCAGGCCGGTGGAGATGTCCACCTTGCTGAACTTCTTGTATTGACTGCGAATATAGGCTTGGGTTGCCAAACCAAGCACGACCGAAACCGCAATCAGCAACAGGTACATCGGGTCTAAAGCTAAAGGC
This sequence comes from Actinomycetes bacterium, assembly GCA_009787085.1. Lineage (GTDB taxonomy): Bacteria > Actinomycetota > Coriobacteriia > Coriobacteriales > UBA8131 > WRGR01. Next base: position 168,012 of record WRGR01000044.1, read on the forward strand.
ATGGTCATTTCCCCTTTTCTGGCTCTCTGACACTCCTTGGATACCACTGCTGACAACAAGCTGCGCCAGCGTGGGCCAAGCTAAAAAATAAAGCTGCCATCAATGGTAACGTAGGCCAGCACGTCTGCGCCAGTACTCAGGAAAAGATGTGCGCCGACTGTTACCGCCCTCCCCCGTTCGTTACTTCACCCTAATGGTTTTCTCATTGCTATTTAACCTTGGTGCCCTAGGGAAGCACCGTCTAACTCACACCTCCTTGGCACACGGCCCCCGAGCCGCAATCTTCTGCCTGCTGGTCAGGGGAAAGATTGCCGCCCTGAGCCGACAATGACTGCAGCTTGGGATCAATCGATGCCTCCCTAGCCTTTGATATCGGTGATATAGATACTGTCTGCTGTTGTTTTTACGGTGAACACAAGCTGTTTTGTCTGGTTTGTGTATTCTGGTTGTTCGGATGTCTTAACCTGTAGCTTCTCGGTGACGTAGACTTTGAAGGTGCCGCCTTCTGACCCGGCTTCAGAGCTGATGGCGACATCCACTTCCTGCTCATTGGTTTTATTGGCTACAGCATCTGCCAGCCAAGCCGCTTCGGACTGATAGACTACGCTGTTCGGCTGGATCAGGCTGAGCATGCTCATCTTATCGAACTCATCGCCAGAATTGACAGCACTGCGGCGTAGCGACAGGTAATTGCTGACAATGGCCTCAGCGCTGAAGCCATCTGCATGGTCGCCCTCAGAGCCGGGCGCTGGCTGCTGTGTATGGCTGCCATCAGATGCCGTACCGTCGTTTGCCCCTGTAGTTGTCCCGGTGGCCGCCGCTGTGTCCTGACTGTCGTCTGCGTCAGCAGACGTGTTGGAAGCATCGTCCGAACCGTCATGCTGGGCATCGGACAAACTGTTCGCGTCAAACTGGTTCGCCGTGCCTTTGAAACTGTCACTTGCGCCGCCGGATGGACTGCATCCAACTAGGCAAATGCCACAAATCAAACAGACCGACCCTGCGATAACCCATTTCTTCCCCATGATCCCGCTCCTTGCTTACTTTATGGTTCTTAGCTCTCACCACACTGCTATAGCATAGCCAATGCAGCCTGCCTTTCAGCCTTGAATCGGTTCAATACGCTGTTTTGGACGCTGACCGAGCAACGGGGAAAGTAGATCGAGACCTTTGATCGCTCGTTGTACACCCGGTTGATGATATCTCTGTCCGAGCCGTTCAAGCCGGCTCTGGAGAATATCAGCGGTGCGCCATATGGCCCATGCTGGACCGCAGTCGACCACAAGACGTTGCGTAAGGCAAAGGAGCGGCTGTTGACATTAAAGCCGTATTGGCTGAGCAAGAGCCTTGATGCTTTGTCGTAGTACTCGGTTTTGATGTAGCTTCGCTGGAGCGACAAGAACCCCGAGCTGTCATTGGCGGCCAGGCGCCTCCAAGCCGCGTCGAAATTGCTGCCGTACCGATAGCCGTCGGCGGCGAAGGCTTGGCTCAAAGTGCTCGCATAGCTGGGGTTGGCACTTTTCAACCAGCTGATGAAGGCGGCCACCGATCCCTCGTTGGAGGCCAGCTGCCAAGCACCGTAGGACTTGCCGCCCGGGTCACCGGCCGTGTTGCCGATAACCCCTGGGTTGCCGTTGGACTCGTAGAGGGCAGAGAGGGCACCGAGATTGCTGTCACCGGAATAGATGGTGAAATACCATGTCTGCAAGGTCTTGGAGGTGCCACTGGCATCCTTGGCGCTTATCGTGTAGCTATAGCTGCCCTGCGGCAGACGACTGAAGTAGAGGTCTTTGTCAAAGGTGCCCAAGTTGAAACTGCTGGAGTTAGGCGTGGCAACACCGGAGTACATCATCTTGCCGCTCGTGTTCTTCAGCTGCGCCGAGACGTATGTCATGTTATAGGTCGAAGTGACCTGGCCTTTGACCACCACCACCGTGCCCTGCTTCATGGTGGCCTGGAAGGTGTTCGCGCCCGTGACGCTGAAGGTCGAGTCCTTCTGCACCGTGAAGGACACACTCTGCAAGTTTACTATTGCACCGCTGGCATCCTTGGCGCTGACCACGAAGCTGTACTTGCCTTCAGGCAGCCGGCTGAAGAAGAGCGCGCTGTCCATCCGGTTGAGGTTGAAGCTCTTGGCGTTGGG
>WRGR01000045.1 GCA_009787085.1 Actinomycetes bacterium
CCCAGCCAGGCGGCGGCTGGCGGCGGGTAGCTGGTCGGCGGCACACCCGGCCAGGCGGCGGCTGGCGGCGGCGGGTAGCCACCCGGCGGCACACCCAGCGCATCCAACATGCCGACCGGACGGCCACGTTGTATCTCTGCAGCGATCAGCTTACGCTGGGCAATGACGATGATCACCGAGCCGGACAAGGCAACGGCATAGAAAACAACCATCCCCAAGTCCGAAACCCCCAGCAGCAAGAACAGCACGCTGAGTCCGTTGTTCAAGATATGCAGCAGCATCGCCCACTTGATCGAGAAGCGCTGGCAGACATAGGCCAGCAGCAAGCCGACGAAAAAGGCGAAAATAGATTGGAACAAAATCATATGGTAGGCACCAAAAAGCAGCGATGAGATAACAATGGAGAAGTTCACCCCATAGCGCTGAAGCGAGCGCATAATGGCACCACGGAAGATGATCTCCTCAAAAATCGGGCCGACCAAAACGATATAGGCTATGCCCCAAAACGACTTGGCCAAGGCGTTGATAGTTTCATCCAGCATACCGCCAGAGGATGAGCCGCCTTGAGGCACCATCAACGCTTGAGCCAGGAATTCCCCTAAAGCCCAAACCGCGCCGACTCCCAAGATCAAGACTATGATTTGCAGAAAATGGGGTATATGAATACGTTGGTTAACATGTGTTAAATCTGATGTCACTAAGCGCTTGCCGCGCAGCGCAAACATGATGCAGGCACCGATGGCAGCCGCAGCGCAGGAGGCAAAGCCCATCCAAGGACCGAGCGACTCGAGTGTCAACGACTGGACTTGAGCCGTCAATTCATCGTAGCTCATGCCGATGTTGCTGGGGTCACTGGCGATCCTCATCATCTCTGAAAACAGGCCAGAGGCAAACATGCCGATAATCATGACAAAGGAGTTCACGATCAGCGTGATCACAAAGTAGCCGATCAGGCAGAGCAAGATGATCATGACCTGCTTTCGCAGATCCTTCTTGTAGAGAAACGGAATATCAGGCATCTCGTCGACCTCTCTCTTAGCTGCTTAGCTGTCACCCTGTCCTCATGTCTCCAAGACAGATTAAACGATATCTGGCCTATCCAAGCAATTTGTTTATCACCCTTTTAAAAGTCACGTTTGCCACAAAGGCGGCACAGTGCGCCTGGCCTTGCTGCCACCGCTGCCCACAGTACTAGGCAGCACAGAGTCTTTCGGGCCAAAGTAGGCTAAAAAACACCTATTTTGGCCCATTCAAACGGCTATTTTCGGGGTTTTTGGCTTCTTTCGAGCCAAAGTAGGCCAAAACATTCCATGTTTGGCCCGTTATGGCAGCGCTGATATCACGCCATGTCAATCAGCAAAGGACAGAAAGTGGCGATAGTCGGCAGAAGACCTGAAAAACAAGAACTGGAGCGGTACTACCATTCAAGCTCTCCAGAGCTGTTGGTCGTTTATGGCCGTCGGCGCGTCGGCGCGGCCTTCTTGGTCAAGCAGTTCTTTGAAAACCGTTTGCAGGGCATTCACACTAAAGACGAGTATTTCTGGACAAACTACATCGAGGACGGAGCACACCGGGCGTGGTGCGGCTATGCGTTCGAATCAGTCTGCAGGGCGCACATCAAGCAGATCAAGGAGAGGCTGGCATCACAGGGGTGTCTACCTCCACAATGTCTTGGCGCAGCAAGAAGTCACAGCCAGCCGCACAGATCGGCCTGCTGATCAGCCGTCGAGACAGCGTGATCAACCTTTGTGAGATCAAATATCTCAAGCATCCCTACGAGTTGGACGCAACAGCAGCCGCCGATCTAGAGCGGAAGAAGTCCGTCTTCCTCACCGAGACAGGAGCAAAGGATGCGATTCACGCTACGATGATCACCGCCTACGGCTTGGCACAAAGCGGTTATCGCAGCATCGTCCAGTCAGAAGTAACCATGAACGACCTGTTCCATCAATGATCTAGCAGCCTACTCATTGTTCGGTCAAGTTGAGTTGTTTTAGCAGCCAGGTCATCCAGGTTTCTTGGCCGGACACTATGTCGGCCTGCACCGTCATGCCGGCACTGGCCTCCTGGGCGGGGCTGCCGGCCTTCTGCAGGGTGCTGCTGTCCAGCGCGGCCTCGACCCGGTAGAACTGGCCTGCGCCCTCGACGGGCATCGAGGTGGCGGAGATGTAGTCCACCGTGCACTGCAGGCGGCCATACTGCTGGTAGGGATAAGCGCTGACCGAAAGCAGCACCTTCTGGCCGTGGCTGACCTGGGCGATGTCCTTGTCCGCGACCATCAGCACCACCCGCGGCCGGCCAGCAGCCGGCACGATGTGCAGTATCGCCGTACCCGGCTGGATGACCTCCCCTGCCGTCAGCTGGTCGTCGAACATCACGGTGCCGTCGCTGCTGGCGGTAATGGTGCCGTTGGCGATCTGCTGCTGAAGGTCGTTGACCTGTAGCTGGCAGGCATCACGCGCCTGCGTCGCGGTGTCCAGAAGCGTCTGTGCCTCCGAGATCTTCTGCTCCCGCAGCTGAGTGAGGGTCAACGTGACCAGCTGGCCCTTGTCCGCCGCTCCGGCCTGGGAGCTGGCCTGGGCGATCTGGTCTTGGTAGGCGGTGATCTGGGAGCTGGCCTGCTCGACGACGGTCTGGGCCTGCGTGTTGTAGCTGGCCAGCACCGAGTTCAGTTGCAGCTGGGCGCTGTCTTCGGCCTGCTTGGCGGCATCGACATCGGCTTGCTCCAGCACACCGGCGGCCAGCCCCCGCTCGGCCTCGGCATACTTGGCCGCCGCTGCGTCTAGAGCCTGCTGGTAGACGCTGCGCTCGCTGGTGAACGACCGGTAGATGGACATGGCGTAGGCATCCGGTGAGGAGAAGCCCTCGGAGTCGGCCATCGCCCCCTGTAGGCGCTGGTACTCGCCGATCTTCCAGTTCAGGTCGCCGATGCGCTGCTGGTAAAGCCCGGCCAGGGCTGTCGAGCCCTGCTGGGTCTGCGCAGACTGGGTGCTCTCCACCCGGTTGGTCTCGGTGATGATGTTGCGCTCGGCCAGGTAGTCTTGGTACATGGAGTAAAGCGGATCCTCCACGGCCAGCAGGTTGGTGCTGTCCAGATAGCTCTGCTTCAGGGTGTTCAGGCTGGCCAGCCTCTGGTTGGCAGCGTCCAGCTGGCCTTGGTACACACCGAGCTGGGACTGGGCATAGCCGATGTCCAAGACCACCAGCGCGTCGCCGGCATGCACCTCGGCGCCGTTGGCCACCTTGACCTCGGCTACCTTGCCGCCCGCCACCGCCGTCACGGCCTCGGCCTGGGTACCCGGCTCGATGATGCCTTGGGCGCTGACGGCCACGTCATGCCGCATCAGCAGCAAAAACAGCAGCGCCAGCAAGACTGCCGCCAGCAGTATGGTCAAAAACCACCTAGCCACCGGCGGCACACTGGCCTGCATGACCTCCTTGCTGTCGGTGATCTGCTCAAAGTAGGCTTCCTGCCTACCCCGCTTACCCAATCTGTTCCTCCTGTTAGCCATCAGGCCTGCCTATCGGGCATCTGTTTGTTCCAAAGGCCGCTGTAGGCCCCGCCGGCGGCCAGCAGCTCGGCATGGCTGCCGCTCTCCACGATGCGCCCGTCATGCATCACACAGATCAGGTCGCAGTGCATGATGGAGGAAAGGCGGTGGGCGATCAGGAAAACGGTAGTGTCGGCGGCCATGTTCTGGATGGTGCGCTGAATCACTTGCTCGGAGCTGGAATCCATGTGGCTGGTGGCCTCGTCCAGTATCAATATCTCCGGGTCGCGGATCAAAACGCGGGCGATGGCCAGCTTCTGGCGCTGGCCGCCGGAGAGGTTGGCGGCGTTCTCCTCCAAGTAGCTCTCGTAGCGCAGCGGCATCTTGTTGATGAAGCTGGCCGCGTCGACCAGCTCGCAGACCGCCGCCATCTTCTCCATGTCCGGCTCCGCCAAGCCCATCATCAGGTTCTCACGGATCGATCCGGAGAAGAAGTGCGGCTCTTGGGGCACATAGCCGATCCGGGTGCGCAGGGCGTCCAAATCGATGTCTTTGATGTTGTAGTTGCCAATGCGGATGTCGCCGGCCTCCCAGTCGTAGAGGCGCAGCAGCAGACTGACTAAGGTGGTCTTGCCCGAGCCGCTCTCCCCCACCAAGGCCACCCGTGCCCCCTTGGGGGCCTTCAGGCTGACACCCTCCAAGACCAAGCGCCTAGTGCCGTAACGGAAGGAGATGCCCTCGATGGCAATATCGCCCTTCAGGGTCGATGGGAAGAACTTGCTGCCGCCCTCGCGGGCATCTTCGCCCTCCAAGGCCAGTATCTCGCCCATCCGGTTGGCGGCCACCACTGCGGTCTGCAGCTGGGGTTGGAGGTTAATGATGTTGCGCACCGGGTCGATGAAATAGACCAGCAGGGCGTTGAAGGTGATCAGCCCGCCCAGCGTCATGCGGCCGTCGAGGATCTCCAACACGCCGACCCAGAGTATCACCGTGCCGCCGACTGCCGCTATCACCGTGGTGATAGTGCCTTGGGCGTTACCGATGAAGCCACCGGTGAAGACGCTCTTCAACAACCTGACGAAGAGGGTGTCGGTCCGGGCGCGAGCCAGCGCCTCGTTGCGGGAGACCTTGATCTCCTCGATGCCGTTGATCGACTCCACTAGGTAGGAGGTCAACTGGGCGTTGTTCTCCATCATCTTCTCGTTGATGTTGCGGATCGGTCGGTTGAAGGCGAACACCACGACCGCGTAGAGGACGACGACAACTAAGGCGATGACGAAGAGCATGGCGTTTTGGGTGTAGAGGATGATGCCGCCGATCACGGCCATCAAGGCATCGATCATCACCGTCAGGGCGGTGCCGGAGATAGCATCGCGGATCTTCGAGGCGTCCATGAAGCGGGCGACGATCTCGCCGATCTTGCGGGTGCCGAAAAACGACATCGGCAGCCCCATGACATGCTTGTAGTAGCCGAGCAGCAAGGGGATGTCCAGTTTCTGGGAGAGGTAGAGCGTCAGTTGGCCGCGGAAGAACTCCGTGACTGCCTTGACCACGTAGAGCGCGATGACACCGATAGAGATAGTGGTCAGGGTGGTGACCAAGTGTCCGGGGACGACCGAGTCCATGATCACTCGAAAGTAGAACGCCCCGAGGATGCCAAACAGGGTGATCAGCACGGAGGCCAAGAATATCAGGGCCAGCAGGCGCTTCTGCGGCAGCAGCAGCTTAAAGAAGCTGAGCAGGTAGTTCTCCACCTTCTTGCCGGCCACGAATTCCGGGGAGGGGGCGATAAGGATGATGATGCCCAGCCAAGTTTTGAGGAACTCCTCGCTGGTGTAAGGCACAACGCCCTTGGCCGGATCAGCAACCACCAGTTTGTCTTTGGTTTTTTTGTGGATCACCACATAGTGCAGCTCTCCGGAAGGGCTGGCCACCAAAGCGATGGCCGGCAAGGTGAAGTCTGCTGCGAATGCCGTGTGGTCGCCCTTGACCGGTCGGGCATAGAAGCCGAGCTGCTCTGCCGCCTTGACCATGCCGTAGGCGTTGGTACCCATTTTGTCGGTGCCAGCAGCTTCACGGATCTTCGATATTGAGATTTTCAGCTTGTAGTGCTTAGCGATAGTTGCCAGACAGGCCGCGCCACAGTCAGTGCTGTCATATTGTTTAACACAAGCGTACCGCTTAAGCATCTGCTGACCCGTCTATACGTGAACTGCCGCCACACCTTGCTCGGCTGCGGAATCTCCAGTAGCCGATGCGGATGAGTAGCGGGAATTTGACTAGAAGACAACCCCCCTACGCAACCGAAACCCAGGTTGTTATTATAGCAATAACAACCTGGGTCCGATTACCGTTCAATCAAGAAATAGCCCTTGATTCTTTGAGAGCGATAGAAACCTAACGCTTACCAACGAATCAAAAGATTGGTGAAGGGGGCGATAACCCTGACAAAGCCATCCTTCACGGAGACGTTGACCTTGGTGTACGGAGCATTCACCTTTACATCAACATCATCTTTGCTGACAACGGAGACGAAGACAGACACGAGGGACGACAAAAAGCCGCTACCATCATAATCCATCATCTCTTCCTTGCCGAGCTCGGCAAACCCTGCACCACATACGATTGAACGATCCATTGCCTCTTTCATTTCACTTTCCTCCGTTCTTACAGTTTCCTGCTGGACAAACTAACTGAGAACAGATTGTACCACACTGTTCGGACCTTGGCGTGAGAATATGGATTTTTTATGTTAATTGCTATCGACAATCCATCCACACTTTGGCTGCATAACTCCGTAGTAGATCATATAATACCCTTTCTTTTGCGTCATATTGCTATATTTAGGATACATTTGTAATATCATTTATATAAATTGGTTATGCAAATATAGCAGCAAATGATGGGCTGGTTCTAGGGAACATCTACCGCAACCAGTGCGCGGGCATGAATGAGCCGGGCAAATGATGGGCTGGTTCTAGGGAACATCTACCGCAAAGCATCTGTCTGGGAAGCAGCAGCAACACCTGCCTCACGGGTAACACGAACCGCAACTAAACAGACAGAGGCACAAGACATGCCAATACCACCAACTATCAACAGCCAGTCAATGGGAACCAAGTCGGCAAGCGGGCCAAAAAACGCCATGCCAAGGGGCATAGTAAGTGACCCGATCATCATGAACACCGAGAGCACCCGTCCCATGAAATCCGGGTCGGTCTTCTCTTGAAGAATAGCCGACATAGGCGAGTTGAAAAATGGCATGATGATGCCGATGACCCCCATACAGGCCAGATAGATCCAAAAGCTGTTGAGAATCCCTAGCCCCACAGCACCCAAACCGAAGGCCAGCGAAGCGGATGCCATGGTGAAAGTACGGTTCTTAAAGCCGCCCCATACCCCAACAATGACACCGCCAAGCATCATCCCCACTGAGAACACAACCTCCACAGCGCCTAGGCGCCAAGCATCTGCGCCGAACTCTCGAACAACCTGCAGAGGCGGGAGAAAAGCAGCTGGCACAGCAAAAACGTTAAAGACGATGCCTATGACCAAAAAGGCCAGAATGAATTTCCGATGTCGCATATAACGCAGACCAGCTGTGAATTCAGAGAAAAAGCCCGGTTTGGGTGTTGATGCTGCCAACTCTACATCAGCGTTGGAATCGGTCGCCGAGAGGGCAGCACTTCGCCGCCAGCCCCTATGGGTGCGCACACAGAAAAACACGATGGAAATGCCGATAACAGCAGTCGCCACGTCAACATACATCAGCGCCTGAACTGGAAAAAACGATAACAATCCCGCCGCTGCCATCGGTGAGGCGAATGTTGAGAGCGACTGGATAGCAGAACTGAAGCCGTTTACCCGAACCAGCTGGTCAGCAGGAACAATGTCAGGAAGGATGGCAGATACTGCAGGCAGTTGGATACCCTGTCCAAAGCCGCGCACCAACATACAAACGAAAAGCAGTCCCAACCACTGAATACCAGCCGAGAATAGAAGCGCCATAACCAAGGTCACCAAGGCAATGACAGCATCAACGAAGTTGATGAGGTATTTACGGTTATAGCGGTCCGCCCATACGCCGCCAAGGGGTGACGCAACGGCCATGGGCACCATCAAGGCGATAGTGAAGAGCATCAGCACGATGCCTGACTGCGTTTGCAGTGTCACATACCAGCTGATGGCATAGCCGGTGATCATCGTGCCGAACAATGTGACTGCTTGGCCCACAAGGAACAAAGCGACGGTTCTTTTCCAAGCAGGAGAAAGCGCCCCTAGCTCTTGTTTTTCACTAGCCACTGCCAGCCTTCCCTATGCCACCCCGCATGTCTGTTGCCACAGTCACACCCCCTTGCCTGCTTTACTGTATGTGAAAGGCTTATGCTGTTGCTAGCGGCTCAATGATCACCGCTGTGCCATAGGCCACTACCCCGCCGGCTGTCTGCGCCATACTCTCGGTGTCAAAGCGCATCATTACCACTGCGTTGGCACCCAGTTGTGACGCATTGGTACGCATCCGCATCATGGCCTCAGCGCGGGTCTCTTCGATAAGCTTTGTAAACGCAACCAGCTCGCCACCGACCATCGACTTAAAACCTGCTCCCATGGTCGAGAACATATTGCGTGAACGGCTTGTGCAGCCAAAGACCCCACCGAGGGTGCGCACGGTACGGTAGCCGGCAACGTTCTCAGTGGTGACAACGAGTATCTGCTGAGGGTCAATCATGTTTTACTCCTTCGCCCGGTTTTCATTGCACACCCCGTGCAATGTTTAGCGTCAATTTTAGCATTTTCCAGCCCTGACTAGACTTAAGCCATCAACAACAGCCACCCACAAATACGCCCAGATTACCGCATGATAGAAGACAGCCATAATGGCACCACACGAGCTTGGGGAAGTGAAATGCCAGATATCGGAGCAATCAAAAATGAGATACTACTGCTGCTGGATTGCGAGGAGGCTGCACACGGCAACCAACAAAGATTCCTCTTCACGCTGCTAGGCGATAGAGGCGACGACGATCTGGTCAGGGCCGAGTCCCTCGGTGGGCCTTTCTCTGCCGTAGACCTTGGGATCGTGAAATACCACTTCGAAATCGGCGTTGGCCGGGAGGGCCGACAGGGGCAGCAAACTTTCTGCTGGGCGTAATGTTCACGGGTGCACTGAGTGAGCTTGGTCTGCTGGTAAAATAGTGGAGAGCAGCATGGCTGTCGAGCGAAACTTCGAGATCCCGCTGCGAAACGGAGTAAGGCTTTGCGCAGGTGTTGCCCCGTCCGACGATTCGACCGACTGGGGCTGTTGCTAAAGGAGCTGGTAGAATGCAAAAGTACGAGGTTATTCGGGAGATGTTCAACCCTTGCGGTGGCGAGGCCCCAGGGAAGATCGACCTGCTGGAAATTGAAACTGAAGATATTGCCCAATGGCTGGCGTCTAGGTTCAGCAAGGAACCAGCATCCATCGAGCACTTAGAGAACAGAAAAGGCGCGATCATCTACAACGTATACATTGGCGTAATGCGGGAACGTTACAGCTTTTCAGCCATTTAGAGAAGTGCTGCCCTGTGCCCATGCTCGTCAAAAGCTTGGCCAAAATGTTTCTCTATGTTAACCACGTAATCCCGGAAAGTTAGGTATGCGGCATAAAGGGCTCGATCATCAGGGGCGCGCCCAATGCCTCGAACAGCACACGCTGTCGCCCCGGCAGGTTGCTTAAAAGGTTGCGGCGGCTGGTCTGAAGCACGATCACGCTTGAGGAATTAGACCTTCTGGCCTACTCGATGCTGCCGGTCTGCAGAATGCGCTCCAGAGCCGCCTCGTCCAGCACCGTCACCCCCAGCTGCTCCGCCCGGGCAAGCTTGCTGCCGGCCCCGGGGCCGGCCACCAGATAACTGGTCTTCGCCGATACCGATGAAGATGCCTTGGCGCCCAGTGCCCGGAGCATCTCCTCCGCCTCGTCACGCCGATAGCGCTCCAAGGTGCCGGTGAGCACAAAGCTCAGGCCGGCCAAGGGCAAGGCTGCTGCCCCGGTTGTTCCGACCGCCGCCGCCCCGGCGGCCTTGGCCGTGGCAGCATCCACCCCGACCGTGGCCGCCCCAGCCCCAGCCGCAGCCTGGGCGGCTGCCATCCCGGCGGCCGGGGTGCCGTTCGCAGCGGCAAGGCCATCAGGCACAGCACCAAACAGGCCGGAGCCTGCTGCGCCCGGCTTACCCCGATCAGCCTCAAAGCCAGGTCGGGCAAGCTGAAGCCCAGCCTGCCGTAATTCCTCGATCAACTTAAGGTTATCGGGGGCAGAGAAGAACTGGGCCACCGCCTCAGCGATCACCGGGCCTACGCCTTCTACCTCGCACAATTGCTCGGCCTCGGCGGCGGCTAAGGCATCTAGCGATCCGAAGGCCGCCGAGAGGCTGTCGGCGACCGTCTTGCCAACATTGCGGATACCCAGCCCGAACAGCAGCCGCGCCAGGGGCCGTTGCTTGCTGGCCACGATCTGGGCATGGATCTTCTCGGCCATTATCCGCCCCAACAGCACCGCTTGTTTCTCGTAGTCCCCGGTTTTGGATCGCAGCTCAGGGGTGAGTTGGCGGACGAACTTCTCCTCACCGGTCTCTAACTGCTCCAGGTCGTCAACAGAAAGGCGGTAGAAGCCAGCCACGTCGGCCACCTTGCCGCTGTCCACCAGCTTCTCGATCAACCGCGGACCGAGGCCGTCGATGTCCATCGCCGAGCGGCTCACCCAGTGGGACAGCCGCTCCAAGAGTTGTGCCGGGCAATCGGCGGCAACACAGCGCACGGCAACACCATCTTCGTCGCGAAAAACCGGCGATGCGCAGGAAGGGCAATGCTCTGGCATCTGCCAAGGCCCAGCGGCCTCTGGGCGCAGCGCCAGCACCGGCCCCAGAACCTCGGGAATCACGTCGCCAGCTTTGCGCACCACTATCGTATCGCCGATGCGTACGTCGCGGCGGTGTACCTCGTCTAAGTTGTGCAAGGTCGCCCGGGAAACAGTGGAGCCGGCCAGCAGCACGGGGTCGAACTCCGCCACCGGTGTCAGCACCCCTGTCCTGCCGACTTGGACGACAATGTCTCGCAGCAGGCTGGTGCGCTCCATTGGCGGGAACTTGAAGGCAATCGCCCAACGGGGGGCACGGGCTGTGGCGCCCAAAGCCCGTTGCAGCCCAAAATCATCCAGCTTCACCACCACTCCGTCGATCTCATAAGGCAGTTCATCGCGGGCATCGATGGCGGCGGCACAGAAATCGTGAACCTCCGACAAACTTGAGCAGCGCCGGATATGCGGGTTGACATGAAATCCCAGCTGCTTCAGCCAAAGCAAGAAGTCCCACTGGCAGACCTGCGGCAAATCGGCATCGTCGGCGACCGCATAGATGAAGGTGGCTAAATCACGCTGGGCAGTGACACGAGGGTCTTTTTGCCGCAGCGACCCGGCCGCCGCATTGCGAGGGTTAGCAAAAGGCGGCGTCGGCTTGGGTGCGGCCTTGCCGCAGGCCTCATAGTCGGCCTGGCGTTGCTGGTTGTCGGCAGCGATCTGGCGGTTCAGCTCCGCAAAACTCCGTTTCGGCATAAACACCTCGCCCCGGAACTCCACGCTGCCGCCAAGCGCCGTCAACAGGCGCAACGGCACGTCACGCAGTGTGCGGACATTGGCCGTGACATCCTCGCCAGTAGTGCCATCACCACGGGTCGCAGCCCGCTGGAGCTTGCCTTGGTTGTAGGTCAAAGCAAGTGATGAGCCGTCGATCTTCAGCTCACAAACAAACAGCGGCCGCTCTTCTCCTAGAGCAGCCGCAGCAGCCAGGGTGCGCTCTAGCCAGGCGTCAAGTTCGCCTAAGTCCATGGCGTTGTCCAACGAGTACATACGGCTGGCATGGGTAGCTGCGGCAAAGCCCTGGGCACCCCCAGTGTCCGCCGAAAACGACAGCCAGCCGACTCTTTGAGTCGGCGAGTCCAAGACCACCAGCTCCGGATGCGCAGCCTCCAACTCCAACAGCTCACGCAACAGCGAGTCGTAGGCAGCGTCCGAAATTTCCGGGGCGTCTTCGGCATAATAGAGGTAGTTGGCGCGCCCGATCTCCGCCCGTAGGCGCTCGATGCGCTGGGCGGCAGGCTCAGGGAACCCGGCTGTCGGGTCGCTCAAGGGCTGGCTTGTCATGGTTGGTCGGCACTCTCCCAAAATCGGCCGTTCAGCTGCTCTGGGCTGATGGCCGGATGATGATAGCGGCTGTGTACAGGATGGAATGCCGTCAGCACTCGCGACGGGCACCAATGCACACAGGCCAAGCAGGCCTCACAGTGATCGCTCCGAAAGGGAACAGGGGCACCGTCCTTGTCCAGCTTGATATTGTGAGCCGGACAAACCTGAGCACAGACACCACAGCGGGTACAAGCCGTGCCAACTTTGAAACTGATGGTACGCCGCCGGTACTCCGTATAAGCCTTGACCAAGCGACCAAGGCCCTTAAAAGAACGGGGAAAGGTGTTCTCGCGGCCACAGGCAATCTCTTCGGCGATATCGGCAACCTCCCAATGCACATGCTGCAAACGCTTGGCGGTCACCAAGGAGTCCGCCGCCAGCAAACCGATACTGCCCGGCATGTGCACAGATGCCGCATAGTTTAACAGCGCTCCCTTTTGCCGCAGCACTTCATCAGCATCCCAGAACTCGTTGCAGCCGAACAAAGAGTAGGTGGAGACGGCAAAATAATAGCAGTTTTCCTTGACCGGCATCGCCTCGATAAACCCGCGCACCATCTCTGGTAAAGCCGCCCGGTGTACGGGGAAAACAATGCCGACGCAATCAGCGCCCGTCAGAGGCTGATAGGGATCATCTAGCACCATCGACCCCGGAATGGATATCGGTTCACCCGCATTCAAACATTGCGCTAATTCCAAAGCCACAGCCAGCGAGTTGCCAGTAGCACTGAAATAAAACACTACACAGTTCTTCACTTAAAATTCCCTAACCAATTTTCGTTCCCAATTTTCGTTCCCGGCGCATTTTTCAAACGTTTACGATAACACGCAATGCCTAAAGAAGACAACCAAACTGGCAGACGGCGGGGGCAGCACCGGTCAAGGTGGTCAAGATAGGCTGAAACTACCCGCGCTTATTGCAAGTCATCAAAAAATGCTGGATAATTGTAACTCTAGCATTATTCTGATGTCAGTATATCTTGCAAGCAGGAATCGAGGCAGCCTAATGAGCGGGTGCTACAAAGACCGGATTTTGATCAGTGTGGAAGATGCTCAAGAGATCATGCTTGGGCATGTGGCTGCTTTGGAACCAGAGCGCATCGGCATTGCTGAGAGCTTTGGCCGGGTGTTGGCGGAAGACATCGAAAGCGACATCGACATCAGTCCCTTTAGCAGCTCGGCAATGGACGGTTTTGCTATATGCTTAAGCCAGCTCACAGCCAGCCAGGCAAAGGCTGCAAATTGCGGCCAGCCCTTGCGTTTCTCGATCATCGGCATTATCGGTGCTGGCGAGTCCTATACGCCTAGACTCTTGCCCGGTCAGGCCTTGCGCATCATGACCGGAGCACCGATACCCACCGGTGCCGATACCGTGGTGCCCATTGAAGAGGCCGAAGTCCTAGGAGAGTGTCCGGAGACACCAGCTGGCCTAGAGCTTGAGCTACATAACATGCCGGCTGTCGGCAGCCACATCCGTGCTGCTGGCGAGGAAGCCCGTGCCGGCGATGTCTTGTTGCACATCGGCGAGACGCTGAGCGCAGCTGCCTGTGGGCTTTTGGCCGCTGCCGGGCACACCCGGACAAGCGTCTACCGCCGCCCCCGGGTAGCAGTTATCGCCACCGGCAACGAGCTGGTCGATGCCTCCGAGGTGCCACGCCCCGGGTTCATCCGCGACTCCAATAGTTTCTCCTTGGCCGCCGCTGTCATCGAGGCCGGCGGCATAGCCGACATCCTCCCGCGTCTAAAAGACGACGAGCAGAAGTTCGCAACAGCACTCAGCGCGGCGGCAGCCAGCCACGACTTCGTGGTTACCAGCGGCGGGGCGGCCGAGGGCGATTTCGACTACGTCACCGCCACTATCCGCAAAATCGGCCAACTCTATTTCAACAAGGTGAACATGAAGCCAGGCAAGTCCCAGAGCTTCGGCATGGTCAACGGAACACCGGTAATCGGCTTGGCCGGCAATCCCTCTGCCGCCGCTTGTGGCTTTGAAATGCTGGTCCGACCCTGTCTACGCAAGATGCAGGGGCATTCTGCACTGTTTCGGCCAGTGGTGTGCGCCCGTTTGGCCGACGGAGTGCATAAGAAGCCGGAGAAACGCCGCCTCTACCTACGTGCCCGCCTCTCGGCTGACCCCAACGGCGGCTATCTTGTACTTCCCGACAGCCAACAGAACTCGGCGCTTCTAGGCGGTCTGAACCGCGCCAACTGCCTACTGATTGTGCCTGAGGGGCTGCAGCCGGCCACAGTCGGCAGCGAGGTGAACTGTGTGCGCATCGACCTGGAAGCCGGAACCGTCTGATGACCCACGACAGCCATGGCCGTAAGATAGACTACCTGCGCATCTCGGTCACCGACCGCTGCAACCTGCGTTGCCTGTACTGTATGCCGGATGAAGGTGTGGCCTTCAAGCCGCATTCTGACATCTTGAGCATCGAGGAGATAACGGCCTTCGTCGAAGTTGCCGCCACCTGCGGTATCAGCCGCATCCGCCTGACTGGTGGTGAGCCTTTGGTACGCAAGGGCATTCTCGACTTGGTGGCCAACATCACCGCCCTGCCCGGCCTGGAGCGGGTTGCTATGACCAGCAACGGCATCCTACTTGCGCAAATGGCTGAGAGCCTGAAGGCCGCCGGCCTGAAACGGGTAAACATCTCACTGGACAGCCTTGATCCCGGCCAGTACGCCGCCATCACTAGACGTGGCCGCATCGACGACGTGTATGCCGGCCTAGAGGCTGCGCTGGCCTGTGGCTTTAATCCCGTGAAAGTCAACGTGGTGGTGGTACGCAGCCTACACCAAGACCTGCTGGCCTTCGCCCGGCTCTCACTTGACCGCCCTCTGCATGTTCGGTTTATCGAGTACATGCCGGTCGGCAACCCTTCGGGTGCCAATAGTTGCGGCTGGACGAACAGCGACACCATTCCCAATGACGAGATGGTCGAACAGCTCGACCGAGCCAGCCAACGTTTTGGACTAGGCAACTTGATTCCACTGAACAGCAAGCACGAACCCGAAGGTTGGGGACCCGCCCGTTACTACCAGTTACCCGGAGCTAGCGGCACAATAGGCTTCATTTCAGCGCTCTCCCGCCACTTCTGCGCGGAGTGCAACCGCCTCCGCCTGACCGCCGACGGCAAGCTGCGCCCTTGTTTGTTCAGCGATACGGAGCTGGATGTTCGTGCTGCCCTGCGGGCTGGCGACAAGGCGGCGGTAAAGGCAATTATCCAGACGGCCTTGCGCGTCAAGCCCAAGGAGCACGGAAACCGCATTGGCACGGAGCGCAACATGAGCCAGATCGGAGGTTAAGCGCAAATGACCAAAAACCAGCCGCAGATATCCCAGCACAACCCAGAGGACACAATGACCAGCCACGCAGCAGCCGGAGGGCAGCCGCCGAGCTGCAAGCCGACGCACAAGGGACAGCCGACTGGCTTGCAGCTCGACCCGGCTGGCACACAGCCCAGCCTTAGTCACATCGATGCCCACGGTGCGGCACACATGGTGAATGTCGGCCAGAAGGCCGAAACCGAACGGCTGGCAGTGGCCGAAGGCTTTATTGCCATGGCACCAGGAACTTTGACGATGATAGTTGCAAACCAAGCAGAGAAAGGCGACGTGCTGGCAGTAGCCCGCATCGCTGGCATCATGGCCGCCAAGCAGACAGCAGCGCTGATACCGCTTTGCCACCCCCTGAGCATCACCAAGGTCAGCGTCGAGCTAGAGCCAGTGCAAGCTGGCGAGCGCGACGACGGCCAGGTGGGTATCAGGGCCACGGCAACGCTCGGCGTTTTTGCCAAAACCGGCATCGAGATGGAGGCCCTATGCGCTGCCTCGGTGGCCTGCCTGACAGTCTATGACATGTGCAAGGCGGTCGATCGCGGCATGCAGATCAGCGACATCCGTCTGCTCCACAAAAGCGGTGGCAGCAGCGGCATCTGGGAAAGAGAGCCGCTTCAAGCCCCCGAGACCGGCCAAACCCCAGAAAGCAAGGTTGAACAATGAGCATCAAATTAGCCATCATCACCTGCTCCAGCAGCCGCAGCTTGGCTGAGGACACAGCCGGAGCAGCCCTGTCCGAACGCATCGCCGCAGCCGGCTGGCAACTGCTGCGACACGTGGTGGTGGCCGATAGGCTTGAGGACATTGCCACGGCCATCGTCGATGCTGCCGATCAGGGCACAGACATCATCCTGACCTGTGGTGGCACCGGCCTGTCGCCGTCGGATGTCACCCCAGAGGCCACGGCCGCAGTTTGCGAGCGCAATGTTGGCGGCATTGCCGAGGCGATGCGCGCCGAAAGCCTGAAGATCACCGGACGGGCAATGCTCTCCCGCGCCGTTGCCATGCAGCGTGGCCGGGTCTTGGTCATCAACTTGCCGGGCAGCGAGAAGGCCGCCCTAGAGTGCTTCACTGCAGTTGCCGACCAATTGGAACATGCCGTGCAGATGAGCGCTGGCGGCGGCCACTGAGCCACGGAGGGGTCGGCCTCACGCCACATCGCGCCGCGCCCAGAGCGGCGGCGGTCAAGCCACTGGGCGCCCCCCTACGTCACGGCGGCGGTCAAGCCACTGGGCGCCCCCCTACATCATCACATAAAGCGAAACCATGAAGACACCGTTGGCGGCCTCGATCTTCATCGAACCGTCATAGCGCTCGACAATCGTCTGCACCGAAGACAGGCCAATGCCTCGCCCCGGACGCTTACGGGAGTAGAAGCTGTTGTCTTGGCGCCGATAGTAGCCATCGAAGCTGTTGTCAACGGTCAGAGTCAGGCGACGGGCAGGAGCTTGGCAACGCATACGCACAAAGCGTTTCGACTCCGGCAAAAACGCCGTAGCCTCGATGGCATTCTCAAAGAGGTTGCCGAAGATGATGCTGATATCGCTCTCCGAAACTGCACCCAGCTCAGCGGGAACTACCAACTGCAGGTCGGTATGGATGTTATACTCCGCTGCCATAGCCATGTAGTGTGAGAGCACGGCGTTGACTACAAAGTTGTCGGTTAGCAACATCAAGCTCAAGTTCGGGGCCGCGCCAGCGATCTGGTCGATATATTCAAGCGCCTCGTCAGTGTCGCCGTCTTTCAGATAGTCGCGTAGAACAAACAGCTGGTGGCGCATATCGTGGCGCATCGCCCGCACTTTCTCCGTCGACTCCGTCAGGTTGTGATATAAGGTGCGCTGTCTGTCCAAATTCTGGCTGATCACCTCGACCTCCATAGCCAGCTCTTTGGAGCGCTGGGCGTCTTCGAAGGTCTGCCGAACAGTACGCCAGCCTAAAATTGCCAGCCAGAAGATGAAAACGAACAGGCCGACCTGTAAAATATTGATACCCAAAGGTGCCTTAACATACATCGTATTCACCAAGTCGGCGATGACAAACAGCACTAGCAGCACACAGGGGAAGACCAAGCGCTTGGCGATCGGATTATGAAGCACATAGTATTCGTAAATCACATCTGCCATAAAAATTACTAAATAGAACGGTATATATATGCGCACTGCCACCCGGCTAACGGAAAAAGGCAACACCCCAGTAAGGTGCAAGACGATCAGCAGGATGGCTAAAACACAGGCTGTAGCGGAAAGGATACGCAGTAAGGGAAAGCCTTCCGAACGCATGATGATCTCCCCAAAAGAGATCATCGGTGCCACAATAGACAATAGGCCGATAAAACCTAATGAGTAAAGCACCGATGCGAACGGTATGAGATAAATCACCAGATCATTGATGCAAAAACTCCAGATGCCGGCAGCCAGACAAAACGCTCCCAGAAAACCAAAAGCCATAGCCGGCGGCATGCTCCTAGTGATCAACAAGGAGATGCCGACCAGCGAGGCCCCACCGAACAGCAAAATCAAGGCCAGTGCCAGCGGCAAGCCGTTGGCGGTGAACAGCTGAAAGGAAAGCATGGTCGGATCACCAACATAAAATACCGGCAGCTCCAAAGAGTGTGCCGATTCGGACAAGGTAAACTCAAAACGCAGTGTGCGCTCAGCGTTATTGTTAGGCAAAGCCACTGTGCCGACATACGGCGGTGGCGTTCCTTGGAAGTCCGGATAAGTCCCCTTCTGACCGGGTTGAGCCACTACATTATCATCGACATATATTTTCAGGGAAGCGTCCTGCACTTTGTAAAGCAAGCTGTCATGCTTATAGCTGCTAATGTTGCTGATCAATACCAGCTTGTCCCCCGGCCGCAGTCCCTCCACCACAGTTGGCAGACGAGCCTCTTGGGTGCTGCCGTTCGGCAACATCAAAACACCGCTGCGAATAGAGCGCAGTTCGCCGGAGCTGTACAGAACATTGCTCCGGCTTGAAAGCGCAAAGCCCACAATCAGGCTCAACAGCACCAGCATCAACACCACATAGGCAAGCATGGTTACCATGCTGATAAAACCCCGTCTGCCACCTCTGTTCCGTACCCTTTTTATCGGATCATTCCCTGCCGTTGTTCATTCCCCCATCAAATCAATCACTGTCACTTCTCACACTGTTAAACAAGTAGTCCTCGTAGGCATGCTTAATTTTGCGATGGTTCTTCACTGTAATGTAGGCAATAGCACCGTTGTCCATCACAAAATCGTCCCCCAGCTCGTCCACATGATCCAAGTTCACGACATATGAGCGATGGGAGCGCAGAAAACGAGGCGCCGGGAGCAGCTGTTCTAGGGAGTCTATAGTCATGGTCGTGGAATGGCAGGCATCCACGGTGTTGATCAAGGATCGACGGTTACGGGACTCGATGTAGATGATGTCGGCCAAGGGGATGATAATCGGAACGTTCTCAGAGGCGATGGCCAAGGTAGCACCTTGCCGCTTGTCACGCTTCATCGCCGCCAAATCCAAAGCCTCGCTGACATCGGTTGCAACCAAGGGTTTTAAGAGGTATTTATAGGCATTCAAACGGTAACCCTCGCGAGTGAAATCCTCACTGGTGGTGGTGAAGACCACAACCACCTGACTGTCTATCGCCCGGATGCGTTCGGTTGTCTCAATGCCATTCAGATCCCCCATAAAGACATCCATAAATACCAAATCGTAAAGACCCTTGTCAAAAGATGACAAAAGAGCCTCACCAGACTTGAAGTGATCCACAGAAAGGATACTGTCATTCCCACCTAACATGGCCTTCAAGGTATCAGCGTCAGACTGCGTGTCCTCGGCTATCGCAATACGCAAAACCGAACGATCAACAGTAGCATCTGACATAAAGATTCCCCCCTTTGAGCAATCTCTATGATTCCATGTGCAAATACGTTACTAAAATGATAACACACATTCGGTTTTCGGAAAGTGCCGATTAGTACCGTTGTGCCGAATCGCGACCCGAGCCGCCCCAGTGGCGTTCGGGCAAGCCACTGTGTCCACTACCTCCCCCATTTCAGATATCATCTCCATAGGCAACTGCACAGGCAATGGCCAAGCGGGCAGTGTTCTCCAAGTCTTCGACTACCAAACTTTCCTTCAGGCTGTGTACAGCGGTCATGCCGCAACCCAAGACTAACGGGCGGAGGCCTTTGTCTGCCAAGACATTGGCATCCGAACCGCCACCTGTACAACGCGCCTCAGCCCTCAGCCCGAGTTTTTGCGCCTCATTCAGCACCAGCTGCACCAGCGGGTCGGAAGCCTCTACCTTAAAGCCTGGGTAAGCTTGGGTCCAGTCTACCTCCACATCACCACCGCCCGTGGCCACGGCGTCCTGTATCGCCGCTGCGAGCTGTACCTGCACCTCGTTCAGCCGCTTGGCCTTTAGCGACCGGAACTCACCGGTGACAATGCAGGTGTCGGCAACCACGTTGTTTGCCCGACCGCCTTGGATGGTGCCGATATTGGCAGTGGTCATGTCATCCAGCCGCCCCAGATGCATCCCAGAAATCGCCCGGGCAGCCAAAACAATGGCCGACAGCCCGTCTTCCGGCTTGACCCCAGCATGGGAGGCGCGGCCAATAAAGCGGGCGGTGAACTCATGGTGGTAGGGCGCACCGATGATCACCACGCCTGGTGGCCCCTCGGCATCCAAAACCAGACAGGGTTCACCCGCAAAGTCTGACCCATCGATGGCTGCTGCACCTAGTAGCCCACACTCCTCGGCCACGGAAAGCAAAATGACCAGCTCGGGATGGGGCAGGTCGGTCTGATCAAAAGTCCTAACCATCTCGATGATCGCGGCAACACCTGATTTGTCGTCACCGCCCAAGACGGTGTCGCCGGCAGAACGGATAACTCCATCTGTAATTTGTGGCCGAATGCCCTCGCCGGGGCTGACTGTATCCATATGTGCTGAAAAATAAAGCCGCCCGGAACGGCCACGGGCAGGCATGTAAGCGATCAGGTTGCCGGTGTCTGAGCCGGTCTGCGCGGAGCTGTCATCGATTCGCACCCGGCAGCCACAGGCTTCGAGTTCTTTTTGGCACCAAGCGGCAACTTTGGCCTCATGAAACGAGGGGCTGTCAATCTGGACTAACTGGAGAAAGCACTGCAACAATCGCTCAGGGTTCACTGCCTGATCCTTTCATCTCAACTTATAGTGCATACATTCTACACTCAATTGACTATCACTGCATAATAGCAGCTCCAACAAAAGCAGCGAATAGGGGGTGTGGCCGGGTTGGACGGCTTTTGAACTCTGGGTGCCCCTGACAGGCTACAAACCAAGGATGCTCAGCAAGCTCGATCATCTCCACCAGCCGGGCATCGGGGGACAGACCGCTGATACAAAGGCCAGCCGCCGCCAAACGGTCACGAAAAGCATTGTTCACCTCATAGCGATGCCGGTGCCGCTCGTAGACGACCGGCTCGCCATACACCGCATAAGAATTGGTATCCGGAGTCAGGCAGCAAGGATAGGCACCGAGGCGCATGGTACCACCCTTGTCGTCGATGTCTTCTTGATCGGGCATTAGATCGATCACCGGGTAGGCCAGGCTGCCGCCCAGATCGTTGGCGAACTCGGCAGAGTTGGCACCCTCCAAGCCGGCCACGTTGCGGGCAAACTCCACCACTGCGGCATGAAGACCAAGGCAGATGCCAAGGTAGGGAACTTTTTGCTGACGCGCATAGCCAACCGCCGCAACCTTGCCCTCGAATGCCCGCGAACCAAAGCCGCCGGGTACCAAAATGCCCTGCATTCCGGCCAAGGTCTGCTCCACACCCGCGCTC
The DNA here is from genome assembly GCA_009787085.1 of Actinomycetes bacterium. GTDB lineage: Bacteria > Actinomycetota > Coriobacteriia > Coriobacteriales > UBA8131 > WRGR01. The sequence goes on from WRGR01000045.1 coordinate 20,871, forward strand.
TTCAAAGTCTCCCCGTCGATCAGGCGGACGTTCACTCGACAAGAATGGGCGACCCCAGCATGCTCCAAAGCCTCGACTATCGAGAGATAGGCATCAGGCAAGGAGACATACTTGCCAACTACAGCGATATCCACTGACTTTGTCAAAGACTGCCGTGCCGTCAAATAGCCCTGCCAAGCAGTGAGGTCGATCTCCTGCGGCTCAAGGTTCAAGGTGCTCAAGACCTTCAGGTCGAAACTTTGGCGATAGAGGTCTATGGGCACCTGGTAGATGCTCTCCGCGTCTTGGCAGTTGATCACATGGTCGGCCTTGACATCACAGAACAGGGCGATTTTCTCCCGCACTTTGTCGGTCACCTCGTGGTCAGAGCGGCAGACGATGAAATCCGGCTGAACGCCAATGGAACGCAGCTCTTTCACGGAGTGCTGGGTAGGCTTGGTCTTCACCTCGTGGGCAGCAGCAATGTAGGGCACCAAGGTGACATGGATGAAGATCACGTCACCCAAAGGCTTGCTCATCTTGAACTGCCGCGCCGCCTCGATGAAGGGCAACGACTCAATGTCGCCGATGGTGCCGCCGATCTCGGTAATGACGATATCGGCAGCGCTCTGGCCGGCAATGCGGGTCAAGCGGTCACAGATGGCGTTGGTCATATGCGGGATAACCTGGACTGTGCCGCCCAAGAAGTCACCGCGCCGCTCCCGGGCGATCAGGCTTTGGTAGATGGAGCCAGCAGTGAAGTTGCTCTCCCGGGTTAGGTTCTCGTCGATAAAACGCTCGTAATGGCCGAGGTCGAGGTCGCCCTCATGGCCGTCGTCGGTCACAAACACCTCGCCGTGCTGAAAGGGGCTCATAGTGCCGGGGTCGACATTCAAGTAGGGGTCGGCCTTCTGCAGCGTCACCTTGTAGCCCCGAGACTTCAACAGGCGGCCAAGAGAGGCGGCGGTGATGCCTTTCCCCAAAGATGAAACTACACCACCAGTGACAAAGATATGTTTAGCCATCCTTACTCTTCCTTCCTAGGTCATCGAGTTTTCTTAGCCAAGGGGTGTCATCGATGACCTTGCTGAACGATATGCGCTCTGCGAACAGGTTAAAAGCCAAGAGCACCAAAGCCAGAACCGCCAAGGTCCAGCCGGGAAGGGCTATGACAGACAAATAGCCAAGCACAGCACCCATCGAGTTGGCACCGGCATCGCCAAGCATGCCGATCTCCCGCAGGTCAAAACGCAAGGTAGCAAGCAAAGGCCCGATACAGGCCAAAGCAACGGCAACCGCACCAAAGGCCGACAGCCGGAAATAACCTACCGCAATAGATACGGCCCAGACCGCCATTACCAAGACCAAGCCCAGCAAATAGGCTTTAGAAGCACGTCCCGGCCTTAGATCGAAGAGGTTCATCAGGTTGGCCGAAAGAGCCAGCACCGCCCCAGCGGCCACCGCCTTGCCAGCACTTTGCCAAGTGCCATTGAAAAAAACCACAAAGCCAGTAGCCAAGGAAAGCAGGCCGATACCCACCATCTTCAGGCCGCCAGTCGTCAGCCGCCTACGGGCAAGCGCTGAGAGGTGCCCTCTGAAACCCCGGGTGCTGGAGTCACCAGCCCAGTCGTCATAGAGTCCGAAAGCAACAGTACCCCCGAGCAACGGTATTGCCGGCAACAACAGGCTCAGCCACTGCGAATCCCCCCAAACCGAGTCCTGGCCAAGCAAAATGGGCGAGGCCAGCAAACAGGCGAGCTGAGATGCCGCAAATATCGACACTATCCAGATCAACCAAACAATGCCGAGGCCGTTGAAGACGAGTCGGCCATGGAAGTTCGGCTCTTTGGGGGCCTTGTCTAAAAGCGACGGCACCAGCATCGCCATCGCCAAAACGGGAACGGCCACGCCGAACACCAAACTAAGTAGAAGCTCGTTCATAGGGAACCGCTCACGGACACTCGCTCATAGTGGATCGGATTCCTTCCATAAAGAATGCTTTGGGAAGCTGGAGAATATCGCTTCAATGGTATCATAAGCAGATGTATTCAACTCGGCTCTACAAAACACTGGTCGTCCTGATTGCCATGGTTCTGACCCATGGGATCGTCACTGCGTCCATATTTGCCTTAAATGCCAGCCCGAATGCGGCGGTGACGGGGCAGACGGCAAACAGGGCATCGCTTTGGCCCACGGCTAAGCCTGTGCCCGGGACGGCCGCCGGGGCGCAGGCCCAAACACCAACCGGGACAGCTGCCGGGGCACCGCAGCTCTCAAGGGCCGCCGATGCCCTCAGCTTCATGAATATCGGTACAGCAGCGCCCAGCCTAGCGGTTATCCCACCGGCCAGTGCGCCAGCGGCCGCCAGCCCGGCGGCGGCCACCCTGACGGTTGACCGGAAGGCGGCTGCGGAAAGCACACACCCCTTGGCGATCATCTACCTCCCTGGTTTGGACTTCAACAGTATCAACATCCAGAATGCACCCCATATCTACCAGCTGATCAGTGACTCAGCAGTTGCCAACCTCAGCGCACCGCTACCGGGAGGCCGTGAGCAGCTGCTCAGCAACCCACATATCGCTTGGTACTCGCTGCCAGACAACTTAAGCCTAGCCGCCGTCGATGCCTCCTTGCCGGAGGCTATGAGCACCTTCGACGAACGCTGGCTGGTCGTTTTGGTCAGCGACCCTTACCTTAAGGCCAAGTCCACTGCGCCGCCCAGCCGTGCGCTAACATCAGTTGTCATCCATGGCAACGACCTCAAGGGCTACCTGACCTCTGAAAGCAGCCATCGCCAAGGCCTGATTTGCGCCAACGACCTAGACTTGCTCGCACGGCACTTGAATTTCGAGCCAGACGACCCCAATTACTCAGATGCCAGCATCGAGGGCTTGGAGACCTTGGATAACACAGCGACACGACTGGGCAACCTAGCCCAAGAGCGGCAAGTTATCCAATCGACCTATGACTCCAAGACCATCGGCGGCCTTGGTTTCATGAGCCTCTTTTTCGTCGCCTTAGGCATCTCCTGCATTCTGATCTACCTCAATTACCGCGGCCGCATCGCCTTCCGCCGGGTGCTGATTCCCCTAGTCCGAGTTATCTGGATCGTCGTCTTGAGCTTTCCGGCAGCCAGCTTCCTGATGTTCTTGTTCGTGCCGCCCATGCCGTCTAGCCAAACAATGCTCGGCCTCTGTGGCATTTGGATGTTTGTGATCACTGTCGGAGCCTTGATTTTGGGCAAGATCCGCAAATGGGTGTATTCGATCATCGCCCTTTTCATCTTGTCCATCTTAGTGATTGTGGTCGGCCAACTCTGCGGCGGGCCGCTGGCAATGCCCGGATACATGACCTATGACATCTTAGAGGGTTCTCGCTACTATGGCATGGGCAACGAGCAAGGCGCGATGCTCTTCGGGTCATGGATCACCCTCACCGGGCTTTTGATCAACCGCTTCGGTGACCTGCGCGGTGTCAGGGCCCTCAAGCTATGGGGCTTCCCGCTGGGCTCGGCCGCTCTCTTGATCATGTCCAGCAGCCCTTGGCTGGGTGCCAGCTTCGGCCAGTTGATCTGGGGGACCACTGGTTGCTTTGTTGCTTGGTGGCTGTTCAACAACCGCCGTATTAATCCTTTGTTTATCGCCATCTCAGTGGTAGCCTCTTTCACGGTAGCCGTAGGGGTACTGTATTTGGACGTAATGCTGAACCCGCTATCCCATATGTCTTGGGTCATCCCGGCTATGGAGCAGGGCTTTCCAAACTTGGCCATAGCTTTGCTGCACGAGGTCTGGAAAGTGTCTTTGAACACCATGACCGCCCATGTTCCGGCTGTCGCATTGGTGTTTGCCGCAGCCATAGTAATCTTTTTGATAGTGCTGCTGATACGCAAACCGGGGACTTATCGGGAGTTCTGGCAGCGCAACCCGGCTTTTCGCAGCGCCTACGGGGTTTGTTTGTTCATCTCATTGATCGCTTTTTGCTTGGAGGATTCCGGGGTCTTCACCCCAGCGGTACTTTTGATCTACCCCGTCTCCTGTTTGATATGGCTGATCGCAGATTTGCACCGCTGGCATTTACGTACCTTGGCAGCCGGTGACGAGGAGCCGAGCATTCGCCAAATGCAGCAAGAGGCTATCGCCAAGGAGACATCAACCCATGCTGCTGCGCTGAACCGCCCGCCACAGCCAACGGCAGCAGTGCTTGCCCAAGAGGAACAGCGCTCCGAAACAACAGCCAGCATGATCGACCAGTCTTTGCAGGTTATCCTCGGCAGCTCGGCTACCGCAACCGCCGACCCGGCGGCCGGGTCGGCGGCGACAACGGGCGGCAAGCGCCAAGCAGAGTTCGAGTTACGGGCAAAGGCCGAACTATCGGCAGCCATTCGAGCTGCAACCGAGTTGGACACAAGGCTTAAGGCAACGGCGGGCAGGCCGGCCGAGGCCACCGTCCAAGCAGCGATCACTGTAGCTGATGGCGGCGAGGCCAAAACAGCAGGTGGCCAAAACAGCGGTCATGAGATATCGACGATTGTTGACGAAATATTGAAGTCGGCCGGAAGCAAAGAGCCTACCGAAAGCGAAGCTGCGAGCAAGGACGCCGAGACGACCGGGGACGAAAAGTCTGCCTTGATCGCAAATCCGGACGACTTGCTGCCAAGTGCGGCAGCATCGGCAGACCAGCAGCCCTCAGTCAGGCGCTCTACCGCCTTGATGTCTATGATCACGCTCGTCTCCCGAGTCACCGGCTTTGCCCGCACTTGGGCGATGGCTTTCGCCCTTGGCAACACCTTGCTCACCTCGGCCTACAACATCGCCAACGGCCTGCCTAACCAGATTTTCGAGCTGGTCGCCGGGGGTATTCTCTCCTCGGTGTTCTTGCCCATCTACTTGGCACAAAGGGAGAAACGCGGCAAGCAGGCCGCCAGCGACTATGCCTCCAACCTCTTCTCTTTGGGCTTGGTGGTACTCGGTGCCATCTCCATCCTAGCCACCGTCTTCGCTCCTCAGGTGGTGTTCACCCAAACCTTCCTAAACCAGAACTCCAACCAAGAGGCAGTCCAGCTGGCCTGCTTCTTCTTCCGCTTCTTCGCCATCCAGATATTCTTCTACGGCATCGGCGGGCTTTTGAACAGCCTGCTCAATGCCCATCGGGAGTTCCTCTGGTCGTCGATCGGGCCGGTCTTCAACAATATCGTGGTGGTCGCGGTGATGTTCAGCTACCCCTTCTTGGCCGCCACCAACCCGCAGCTAGCAATGACCTGGCTGGCTGTCGGCACATCATTGGGTGTGGTGGCGATGTTTGCCATCCAGCTGCCGGCGCTGATCCGCCTGAAGATCCCCTTGCGCTTTCGTATCAACCTCCGCGACCCGGCCTTACGTGAAAGCCTTGTGCTGGCGGTGCCGGTGACGGTCTTCGTGGTCATCAATGTCATAGTGGCCAGCGTGCTGAACGCAGTTGCCCTGCACACCTCGCCAGAGGGGCCGTCGGCCATCGCCTATGCCTGGCTCTGGTACCAGCTGCCCTATGGGGTGATCGCCGTAGCCCTCTCCACAGCCCTGTTCACCGAGATGAGCGAGGCCAGCGCCGCTGAGAACTGGACACAGTTGCGTGCCAATATTCGCATGGGGCTGCGCACTACCCTGTTCGCCATCATCCCGCTGGCCTTGATGGTGCTGGTGTTGGCCAATCAGTTGGTCGGCCTGTACAACTTCGGCAAGTTCACCCACGATGACGTACTGGTGGTTGCCCAGGTGCTCCGCTATTGGTGCTTGGCGCTGCCCTTCTTTGCCGCCTACCGTTTCATCTACCGCGTCTTCAGCTCACTGCGCGACCTGAAAGCCTTTATCGCCATCGATGCCATCGGGCGGCTGGTGCAGGTTTTCCTCTATGGCTTTTTGACCACTGGCTTCGGCCTTTGGCCGGGGCTTGGCCTAGTTGGCCTGCCACTGGCCGATGCCATCAGCTACGTCTTGCTTTGTGCAGCGATGCTGGTATTGCTGTATCGGAAGGTCGGCCACTACGGTTTAACTAAGATATTCTTGGACGGCCTGAAGGTCACCCTAGCGGCTCTGGCGGCCGCAGCGCTGCCCTTCTTCCTAACCGCACTGGGCGGGCCTGACCCGAACATACTGGTTTCGCTGGCCAAGGCCTGTCTCTGGGGTACTTTTATTATGCTGGCCTATTTCCTTTGCTGCCGACTGCTGCGGGTTCCGGAGGTGGCACTGGTCGGCCAGCTGGCAAAGCGTTTCAAGCAACTGGCAAGGCAGCCTGGCGGTGATCAGGACGGCAGCTCGGATGATGGCTTAGGAGACAAACAAAAGGGCTATCCAAACGGCAAGCAAAACGGCAAATCAGCAGGGGAACCGGCAAGGAAGGGGGCTCATGAGCATGAGTGCGAAGATGAACGTGAGCGAGATCGACAAAGATGATGCGGCAGACACAAACCCAAGCTTGAACCGGAGTTTGAGCGCGAACTCCGGCAAACGCTGCCATGTGCTAATACCGGCCTACAATGAGGAGCGGATCATCGCCACAACCGTCGAGGCCTTGAGCAGCTTGGCTGGCCAACCCGACATTTGGGTGATCGACGACGGCAGCAAAGATGCCACGGCTGAGCTGGCGCAACGGGCCGGGGCGAATGTTTGCTCCAGCCAACGTCGTTTGGGCAAGGGTGCCGCCTTGACCTTGGGCATAGAGCGGCTGACGGCAGCGATAGCCGACGGCGGCGAGGCCGGCGGCTCCAACCCCAGTGTCAATGGCGGCAGAAGCAGTGCCAGCAGCAGGGTTGCCAGCGCCAGCGATATCGTGCTGTTGATCGATGCCGACCTAGGGGCAAGCGCCGCCAAGGTCGGCCCGTTGATTGAAGCAATAGCCCAAGGACAAGCCGACCTGGCTATCGCTGTACTGCCCAGCCCACCGGACACCGGTGGCTTCGGCTTGGTGAAGAGCCTCGGCAAGCGCGCCATCCGAAATCTTGGTGGCGGCTTTGAGTCCCGAGCACCGCTCAGCGGCCAGCGGGCGTTGACGCTTGACACCATGAGGCAGCTGATGCCCCTAGCAGACGGCTACGGCGTTGAGGTTGTAATGACCATCCGAGCGCTGCAGGCCGGAATGCGGGTACTGGAGCTGCCAATGGCTCTCCGCCATCGCTTCACAGGGCGCGACCTAGCCGGCTTTCTGCACCGTGGCCGCCAATACCTCGACCTCCGAGCAGCATTGAGGCAGATGGGGAAAGGCTAGAGGCAACGTAGGCATACAAGAATCAGATACACAGGCTTGCTTGTTCATCATCAAGAGATGCTGCCCCGTGCGCCCATGGAAGAATCATCTCACCGCAGTTGGTGCCACATACCACTGCGTGACAGAGGAGCCACTCCCGAAAGTTGCCGTCACCGTTCCTTGCTTCAAGATGCCGTTCACCTGATTTGGTTTCTGCCCCTAAAAGCCAGACCCACTGTTCGTTTCTGCCCCTAAGTCTGAGGCCAAAATAGGAGCTGTATGTATTGCCGGCACTAGTTTTACAGATAACCTTGGTCGCCATAGCGTTGATGTTCTCGTTCCTTTGCCGCTCGGAAGGACGACGGCGCCAAGACTACCACATCCACTAGAACACCGTTGCCCATCCGGCCTTTCTAGCGGATGAACGATATGCCAGCATGATTATAGGCCAGATGATATGGCTTTGCGATCACTCGACCAACACAGTGCAAGGGGGAATTTAAAAAATATTTTCAAACCCTCATTTTGCTTTAACCTCCAGCTTCTAGAGTTGTATGCACAGAGGTACAAGTCGCAAAAAGCGATGGACTGTTGAATGGTGACAGGTTACTAAAACGATGAGAGGAGTTTGAGATGAAGCAGATGACGAAGAAGAGGATGATCGGAACGTGCGCACTGGCTCTGGCTCTGACCGCCGCCTTAGTGGTGCCGGCCACCCCGGCCATCGCGGCACCCAGCAGCACCAAAGTGATCTCGACAACAGCTATGAAGAAGATCGCCGTCAAGAAGGTCGGCGGCGGCAAGGTCTACAGCATCAAGCGGGCTTACGACGATGGACGCTTGGAGTACGACGTGGTCGTAGCGCGCGGATACAAGAAGTACGAGATGGAGTTCGATGCCTACAGTGGTCGCCTGATAGACTACGATGTCGATCGCTTGATCTATAGGACTGCCGTGAAAAGGGCGGCCGTGGCCAAACTCGGCGGCGGCAAGGTGACCAAGTACACCCCGACCTTCGCTTATGGTGACGTGTCTTGGAAGACCTACGTTAGCTACAACGGCAAGACTTACCTGATGTACGTTCAGGCCGATGGCGGCGGCATCGACGGCTTCAAGGCTCCGGCCGGAGCCAGCAAGGCCAATGGCTTGGTCAGCCCCAACACCGCCAAGAAAGCGGCTCTGAGCGCTGTCGGCGGTGGCAGCGTTACCAAAACCGTACTTGACCGAGACGATGGCCGCTGGGAATACGAGATCACGGTGAGGCACAACTACCACAACTATGATCTGACCATCGATGCCAAGACTGCCCGGCTGCTGGATCGCGACATCGACGACTGACATCCTTGGCACCGATAGTGAGCGGCACCCTCCACCTGCCCCACATTCATTGGATAGGAACTGGCTGGCGAATCCGTCGGCCAGTTCCTATTCGTGCGTTCGGGATGGGCGATCTGATCTGAGTTGTGAGTCATAACCACCGCTTTTTGCGTCAAACTGCCGCAGGATTGTCAACCCACGTCCATGTTAGCGGGTATTCGGCAAAACCAAAATCTTTTCAATTGTGACGCAAGCCCCAATGGAGGATTGATGAGAAGAAGACAACCCCCAGATTGACGCTATCCTCACCAAGACTTTCTGCTCCGCAAGCTCGGTGCTGACGGTTATTACATCGATGAAGGCTGTGCCAACCTATACCCGTCGAACTGATGAAGGCCCAGGAAATGGGCAGCCTTGGTGCCGCTATGTACGCTGGGGTAGGATCAGGAGTCTTTGACAACTTAGCCGACGCAGTGGCACACTGCGTCGATGTGGTCGAGTCCTATTCGCCTGACCCCGAACGGCATGCGCTCTATACAAAATCCTTCAACCGTTGGAACAAGGCCTATGACGCCCTAAACAGCGGCTATTACACTGATGAACTGATGGACAAGCTATGAGTTTATAGCGTTTATCGCCTAATTTTGAAAATCCGCCTTGGCTCTCTTGCTCGCCACCATCTTGCCGCACTTGTTGATGGATGCCAGTTTCGTCTATCGGCCTTGCCCAAGTTCCGGGTAACGGCGGATAAGCTCATCCACTATCCGTTGACAGTTGTTGCGGTCTTGGTAGGGGAAAAAGCGCTTTGTCCTGGCTCGGAACTCCTCGCCCATCTGCGGGTTGTCCAACAGCCTGATCAGACCACTGATAGTTGCCTGGTAGTCCCGGGCAACCTGACCAAAGCCGTCCCGGTCGAAATCGAAATAGCCGGCCGGCGCATGCATGGTGTAAAAGTCCTCTTCATCAAACTGGATATAAAAACAGGCCTTATTCAGATAGGCGAAGTCGAAGAGTATCGACGAGTAATCGGTCACAGCGATTCTGGCCTTCGACACCCACTCGTGGTTGTTGTAGCTGGCATCGGAGAAAAGAACTGCTTCGTCGGTGAGGTTGAAGTCGCGTTGGTTCGGCTTCATCAAGGGGTGGAGGGCAAACACCAGTTTGAAGCCAGTCTGATGCAACTTGTTGATAAGCTCCGGGTCGTTCAGCAGTCGGTCATAGAAACGAAAGAACTCAGAATCCCTAAACAACGGGTTGTACGATCGCTTCCCCGTCTCCAAGCCAGTCAGGTAACGCCGCCAAGTCGGAGCGACCAACAAGACGTTCTCCTGCATGCTGTTGTCCAAAAGATCAAAGCGGGGGAATCCCAACAGTTTGACCTCATTTTGCCGATAGCCGTATTTGTCACTGATCAGGTCGTGATACTCGGGTAGGTTTCCTGAAACGTATAGATGTATATTCTTTAAATCCTTGCGCAGATTGTGCGAGTAATCAAAAGGCAACATGCCATGGTTCAGATACACATAGTCAAACTGCTGTAGATTCCAGTAAAGTTCGGAGAGGTTCAGAGGGGCAAGATAATTGAAACCGTTATAACTCGAAATCAGTGTCTTGGCCTTCAAGAAAATTCTTTGTTCCAGCTTTGATCCCAGGGGCAGCATCAAAAAGCCTTCTCGCTTAAGCCTCTGATAATCCGGGCAAGAATCAGAGAGCCGGAAATAGATGCGGTGATGCCGCCCGCTGACACCGACATGTTCCTTAAGCTTCCGATACAATGCCTCGCCGTTGTTATTGGCACCGGACATGGCATCTGAGACGATGAGACACACACTGCGCTTCACTCCATATGTCAGAACATGTGCTGACCGCTGGCGAAAAGCCCGCCATGCCTGAACGGCAGTTATCACCTTAGCTGCGTTTTTTCGGCGGTACCAAACAGACAGCAAGTTAGCAGTCAAAAACAATACTTCACGGCCTAGGGCATTTGACCGCGAGAAACGGGCAACTCGCAGCCCATCGCTAGTCCTTGTCAAAATATGCTTTCCTTGAATGCGATAGGTGCCGTTCTGAGCGATGTGGGCGAAAGCCCTAGCAAGGCGACTCCGCCTCTGCGTCATACTTCGGAAAAGCTCTCCTAGCCTCAATCGACTAATCAAACTGTAACCCAAACTGCCTTTCACGCCATGCCCCTCACCCCATTGATATTGCACTCGGACAGAACCCACGAAGTCTGAAGGCAAACTAAAGCGCCGCCCTTCAGCTTGCAATACTTCGCCTCCAAAAAAGTACTTCGCAGCATGGGGATAGCGAAAATGTTCCAGCTCTTGGCAAGCCACCTGCTGGCAACAGCCATCCCGTTCACAAACAACATCTGTTCGAAAACCGAAGGAGGGCAAATCAATGGGCGGCAACATCAACTCGACTTCCAGAGAACCACCATCACAGCCGTTGACCGTCATTACCGTAACTTCTTGCTTTGCCACGTTGAACAGCTCCAAGCCATGGTGAAACACCGCTCCATCACTGCTAAGCTCCACTTGGCCACGCCACTGACCGCCTTCCTTGACGTCGATCAGAGACAGCTTCTCAGAAAGACTGAACCCCTTGATCCCAGTGATCACAATATCTTCGATATCAGCCAAAAACAACCTGAACTGCGCTCTGATCCTCTGGCAAACACTCTCAGGAACCGAAGCAAACATCGCTCGATTAAAAATATAGCTGCTATTGATATGCAAAAACAGGTATTGCAAATACCTCGAAATTCCCCCTCGCTCAAGCTTGCTCTGATCCCACAAGTCTTGCCAGATATCGGTCAAGCCGTGCTCCAACTGCTCGACGCTCAACAGCTTGAGCTTTTCGACAAAACGCCGGTTCCCATCAGTCCAACGCCGATACAAAGCCGCATGAGTATAATAAAGTTGCATATTGCTATGCAAGAGGCTGCGGACAATAAAATCAATATCAGAGTAAGGATAAGGATAAGGGTCTTCCTTGAAAACCAGCCCCTCAATTGCCTTGCGGGCGAACATCAGAGAGCTGACATCGATTTGCGGACACTTGAAGCATCTATCTAAGTCGGTCAGACGATTGGCTTTGAAGGCATCACGGGATGAGTGAAATTTTTGCGTACCACCTCGGAAACGAACATGAAAGGCCACCGACCCCAGCTCCGGATACTTCTCGAAAAGCTCCAAGCCAGTGCGAAACATACTGGCAGCAACCACATCCCTAGCGCCCACAAAAGCGATACAGTCCCCCTTGGCAACACCTAAGCCGATGTTTCGGGCAGCGGCAACGCTAACCCCCGGTGCTTTGAGCAGCTCGATATTAGACGGATAGTGGCTCGCCCATTCTTCAGCCAAACTAATGGTTTTTGCGGTGCTAGCAACACTTATCAATATCAGCTGAACCCGCTCGTTAAATCCAATATCCTGGCCAAAAAGGCTGGCCAGGCATTCTTCGAAGGCAACCGAGAAACCTCTCGCTGAACCATCATCGTCGATCACCGTTATACAGCTAATGCTGGGCGCATCCCTAGCCTCAGGGGACATACTGGGTCACCTACACTTCAGTATCTTCTTTGCCCGACGGGGCAGGAAAGTAATGGCTCGACCCAGTTTAAAGGAGATTGATTTGCGCAAGCATTCGATCTCCTGCTCTTTTGCCAACAACTGCTTGGTCAGACTGGCATTCTTGGCCTCAACTTTGGACAGCTCCTTGCGCAAGCCCGTCTGCTGCTTGATCTGTGCATAGACCTCCGAAACCAGCTTGCCATACAACCGGGTCGGCCTGAATAACACCGGATAAGGAACAAAAAGCCACTCGCAGCCCGCCTCGTCGGGCTGCTGATAATAAGAATGCACCCTCAACGCCTGGTCGGCAACCCGGAACCACTGATTAGTGAGACGCGCACAGGCACCGAGCGTTGAAATTGATGGATCATAGTGTTTGACAACCCTCTCCAACAACGCATTTGCCGAGGTTATCAAGCTGAAGGCAGTCTCTTGGGCACATCCGGGGCTAAACACCAAGTCGCGTTGTTTTGGCTGACGTCTGACCAAGGCATTGGCAAACAGCAAGCTAGCCTGACTGGAAAGCATGCTTTCGAAGCAGAACAGTGGGCCAGAATCAATCACGGCCTCAGAGAAGCGCAACCTAGCATTCAACAGATGCTGGCGCCTAGAGATCTGTTGGGATGTTCGGCCAAAAAAGTCCCCCCTACGAACGCTGAGCGCAAACAGCTCGTCACCCGACCATGGTTTCAGCGGATAGTCATGGACAACAGCATTATGATCTTTTAGATAACACAGAAGACGTTGCTGCTCAACTGAGCCAAAGTCTTCAGCAGCCGCAAAGAAGACGGTGTCAACCGCATGCTTGTCAGCCAACTCATATAGTTTGCGCAAGGCATCATGGTGCAACGAATAGCTATCATCCAGAAAGTAAAGGTACTCGCCCCGAGACTGGGCTATCGCCTGGTTGTAAGCAGCAGCCACACTGGCTCCCGGCATTTGCAGCAACGTCAGACGCCCGTCCCGACCAGCAAGCTGCTCAACTGCTGACCGATCAGCCTCGGGCTGACCACAGTCGATACAGATCACCTCGATCTCCTGCAAGCTCTGCCCTAAGACATCGATGATTCGAGTGGCAGCACCAGTAGCTCCACCAGCCATGGCCATAGCCACAGATACCAGTGGTGTGGCGCACTCTATCACCTCAGAAGCTAGTGGCTCTACGGCACTAGCAGCATCCAGCAATGGTGTGCCGAGCCTCTGATCGACCTCACCCTGACCAGAGTCGCCTACCGGAACAGCCGGATGGGAAATGTCAATACAGTGCTCGATCACCTCCCGATATAGATTAAACCATCTGTATTGGCGCAAATCACCAAGGATCGAAAGATCCATAGAGGCCAAGAAGGAGAACAGGCCACCGACTATCCGGCGACGCTCAGCACCTTTGGCCTTATGAAACCAAGATAGACAGTCAGACAGCTCGATCTCCATCACCAGCGATCGAATACGCTCATCAAAGGCCTGCGACAGCCGCAACACCGAACGTATCGAATCGTAGTGAACCTCAAAATTGGCGAAACGCCTAGAGACTAACGAGCCATCCATGTTGCAGCGGTAGTAGATCAAAGGCTCAGACAACGCCCCAACACGGTTCGAGCAGAAAAGGGATGCAAAATAAAATGATCGGTCATTGATGACGATATAAGACGGGAAACGCAGCTGATTTTGAATTAAGAATTGCCGTCGATAGACCTTCGACCAAGGGGTGACATTGCTCCAAACCCAAAACTCCGGCTCATCAAGCAGCGCGCCGACATGTAAGCCGTGATACTCGGGCAGCGACCGATAGGCAGTGCCTTTGGCGATCATCCGACCGGTCATCATATCCACCCGCCTGTAGGCAAAGACTAAGAAGTCCAAGCCATGTTCGGCCATCAGAGGAATAGTACGATCATAGATACCTTGATCAACCCAGTCGTCGGCATCCAAGAAGTGGACATATTCGCCTTGGGCGATATCCAAGCCGACGTTACGGGCTACGCCAGCATACTGGTTTTTCTGGGTCAGGACACGCAGCCGCGTGTCCTGTTGCTCAAAAGCGCGTAGGATAGCCAAGCTGGTATCGGTCGAGCCGTCATCAACACAAATCACCTCGATGTCTGCAACAGGCTGACGCAATACGCTGTTCAGGCAGTCCTCCAAGTACTTCTCAGCGTTATACACCGGAATAATCACTGATACTAGCGGTGATGTACCCATTTTTTTCCCCGCAGTATAGACAGTCGGTTTAGAATGATAACCCCTCGTCCAAGCGCTCTTTAATACCAGTGGTCGAAATACCGTCAGTGCGATCAAGAAAAACCAACTCGCAAATATCTGACAACATCATAAAACGATTGTCGTCTTTCCAATCCGCGCCCATCACCACGGTATCGACATGATAGCGCAAGACATCATCGCGTTTCTGCCCCCAGGTATCCTCGGGGATCACGAGATCCACATAACGAATGGCCTTGAGCATCTCGCAACGCAGAGCATAGGGATAAAACGCCTCTTTCCCCTTCAAGGCATTAAACTTGTCAGTTGAAAGTGCAACTATCAAATAGTCTCCGAGTGCCGCCGCCCGCCGTAAAAGCCGGATGTGCCCATAGTGCAAGAGATCATAAGTTCCATAAGTCAACACACGGCGAAACCCGAGCCCCTGCTGGACATCGGCGGCAGATGACCCGATCTCAGGCCACACTCTTTCCTTGTCACCAAAACTGCTCGTACTCATCTGCACTCATTCGTCCTTAAGCTGCTATCAAAGCTACCAATTGCGGGAAACGGACAATCAATCGTGACATATTCCGGCTCTAAAGGCAAGACTCCCGACATATACCAGGAAAGTGCCCGCAAGCAACAATCTAAGCATCCTTCAGCGATTTTCCTCAAGCAACGCCATTATCGCCGATGCGATAGATTTTGTTGCCCCATCAGAGGGAGTGGCCAAATAATGACGGGCAAACTCCGCGAAGGCATCGGCAGGGGCATCGGTCGGACTTTCACCAAAAGCCAATACCGCCCTAGTCAATAACTCAGCATCCCGAAAGCTCTGGTCACAGAACTGATGCTCTGGGTCAATGTTCAGGCCGGGAGATCCCCGATAGGTATCGATGTCCGGCAGATAGAAGAAAACCCGAGCACCGGCCAAGAATGCCTCGAAAGCCACTGCCGAATAGTCACTAACCACCACATCGACCAATGGCATCAGAGCCAAGCTGCCGCCATCGACTAAGCTGATGCCTGCTCCATAGCATCTCTCAGAAAAGTGACCATCGTCAGCATCCCTAGAGGCATATTGCACACCTATCGCTGCTTCTAACTGACTCAAGACATGAGGGCTGACAAAGAAGTTGCATTTGCCAGAGAGCTGCTCAGCCAGATGCATGACCCCTTTGGTAAACAATCCCGCCTCGTCATGTTGGCGGAAGGTCGGCGCGTAGAGCACGTTCAATCGGCCATTCTGAAGCTGCGGGTAACAGGACAGCAATTCTTTCCGATCAACGGCGCATTCAGCAGCTATTAGCTGGTCAAGGTCGGAAAAACATTCTCCATCAACAACATTCGAGCAAATCCCTTCACCTTCTGCTGACTCCCAGCCGGCAGCTTCCCGCTCAACTGCCTTCGGCCCTGCCACCGGCTGCCCAAGCATACCCCGACTGGCTAACAGGTAGTCAACCCGTGGCAGTCCCAAAGGTGCAATCCGTTCGCTGGGTACGTTAAATGCCTCAGCAAAGGCATGGATTGCCCCTGAACCGCCGGCCACTACCATGTCGTAATTACCGTGCATCTTCAGCTCCTCAGCTGCGCTTGCCCTTCTTCCCATAGGCGTATCCACCGACTGCCAGGAAAACCGCTTGAAAGCTCCTAGGGCATGCCAAAGCTGGACAACAACTGTACTGGACGGCAAGCGTGGTATCGAAACTGCTGGGCAATAGCCATCCGCTATGCAGAGGTTAGCCCTAGCAACAGCATACATCTGCCGCATGGTACCGCAAATCCTTCTGCCTGTGGAGCCTCGCTTGTGATCACTATCCAAGTAGCAGACATGTTCGATATCCCAGCTCGGCAACCGCCTAGCCAACTCCCAGCTTAGTAGCCGATAGTCCAAGGACGGCTCATCACATTGGCGCGAAAGGAAGGCGATGCTCTTCCGTTCCCGCCGCCGTCGACTGAATAACAGTCTCAACAGGCAGAAGAGCGCACTCATTCCTTTGGCGTTGAGCGTGTCAATTAATCGTGGCAACCATGTCCCTCGGATCGTCTAAACTACACGGACAAACAACAAATGCATGATCTTTGGCCGTTGCGTCACAGAAACTATGTTTCTAAATGCTAATATTTTAGACTAAAACTCTTGTATCGAACACTATGATCTGTTGGTGTTGGCGCTGTTTTCATGCCGTTGTTTGATCAAGGGAGTGATCCGCAAAGCTGTCTGGAGAAAACCGGGGGGACCCGGCATAGGAGCCCGAAATTTGCAATGTTCTCAACTCTAAAGGAAATCATCTTGGCAAACTTCACCCGTTTGCCTTCGTTTTGGAGCTATGGTCTGCATGATCTAGGCAAACGGAACCGAGATACCGTTCTTGGGTGGTTCTGGATATTTGCTCGTCCATTGATTTACATTCTGGCCTTTGGCATGGCTTTAGAGATTGGCTTTAGGCATTCCGACAGCCTAAACTCTACAAAGCCTTATCTGCTCTGGCTAGCCAGCGGCATCTACCCTTGGTTTTTCATCGGTGATATCTTCGGTCGCAGCGCCAACGCCTTCAAAGCCCAATCCAAGCTGATCAAGCTGAACTGCTTTCCATTGGCTTCGATTCCCAGTGTCAACCTGATGTCCAACTTGATCGTCTTTTTGGTCACCTTTGCGGCAATGATGCTGGTAGCTGTGCCATTTGGGGCTTATCCCAGTATCTATTGGCTCCAAGTCCCATTAATCATCGCCTTGATGCTGTTGTTTTACTATTGCTTCTCTTTGATGGTATCTTGCTTCTCTGCCTTAAGCCATGATTTCGCCAATCTGGTTAAAGTTCTCAGTACGCCGATGTTTTGGCTCTCTGGCATCCTTTTCGACACGTCACATATCTCCAATGTCGCTGTCAAGGTTTTTTTGATCATCAATCCTGTCACCTTTTTAGTCACCGCTTTCCGCGATGCCGTCTATTTCGGCAGATGGACATTCGTCGACTTGGGGCGTCTGCTGCCCTTCTTGCTTGTTGTCTTGATCACCACTCTGATGGCTTGGCGCAACTATCATGCCTTGAAATCCGAGGTTCTGGATGCGATCTGACCGTATCAAAATCACTTCTGCCGCAAAGCGTTTCGAAGTGATTCGCAACCTGCAAAGCAACGCTACCGATGTCATCCGTATCGAAGCAGTAGACAAACGCTTCCGTATCTATGAGGACCAAAAACAGCACTTCTTTTCACTCTTCTCCAAAAAATACCGCCGTCGCCTGAAGCTGCAAACAGCCATCCGAGATATTAGCTGTGTTATCCAACGCGGCCAGTCGGTAAACTTAATCGGCGAAGCTGCCTCCGGCAAAACCACGTTGATCAACCTGATTGCTGGAATCAAACTGCCAGGCAAAGGCCGCATTGTGATCAATGGCCGGGTGAGCAACTTCAACACTGCGATCACCGGCCTAGACACAAGTATCTCCGGTCGCCGCAACATGCTGCTCAAAGGGCAGATGATGGGACTGACCAAAACCGAGTTGGCAGTGACAATTCCCAAGGCCGTTGAATTCTCCGGTCTCGGTGCCGACATTGACAAACCGATGAAACGTCTAACAAAAAGCTTGTCTAACCGCATTGTTCCAGCTTTTTTACTTTCTTGTGATTATGATATTTTGCTAGTTGATAGTTGGATCAAGGGCATCGACAGAGAGTTCAGCCAAAAGTGCCAGATGCGCATCCAGGAACTGGTGGCAAGCAAGAAGACCACGGTAATCTATAGCTCACGCAGTCCGATGACCAAGATACCGGGATTTGACCGGGCACTGATACTCAAACAGGGACGGTTGATCTACGACGGCGTGATGAGTGGGGCTTTGGATTATTTCAAAGATCTCGGAACGCCATCGCCTATCCCTGACGATCCAGAGAGCGAACAGAACAAAACACCACTCGAACCAGAGATGTAACTATCTGCGCCAGCCCGGCTGCAGCTGCTGGAATGCGCCTTGCCCCCTGCTGGACTTCGAATCGATAACGCCGCAACTCTGCCCTTAGAAGCCACCGCATCCTGAACTTCTTTATCAGCACACCAGCCTCACTGCGCTCCAGCCAATAGCGCCCCAGCAACTGCTGATCTTGGAAACTGTCACTTGAATAGCTGCCATCACTCTGGCGATAGCGGAAATGGAGCGGAACCGAGTTAATTGGCCCCGCTTCACCGTGATCGTCACCGAAAAAACGGCATTCGCAACGCAGCTTCTGGACGGGCAACTGCGGATCAAGGTGCAATCGAAATCCCCGTCCTATTTCAACCAACTGATCGGCCAAGAAAACATCGCGCTCAGAAATCCTGATCTGCTCCACGACAAGCTCCCTGACAATGCCGTTGGCTTCCCAAAGAAAATGGTATCCGAGGGTCGGCAGCCCGTAATTTTGGCGTATAAAGCCCTCAAAGATTAATTCTTTGCGGCTTGGATCAAGATAGGCCGAGATGTTGTCCACCGTACTGCTGGACTTAATGTTGAAGAGCTTGAGATCGCCAAAAAAAAGCGAGCAGGAACGGGTGATGCGCAAATGGCGGTGCCATTTGTGTCCGTATTTGAGATTCAACAAGGCCACTTTGTGTGCCCGACCCAGTTTGCGCTGGGCAAAGATCACATCGTCATCTATCTCATCAACTAGGTCAAATAACGACTGACGGTAAGCGTTCAGCTCATCCGGAGTCAACACATCAATTTCTGCCAACCCGCGCTGCAAAAACCGCCACTGCAGATCATACATCACCATGTACTGCACGAATTTGAGCACACTGCCATCAGGCGATCGCGCCTCTTTAAACGCCCGTTGATAGAAACGTTCCACCGTATCCACGTACCAGTCTTTCCGGAGATGCTTGCCAGCAATGCTGTTACTGCCATCGCCACGCCGTCGGTAGTTGATATGGGATGTGGACACGACACCGTAGCACATACCATTAGCCAACAGCACATCGAGGATAAAGCAGGCATCTTCGGAGAGTTCCAAGCCCTCGTCAAAGCGGCTGGCAGCCAGAGCCTGCCGTCTGAACAGGCAGGAGTTGACATGCATCACAAAGCTAGCCGGCTCAGCATCCAGTTCGATCAGGCGATCACCTTGATCAAATTTTGAATTTAGCCGATGTTCGCCTTGTCGGCCTTCGAAGAAGATCACGCGCTGAGCGACAAAAGGCAGCATCTGACAGCCATCGTCTTCCAACGTAGCAAAGAGCTCCAGCATGTCGGCTAAGGAGCGCTCAGAAAGGCAATCGTCAGCATCCAAGAAATAGCAGTAGTCGCCACTGGCATGTTCAATGCCGCGGTTGCGGGCAGCGCTGACCCCGCAATTGCCCTGCTGGATGTATACCGTGTTGTTCGGATACTGCTGCGCATATGCCTCACAGAGTCTGCCGCTTTCGTCCGCAGAGCCATCATTGACCAAAATCAGCTGGATATCGGCCTCAAAACATATGCCCTCTTGACCAAGTACGCTCTGCACGGCATCCGGCAAGTAGCGCGCGGCGTTGTATATCGGAACGATTACGCTGACCAAAGGCCGTAGGCGAGGTATGTCAGAGGAATTTTGCAAAGTCTTCTTGCACTCGATTGACCAAACGCTCTGTATTGCAACCGTCATGGTGTACCACCAGTTGTCGATAGCGCTCGATATACTGCTCAGCCTGTGCCTGACTGTAATTCCTCTCGATCGCATCTCCCAGTTCAGCGTCGTCAAGGCAAACATCGCCGAAAACGCTATGCTCATCGAGCATCAGATGTGTCGGCTCACCGTAATGAGACATGCATTCTTCGAGCTCCCGCCAATAGAAAAGCACGTTTGCCCCCCGATAGAAGGCATCAAAAGAGATACTGGAGTAGTCGGTGATCAACAGTCTGGTTTTGCGCAGCAGCTCGTCATAAGATCCATTGGCCTCGCCAGTGGCATGCTGAAAAACCTCTTTGCCGAACAACGGATGCGGTGCCACCACCACTTTGTCCTTCAGGTGCTCGGGCACCTCCTCTAGAATCCGCTTGATCATCCGTACATAGCCAGCGTTGGCGGTGTCGTATTTGATGGCGTTGAACTCCCAGAAGCGCCAAGTTGGCATGACCAATATCTTATCGGCATCCGGGTATTGGTAGCTGAAATCGAACTTCGGCAGACCACTGACCACCAGCTCATCCGGCGCAAAGCCGGCTAAGTCGATAAAGTGTTGCGCTTCGCGGGGCGAGGACACCACTACCCGTACCTTGCCGCGCATATGGTCACGGCGAAAAGACGTTCGTTGCGGCGAGTCCAAGGAGATCATCATCATCACTCCATGCTGCAAGAACACATAGCCCTTTTTGCCACGGGAGATCTTGTGCTGCGCGAAAGGGTTCTGAACCCGCAGCTCCAGGCAATGGGCGATCGATTCGGTGCCGATAAACATCCGGCAACGAAAAAAGGCCAGGTAATGCCGAAAGCTGTGTTGGTAAATAAAGTGCCGACGATAGCTGTCGGCCACATCGAGCCGTTCGGCCATCTGTTTGGAGATCACATAATGGATCCGCGGCTGCCCCATGTCGACCATCCGCTCAAAAACCACCTTGGCGCTCTCCTCGTACTTCGAGGCATTCTTCTCGAACAGCAGGATCGGCCGGTTGAAGGGCATGAGCACTGAGAGCAGCCAAGCCAGGTAAAGTTTTAGGCGCCTATGCAACAGGTCTGTTTGGTTGCGGTGCCGAACAGTGAGCAACATCCCTCTGCCCACTGACTGCCGGAAAAAGGCCGTGGTATCCTGTTTTTCGTCATAGAGGAAATGCCCATGGGCGGCAACGTAGCGCCGCAGAACCACATTATAGGTGATCGGCCGGTAGATTCGGGTATCCTCGTCTACTTGGATATAGGCACGCATGGCGTTGTGGATCTTCATGTGCTGAAGGTCCTTCATCTTCAACTTCAAACGCAGCAGACAGAAATGGCGGTATCTGCCCTTCTTCGAGCCAATCAGGATCTCAGGCATGAAATATTGGTCGTTAATCACGATACGCATGTCTTCTAAAGCCACAGGATAACTGGTTTTGGTGATAAACAAACAGGTCAAACCAAGAGTTTGGCGCTTTTTGGAATTATGGAAAAAAGGCATAAAAGCACGAAAACGATTACGTCGCCTACCCTGCTGGTCACAGATAGGGTCGTCGTCACTCTCTTCGATGTCCTCAACAATGTTACCGTCAAACGCATCCGGGTATTCGTTTTTGTGCCTGATCCCCTTGGGGAGATGCCGGTCAGTATTCAAGAGCTGCCTGTCCTTTGCATTCGATGTTCCATTGCCCCCCTTTCGTTTCTTCTCCACCTCGGTGCGCGTCATCTGAGCGGCTACGGTACTGAGGGTGAGATGCATGCCATTTGGCTCAGACCATGCTATCTTCAATACGCCGGACGGCCTCTAACAGCCGGTCGTCCGGGGTGGTCAGGGAAATGCGCACATAGCCCTCGCCGCCCGGCCCGTAGCCGCTGCCAGGTGTGACGATAACATGCGCTTGGGTCAACACCTGTTCTGCAAACTCAGCAGAGCTTAGGCCTTGAGGCACCCGTGCCCAAATGTAAATCGAAGCCTTGGGAGTGGCACATTCCAAACCGATCGCCCGCAGCGCCCCGACCACTAGATCACGGCGCCTCTGGTAAAGGGCGCAGACCTCTGCAATGCAGCTCTGGTCGCCACTGAGCGCAACTATCGCCGCCTCTTGGATGGCTGTGAACTGACCGGAATCCAAGTTGTTCTTGACGGTTCCCAAGGCCTTGATAGCCATGGCATTGCCCACCGCAAAGCCGATACGCCAGCCGGTCATGTTGTAGCTCTTGGATAAGGAGAATATCTCGACCGCTACCTCCTTGGCACCGGGACGCTCTAGCAGCGCCGGTGGCCGGTAGCCGTCAAAGCCGATCTCACAGTAGGCGTTGTCGTGGACCAACAACAGGTCGTGCGCCTTGGCATAAGCAATTGCAGCATCGAAGTACTCCGGCGGCGCAATCGCCCCAGTTGGGTTGTTGGGGTAGCCGATGAACAGGATGCGCGCCTGTTCGGCAATGTCAGCAGGCACGGCATCGAACTCCGCCAACCAGCCGGTTTCTGCCCGCATTGGCATGTAGTATGTCTGAGCATGCATCAGCGTCGCGCCACCGGAATAGACCGGATAGCCAACGGCAGGTGCCAGCACATAGTCGCCGGGGTTGACGAAGGCCGTATGCAGATGCCCGATGCCCTCCTTGCTGCCGATCAAGGCCAAGGTCTCGCTGCTCGGATCGATAGGTACGCCAAAGCGGCGTTGCACCCAAGCAGCGGCAGCCTGACGGAAGGCGGCGCTGCCGGCATAGTCCGGATAACGATGGTTGGCAGGGCGGCGGATGGCCTCAGCCATGGCATCCACGATATGCGCGGGTGTCGGCATGTCCGGGTCGCCAATGGCCAAGGAAATGACATCGATGCCGGCAGCCCGCATCGCATCGCGCTTCGCATCGATTTGCACAAACAGGTACGGGGAGATATGGTCAAGGTTGCGTGCAGGTTTCATGGTATTCGGCCTCCTTTACTGAACCTCCATTGTACTAGACCGATGAAGTGAAGGTTACCGTGATCTGCCGGTACGCCTCCAGACCGCGAATGCGCGCCCCAAAACTTCTTTGGTACGCCAGAGCTCATCTTTATTCCCTTTTTAATTTCTGTTTGTTATAGTGGATACGTGTATTGGCTGCCAGATGGATTGGCTGCCAGATGGCGATCAGAGTTTTCAATGGTCAGAGTTGCGCCCCGCTTGCCAAAGCCGAAAGGAGCAAGGATGGGTCATTTCACAGCAAAAGTTGGCTCCTTTCTCAAAAGAACCGTGCGGGGCATATCCGAGGTGAGAGCCTCTGATCAAGAAACGCTCAACAAACTGAAGAGGGCCGAAAAAGAGCTGAAGGCTAGCAAGCGCGTCCTGAAAGCCGACGGCCAAGCCCGTCAGATGCTTGCCCAGTGGCTGGAGCTGAACCAGCAAGGCCAGTTCCTCATTGGCTCATACCTTTGTTTGCTCGGGTATCACAAAGTGGCGGTGTTTTCCGCTTTGCCTCCCAAGCAGCGCATCTCGTCGAAGCGTGATATCATCGACACCCTGCTGGTTCGGGAACTCAGCGCCGACCCGAATATCGAAGTCACTTGCCTTATAAGCGATAACCGGACCACGATTGGTGATTTGCCCAGCATCAAGCTTGCTGAACTGCCCTTGCGGATGCCCGTTGATGCCGTAATCATCCCCCTGCCCCAATTGAGCCAGCAAGCATGCGAGGCGCTGGGCAGCAACATCCCCATATTGCATTTGTCACAGATAATCAGCCAAATCCACTCCACTTTCACTGATGATGCGGCTTTAGCCCGCTCCTTGGTGGCTTTGAGGAACCGTGGGGTCGCGGTGCAGGTGATCGCCACCCCCAACAGCCCAGCCATTGAGCACCCCTCGGCATTCGAGAGATACCTGCTGGAGAAGAAGATCAAGCGGGGCGGTTCCGGTCCGAACATCCAGGAGTACTTCAAGCGCTCGCACACTGACGAGCTGTACAGCTTGCAGGAGTACCAAGACCTCTTGCGCATCGAGCTCCCGGCAGTCCCCTACAAGGACTACTGGCGACACACCGACGTACACAGCGACAAGGTGAATATCGTCGGCGGCGAGCGTCTGACAACAGACCTTCCAGAGAGCTACAACCGGACACTTCATGTCTTCGGTGACTCAACGGCTCTGAACTACGGCATGGAAGATCGCTTCACAGTAGCCAGCTGTCTGCAACGGCTGATCAACCAAAACAATGCGGCGGGCGGCGCTGCGGCAACCGAGGGATTGCGGGTCATCAACCACAGCCTGACTGCAGCCAGCACCCGCATGCTGGCCAATAAGATTAACGATACTGCCGTCGGCGATACCGACATGGTCGTGGTCATCCGCAGAAACGGTGCCTTGAACAGCTTGTTCGGCAAGCTGATGACCGCCAACGGCATATTCTTCTATGACACCCAGCCAGAGTTCGAGCGCCCCCATGACGACGGTGAAGTATTCCTGAACCAAAAGCACCCCAACTTCCGGGGCACCCAGAAGCTGGCCAGCATCATCTTCAGACTGGCCTTCGGCCCGGATGCCGTGTCAGCAGCTCCGGCTCCACAGAGAACAGCAGTCACAGAGACATTCCATCCAGACACCTTGCTTTATTCCTACAATCAGCTCAGCCAGCCCATCCCAGCCCTAGACGAGCGCGCCATTGATACCATCAGCCAAAGCGCGAAGTTCAGAGCCTATTTGAAGGAGCTGGAGGCAATGCGCACTCCAACCGATGGACGGGTCGGTGCAATTGTCATGAACTGCAACCCCTTCACCAAGGGGCACCAGTTCCTGATCGAAACCTGTGTAGCCAAAGTCGATAAACTCTACATCTTCGCCGTCGAGGAGGATAGGAGCGAATTTCCCTTCAACGACCGCATCGAGCTGATCAGGGCGGGAGTGGCACACCTAAGCAATGTCGAAGTACTGCCTAGCGGCAATTTCATCATCTCCACCTTGACCTTCCCAGAGTACTTCCAGAAGGGCGATCTTCAGGAAGTTGCCATTGACCCGTCCAACGATGTCGACCTCTTTGGCAGGCACATCGCGCCGGCTCTGGGTATCAGCATTCGCTTCGTGGGCGAGGAGCCCTTGGACAAGGTAACCCTACAGTACAACCAGACGATGCAGCGGCTGTTACCAGACCTCGGTGTGGATGTCGAGGTGATAGCACGCATCGAGCATGGCGGTGCCCCGATTAGTGCGTCAAGGGTGCGCAGACTGTTGGCGACTAGGGACTTCGCGGCCATAGCCGAGATAGTGCCCGCCACCACACTCACCTACTTGAAGGAGAGGTTCTCCGACTGACGGTGAGTCTTTAGTCGCTCTGGGCGAAAGACGGGGGCACTTCGCCGGTTAAAGCGCTATCTCGCCTTGATAGACGGTTTTTGCAGGCCCGGTCATCAGCACATGGTTGTCGGATCGCCAGTCGATATCCAAGACCCCGCCGCGTAGCTGCACCTGCGAGCGGCGCGGGGCACGCCCGGTCAAGGCGGCGGCCACCGCCACTGCCGAGGCGCCTGTGCCACAGGCCATGGTTTCGCCAACACCACGCTCATAGACCCGCATCGACAAAACGGTGCCGCCAAAGAGAGCGCGTTTTGTGCCCTGTTCCACATTCTGATTACTAGCGAGAACCCGAACGAATTCGATGTTGCACTGCTCGGGAAACTCACTGGCCTCGGCCAAAGGGCGGGCGAAGATGGCAAACTCGGAGTCCGAAAGCCCCAGGATGCCAGCCGTTGGCTCTTCCAGAAAACAAACTGCATGCGGGTTGCCCATATTCACACAGGTGAAACGGAGGGTGCCGTATTCGATGCCCGACTGTGACCTGACATCTGCTAGGCTGCCTAGCACCGCTTCCGTGACGATCTGGCCCCAACGGCCACAGATACCACTCGTCTGCGCCGCCGCCAACGTCGTAGGTACCAGCGCGGGAGCGAAGCACGGCTCACCCATGTCCACACTGGCCTGAGTCATCTGGCCTTGTTCGTCCACCTCGAATCTGATCGCCTTGTTCCCTGCCCTAGTGCCGGCAATCAAGGAGCGCTGCCCGTCCGGCAAATAGCCACAGTCCACCAAGAACTTGGCAAAGCAGCGTACGCCATTGCCGCACATCTCGGCTATCGATCCATCGGCATTGCGGTAGTCCATAAAGGCCAAGCATTCGCTGTCAGTCGAGGGGCGCACGACAATCAAACCGTCGGCACCGATGCCCAAGCGGCGATCACAAAGCCACTGCACCTGCCCGGCATCCAGTTCGGCTTGGCTCGCAAGGCCATCGATGACTATGAAGTCATTGCCTGTTCCATGCATCTTGGTAAAACGCATCCGGGTCACCCCATTCGTCCTAGAGAAGCGCCATTCAATGCCCAATTCCGTCCCTCACGGCCTCCGAGTCGCAATTTTTTCTCCCTAACCAGCGGTGTCAGAGATTGCTGGTCAAACCGGTAATGGCCGCGCTCTTGGCTGCGTTTTCGCGCTTCCCCAACTGTCCGTTTGTTGGATATCTATTATAACGGCCTCGGCAAACTCCGCCGCCGTGAGGCTGCCTGTGCAGCGCCCACGGCAAAGCTCCGTCAGGTCGTGCCACTCAATGCGCGGGTCACGTTTGAACCATGTTTCTTGGCGCTTGGCCAAGCGGCGGGTGGAGCGCTTGATGTCCTCTGTTGCCTCTGCCAGCGAAACTGAGCCTCGGAGCACCCCTACCAGCTCTTTGTAGCCGATGGCCTGCATCGCCGGGGTGTCATCTGGCAAGCCCCGGGCGAGCAGCGCCTCAACCTCTTGTAGCAGGCCAGCCGCCAACATGGCATCCACTCGGGCGTTGATCAGTTCGTAAAGCAAATCGCGCTGCACCGTCAAACCGATGAAGCGAGTTGGCAAAACAGCTTGGAAACGACTAAAGCCGGCGCTGGCCTGAACATAGCTGGTGCCCTGCTGGCAAAGCTCCAAAGCCCGCAGCACCCGCCGCACGTTGTTTGGGTGGATCAAAGCCGCGCTGGCCGGGTCACGCTCGGCCAACAGCGCATGAAAGCCTTCCGCCCCCAGTTCGGCGGCCTGTTGCTGCAGCTGCGCCCGCGACCTGCCGCCACTGCCACTGCCCTCTGCCTCCCTGCCCTCATCCAACTGGAAATCGTCCAAGGCAGCCCGGATGTAAAGACCAGTGCCGCCACAAAACACAACGGGCTTATCCCGGCTTTGGATATCGGCGATCACCTGACGGGCATAGCGCTGGTAGAGGGCAGCGGTGAAGCCATCCGCTGGGTCCACCAAATCGATGCCGTGATAGGCAACACTGCGCTCAGCAATCGGGGTTTTGGCAGTGCCAATATCCATGCCCCGGTAGACCTGCATGGAATCGGCGCTGACAACTTCGCCGCCAAGGCGGTAGGCCAGCGCGTCGGCCACTAGGGACTTACCGGTAGCAGTCGGGCCAACCACCGCGAACAAAGGCCGGCTCACGGGTGGCTCACACCAGCTCTCCACGCAAATACCAAGTGCGTGCCTCAGTCACCTGCACCTTCAGGATGCGACCGCAAAGCCGTTCGCTGTCAACACCCGCTGGGGCCGGCGCATGCACTGTTTGGTTTTTGGGGCTGCGGCCAGTCAGCATGTTCGCGTCACGCTTGCTGGTCCCCTCCACCAACACTTCGACCGTCTGCCCCAGCTCACCTTGGTTGGCTTGCCAAGCGCTCTGCTGCACCAGTGTCACCAGCCGCTCAAAACGATCCTGAATGACCACTGCCGGGGTGGCATCAACGACCTTGGCCGCCGGGGTGCCCTGACGCTTGGAGTAGATGAAGGTGAAGGCCTGAGAATAGCCGACTTCCTGTACCAGTTGGCAGGTGGCCTCGAAGTCGGCCTCGGTCTCACCCGGAAAGCCAACGATGATGTCTGTGGAGAGGGCCGGCGTGTTGGCGCCTTTGCCGGACATGGCGCAAGCCGCCCGCAGCTCATGCACCAACCCCAAGTAGTGCTCCACTGAATAATGGCGGTTCATGGCGGCCAACACCCGGTTCGATCCACTCTGGACGGGCAGGTGCAGATGCGGCATAACGGCGGCGGTGTGGGCAAAAGCCTCAATACTTTGCGGACTCAAGTCTTTGGGGTGGCTGGTGGTGAAGCGCAGGCGCGCCAGGCCGCTTTGCCCCACCGCCACCAGCAAATCGGCAAAGCGCGGCTGGCCGTACAAGTCGCGGCCATAGGAATTGACGTTTTGCCCAAGCAAAGTGACCTCGACCACACCTTCGGCCAACAGCCGCTCCAGCTCCGCCATAATGTCTGGGAAAGGACGGCTTTTCTCCCGACCACGCACATAAGGAACAATGCAATAGGAGCAAAAATTGTTGCAGCCGGTCATGATCGGCAGCCAAGCATGCCAAGCTTGCGAGCGCCGCGACGGCAAACTGGTGGCCGGCTGGCACTCGCAAGCCAACAACTCCACCTGATGCCCCTCGCCTGCCAATACGGCTTGAACTAGGTCGGGCAGCGCGGCGAGGTTATGTGTGCCGAAGACGATGTCGATGTGAGGAAGCTGCTCGATCAGCCGGGCACCGTCGCGCTGGCCAATGCAGCCACCGACGGCAATGATCCTAGGGGCAAGCCCGGGCTGCGGCAGGTTCTTCAGCGAGGCCACCTGCCCCAACAGGCGTTCGTCGGCCTTCTCGCGCACACAGCAAGTCATGAAGACCACCAGCTCGGCCTGCTCGGCTCCAGACACCGGCAAGGCCCCCAGCGACTCCAACATGCCAGCAATCCGCTCCGAGTCGTGGAAGCTCATTTGGCAGCCAAAAGTGCGCAGGTGGTATGTCAGGCCGTTCAAACGCTGCGATGCAGACATCAGGATTCGGAGAAGTTCGCCCCGTAGGTCACCCAATCGAAATGGGCATCCTCACCCATTTCGGCACTCTTGATGCCGCGCAGATAGCGCGGCTCGACTGCGAATCGGATGGCTGTACGGACATCGCCGTTGATATCGACATCAGCAAAGGCCGGCGCACAAACTATCTCAATGCCGACAGGCGCCAAGAAGCCTCTAGCAATGGCAATGGCCTTCACGGCCTGATTCACCGCCCCAGCCCCCACGGACTGGATCTCAACAGGAACTCCGTCCTTGATCATGCCAGCTATGGCACCGGCAACTGATGAGGGCGATGACTTTGATGACACTTTTAGATATTCCATATGCGCCCAAGCCTTCTGTTCTACATTCATACTTCATTTATGTTTCAATGTGTTCGGTTTTTTGGCTATGTTCCCAACAAAAGTCCATTGCTAAACAGGTAATGGGCAATTGACTGTCGCGGACTGTTTAGTATGGCATGTATCCCCTGCTTATGCAAGCATCCGCGCTAGGGAGGCGCCGTGATTAACTGTGCTTCCCTAATCGCCCTTGTTTTCGCCTGCTGTGCATGATAGCAAGGATGCCGACGAACAGGAGGCGCAACAGCAGCAGCAGGTAAAAAGCGATGGCAACCGCAAGATAGATGTTAGTGCCTGCGAGTATCTTCGAATAAAGCAGCGTGAACACAAGGATGGTGCAGGCCGCCGCAACCACGACCCCGATAAAGCAACAAACCATGTTGAAGACCTTATGAGTTGCATTCGAGCGCATAAGAGACCCGTAGAATCCCATTGCCAAGAGAATCAGCAGCACCATGCAGACGCTCAGAAGAAGACACACCTGATACGGGATCTGTGCCCTATAGTATGCGTACTGCTCCAACCAGACTGAAAACCATGGAATAGCAACAAGCATGGCCAGAGGAGCCAGCACGGAGGCTGTAAGGAATGTGAATATTCGCACCAAAACCTGCATATCAACTCACATCCATCCCAAGGCTACCGAGTGCCAGACAGTATCAGTGTGGCACTGCAACGCCCGGCTACTCAATGACACCGGGTATTTTCTCGCTGTCAGCAACAAATGGCACCTTGCCCGCAATGAACTTCTTTTTCACCGAAGCCCATTGGTCATCGACAGGCACAACATACGAGCCACCGGCAATGAAGGTCGAGACAGAAGGCACTTGGCCAGTATATATGTCGGTGCTAGCGCTCATGCCGCGCAAGCTCTGCACCATCGCAATGATCTGATCTGTGCTCATATCGGTATTAAGATACTTGCTGATAGTGGTAATCAGCTCAGGCATCGATGTTGCTGGTGATCTGAGCAAGTCATCAGCGACGACCTTTATCAGTTGGCGGTGATTGGCGGTCCGCTGGAAGTCACCTGCCCCATAGGTCTTTCGGCAACGGGCGAAGATCAGGGCTTGCTCGCCGTTTAGCTTCTGCTTCCCAGCCTGAATAGCTATGCCGTCATAATAGGTGTAGGCGGGAACATCCACCGTAACACCGCCCAGCGCGTTAACAATATCCTTAAAGCCAGTGAAGTCCATCTGCACATAGTGGGCAATAGGCACACCCACGAAGTCTGAAACCGCTTTTACCGCCTCTTTCGGTCCGCCGTAGATCATGGCTGCGTTGATCTTGTCTTTTCCGTGTCCCGGCAAATCGACCCTCGTGTCGCGGGGGATGGAGAGCAAAGAAACCTGTTTTTTAGCCGGGTCAATGCGACATAAGATGATGGCATCCGAACGTCCCGCCACCCCCGGCTGGCGGTTGTCTGAGCCCAGCACCAGCACATAGTAAGGATCACCAGCAGCTACTGGCTCGGTTGGCGACCCGCCTGAAACCTGTAGGCTTCCAAGCGGCAGGCCCTGCAACATGCTACTGACAGGAACCGTGCCATCAAAGTTGTTCGCTAGCCCGTTTACTGCCCCCAGCCGCCAAATGCCGAAACAGGCCAGCGATACCAGCACTAATGCGCCAACAACAACAGCGGCAATCCTTCCTTTGCCCAGCCTACGGTGTTTTGAGCTGCTGCCTTCCTCAAAATGGGCGTTTCCCTTGGGACTTGGCGCTTGCCCGTCGGCGTTAGCGGGGCCTGGCGCTTGCCCGTCGGCGTTAGCGGGGCCTGGCGCTTGCCCGTCGGCACCCCCGAGCTCCACAACTTGTTCGTCAACCTTCTCGTCCTCTACAGCAACTCGCTCGGCGGCCTCATCAAGACTCGGCTTTTGTCCATCAGTGCCTTCTGGGCCTGACACTTGCTCATGCCCATCTGCCTGTTCGCCGTTTTCTTGTCTGCTACTCTTCGGCATGCCGTTTTCTTGTTTACCGTTCTTTTTTTTAGTCATTGTCCAAACCCTTCTATCCTGTTCGAATGGCAGCGCCCTCGTGGCAAGGCATGTGCTGTGAGGGGCCGATATTCTGTCTTAACGTGTTTGCTCCATCAAACGCCAGCGCATCAACATCAATGCCGCACCGATCACCAACAATAGGCCGGAAAGCATCAAGAGGCGCAGATCAACAGCATGGTAGAGCGGCTGCCCATGAGCCACAACGGCCAAGTGTTCGGCATGAATGTCAGCCAAGCCCTGATGATCAGGGCAATCGGCATGAAAGGTGCCGAAAACCAAAACTACATCGCCACTTTGGCCATAACGACCGAGGTTTTCTATCTGGGCAGCATCTGACGGGGAGCAAAGCACACTAATGCTGGAATCACCCTCGTCCAGTGCCAGCCAGAACATGTCGTCAGAGGCTTTGATGATGTCGCCGACCACCTCGCCTTGAACACTCACCTTCATGCCATCCAGTTGGCGGCCAGCGGCATTCAGCGCTGGGATGCTGGATGTCGCCTCGTCGCCCGACGGCTCGGCTGCGGTCCGGACATCCGGCGGCTGAAGTTCAGTGTCCATATCACCAACAACCGGTGTGTCTGGCCCTTGGCTGATCGACGCGGCAAAAACGCTGCCGACCGCCAACATAACCACCAGCCCGGTGACAAGGCCGACAATCACCAACCACTGCCGATGCCGCTGGGGCTGGGGCTGCTGTGGCCGCTGCTGCTGCTGCTGGGGCTGGGGCTGCTGTGGCCGCTGCTGCTGCTGCTGGGGCTGGGGCTGCTGTGGCCGCTGCTGCTGGGGCTGGGGCCGCTGTGGCCGCTGCTGCCGGGGCTGGGGCCGCTGTGGCCGCTGCTGCTGGGGCTGGGACCGCTGCCGCTGGGGCCGCTGCCGCTGGGGCACCACCCTAACCCCTCCTCTTGCGCGGTTTGAGCGATGCCAGCAAGCCGGCAAACAAGGCGAGCAGAGTAAAAAACTCCAAACGCCCCATCCACATCTGCAAAACATAAACGACTTTCAAGGCCAAAGGCGCGTCCGGGGTAACGATCCCAGCCGAAAGCCCGGCGTTAGAGGCCGCAGAAACCGACTCCAAGGCAGACGGCAAGGCATCGTAGCCGGCGACAATGCCAGCTAAGGTGCCCAGCAGATAGCTGACGATGTACAAGAGTGTCACCACCATCGCAGTATTGGCGGCTTCGGTGCTGATCAGGTGGCGTCCGTTATGGTAGTAGCTGGTAGTGTCGCGGGCGGATCCCGGTGAGAGCAAGGCCTTCGTCCGGGCGACCACCAATTTGAAAACAATGCCCACCCGCAAGGCCTTGATACCGCCGGCGGTAGAGCCAACACTGCCACCGAGAGCCATAGAGATAATCAAGATCATGAATGCCCCACTGGAGAGCAGACTGGTTGTCTGATGAGTGGCGAACAACTGATAGCCAGTATTGGTAGCAGCAGAAACGATAGTAAAGAAGCCCCGCCGCAACAAAGTACCCATCTCGTCCAAATAACCGCCGGCCACCAGTGCTGCCGTGAACAGCACCAAGATCAGTGCGATCCAAGCCGCCAAGGTACGCAGTTCGATATCTCGGAAGAAGTCACGCACTGCCTCTTTCCAATTACCGTGCCAAAGGCGGGCATAAACGGCAAAATTCACTGCTCCCATACACATCAACACCATAGTGATGAACTCCAGCGGCCAAGAATGATAATAGATCATAGAAAGCCCTTGTGGTGCAAACCCACCTGTATCATAAGAACCAATTGTCAACCAAAGAGAGTGGAACAGGGCCCGCGGCGGCTCCATGCCCAAGATCATCGTGATACAGCAAAGCACTGAGGTGCCAATCAGCGTCACCACTGCGGAGAAGCGCCAGATGAACTGGGCGGTCCTCTTGATGTACGGCATCACAAACTCCTCCCGGCCTTCGGCGTTGTAGAAGGAGGAACCAGTCTTGCTGAAAAGCCCGATTGACAAAGCAATGACTATCACACCTTGGCCGCCAAGAAACTGCATCATGAAACGCCACATATTGTCAGCCATTGATGCATGGTCGATGTTTCTGGCCAGTGACAGCCCAGTGGCAGTAAAACCAGAGACACATTCAAAGAAGGCATCGAAATAAGATAAGAAATGACCGGAAAGCCAAAGCGGCACCGCCGCTACCAAGGCGGCGACGATCCAGATCAGGCCGGTGACCACAATGGCCTGTTTGCGTTTCAACTCACTGGGTGCCACCCGCGCCAAGCGCAGCAGCGATCCCACCGCCAACGCACAACCGATGCCCACCAAGTAATGGGCACTCACCGCGAATTCCCCGAATAGCAACGATACGATCAGCGGGGCGAGCATCAACACTGCCAGCAACTGTACCAAGATGCCTAGGTAGCGGCAAATGTTCGCCAGATCGTCGCGTCCAAACCGTGGCCACATCAGCGTTTATCCAATCAGAAGCTTCTCAAGAGCACAAACAGCGATGAGCAATAAGAGAAAAATCGCCATCACAGCCACCACCATGAACAGTGCGGCCAACGGTACATCCCGACGTAGCCGCCGGGATCTCGTGACCCCTTTGCGCAAGAGCTTCTTACCCGAATAGATAGCCATGTCTACGTGCCGCCTCGGCCTAGGAAAACGTCGGCCAATGCTGTTGGCGGCCACGCGGCAGTTTGGCGATGACCCCCTGCAGCAAGCCCTGCAGACGTTGGTCGGCCAAGCGCGATGCTGCCAGCACGTCATCGCCAGAAAGCGGCCTGTCACCGAGGCCAGCCGCCGGATTGGAAATCATAGAGATGCCCAGAACCTGCATGCCCAGCTGGACAGCGGCCAGCACCTCGAAGATTGTGGACATCCCCACAGCATCGGCACCAAGCGTCCTAAACGCCCGGATCTCTGCCGGAGTTTCAAAGCTTGGTCCGCGAACACCGAGGTAGACACCTTCCTGTAAGATCACACCAAGACCTGCGGCCACATCTTTGGCAGACCGCCGCAGCTCGGGCGAGTAAGCATGGCTCATGTCGATGAAATCATCTAGGCCTTGATCCTCGCCAAAGGTCAGGGGACTGGCGGCGGTGAAGTTGATGTGGTCGCTGATCAGCATCAGGTCACCGACGGCGAATGCCGGGTTGATACCACCAGCAGCGTTGGTTACTACCAAGGTGTGCGCACCCATGGCCCTGGCAGCCTGCAGCGGCAAGACGATCTGCTCCGGCGTGTTGCCCTCATAATAATGCAGACGCCCCTGCATACAGAGCACCGGGCAGCCCGCGATGCTGCCGAAGATCAAACGACCGGTATGCCCCGGTGCCGTGCTGGTTTGAAAATGGGGGATATCTTGGTAGCCAATGCTCACAGCGTCATCCACGGCAGCGGCACAGTCGTTGAGCCCTGATCCAAGAATAATAAGCACCTCGGGGCTGCCCGTCTCAAGGTGACTTTCCAGCCGTCTTGCGAGAAAATCCAGAGTCTCGTTGATCCGGTCTTTTAGAGCCATCGCCTACCTTTCCCATACAACCGCCGCCGCACACCTTCCCTTGGGCTGGAACTTGGCCAACGCTTTTGTTACTATCAGTGCTTCATTATACGACAGGAGATTTGACTTATGACAGAACCGCAACGCCCTTTTCGTGAACAATTCACTGCACGGGGACTGATTATTGGACTAATCGGCTGCGTAATCATCACCTCTAGCTCCATTTATGTGGCCTTGAAACTGGGAGCTTTGCCTTGGCCGATTTTCTTCGTGGTCCTTTTGGCATTGTTTTCTTTGAAGCTGTTCTCACGCCTGCCGGGCACCAAGCCCACCAACATCAACGAGGCCAGTGTCTCGGCCAGCGTTATGAGCGCCGGTGCCATGGTAGCCGGCGGCCTAGCCTTCACGGTGCCCGGCATCTGGATCATGCTCGGCAACACCGAGCTGGCCTGGTGGAAACTTTTGGTTTGCGCGTTAGGCGGCGTGGGTATGGGCATCGTGGCCTGTGCCCTGTTCAGGACACACTTTATTCAGAAAAGCGCCTTGCCCTACCCGGTCGGCCAAGGTGCTGCCGAGACTTTACAGGCCGGTGATGGCGGCGGCCGCAAGGCGGTGCTGCTGTTCAGTGCGGTAGGCGTGGCCGGGTTCTTTACTTTTCTCCGCGACGGCCTGAGGCTGGTGCCGCCGATGCTCGGTGACCAGTTGAAGATACCGGGTGTGGCTTTCGGGGTCTACGCCAGCCCGATGGCATTGGCCATGGGATTCATGATCGGCTCGGTGCCGGCACTGGTCTGGGTGATCGGCGGCGTGATCGGCAGCTTTGGCGTGGTGGTCGGCGGGCCGGCCTTACTGGGCTGGAGCTTGGATTTCGCCCAAGATGTCCGAGTCAGTTTGGGAATCGGGCTGATGATCGGTTGCGGTGTCGGCATTGCACTGAAAGAGGTACTACCACGCGCCAAGAAGCTGTTCGCGCCGTTGGTTGGCCGCAATGCCGGCGAGGCCATCGTGCCCTTGCGTTGGGCACCGTTCTTGCTTGCTGCCATCGTCTTGGTGCTGGCCTTCGTGGCCGGCTTCGGATTGTTGGCCTCGCTGCTTTTGGTGCTGCTGACCTGGCTGGTGGTGACTATGGCAGCGCAATGCACCGGCCAAGCTGGCATGAACCCAATGGAGGTCTTCGGGGTCATCGTTTTGCTGGTCTGCGGTTTAGCAGTGAATTTGGGTGGTGTTGAAGCCTTCCTAGTAGCCGCCACTGCCACGGTAGCTTGCGGCTTCGTGGGCGACCTGATGAATGACTTCAAGGCCGGGGCGCTGCTCGGCACCAGCCCACGGGCACAGTGGATCGGCGTCAGTATCGGCGGCGTGCTGGGTGCCGTAGTGGGAACGGCCATCATCTTGCTCTTCGTCACGGCCTATGGTGCCAGCGGCTTCGGGCCGGACGGCACGTTCGTCGCCGCCCAAGCGACAGCGGTGGCCTCAATGGTCGGCGGCATCCCTAACTTGCCAGTCTTTTTGGCCGGATTGGCCATTGGTGCCCTAGCCTACACGCTCAAAGCCCCAGTGATTACTCTGGGACTCGGTGTTTATCTGCCATTCTACCTGACGCTGGCAGTAGCTATCGGCGCTGCGGTACGCTTCGTGGTAAGCAAGATTGCCCCCCGCTGGTCAGCCCGCGAAGACGGCATGGTGTTAGCCTCCGGGCTGCTAGGCGGTGAGAGCATAGTCGGCGTAATCCAAGCTTTGGTGGTCGTGATCAGCAGCGGTTTTGGACTCAGGTAGGCAAATGCAGCCTCAGACAAACAGGCAGCCGCCTTGTTGATGCCTCCCAAACCTGCACGGCCTTGAGGAAGCAGCGATTCCCATATACCCTTGGCACTGCTCACTTGAACGGAATTGGCCAATTTGGGCGGTATGC
Source organism: Actinomycetes bacterium (assembly GCA_009787085.1). Lineage (GTDB taxonomy): Bacteria > Actinomycetota > Coriobacteriia > Coriobacteriales > UBA8131 > WRGR01. The sequence goes on from WRGR01000045.1 coordinate 57,318, forward strand.
GGGAGTTTTCTTGGTATAATCAATGGACTATCCGAACGAGGGGAAGGCGAGACTTATGTTTTGCACAAACTGTGGCCGAGAACTTCTAGATGATGCCAAATTCTGCACATTCTGTGGAGCAGCTCAGGATAACCTTGTCATCAGTGAGCCTGCTATGCCTGCAGATCCGCAGCTCCCGGTCGAGCCAACACTGCCCGGTGAGGCGGCTGTCTTAGCGAGCAGTGCGGCGGTGGCTAGCGAAGGGGCAGCTTCTGCTCCCCTTGGGGCGGATGCTATGCCGTCTCCAGCAGCAGCGGACAACGTTTTAGGCGATGTCGAGGCTGCCCCCGCACTAGCTGAACCTAGTCCGATGCCAGCCAACAGCAATGCGGCCGTGGCGGCAGATGGCTACCCGAACACCAATCCAGCGGCAGTGCCGGTTGCGGTACCAGTGGCAATACCGGTGGTGGCACCAGCGGTACCACCAGTACAGCCGGTATCACCAGTGGCGCCAACGGCATCAACACCAACACCGCCAGAGCCACCGATGCCACAGGGCGGCAGTGGCACACAAGGCCAGTATGCAGCACCGTCCGCCGACACCGTAGCGCAGGCTCCGGCCTATACCGTCCCCACTGGCCAACAGCAAGCAACGGGCGGCAAGAAGAAGACTTGGATCATCTTCCTAGTTATTGCTGCCGTCTTGATACTCCTAATTGGTGTCTTGGCCTTTGCTGTCGTGGGCTTTCTGAACTTTCAGGCTGATAACCTCCGGTCATCTGGGGGCACTGCAAGCATTAGTAACTCTAGCGGCTCCAGCAGCGGCGGTGCTGGCACCACCGATAGCGGCGGCAGCGCGTCAGGCACTGACATGCCTTCCGGATACAGCTCGATAGCCAGTGACGATAAGATGGACTTTGCCCTCGGCAAAGCAGGGAACTCTGCAGGCGGCGGTATCGAAGTCGAGATCTATGTCAACAACAAGACCAGTAGCAATGTGTTCTTCTTATTCAACGACAACAAGATCAACGGTGCAGCGGTAAATGACTCCAATGTCTACAGCAGTGTCTACTACGATGTCAAAGCCGGCAACAGCCGTGCTGGTGTAGTGTACCTTGATGACGTAAAAACCGTTGATGACCTGAAAACTTGGTCAGGAACCATTGTGGTTGTCGATGTAGATAGTTATGACACCATTGCGAACTACCCGTTTAGCCTTACCTACAAAAAATAGGTTGGTGCCCCGGAGAGATCGATCGGCATCTTCTAGGCAGACCCCGTCATTGGGCTTGACCGGCAATCTTTCCCTTGATCAACAGGACGAAAGATTGCGGCTCGGGTGGCCGGGTGGGACGGAATCACAAGTTGATCGGCATCTAGGGAAGAAGTCCGTCCAGCAACTCCAGTAGCTGATGGTAGGCACTATCAGCCTGCTGTTCTTTGGACACAGGGTATTGCAAGCGATGGGACTTCACGAAGTATAGGCCGCCCTTGGCTTTCAGTGCGGCGGCCTGCTCTGCCCCGAGCACTAGGCCTTCCAGCACGAAGGCTTGACGTTGTACGGTTATGCTGGTGATGCCAAGGGCAACCGCCAGCAGACGCACCCGGTTGCGGTCAAGCAGATTGCTGGCGGCGGCGGGCAAGGCACCGTAGCCGCCTTCCAGACGTGATTGCAGCTCGTCGATCGTCTCCAGATCTAAAGCTGCCGCCAAACGGCGATAATAAAGCACCCGTTCGTCTGCTGCAGCCATATACTCCTCGGGGAAGAGACAGGGCACTGGCAGCTCAACACGAACCTCTGAGACATCCTTCGCAGATGCCGTTTTCTGTTCCGAGTTCTTGCCGCTACTGCCATCGGCGAACTCGCGCATCACAGCTTGCCCTTGGCCCTCGGCCGTGCGTACTGCTTCGTTGATCATGCTGGTGAAGAGGTCGAAGCCCACTGCCGAGAGGTTGCCGCTTTGCTCCGCCCCGAGCAAGGCACCGGCACCACGGATTTCCAGATCACGCATCGCCACCTTCATGCCACTGCCCAAGTCCTGAAATTCGTCGATGGCCGTTAGGCGGCTGACTGCCTCCGGAGTCAAAGAGGATTCCGATGGGAACAGGAAGTAAGCGTAGGCCTGATCATGTGATCGTCCGACCCGGCCTTTTAGTTGGTAGAGCTGTGCCAGTCCCAAACGTTGGGAGTCCTCGATGATCAGGGTGTTGGTATGCGGATTATCCAAGCCGCTCTCGATGATAGTGGTCGACACCAACACATCAAACTGACCAGCGGCAAAACGCTCCATGACATCTTCCAGCTGGCGAGGACTCATTTGGCCATGAGCCACGCCAATGCGCACCTCCGGTGCCACGGCCATGACCCGGGAGGTCGCGTCATCAATTGAGCGCACCCGATTGCTGACATAGTAAACCTGCCCGCCCCGACCGACTTCGTGGCGGATCGCCGCGCTCACCACGTCCTCATTCCACTCCCCCACCTGTACCCGTACAGGAGTACGGCTGGTGGGCGGAGTGTCGATCAGGCTCATATCCCGCACCCCAGAAAGAGCCATCTGCAGGGTGCGCGGAATCGGTGTAGCCGTGAGCGTCAGCACGTCCGTCTGCTCACGCAATTTCTTTAGCTGCTCTTTGTTCTGAACGCCAAAGCGCTGCTCCTCGTCAATGATGACCAGCCCCAGATCAAGCGGGTTAACATCAGCAGAAAGCAGACGATGGGTACCAACCAGCATCTCCAAGCGCCCTTGGCCAAAACGTTTGAGAATGGCCTTCTGCTCGGCAGCCGTGCGGAAGCGAGACAGCACATCGACGTTCACAGCAAAGGGCTCGAAACGCTCGGAGAAGGTAGTGTAATGCTGTTGGGCGAGAATGGTGGTGGGAGCCAAAAGCATCACCTGCTTACCTCCCTGAATGGCCTTGAAGGCCGCCCGTATGGCCACCTCGGTCTTGCCAAAGCCAACGTCACCGCAAATCAGCCTGTCCATCGGCCGCGAAGACTCCATGTTCGCCTTGACATCGGCGATCGCCGCCAGCTGATCAGGGGTTTCTTCGTAGGGGAAGGCCAGTTCCATCTGGTACTGTAACTCGTTGTCCGGAGCATAGGCAAAGCCCTGCTCGGCGATCCGCTGGGAGTATAGCTCGATCAGATCAAAAGCCAACTGACGAGCGGCCTTGCGTGCCTTGCCGCTCGCCCGCGCCCAGTCCGAAGTGTTTAAGCGGGTCAAGCGGGGGGCAGCAGAATCGGAGCCGATGTAGCGCGTGACCCGGGCGATCTGCTCCACCGGCGTGAACAGCTTGTCGCCTTTGGCGTATTCCAGATGCAGGTAGTCGCGTTGGATACCGGCCACTTCTTGGCTCAAGATCTGACGGAAAAGGGCGATGCCATGCGCTTCGTGCACCACGTAGTCACCGGGTTTGAAAGGAAAGGTCAGTGAAGTGGGGTCAACCCGGCGGCGGCTGGCCACACCGGACGTACCGCCCCGGCCACGGCGGGCAACACTGACTGCCGAGTTGTCGGTCAGGGAGAGCAATGCCAAGCGGGCAGCGGGAACGCTGAGCGCCGTCGGCAAGGCAAGATCGCAAACCATGGCGATGTTAGCGGCCGGCATGACGGGCTGCTGCTCACCCTCCGAGCGCCGCTCGACAAAGGAGACGTGTGCGTCAGACAAGGCCAGCTCGATTTCTGAGCGTAGGCGGTGGTTGGGCTCGCAGACCAAGGTCAAGTAGTCACTTTTCAGCAAGCCAGACGCAGCAGCGGCCAAGCGTTCCTCTGAGCCATTAATGCCGGGATGCTTGACCTCCAAGCGCAAGTCGAGGCCACCCGCACCGGCAATCATGGCCAGCAACGACAGCCGCTGTTGAGCACCAAAGTCCAACTCACCAGGCTTGGTGAAAAGCGCCGCCAAGGCCGCCTTGGCAGCAGCAGTGCCCGAGATATGGCGCTCAACGCTGCTCTGCTGTTCATCAAAGTAGCGGTTGGCATCGTCAAACAGCGAACGCGGCTCAATTGCCACCACCAACGCATCCTTGGCCAAGTAGTCCAGCGGGTTGGCGGTTTGCTCATAGAGCCAAGGCAGGTAGAAGGGCAGCTCGGCAAACAGGTTGCCGGCCTCGATACTCTCGATATGCTGGCGGTATCCGGTGGGCAAGGCAGCAATATTTTCTCCCTGTAAGGCATACAGGCAGCGCAGTGCCCGCTGGGCGCTACGTTCGTCTAGGACCACATCCCGCGCTGGCCAAATATCCACAGCCGCTAACATGCCAATAGACTGGCCGGTCAGCGGCACCAGCCGCCGCAATGCCTCAACGTCGTCACCAAAAAGCTCAATGCGCACCGGATGGCCGAGGCCAGCCGGCCAAACATCCACGGTGTCGCCCCGACGGCTGAAGCTGCCGGGCAAATTGGCCTGGTCGTTGCGTTCATAGCCCCGTTGGACAAGCGCCAAAGGCAAGTCGTCCCAGCTCAGCGAATCCGGTAAGGGCTGCCCTTGAACGAGACGAAGGCTGGCTGGCAAAGAGCCAGGAGGCGGCAGACGGCCGAGCAGCGCCCGGGCGCTGGCCACCACCAGCGCTGGCCCGGGGAAGCACCGGTCAATGCACACTTCCGGCATTGCAGCCGCCGAGCCGCAATCTAACAAGGCCCGATTGATCGGTGCTGCTTCAACAGGCGGTTGTCCAGTAGGCGTTTTTCGATCGAACAGTTGCCCGGTCGGTGCCTCTCCGGCTGGCAGTGGCCCAGCGGTTGTTGCCCCAGCATAGCCGCCCTGCAAAACACTGAGCGCCCGCGCCCGCTGGCCGACTGCGGCCACATGGTCTTCCGTAAACGACCCCTCACGCCAAGGCTGATAGCTCAAAAGCGGCAAACGGAGAACTGCGGCGGCGGGCAGCCAGAGCCGCAACTCCCGCGCCAACTGATCGGCAGCAACCTCTCCGCTGACCAACACCAACGTCGTGCGCGGCACACGAACAAAGTTAGCAGCCACCAGCAAAGCACGTGCCGAAAGCGGCACCGCAGCCACTGCATCGTCGCCTTGGTCAAGTTTTCCGCGCAAGCCAACCAGCGCCTGTGAAGCAAACAGGTGCTGAGAAACAAGCGAGATCAAAGATGAGTCAAACACATTAAAAAGCTTAGCGCAAACCAAGGCAACCCACAGGCGAGAGGAGAGTCGTTGAACATCTAAAAACACTATGAAAGGGCGATGCCCCCCGTAGGCACAACCTCAGTTGATACGGTGGGACAGGGAAGGGGGGCGGTTCCTGTGTTCCGCATGCTCACATGCGAGACACAGGAACCGCCCCCATCATATGACCCTGTGCTCCTTCTCCGAAGCTACAAGGATCATCCCGGTCAGCGGCTCACAGTGTGTTCGAGACCGCGTGAAGGCCTGCCCTTGCCATGCCGTCTGCTAGCTATCGATCTCAATGCTAGTGCCCGGCGAAGGTGGAAAAGAACCAGCGGGGAGCCACCTTGTCCATGCCGGAGCTGGCAGCGTCCTGATCCTCAAGGTCGTGATCGTAGAAAAACTTCAGGGACTCGTAGGCCGCAGCACCATCTGCATCTGGGAACGGTATCTGGAACTCTATCTGGGTGCTATAGACGGCAATTTCTACAGGATAAGGCGCACTGTAGAGGAACTTGTATATATAGTCCCTCATCGACCCCATGTCGATGTTAGCGTGATTTAGCAGGTTGTCGTTCTCGTCAAGACATATATAGCCGCCGCTAGCCTCCGGGTGCTGGGAGAAGTACGACGCGATGTTGAGTATCTCGGCCCGCTTGGCTTCCACCAGCGTTGGCATCATGTAGCCCGACATGTAGTCAAAGCCGCCCTTGGGGTGGGCGAAGTCCTTGACGGTCACCTTGACCTTGGCCAGCCTGCCGTTGTGGGAGCGTATGGTGACGGTGGCGGTGCCGGCCTTCAGGCCGGTCACCTTGCCGGAGGCGGACACCTTGACGCGGCTGTTGGAGGCCGAGTAGTAAAGCTTGGTGCTCACCGGCCTCGGGTACTCGTAGGTGGTGTAGTGCGATGCCTCGGCCTCGGCGTAGATCTGCTTGACCTGCCCCAAGCCGATGGTGGCCGACCTATTCACGTCTATGCTCTGGACGTTGGTCTTCTTGGCAGCAGGGCTGTGGGTCTTGGAGGACACCGCATAGGTCAGGGCGCTGTAGACCCTCTTGCCGCCGACCACGTCGTAGGAGCGCATCTTGTAGCGGTAGGTCTTGTTGGCCTTAGTGGCCTTGTCAGTCCAGCTGGTCGCCTTCTTGCCCACCGTGGCGACCTTCTCATAGGCCTTCTTGGCCGGGTCGTAGCGCAAGACAACGTAGCCGTCGGCGCCCTTGGCGGCCTTCCAAGTGAGCTTCAGGGTGTCGGAGTCCACCCGCCCGGCATAGAGGGCGCCGGGGGGCGCAACGGCGGGCGGCATCGCGGCCGCATAGGCCTATGTTACGGCGAGCCGCGAGACAGGGCAGAATACTCTGCCTTCTCCTGATCGGCAGCTCAAAGGATTGCCGGTCAAGCCGGCAATGACTGGGGGTTTGTTTAATTCGACGCTCCCTTGGGAAAACATGGCCCTGCCACAACTGGGGGCTGCCGTGCCTCGGGGCCGCCCTCCGATGTGGCCGCCCTCCGATGTGGCCGCCCTCCGATGTGGCCGCCCTCCGATGTGGCCGCCCTCCGATGTGGCCGCTCTCCGATGTGGCCGCTCTCCGATGTGGCCGCTCTCCGATGTGGCCGCCTTGCCCCCATGCCGCGCCGCTACCACGAATCGTCCCGGTCGGCGGCCTCCAAGGCCTTCAGGGGCTCCGGCTCCAGCAGGTCGTCGGCCATCACTTCCCGTGACTCGGAGCCGTTGGCCGGGCCGACGATCCCCTTTTGCTCCAAGTCGTCCATGATCCGCCCAGCGCGGCCATAGCCGACCTTCAGCTGCCGCTGTAGTCTTCCATAATATTTCGGATCAATTAGGTTCCTAAACACACTGTTTAGGGAAGCACTGACTTGATGCCCGAACTAGATATCCTCCCCTGTTATGCCCAGAAGCTTCGCTATCTGCCTATTGATTTTATGCGTTTCATTATTTGTCAGAGCCCCACTAACACTCCAGGCTCATTTCGTGCGACAGTGAGTATTTTTTTCTGTCATCACAAAGCTTGCCTGCTTCAAACTGTTGCTATTGCTTGGATCAATCCTTACTTGCGTCGTAGTTTCGTGGCAATCAAAAGTTCTGAGCAGACATGGCACAACGGAATCTAACATGTCGCCAAGCTCGCCTTGGATAAGTGTGAGAGTTAAAGACGGTTAGACAACGAGATTTTGGAACATTGAATTAGGCCTCCGTCAAAACGGATGACATACGCCTTGATATTAGGATAATCTCAACTGGCTTTAACCAGTGAGGCGACATCGTATCCGTGTTCGCGCAGATACTCTGTCGCTGCCTTTTCGGTGAGGCCGATCGGCCTCGGCTTCGGATCCTTTAGCTCATCGTAGTCCACCGGGTTGAAAGCATAGCATTTCCTCATATTCACAATGTTCGGACAATGGTAGCCATGGCGGCAATCTCTCCAACCCACATTCAGTCAGCCGCATTTGGAGTAGCCGCAGTTGCGGCAGACTACGCAGGCCCCCTCGTGTTGCACTGGCTCGAAGCATTCCGGGCAAAGCGCTTGGTATTGGCCGGGCAGCACGGGCGGAGCCGCTTCGGCCGCTGCTGCGGCAGCAGCTCCAGCAGCGGCTCCAGCAGTTGCCCCGGCAGCCACCGCGGCTTCAGCCGCCTGGCTCGCTTGGCTGCCAGACGGGCTGCATCCTGGCAAGACGGCAGCAGCAGCCCCGGGCAGCCCGGCAGCCCAGCCGTTTGCCCCCTCAGCACCGCCAGCTCCATCGCCCGCCATCTCGTCGCTGTCGGCTGCGGCGTCGGCGGCGGCCCCTGGCATCTTGCCTCGGCTGTTCTTGATCAGTTGGCTGGGCTTGATGGCCTCGGCGGTCAACGATCCACCCCGGCGGATGTGCTCGTCCACCTTCATCAGCACCCGGGCGATGGCATCGGGGCAGCTGGTGCAGCTCATGCTGTCTTGACGTACCGTCGAGGGGCAGCGGATGCCCTTCAGTTGATTGCAGATCGACTTGACGGACATGCCGCTGCGCAGTGCCACGCTGGCCAAACGCGCCGTGGCCTCGCTTTGAGAGGGGCAGCCGCCCGCCTTGCCGGTGGATGTGAAAACCTCACAGATGCCCGTCTGATCGTAGTTCACCGTCACGTAGAGGTTGCCGCAGCCGATCTTCATTTGCTCGGTGAAGCCGCTGGTCACCGCTGGCCGTAGGCGCGGCATGATTTCGCCGAAGGCCTGGACGGGCAGCGCAGCGACAGCCCCGCCACCAGCAATCCCAGCGGCTCCAGGCCCGGACTGTTCGTCACCCGCCATGCCCCCACTGGCGCTGCCCTTATCCCCATCTGCCCCAGCCCCGGCGTTGTCGGCGCCAATGACGCTCAGCACCTGACTGTCACGGCTGCCGTCGCGGTAGATGGTCACGCCCTTGCAACCCTCTTTAAAAGCCAGCACAAAGACCTCGGCCACGTCTTCGTGCGTCGCCGTGCTCGGAAAGTTCACAGTCTTGCTGACAGCGTTGTCCGTATGACGTTGGAAGGCAGCCTGCATGCGAATGTGATAAAGCGGGCTGACATCGTGAGCGGTCATAAAGACCCGCCGGATGTCAGCCGGGATCGCATCGATACCCTCCAAACTGGCAGCGGCAGCCACTTGGCGCATCAACTCCTCCGAATACAGTCCGGCTGCCTCCAGACGCGCTCTAAGGATCGGGTTGACCTCCAAGAACTCATCACCGTCCATGATTCGCCGCAAAAACACAAAGGAAAAGACCGGCTCCACTCCCGAAGAACAACCGGCGATGATAGAAAGCGTACCGGTGGGGGCAATGGTGGTGGTGGTGGCGTTACGCATGGCCTCACCACCAGCATAAACGCTTTCCGCAAACAGTGGGAAACTGCCACGCTCCAAGGCCAGCTGGTGCGACGTGCGGCGTGCCTCGGTGGCGATGTAGGCCATAATCCGTTCGGCCAGCTCCAGGGCTTCCTCACTGGCATAGGGCACATCCAGCGCCAACAACATGTCCGCAAAGCCCATCACACCCAAGCCGATCTTGCGGGTGGCCTTAGTGGTATCGGCGATCAACGGCAGCGGATAGCTATTGATCTCGATGACGTTGTCTAGAAAATGCACGGCCTCGGCCACTGTCTGCGAGAGCTGTTGCCAGTCGATGGCGTAGCTTAGAGCAGTTTGGCCGCTCTTGACCTTCGGATCGTCAGTGTCACGCTGGCGCAACATCCGCGACAGGTTAATGCTGCCCAAATTACAGCTCTCGTAGGGCAACAAGGGCTGTTCGCCACAGGGGTTGGTGGCCTCGATCTGGCCTTGTCCGGGCACTACGTTGTCACGGTTCAGGCGGTCCAAAAAGACAATGCCCGGTTCGCCGTTGCGCCAAGCGGCATCGACGATATGCTCGAAGACCTCGCCAGCGCTTAAGCTGCCCGCCGCCTGCCCGGTATGCGGGTCGATCAGCCCGTATTCCTCGCCTTGCTCCTGAGCCCGCATGAACTCTTCAGTCAGGCCGACCGAGATATTGAAGTTCACGATATCGGCATTGCTCTTCTTGCAGTCGATGAAGGCCATGATGTCCGGATGATCGACGCGCAGGATGCCCATGTTGGCACCCCGCCGCGTACCCCCTTGCTTGACTGCCTCTGTAGCCATGTTGAAGACGCGCATGAAGCTCACTGGACCTGAGGCTACGCCGCCAGTGGAGTTGACGGTAGAACCAGCCGGACGCAGACGCGAGAACGAGAAGCCCGTGCCACCACCGGATTTATGGATCAAAGCGGCGTCTTTTACAGCCTCGAAAATCTCTTCCATACTGTCGCCGATGGGCAACACAAAACAGGCCGAGAGCTGACCCAGTGGCCGGCCGGCATTCATCAAGGTCGGCGAATTGGGCAAAAAAGCCAATGAGGTCATCATTTGGTAGAAGCGCTCTTCTAGCGCCTTGGCCTCGCTGCCGCATGTCCCAAAACGCAGATCGGCAGCGGCCACCGTGGCGGCCACTCGCCGAAACATCTGCTCCACAGTTTCGATAGTCTCGCCTCTTTCGTCTTTGATCAGATAACGCTTGCGCAAAACCTCCAGCGCCGTACCAGTGATATCGCTGATAGCCATTATTGTCCTCTCGTTTTTAGCCTACGGGCGCTATGAGAATACCCGGTGGAAGTGCTCGACAGTACCCGATAATCTGAAAGCATCATATATTGTGCATGGTGACGGTTATCTATACTACTTATTGTGAGGAAACTGTCAAGCATCAAATTGTACTGCGCTCATTTCCGCAAGGCAGACGGTTTGCCGCAAATGCTGTGTTCTTCTTTATAATGGGCAATAGCAAACCGGCGATGAGAAAGGCCAGCCCATGCCCCGTGAGTCAAAAGCCGCCAAACAGCAGCGTGCGCTGGCTGTTGCCGAACGGCTGTGCGTCACTTACCCCGAAGCCGAGTGCGCCCTGCACTTTTCTGACCCCTTCACTTTGGTTATTGCCGTGCTGCTGTCTGCACAAACAACCGACATCGCCGTAAATAAAGTAACACCGGAACTCTTCAGACGCTGGCCGGATCCGGCGACGATGGCCGCTGCCGACCCCAGTGATGTGGCTGAGGTGATTCGGAGTATCGGCTTTTATCGGGTCAAGGCCGCACACTGCGTCCAAACCGCCCAGACATTGCTCAGCGAATACGGCGGCAAAGTACCTGCCGAGATGGCCGCCCTCATCCGCCTGCCCGGGGTCGGCCGTAAGACCGCAAACATCGTTTTAACCAACGCCTTCGGCATCGTCGAGGGCATTGCAGTGGATACCCACGTCTATCGCATCGCCCATAAATTGCGCTTTTCTACTGCCAACTCCGACACGCCAACCAAAGTGGAGCACGATCTGCTGGCTGTTTTCCCATCAAGGCTTTGGGGCGAAGTAAACCACCGTTGGGTGCTGTTTGGTCGGGAATACTGCGTCGCCCGGCGACCGCGCTGCGCCGAATGCCCTTTGAGCGACCTTTGTCCATCCAATAAGTTACAATAATAACGTAGTCAGCCACTGCCGGGCCATTCGGAGAAAGCAACACTCAACCATGTCGTGCCCGTTTAGAAAGGACAGCTGTGTCAGCACATATCCTGATTGTTGAGGACGACGAGAATATCGCCCATATGATCGAGGCCACTTTGGCCATGGGGCATTACACCAGCGAGATAGCCAGTGACGGCAGTGAGGCTATTGCCGCTATGCACGTCTGCAGCTTCGACCTGATACTTTTAGATGTCATGCTGCCAGGCAAGGACGGCTTTGAGGTATTTGGGGAACAGGGGCTTGGCACTCCTGACGCACCCCCGGTTATCTTCCTCACAGCCATGGACGATGTCCCGAGCAAGGTTCGCGGCTTGCGGATGGGAGCCGAGGACTACATAGTCAAACCCTTTGAGTCCGTTGAGTTGTTGGCCCGCATCGAAGTGGTGCTGCGACGCTCCCAACCACAACACCCGGCACTAAAATACGGTGCGATCAACATCGACCCCAGCCGCCATCTAGTGACCTTGCGCGGCAAGAAAGTCAGCTTGACACCCAAGGAATTTGACCTGCTGATTTTTTTCGTCAACAACATTGACATTGCCTTGACCCGTGAACGCCTACTTTCAGCCGTCTGGGGCTATGACTATTTTGGTGAAACCCGTACTGTAGATACCCATATCCAGAAGCTACGCAGAAAACTCGACTTGTCCGACGACTTAGTTACTATCCCCCGTTTAGGCTACCGGTTGGAAATGCGCCACGACCAAAGCAACGGCCAGCATAACAATACGGATGCCAAGGAAGCACCTTCGGAAACACTGTGAAGCTCTGGCAAAAGATCTTTCTGACCACCTTGTCTTTAGTGATTGTAGTGGTCAATGCCTCGTCGTTGATCCTTCTCAAAAACAATCATGATTTGGCTATCGTGCATGAGCGTCAGACTGCCCTGACCCGTCATAGCTATCTGGTGTCTGAGATCCAAAACAGCATCGTCTACAAGCAGCTGGTAGAGCGGACAGAGAACCTCAACGGCGATCAAATCAACGAAGTTCTAAACAGTGTATTCGAGCGTCAGAACGACGACATGGCCAGCAGTGCCGCCCTTTACTTTGGACGTCAGGCCACGTTTTCGACAAATACCTTGTCTGGCAGAGCAGAAGCCATACTGCTGGCACTCCCCGACTACTCGTCCACTATTGTCACCGACGGTAATAAGAACATCCTATTGGTGGTTTCAAGCCTCGTCCTCAACCAGCGTCCTTACCAGTTGATCACCTCATACGACATCACCTCGACCTACACCCTGTTTGATGCTGATTTCAACCAAATCCGCATCATCAGCATTGTCTCTGCCCTGATTATTGCGGGAATCCTGCTGCTTTTAGTACGCACCTTGCTGCACCCGTTACAAAACCTCTCCAGCACCACCCGACAAATCGCCAGCGGCAATCTTAAGAAGCGGGTGCGTGTCCAAGGCAACGACGAGGTGGCCGAAGTGGCCCAAAACCTAAACCTGATGGCCGACTCCATCGAACAGAGTGTGACCGCCCTGAAACGCCTAGCAGAGTCCCGACAAGTCTTTATCGGCAACCTGACCCATGAGATGAAGACCCCTTTGACATCGATACTGGGCTTAGCCGACCTGCTGCGTGTTCGTCGTGAGGTTTCCGACAACGAACGTCAGGAGTTCGCAAATATCATCGTCAATGAGACCAAGCGCCTCCAAGGACTCTCCGGAAAGTTAATGGAGTTGCTCAGCGTCGGCAGCATCGCCCCCACACTGGAGTGTATCGATTTGCAGGAGCTTTCTGACGAGCTGGATGTTAGCCTACAGCCAGTGCTGGCCACTCAACACGCAACACTGGTCTTCGAGGTGCCGGAAGATCCGTCGGAGCATACGATATTGGCAGATCAGGAACTTTTGCAATCCCTGATCTATAATCTTGTGGACAATGCGATCAAAGCCTCCGGCAAAGACTCGACCATCATTTTCCGGGTGCAGGCAATAACGCTCCAAGCCGAGAAGAAGATCCGCATATCGATTATCGACAACGGCATAGGCATCCCGGCCGATCAAATTCAACAGCTTACGGAGCCTTTCTATATGCTGGATAAAGCGCGCACTCGCAAGCATGGCGGTGCCGGTCTTGGCCTTGCCCTTTGCTATGAGATCGCCAAAAGCCATGGCTCAAACCTGCTGATCCAAAGCGAGCTGGGGGAAGGCACCTGTGCCAGCGTGGACTTCGAGCCATACTGTAATCCAAGTGAGCCAGCCGAGCCAACCAAGAAAAAGGATAAGGCCACTGCAACTGCATCTGCCACAGAGTCCAGCAAGGACACATCAGATGTGACTGGCCGCAAACAGAAAAAGGCAGTATGAAGCGCAACTACAACAACCTGTTAACCGTGCTGTTAACAGCCTTGATCATTGCCGTTGGCATTATCTTGCCAACAATCCTCTATCCGACTTTGGATCAATACCGTAACAACGTCATCCGAATCACTGCTCCCAACGACGGAGCTGATGGTGTCTACGTCTTTGACAACCCGCTGCCACTTTACCCTTGGCGGCAATATTCCGTTCGCGACACCCGCCCTTTGACCGCCAATGAGCGCTCTATCCTCCACGACCATGGGGTGCCAGAATTCTTAGAGACAGTGCTGCGCGACCGGGGCATGAAGATTGTTGGGACTGACCCGGCCACCCGAAACCGATTGCTGACCAGCTTCACCTATCTCAACCTTGACGAAAGCAACGGGTCACCCTGTTACGTATTGAAGGACTTTGATCTGAATGGCGACGGACGCACCGACCTGAGTTGTGCAGTGAGTTTGACAGGCGATGTGATTTCTTTGTTGTTGTCACCGCAGTGGCAGACTGTCAGCCTACCAGAACAAGGAACCCCCAATGCCTTGATGCTTTTATCCGATGCCCAGAATAACCGGGCAAACAAGGCAACAACGGCGACAGGCGCTGCGAGCGACTCTAAGACGACCTTCCCGGACAGCAGCAACAGCGCTCAACCCCTAGGCGGCGGGCAGATAGTCGGTCAAGGCAGCACAACCACCCCGAGCTCCGAAAACCTGACAACCTCATCTCCAGACAAGCGACCGCCCGTTGACAAAGACATGCGCATCTGGCCATTTGCCTATGCCATAATGATTGAATCCCGGGCTAATGGCCAAACAAAACTGGCCAACCCCTTCTCGCAATTGGATAACTACTATCACTATTACTACGGCTACTCATATCTCGCCTACCTACGCTTTCGCGCCGGTATGCCTGCTGTTCTGGAAAGCACGACGGCCGTCAACGACACCGACCTTATCCCCGCGGCCTTTTCTACAGAAGACTACGACCTCTATATCTACAATCTGAACCAGCCCACCTCGCTCCGCCTGATCCTTTATCTGGACAAAGAAAGCGGCTACTGCCTCGGCTTCAATATTCAGAATCTTTAGCAAAATTAGCAAAAATGACGGGATTGGCCAACGGCAGCCACGAGAAAGCTTGAGAGTTTAAGTTTTTACAATTTTCTGACAACTGATTGACTATATACCCAAAACATCAGAGTAACATAGATAGCGTTGAGAACTGAACAGAACGTGTTTCTCTCAGTGAGGCCGGATTGGAGGCAGCAGTTCCCCCGGGTTGGTTCTTCCTCCTTGTGATTCATCCCAAATCCTTTCTTTCAACTGCCTTTCATCCGACCTCGGCAACGCCCCACCCCCTTTTTGCCGTCCTTTACCAGCCACTAAAGAAACGGCAACAAGCCCCACAAGCATATGCCTTGTGGGGCTTCGCTCTTTCAGTCATTATCTCTTACATTTCGCATACCGGGAGCGTACTTGTCTTTATGGACCCGCTGTCCGGATTTTTTCAATGGCGCATCGATCAACAAAACGATCTCACCTTTCAGCGGACTGCCACCCGCGTCGGCACCAAGGCGATCTTCAGCTTGCTGCAAGACTTCCACTGCCGAAGCAACAATTACCTCCTCATGCATCTTGGTCAACTCACGTGCCAAACAGATCTGCCGTTCACCGAACATATCAGCCAAGACTCTTAATGAGGCCAGCAGACGATAAGGGGATTCATAGAATATCAGCACCGCATCGAGACTGGCCAGTTGGGCGAGAATGATTTGTTGGTCTTTTTCCCGGCGCGGCAAAAAGCCACCGAAATAGAAGGCCGAGCATTCAAAGCCACTGGCCACCAAGGCCGTAAGAACGGCACTGGCACCCGGCAACACTTCAACTTGCAGCCCGGCAGCCCGCACCGCCGCTACCAAGACGGCACCCGGATCACTCACAGCGGGAGTGCCAGCATCGCTGACCAAGGCCAGATGCTCACCGGCCGCGATGCGCTCCACGATACCTGCCGTGCGTAGGCGGATAACGTTTTCGTCACAACGCTCGACCTTAACCTGCGCCCCAAGGCAGGAAAGCAGCTTCCTGGCCATCCGGGTGTCCTCTGCCAGCACTACGTCTGCCGCCTGCAAGGCCTCTCTTACCCTGGCAGTGATGTCGCCAAGGTTGCCGATCGGGGTAGCACATACTGAAAGCTTACCGGTTTTCTGATCCGACGCGGCGGCATCCGGAATCGACATGTTGGCTTTATGCCCTGACATCCGGCTCTCCTGATTCGACTCCGATCACTTTCCCATAAACCACATCGTCTGCCTTCAGCCTCCTGCCGTCGGCGAACAGATAGCCCGGTGCGACTTCTTGCAACGGAGTGACCACGAAATCCCGCTGCAAAGCGTAAAGGTGAGGCAGGCGCAGCAGCTCATCGTCGCTTCGCACTCCCTCAATGTCGATAATATCCAAATCCAGGGTGCGTGGCCCCCAATGCTCATGTCGCAACCGCCCAAAACGCCGTTCCACAGCTTGCAATTGAGCAAGCAACACATAGGGGTCAAGGCCAGCGTCCAGCTCAACGAGCATCACTGCATTGACGAACTCCGGCTGACCTTCCAAGTGCGCCGGTTCACTGCGGTAAAGTCGGCTGGCACGCACTAGTCGCAAGCCGGATATTTCCTGAACTGCCGCCATAGCATCGCGTAAGGTGGCCTGAGCATCCCCCAAGTTCGCCCCCAAGGCGATCACCGCCCGTTTGCTAGATAAGATGTCGATGTTTGCTCCTCCAATCGTCTTGTACCCCGCCAATTATTCCATCGCTGTGGCTACTGCCAGTAAATACCTTATCACTAAAAAGGTGCTATTCATGGTATACTTTTCCATCGTAGTCGTGGTGGGTGTAGCTCAGTTGGTTAGAGTGCCAGGTTGTGGCCCTGGAGGTCGTCGGTTCAAGTCCGATTACCCACCCCAGATTTTTCAGCTCCACGCGGGCTTTAGATCGAATATAATGTATGCTTGTCTTTGAGTGTTAGATGAGTTACGGGCAGGGTATTTCCTGTTCTGGCAGCGATCCAGGCTACCATATGAAAGAAAATTGTTTTATGTTCGGGCCGTTAGCTCAGCTGGTAGAGCAGGGGACTCTTAATCCCAAGGTCCGGGGTTCGAGTCCCCGACGGCCCACCAGATATACTCACAATCCATTGACCATTTTTAGCGGGTCGATGTTTTTTTGTCTCCTGCTACTTCTCCAAGGTTATAATGTCATTGACTTAAAAGTCAACGGTTAGGCGGACGAGGCTATTTGCTATTACGGCCTGATCCACAGCGAGAACAAGAAGGCAACTGGTGGCGAATTCTTGAACTGGATCATCTTCGACGAAGGCCAAGGCTGCGTCCAGCATGCTGGCTACATCCCACTTCGACAACACTGAACACGAACCTGAATAGGACTTGCACCATGACAGACAATTATGAAAAAAACTATGAATCCTTGAGATCTTGGCTGGCGGATTTGGATGTAGAGGCAGTTTATCAGCGGCTGGGACTGACGGAGCCAGTTGACGGTTGCCTGCATCTTGATTTACTGCGCCGCCATTACCGTATCGATCAGCACGCAGTGCATGACGAAGGCGGCGAGGGCAAACCCAATGTCAACTGTCAAAGTGCCTTGATCTGGTATCTGACATATGGCGGTGTCGGCGAACCGCACTACAAGTTCCAACCCTTACGAGCATTCACCGAAGGATTGGTGTTCGCTGGCAACAACCAAGACGGCAACTGGCAAGCCAGTGCGACTGAACGGGCTTTTGCCAAAAACGAGGAAAGCATTGTCCAAGCCATGGGCATACTCGGAGCAGAGCCAATCGAAGCCGGTAGTGGCTTTGACTATGCTTGGCGGCTGCTGGTGTTGCCGAAGATGCCCATAGAGATTCGGTTTTGCCGCTCCGATGAGGAGTTCCCCTGCTCGATCAAGATTTACCCGGATGAGACGGCGATGAACTATCTGCCCTTTGAGGCATTGGCAGTTTTTATCGGCTGTATTTATGGTGAGATCACCCACATCGGCCGAACTTTGAACGGCGGCTGAAGGCCAATTAGCAGAGCCACTCCTCCGCCCCGTCTTCGCCCTATCCCTCGCCTATCCCCTCGTACCGTCTGCTATATCACTAATCGATAGGCTACGCCACCTGTCGGTGGCGTAGCCTATCGGGTACCACAGTACGGTTATGCTACCGTCCTCTAACGCACTCAGTGGCCGGAGGCACAGGACAGCTACTCTGCCGCAGCCACTGCCTTCTCATCATCCCCACCGGTCTTGACAAGTGTCTTGTATTCCTTGGTCGTGCTCGGCGCGGTATATTGCGCCAGCATGGTCAGGCAGTCCTTGGGGCAAGCCCGCACACAGGTGTAGCACTGAATGCAAGCAAAGGGGTCGATCTCCCAAGTCTTGCCCGGCTTATCAACATTGATAGCCAAACTCGGGCATTTCTTAGCGCAGATACTGCAAAGGCTACAAGCCTCAATATCGTTGACAATGCTGCCCTTGGTCATCGCCGTATAAGTCGGCGCAACCACTGGGTACATCTTGGTGGCGGGCTTCTTGAAAAGATTCCCGAAGGTCACACCACCCAAAACAAAGCTTCCCATCTAGTGGCTCCTCTCTTCTAGAGAAACGCCGGTTGATGCTGGTATGCCAAACTCTAAGCCACGTTTGTCCATGGCGGCGTATCGCGCAAGCCGACGTAACATAATTAACCGATACTTCCTAACGCTCCGTGCAGCTGATGCAGGGGTCGATAGTCAGGATGTTCAAGGGCACATCAGCAATGTCACAACCTTGCAGTATCTTGGTCATGCCACCAATGTTTTGCGCCGTAGGTGTACGGATACGGAAGCGCTCCAAGAATTTACTGCCATTGCCTTTGGCATAATAAAAACACTCACCGCGAGGCTGTTCCAAGCGGGAGGCCGAGACGCTACCGTCTTCGGGCGACCCCTTGACCTTGACCATTACCTCACCGTCAGGAATCTTGCTGACCAGCTCGACAATGATATCTATGGATTGCAAGACCTCTAGGGCACGAACTTTCGCCCGGCCATAACCGTCGCCGTCTTCACAGACTATCGGCTCAAACGCGCTCAAATAACCATAGCCGCCGAAACCGTAGCAACGGATGTCTTCCGCAACATTAGAAGCCCGGGCAAAGGGGCCGACCACGCAGTTGTCAATAGCATCCTGCTTGCTCAGATAGCCTACACCGATCAAGCGGCTCTTCACCGAGCCGTCGTTTAGGAAGGTCTTGGTCAGCTTGCTGTACTCGTTTCCCATGCCCTTCAGCACATCAACAATGCCCTTCAGTTCCTCATTCGTGATGTCATGGTAAACACCGCCGACGTTGCAGGCACTGAGGATCACCCGACCGCCCGTGGTGGCCTCAAAAATATCGAGAATGCGTTCACGTATCCGCCAGCATTGCATAAAAAGGTTCTCAAAGCCAAAGGCATCAGCCGCCAAGCCCATCCAAAGCAGGTGGCTATGAACACGGGACAGCTCATGCAGGATCACTCGCAGATACTCAGCGCGCTGGGGCACTTCAATGCCCATCAGGATCTCAATAGTCTGCGAGTAGCCGAGGCTATGGCCGAAAGAGCAAATGCCGCAGATACGCTCAGTCACTGAGACAAAGGTGCTGTAATCCTTTTTCTTTACCAGTTGCTCCAAGCCACGATGGACGAAGCCAATTTGCGGGATGGCTTCGACTACTGTCTCGTCCTCCACTACCAAGTCGAAGTGGATGGGCTCTGGCAGAACTGGATGCTGAGGGCCAAAGGGGATTACTGTACGTTCAGCCATTAGTTGCCCCCTTCCTGTCCGTCGGTGGGTTGGTCAGCAGATTTGCTGTCACGGTAGGTCACTGTGAAAGAATTGTCGACAAAGGGCGATTGCGGGTTCATCGGGGTTGGCACGCTGACACCATAGAACTTGCCGCCGAAGTCGATGGCAATGTCTTTAATGTTCACGCCGAACAAGTCGTGCACTTCGTTTTCAAACACCAGCGCGTTAAAGAAGATGTCACTCACAGCCGGCACCGTTGCGCCAGGCTCGGCCACCAAGCGCAACTGTTCAAACTCCTTAAAATCGGAAAACGAGTAAAGCAGCTCCACGCCACCAGGCACGGTCGAGCCAGTGAGAGCCACAAAACGCCAGCCCTTTTGCTGGTAGTCACGCGCCTTGTCATGAATCTCGGCAATCGTGGTGTTAATAAAAACTTGGGGATCCATAGCCATTGCTCATACCTCCAATGCTGCTTTGACGGCTTCGTCAACCCGAACGCCATCAACGATCTTGGCAGCAGCGGTGACATCAGTGACCACCGGACGCGGAGCCAGCCGGTTCTCCTTCAAGGCGCTACGGCGCTCTTCGAGGATGCCCAAGCCGGTTACCACGGCATCGATAATCGCCTCCGGGCGAATAGCACACCCCGGAGCATAAACATCGACCGGAATGGCATTGTCAACGCCGCCCAAAGTGTTGTAGCACTCCCGGAAGATACCGCCGGTACAGGCGCAAATTCCACAGGCAATGACCACTTTGGGGTCAGGTATCTGCTCATATATCTGTTGCAGCACTTTGATGTTCTGCTCATTGACACTGCCAGTGACCAAGAAAATATCAGCATGCTTGGGATTGCCAGTGTTGATGATGCCAAAACGCTCAACATCGTACATGGGTGTCAAACAGGCCAGTACCTCGATGTCACAGCCATTGCAGCTGGAAGCATCGTAGTGCAGCAGCCAAGGGGATTTTGCAGTTGCAGTCACTATATCCTCCTAACCCAACCAGTGCCAATTAAGTGAGACCAAGTTAACAGTCACGCAAACTAACGTAACTATCCAAGACCATCTTAACATGGCACCCCACTTAACGCGGGCAAAGTTGTTGTCAATGAATATCTCCAGAAAATACACTACCAAAAGGGCAACGATCGCGATCGGAATGGCCAGCCAATTTCCCCAGACGAAGAAGATGCCAGTCCATCCCAAGAAAAGGATGTTCTCGTACCAGTGGGTAACCTCGACCAAAGCCAAGGTGCGACCGCTCATCTCCGTGGAGATACCCTTGACCAGCTCTTGGTGGGCATGATGTGAATAGCTAAGGTCAAATGGGCTTTTACGGAACTTGATGGTCAGGATGAAGAGGAAGCCAACGAAGATTAAGGGCAGACAAGTGATCAGCGGACGATCCAGTGCGAACACGGCGCTGGTGTCAAAAACACCTGGGTTACTAACCCCGTTCAGAACGTCCATGCCCAAATAAAAGGCGACGCAAAGCATGATGACCATCGGCTCATAGCTCATAACCTGGGCAATCTCGCGCTCAGCGCCGATCTCCGCATAAGGGGAGCGGGTCGAATAGGCCGCGATCACGAAGAACAGGCTGGAAAGCGTGAGCACAAAAACCACCAGCAGGAAGTTGCCGCCGGCAAAGAAGATGACGCCGGAGATGATGGCAAAGACCAGAGACATCAGGATATAAAAGCCCTGATAGCTGTTGACTGTCCACTTCTGCTTGTTCCAGAGCTTCAAAACGTCATAGAAGGGCTGTAGCAGGGGCGGGCCGACACGGCTTTGCAAACGGGCGGTGATCTTGCGGTCGACACCGGCCAACAAGCCGCCCAACAATGGGGCAAAGATGGTAAAGCAGACTAACGAAATGATGAAAGATACTATAGTCATGTGTCAGCCTCCTATATCTGAATGAAGTTCAGGCCGATGGAAATCGCCGCTGCCAAGCCAATGACCAATAAGGCGATGGTCACAATATAGGATGGCAGATAAAGGGCTTTCTCCCCGAACACTTTGTCCAAATACCAGTTACGCTGGCTAGCCTTGGCAGTCTGGGAAAGCGAGTTGGTGTACTCCCGCTCCTCGGAGTTGGTGCCAACACCAGCCAAGTAAATGCCCACTTCGGCCTTGGAGCGTGGGCGGAAGAACTGGATGGCGAAGATTGCCAGCAAAAGCAAGGCGATCACGGCCATGATGATCAGGTTGTCCAAACTGATTGCAGCAGTGAGCAGCGTTGCGGGGAAGGCCGCCTTCAGATACGGAACCACCGAGAACTCCGAGATCAGCGGGAAGAACACGCACATGGCAAAGGCTAAGAAGGCCATCAGAGCCAACGAGAACCACTCCGTCTTATGCACACCCTTCTCGGCCTCATTACTGGCGTGGGAGACAGCAATGATCTTGCCCAGCCACTTCGACCAGAACATGAAGGTCGCCGCCGATCCGAAAGCCAAGATAACCAGCAATATCATGTTGCCGGTTTCGGCCAGCGAGACAATTGTCGCCCATTTGGAGATCAGCATGCCGAAGGGGGCAACGAACATGCAAAGGATGCCTAGGGCAGTGAAACGCGAGATGTTCGGCAGACGGTCGAACAGCTCGTCCATGCTCTCGATATCGCGGCTGCCGATATGGTGCTCGGTAGTGCCGACGCAAAGGAAGAGCAGAGACTTGGCCGCTGCGTGGAAGATCAACAAGAAGATGGCCGCCCAAACAGCCTCCGGCGTACCAACGCCGGCGCAGGCCACAATCAGGCCAAGGTTGGCAATGGTGGAATAGGCCAGAACCCGTTTAGCGTTGGACTGCGAAATGGCCAAGCAAGAGCAGCCCAGGAAGGTCACGCCGCCGACTAAGACCACGATCCAGCCGTTGAAGTTCACAAGTCCGGTGGCAGTCGTAATACCTAGGCAAGGAGCCAGCTTGATAAGCATGAAGACACCGGCCTTGACCATCGTCGAGGAGTGCAGCAAGGCCGAAGTCGGGGTTGGTGCCACCATGGCACCCAAAAGCCAAGTATGGAAGGGCATCTGCGCCGCCTTGGTGAAACCAGCCAGCGCTAGGAGCATCACCGGGAGCATCACCAAGACTGACGGCCCCTGGGCGATGAGTGCGCTCAACTCCAAAGTAGGCTTAGTGCCGGCTACTGCCCCGGAGGCCAAGATCACCAAAGCCACGGAGAAGGCGATACCGCCGAGCAGGTTCATGTAAATCTGCCTGAAGGAATTGCGGATAGCCTCATCAGTGCGGGTATAGCCGATCAAGGCAAAGGAGCAAACGGTAGTGACTTCCCAACCGGTCAACAGCCAAGTCAGATCGTTGCTCAAAACAATAATGAACATCGCCGAGAGGAAGACAAACATCAGGGCAAAGAACACCGGTCGCCTGTCCTTTTTGCCATGTTCGTCCTCGTGTTTTTGGAAGTCTACCATGTAGCCGTTGGCATAGATGCAGATGCCGCTACCGATAATGCCGATAACCAGCACCATAATCGCCGATAACCCGTCAATGTAGAGCTGATGGCTCATGCTCTCCAGAGCGTGATGCACCCAGAAGATCTCGAGGCAAACCACGACTACACCTTGCACCAAGGCCATCAACACCGCGAGGAAACGCTTATAGATAATACCCTTGGCAATTATGTAGACGCAGCAGATGATATCGATGGCCAAGGCAATATAGCCCAGCCACTCGGCATCCTTGATCAACAACGTGTCGCTGCCACCGGTTATGTAGCGCAGCCCAAAAGCCAGCGAAGCCAAAATGATCAAGGCGGCCAACACGACCACCAAGCCACCACGCACTTTTGCGTTACGAACCAAAAGCATAATCCCGGCAGCGATCACCGGAAGGACAATTAGAACTGCTAGGTTCAGCTGTGTTATAAAGTCCATCTGTGTTACTACGTCCATCGACACCCTCCTTCAAAGCTATTGGTGCCCACTTCCATCTGTTTAGCAGATGTTACTGACAATTTCGATTTCACAACTTCTCCTTCCAGCAAGATAGGGCGTACACGACTATCCAGTCGTCTTGGTGAAAACCGCGCAACCGCACTGCGAGTTACAACAACACGAGCCGCGGTGACCTAAGTTGGGATTGGCTCCTTCCGCAAAACCAGCTTCGCCGCATGACCTAGAAGATGTTTCCTGCCGCCCCCGACAGGGCGCCCCTGCCAGCTTCCCTATTGCTCAAAACGGCAATAGTCTTAGGCATCTCTTCTAGCTCCTCGTCCAAGACTCCCCAGCCCTGGTTCCAATCTCCAACCCGACAACAGAATGATAACGTGCTCTAAACTGTGATATTATATCGCACCTACAGCTGGGATGCAGTTCTGAGATTTACTATAAAGTTAAGATACTTTTCCTACAAAATGTATGAGAAGACAACGGCACTAGTCGGTGGCTTCCTGGGGAAGCAGCGTAAAAGATTGCGGCTCAAGGCCGCAATGACTGTACTTCGAGCATTGATCAACACTTCCCAAGCAGCACCTGTGTTAAAATCATCGGAACAAGTGCCTGTCAAACAGCGAGGAGTCCAAATGCATGACAATCACCATGGTCTTGACCAGACATCCAACGATCACGCCCACTCGCATGGGCACGGGCATGCACATACGCATGTGCATGAACATCCGCACACCCATACACATGAACACCCGCACGACCATCCACATGCCGACAAGCATGAACATCCCCATGAGCACACACACAGCCACCCCCATGAACACACGCATGCCCATCCACATGAACACCCGCACGACCATCCACATGCCGACAAGCATGAACATCCCCATGAGCACACACACAGCCACCCCCATGAGCACACGCATGCCCATCCAGATGAGCATGTGTGTGCAGAGGACCATGGTCACGACCACAGCCCGAGCCACAACAGCGCCGCCAACGGCAGCAACTCAGGCTTAAAAACATTGAAGTTGCTCTCTTACATGTTGGAGCACAATACCCAGCACACTCAGGAATTATCGGAGCTCGCCAACAAACTGGATAGCCATGGATTTGCTGAAGCCGCCCAACAAATGGCCCTCAGCGTCGAGCACTATCAGAGGGGCAATGATGCCTTAACAGCAGCGCTGCGCCTAGCAGAGAGGAAAGGGGCCTGAAATGTGCCTTTCGACTATCTATTATGCCGATGATAAAAAACATGAAGAGCCACTGGCCGAAGATGTTACCGAGGTGCGCATAAGAGACGGTTGCCTTGTTTTTACCGACCTGATCGGCGCGGACACCGAGATAGCCGGGGATATCGAGTGTATCGATTTTGTCCGCAGCTATATCACCGTGAGAAGACCCGAGGGCACTGCCTAGGCTTGGCCTTTATCCTATACCCATCAGCTCAAAGGAAAGCAGCAGGTACCATTGAGATGGGATGTTCTCGTAATCGATTTGGATCAATTGCTTGATGCGGTCCAGCCGATAAGCCAAGGTGCTACGATGGATAAAGAGCTCGTTAGCAGTACGGGTATAGTTGATGTTGTTCTTCAGTAGACTGCAAAGGGTATTGCAAAGCTCGCTGCCGTGCTGCTGATCGTACTTTATCAAGGTTATTACATCAGGATCGCAAATCAAGTGAGCCGGCAGCCTTTCAGTACAAAGATCCAAAAGCATCGGTCGGACTACATTTTGAAAGCTGTGGCGGCAGGCTGTCGGCTGGATCTTACTGCCAACTAATAAGGCCAGTTCAGCCTGCGTATAATAGTAACGGAAGGCTTCAAACCCCGAAAACCAGTTGGACATCCCCGCCTTGATCGAATTGTCCTGCAAAAACTGGTTAAAAACATTATCAAAATCCGCTTCATCGCCGGTAAAGATATCGAGGTTGACGAAGGAGACAACATTGCCTTCATAAACAAACGTGCCATCCTGTGCAAACAGCGAAACAATGCGCTCACTGATAAAACGCAGGGGATGTTCGTTGCGATTCAATGGATCGACATGCAATTTCAAGCACCGGTAATGGTGGCTGGACAGCCAACCATGGGGATGCAGGGCACTTTCCAAATTGTAATGGGTCAACGATTGGTCAGTCATATAGCAGCTGATGGTTCGGGAAAGGCTAAGACCCTGTAGGGCGTACTCGGGCAGTGCAACGCTGGTTTGGCCAATCATACTGTACTCAGCAAAGATTTCCTGTATCCGGTTATGGATTTTTCCGAACGGTGCATCGCTGGCAAACGACAATACCGCGTTGAAGTGTTTTGCAAATTCATCGGGCAGCGAGCCTATGACCAGCACAGTGGAGTCATAGTTGCCTTTGGGGGTCTCGACCACCTGATTGGCCTGGACTAAGTAAAGGCAGGAGTCGACCCATTCCATCTGCTCCTCTGCCAATAAAAGAACAGAGAGGCCAAGCTGGCTACTGGGCTGGCCGACAAGCTCGAACTTGAACTCCTCGCGCAGCCTTTCCACTATCGTAGCGGCACTGATTTGCATGGGCATCACCTCTTAACGCCGCTCCCGAATAGAGCCGCTCCGGGGAAGCGCCGATCAATCAGCTCACTTGCTTCCGACAGTACATCAGGTGGTCAACGAGAATACCGCCGGCTACAGCCAAGTCCTCAGCGCTAAAGGCAAATTGTAAACTGGAGTCAAAGAGCAGCACCACCGAAGCCGGGAACTCATCGTCCTCGCGCCAAAATCGTAGGCTGACCGGTAGTCCATCCAAGAGGTCAAAGCGATAGCCCAAATCACAATTGTCGTCCAAAAGTTCGCCTTGAAAACCGTTGTTGCCCTCCATAATAGCCCGTAAGCTCTCCAAGTCTTTGGAGAAGCCCTTGATCAAACGACGGCTAACCCGGCCGTTGAAGCACTGTTCATAAGTGTTAGCGCTGGGCATATCCCGATAATGCCATTCCTTTCCGGTAGCTGGGGCAAACTGTCCCTCGCAAAGATAGCGGATCACCAAAATACGCTCGTAGTCATTACCGTCAGGATGTCCACCGATGCTGGTCATTGTGAAGTCCGGCCAACTAGCCCGATAACCAAACCCGGCCAAGGTAAAGCAAAATTCGCGGCTGTCCGAATCGTAGCGCAAATTAGTGCGCTCAGACATAACCAGGGGGTCAAGGCTCTGGTAGATAGGGAGATAGTATTTGAGCGCATTAGTCGTGAGATTCTGCTGCCCCGGAACAAGGTTGTAGACTCCCTTTGACTCCAAACCGCTAGCGCTGCCATTTGCAACAATCATAAGATTTCCTCAATTCGATACTATACCGTTTACACTGTCCCCTTTGATGTGGGATGAGATGCTGTTTACCGCTCAGCCTTCTGTTGTTGGATTATCTCACATAAGCCCCGGCCGAGGCTGGTAGAGAGGAAGGCCAAACACTCGAAGTCCATGTAAAACGGCGCAGTCTCATCGTACTGCACCTGCACTTCAGCAGGAAATTCTTCATCTGGCTCAAAATATAACAGGCGCATTGGCATTTTCGGGAAAACAAGAAACTGCCAACTGTGGCCGCTCATCAGCTTGCCCTCATAGGTGCCGCCCATTGCCTCAGCAGCCGCCGCAAACACATCGTATTTGCCCTTTGACTCCCGAAGCAGGGCATCACAGATGAACCAGTTCTCATCGTCATGACCTTCCATCACGCCAGACAAGCGCCCGATGGGCACAAAGCTTAGCTTAGGCTCAATGCCACCCTCGGAAAGGATGTAGTGGATCACTAAGCTGCGGTCGTTGATGTGTACCGGATCACGCCCGTCGACCTGTTCAACGCCCTGATTGGTTATCAGATAGCGATGTGTCAAGAAATTTATCGACACACTGCCATCGTCATTGGTGTTCAAGCCAAGGTTTTTAGCATGGCCGACAATGTCGCAAGTAGCGAGCTGGGGCAAAAGACCAATGTATATTTGCTCATAGCCAGTGGGCATTGCTTGATCCTCTCTCTTATCCTTCTACCACTGCCGCATGATACTCACACATACCAGCACAATCGCCGCAGCCACTGCATTTGTAGGAGTCAATCCAAGGTTTGTCAGATGGCTCTTCCCTGATGACTGCATACTTCGAACACTCCTCTTGCACCCTACAAGACAGGCAATTGGCACAGAGCTTAGGATCAATATACACTGTCCTCATTTGTAGGCTTGTGCCTTAGCAGCTTTTATCTTCTCTTCTGCGTTCTCCCTGCTAGCAGTCATCAACCTTTCATACATCTCTTCACCCAAACATTCCTTTGCCATCTTGCACCAGTTAATGCAAGAGATGACATCGTTAAAAACTACGAACCCACAACTGGTGCAGGCCAGCTCGATATCGGTAGAAAACAACTGCACTTCCGCACCACACTCCGGGCAGGTCTTGACTTCAAGAGTCGGTGTGCCTGTGAAGTTGGCGGCTCCTGGACATCCGTTAATAGCCATCTGCGATCACTTCCTCACTTCACGATAACCGGCTAACAATTCCGGGCTTGACTAGTTATCGTATTGTCTCAAACAATGAGGCATCAGTATGTGGTAAAAACAACGCAGCGCTATATTGATCCATATAACCCAGTTCAGTGGATAGATCCAAATAGGTCATCCGGTGGGCAACCTCGAAAAGAAGCTGCCGATGCCGTGCCGAAATCAATGCCATATGAGCACCACTAACCGAAGTGTTGCCAATGAAATGCACTTTGTCATGGATCAATTTCGGCAACAAACCGATAGCCATGGCATCGTCACTGTCCAGATAGCGGCCAAAACCGCCGGCAATCATCATCCCGGAAAGATCCTCAAATCCCAGCCCGACGTTTTGCAGAAGTAGATACATGGCAGAGAAAATCGCTGCTTTGGCGCGGATGATGTTTTGGATATCGTTCTCAGAAACCGCCACCCGCATATTCTCAGCGGGCTCAATTACATAGGTGGCGCTACGGCCATTGATCTCAATGGCCTTGCAAGGACGTTCGCGCTCCAACTGGCCAGCAAAGTCAATCCAGCCGCTACGCAGCAGGTTGGCCACCAATGAGATCATGCCAGAGCCGCAGATGCCTTTAGGGGTTTGACCACCGATCACCGAATAAGTAGCCTCACCAGTCTCCGGGTCCACCGACACCCGCTCGATGGCACCCAAGGATGCTCGCATGCCCTGGTTGATGCCACCGCCCTCAAAAGCCGGTCCGGCCGAACAGGCGCATCCCATCAGAAAGTCACCATTGCCTAAGACCAGCTCGCCATTGGTACCGATATCCAAGAACAGATAGATATCGTCAGTGTTTTTAGAGAGGTCGGTGCAGAGTAGACCGGAGATGATGTCGCCACCCAGATAACTGCCTACCGAAGGCACGATCAATATCGGTGCCGCCGGGCAGATGTCAATACCCAAGTCCGCAGCAGTATACAGTGGCACCTCATAGACTGTTGGCACATAGGGATCGAGGCGAATGTATTCCGGTGGTACCCCCAACAGCAAATGCACCATGGTTGTGTTGGCAGCAACGGTCATGTCATAGATACGCGCCGCCTGACCGCCAACTTCCTCCAACAATTCTTGAAGCAAATGATTGATGGTCTTAACAACCTTACTGCGCAGCTCTTCTAGACGATCAGGTTTTTGAGCATAGTTGATACGGCTGATCACATCTAGGCCACATGCGATCTGGCCGTTGTAGTCTGTTTTCGATGCCACTATCCGTCCAGAAGTCAAATCGACCAGCTGTAGAGCCACTGTAGTGGTGCCGATATCCAAGGCAATGCCGAGACGCGCCGGAGCAGAAGCCTCATCAGAGGCTGATTTGGCCGGCAGCACGTCCACCACCCGAACCAAGGAACCCACAATGTGATAAGCAACTCGCAGTGCCTCATCTTCCCGAATCACTTCCGGAAGATCGCGCAAGAGCGCCAGCGGCAAATCAACATCCAACGAGCTGCCACTATCTAGGGCAGAGTCCAACGCCCCTCGCAAAGCAATAACAAAGCGGTCGTAGTCCGACCGACCGTCGCCGGCAACCGGCTGGACGGGCGTGATCTCAATCAAGCCAACCAAGGGCTGCAGATCGTCTTTGCTAGGCAAAAGTGCCGGGTCAACCAACATAATGTCTTCTGATTGCTCGGAGAATACGCCTTTTTCGTTCTCTACATTAGAGAGCAAACGAACACGCACTTGCGTTGGATCGCTGAGCAGTGTCTTGCAAGCCAGCGCATAGCCTTCATCCAACATGTCCTTTTCCAGAAGGGGGTTATCCTCGCGGATAACCCCTCCTGAAAGCACCTGAACGATGCACTTCTTGCATATGCCCTTGCCACCGCAAGGTATTTCCACCGCTAATCCTGCTTTGCGCGCCGCATCGAGAATGCTCTCGTTTACTTCGGCTTCAACCGTTACTCCGCTCGGCAAGAATGTAACCGATGGCACTAAAACCTCCTTACTGATGACAGCGAGTGTTTACTTGGAGAGCACTGCCTTGACATAACTCTCAATGTCGCCGGCCTCTTGTGGGCCGATCAGCACTTTCCAGCCAGGCATAGCCTCTTCCAGCTCACCGCTGATCTGCGCAACATAGCCAGGGATGATGATCTCCCGTGTCTTGACTTGACCCTCCAAGTCAAAGGCTTGAGCGGCCTTGCCGATTTGCGCACCACCGAACTTACCGGCTGCCCAAGCAGTGAGAACTGACATGCCCTCACATTCTGGCAGCAGCAACCAAGCGCTAAGGCCGGCATTCTCGATTTCACCAGAAACGATGAAGTAGGTCAGCGAGAAGTTGGTGGTCACGAAGACCGGTGAATTCTCATCCGGATCCCCGATCGGATAGACCTTCGGCTCTACCTGAATCGGCTTCTGCGGATCAGTGAAGATGTTCTGACGCAGGGTCATCAGGCAGACCAGCTGGGCAAGATCAAAGGTGGGCAGCACGACAACGCCACCGTACTTGTCAATCTCCAAGTTGGCCAGCATTGTGTCTTGCAGTATGTCACCACTGTCAATGAAGGTCAGCGTGGGATAGCCAACATCCTTGTTGCCGTCTTTCAACGCCGTACGGCGAATGATGGTGTTGAATTGCAGCCGCTGGGCAGCAGTTTTCCCACCAAGGTCAAGCAACAGGTTACCAAAACCGTCGGCCTTGAACTTTTTGGCCAAGTTGATAACATCGTCCAAACTGTCGCCGCTGACAGCCATGGTCAAACCATTGGCTTCTGCCAAGCCAAGCATCTGCGGTGCATTAGCAGCATTGACTCCGGCCAGGATGCTTTTGGTGTCCTTGACGGCAGCTGCTGCTGCCTCAGCAGCATTGGGGTTAGCGGCATTGATAATAACCGCCTTGCCAGTGACTTCGGCAGCCTTTTTGACCAAGGCTGCAAAGGCATTGTCGTCGTCGGATTTCTGGGTGACAGCGATCGCCTCGATGAGCAGCAGCTCACCAACCCGAATCAGCTCATAGTCCTTGACTGCTTGGATGGTTTTTTCCGCATCCGGGTCGTTGTCGTTGACGTTCACCGCAATGATCGTTTGGTTGATGAAGGTCTTATCGTGACGATAAAGAACAGTCTCGCCACCAATCTTGAAATCGCCGACCTCGATCGTCTTTACTGGCGGCTCACTATCGGCACCGAGAATCTCCTTGGCCTCATCGGAGGCGTAAGGGCACTCCGCCAGACTGGCTTTCTTAGAAGCCAGCTTCATCGCGAAAGCAAGGCAGGTGTCAGAACCGCACTCCTTGCAGTTCGTTTTGGGCAACAGCTTTTGTATTTGAAGTCCACTTAATGCCATGACAACTATCCTCCTATTACGCGTTCTGTTGATCGAGCATTTCGAATATTGCATTCTTGGCAACCTTGGCTGCCTCCGGATGGTACATCACCAAGATGTCGCCACCGGCTTGCAAGAGCGTCATCGCAGTGGTTAACTCCCACATCGCAGAGCGCTTCTTGACATCGCCCCAAAGCGGGTAATCCGCCTCGGGAGCTTTGAACTCCTTGCACTTGGCACTCTCAAAGCCAGCCGTGACGATCATCGGTGCGCAAAGCATCTGGTCACCGCCAAGGCCGGTCAAACGGATACGCTCCATGACCGAATAGGTGTACTCAACACCGTAGCCGATTGAGCTGGACAGAGGATCCATGATGATCCGGTTCTGAGGCAAGCCCATGTTAGTAAGCAGAATGGCCATCTGCTTGCTGATGTTCACATCGATGGGTGCTTGGGAGACGAGCGAATGGCCATAAGCCATGGCAGCACCGGCGATGGTACGGTAGTTGTCCTGCTCAACCCAGTTCAACAACAGGTTCTCACCTTCGAAGCTCTGGGCGATAGCCTTGAACACCTCGTTGTTGGAATCAAAATGGCTGGTTCCAGTAACAATCAGGGGTACATCCACAGCCTTCAGAACCTCACCGACGAGATCCACGGACTGCTGCGGGCTGCGGTTGCCTTTCTCAGGATGCGTGGCATCCAAGCGCACGGAGATCATGTCAGCGCCATACTTCTCCACACAGGCAGCAGCCATAGCAGCCGGATCATTAACCAAATCTCCGTAAACCTCACGTAGAATCTCCGGGTACTTATCGGAAACCTCGTCGAAGACCTCCATGGCTAGCAGCGGTCGATTGGGCATCTTGCCCTCGAAGAGCTGGAAGGGCATGCAGTTGTGGCCACCAACGGTATAGGTCTTGGCACGGGTGCCGCCTTCCTCCTTGGTTGCACCAAGCTTGACTTCCCAAATCTCATTCTCACAGACCTCTTTGTTCACCGGGAACGATGTGACTTCGGCGATCAGGTCAGCCGCCTTGGGCTGCGCACTGACGGAAACCGATGCACCAGCAGCAGCTGTACCGCCGGCTTCACCTAGGGACACGGACTTACCCAAGAACTTCTGGGAAAGAACCTCGATGATCGAGGCTACAACGTCCTCAGTGACCGACGAGCGCACCTCGGTGGCCATCTGCTCACGCAGGGCCTCCATATCCGCACCGCTGAGCTCAGTTGTAGTGCCAGCGGCAGCGGCGGCAGTCTCGACCTCGGCAGCCTTCTCAGTCTTGTGCACAGCCGGAGTGTCGTCTTCTTTCTGCATGTACTCGGTCATGTCGTCCATCTCCAGAGCCGGATGGTTGACCTTCTCCATAAAGGCACGCAGCTCCTCGGCAGTGGTGGCGATGGTCTCGTCAGCGATCTTGTCGAACATGTCCGCAACACCCTGCTCATCCAAGCGCTTCTTCATATCCTCGGCGATCGACTCTTTAAGCTCCTTGGGCATCCAAGCCAAGCGACGGAAGCCGCCCTCTGCCGAGCAGAATTTACGAGAGGTCAAGAAGACCTTGCCGATGCCGACAAAGCCCGGTGTCTGCATACCGCCGCCGACGTTACCGGCCAGTGATGAGAAGGTCATGCCGCAAGGCGTGTCGCCCAAAAACTCGCGGTTGACAACCATCACGCCGTTGACCTCCGGCACATAAGCCACGATCGCCTCAAAGCAACCGCAACTGGTCATCGGCCGATCCATGATGGAATAGGCACAAAACTCCTCGATCGCTTTATGGCTGCTGGTGTAGACAAACTCGTTGATGCCTTCCCAGACGCCTTTGGACTCATCAAGACAAGTACCCTTGGCGATCGGTTGGTTGGGGCCGGTGGGGTCGATCTCGTGGGCGGCCTTGCCATCCAGCCAGTTATAGGCACCGCAGAGGCCAAGGCGCTCCGGTGTGATAACACAAACGTGGTTCGGGGCAAAGCTCTGGCAGAGCAAGCAGGAGTAGAAGATGTCCACAGAGTCGTCAGTCATAGCCTCCAAGCGGCGGTTGCGCTCGTCATAGACTTTGCGAGCAACAGCTTGGCGCTTCTCCACTTCCTCGGCATCGGTTACCAAGGTCACCTTGACCTTGTCGACGATGGCCGGGTAGTCGGCCAGCAGCTTGGCATGCAGGATCTCGCCGTAGTGGCGCATCCGCAAACCCTTGTTGTAGCCGTCCTTGGAAACACGGGTCCAAACGATGTCGCGCTGACCCATGTGCCAAATGCCCTCAGCACCGTTCACCATGTGGTGCACTTGACGCTCGAGGATCGGCTCGAAATCGACCTGCATCTTGCGACCGGCAGCCTCGACCCAGATCGCCAAGGGCAATGCCGTACCCGGCTCGACCTCGTCGATATCCGGGCCGATCAGCTCGATCTCACCGTCCTCGATGTCTTCTGGCTCGACCATGGTGACAAACTCGAAGGCCGAGGTCTTGTTGCCGCCGAATTCGACCTGGGTGTCTTCCTTGCGGATCCGCTCGCCCTCGAAGGCCGGGCCGTAGGCCACTGGCACAGGAACGTCAACGATCTTGATCTTGCAGCCTCTGACATCCAGAGCCTTCTCCACGATGGTTTCCAGCGGCACGTTGGCAACAACATGCTCGTAGGTACAAACGCCCGTAGGCAGGATCTCCGGAATGTTAGTGTCGGCGATGGTCGGGAAGCCGTAGTTGATGGCACCAGCAGCGGCGGCATATTTGTCCGGCGTAACCTCGCCCAACGCCAAGACAAAGGCGAAGATGCGGTCCTTGTTGTATTTCAGATGTGCCTCGAAGTCACCGGGTTTGACACCGCCGAAGGACATTGCGGCGCGGCTGGCGAAGCCGAGTGCGTAGATCAGGGCGGAGACATCGCTGCCGAAGGGCACCAAGCGGGTCTCCCAACCCAGCTGGACACCTTCTTCTTCCAGTTGCTCGGCAAACTGCTTGCCGTTGGAAGTGCCGCCCATGAAGACGTAGAGGTTGCGCTGCTGAAGCTCTTTGGCAATGCTCACGGCGGTGGCGTTATCGGCTACCGAGCCGCAGATGGCAGCAAAGCCAGGGGCTGTGCCGTCCACGAACTCAATGCCGCGCTCGCGCATGATAACATCGGTCGCCGCACCCAGCCAAATGCCGTCGACCGGCTTGGGGCCGACGAGGTACTTACAGGCCTCGAGTATCTCGCAAGCAAACAGAGCAGCCACGCCGGCATCCAAAGTGTTGCCTAGGTATGGCAGCCAAACATCGTCGACCGGGCGGGCGGGCAGCAAGTCCCGGGCACCCTTCAAGACTTCTTTGGCATCCTTCAGGGTCTCCACCTTCTTGCCGGTGAAACCATAGATTACCGGCAGATAATACGCAGTGTCCGGAAACCCGACGGCGCCGTCCTCGCCAAATTCCTTGATAGCCTCGTCAAGCTTAGCCTCCGCTTTGACGACCCATTCCACTGCTCCGTCAATCGCGGATGTTGCTATGATTTTAGACATCCTAGTCTTTCCTTTCCTTCATCTAATAGACTGTGTTCTACGAGTCCGTTGACAGACAAACACGATTAATGAGCCGAGCGGCGATCAGCCATGTCGAACAGCTTGCGCTCAACCTTCTTGTTGATACCCAGAGCATCCCTAGCCGCGTTCAGTATCTCGATGATCCGCTCAACAGCCTCCATGGGATCCTCAATCAGATGGAACGATGCACCGAATAGTTCTTTGGTGTCCTCATACAAGAACTTGCTCACTTTTTCGGAACCGGACACATAAAACTCGTTGCCCAAGATGACGTCAACACCCGATGCCACACAATAGCAACCGATGGCAATAGCCTTTTCGCTCATCCATTCCGGAGCCACGCCAACTGCCGGCAGACCGGCGATATCGTCACCCAAGCCGCCTTCTTTAACAATCTCAGTGGCAGCTTCCAAGATACGGGAGTTGTCCACGCAGCTGCCCATATGCAGGATCGGCGGAATGCCGACGGCCTCGCAGACCTCAGCCAAGCCGGCACCGGCATGCTCACGGGCATACTCCGGTGTCATGTAGCCGGCCTTACCGGCAGCGATAGCCGCACACCCGGTCTCGATAACCAAGACGTTCCGCTTGATCAGCTCTTCGGCCAAAATACCGCTGTAGCTGTCGGCACGCTGCTTGGGATTGTTGCAGCCGACGATGCCGACGATGCCCAAGATCCGGTTTTGGATGATGGCGTCGTTCAGCGGCCGGAAGGAGGCACGATACTTACCGCCCAGCATGTACTTGATAGCGTCCACCGAGAAACCGGCGATCAGCGGCTCATGCTCGGAGGGTATCTTGACCTTCTCTGGGTCGCGATTCTTGAAGTTATCGATCGCCCGCTTGATGATGTTCTTGGCCGACTCGATGGGTGCCTCTTCATCGAAGCCCATGTGGGTGGCACCGGCCATCTTGGCGATCTCCTGGGTGGAGACGATCTCGGTGTGATAATGTGCAGCCACTTCCGGAAGTGCTGGCATGCAGCACTGGACATCGATGACCATCATCTCCACAGCACCGGTGATGACAGCCAGTTCCTGCTGCAGGGAGTTGCCGGCGATGACCACGCCCTGACGCATCAAGACCTCGTTGGCCGTGCAGCAAACGCCAGCGATGGTAATGCCCTCGGCACCGGCAGCTTTGGCATATTCCGCGATCTCCGGGTCTTTGACGGCGAAGGTCAGCATCTCAGAGAGGGTCGGCTCATGACCGTGAATCAGAATGTTCACGGTTTCGTTCTTCAGAACGCCCAAGTTGGCCGCTGACTTCAGCGGCGCAGGGGTGCCGAAGAGAATGTCGGAAGTCATGGAAGCAATGCGGGCACCGCCCCAACCGTCGGCCAGCGAGGTACGGAAGGCATGCATCAAAAGGTTTTTGTAGTCGTGGTCCACGCCCATGGTGGTACGATGCATGGCCTCGACACACATCCGGTCAACGCCCTTGGGGGCAACGCCGGTCTGCTGCCAAATGCCTTGGCGTTTCTGAGGAGCCAGCGCCAACGTGGCCAAGTAGTCTTCCTGAGACATGAAGTCATGCAGGAAGATGTCGGTCAGCTCCAAGGCGATCTGAGAGGCCGTCTTGTCCTCGGTCTCAATGCCGTAGAGCTTGGCCACCCGAACCAGCGCCTTCTCGTCTTTGATGGTGTAGCCATGACCCTCGCCCTTGGCGATCTCCCGAAGCTTCAAAACCAGATGACGGCCATGGTCGGAGTGCGCAGCGGTACCGCCCACTACCTCACGCAGGAAGTTGCGTGCGGCAATGGTGTCAGCGGTGGCACCGCAGATGCCCTTCGGAGCCTTAGGGGTGATGCGGCACGGACCCATGTGGCAAATGCGGCAACAAACACCGGATTTGCCAAAAGTACACTGGTTCTTCTGGGTTTCCATGCGGTCGAAACAAGTTTCAACACAATCGTCCAAAGCCTTGTTCAACATCGCCAAGGACGCATTGTCCACGACTTTGTTTGCGTTCTCAACAATCTTGTCTTTCAGTTCTTGGTCTTTGTCTTTCTTTTCTTTATCTGCTGCCATACTCTTTTCTCCTAACCTTCAAATCGTACATTGCGTCGAACTCCTCCTACTTGCCTCTTGCTATCCTTTGCGGGCAGATCATACGGACGACATCCGTCTGCACTCGTCCCGGAATTTTAGAAATTTTTGACAATCTCGTCGACTTTCTTAATGACGGCATTGTCTGAAGGAAGCTCCAAGAAAACTCGTGAATCCTCGGCGAACTTCGCCACTTCCTCATCGTCGGGCAAAAAGTAAATCTCGTCTGCCCCGGTCGCAACACGGACCTCTTCAGCAGCTTTCGGCACCTGGTCGCTACGCAAGCGGTTGATCACCAAGACCAACTTCTTGTAATTCAGCTTCATCTCATTGGCCAAATCATGCAAACGACCGAGCGTCCTGATACCCGCATTGGATGAGTCAGAAACCAGCATCAGCACGTCAACATCGGCCACAATGCGGCGAGAGAGGTTCTCTAGCCCGGCCTCATTGTCCAAAACAACATAGGGGTACTCGCCAGACAGCTTCTGGATCACGGTTTTCAGCACACCGTTGGCGTAACAATAGCAGCCTGCTCCTTCTGGACGCCCCATCGATATCATGTCGAATCCCTTGGACTCCACGAGGCTCTCGTTGATCTTCATTTGCAGCACCTCGGTATTAGAGATGCCGCTGTCTTTGTCCTGAGCGTTGTCCCGGGCTTCTTCACGGGCTGCGCCCACGGATTTGGTAACCGTGACCCCCAGCGCCGTGTCTAGACAGCTATTCGGATCGGCATCAATAGCCAACACCGGCTTCTTGCCGGCCTCGATCAGCTGCTTGACGATCATTGA
This sequence comes from Actinomycetes bacterium, assembly GCA_009787085.1. GTDB lineage: Bacteria > Actinomycetota > Coriobacteriia > Coriobacteriales > UBA8131 > WRGR01. The sequence continues at coordinate 94,687 of WRGR01000045.1, forward strand.
CGAGATGGTTGTCTTGCCAACACCACCCTTTCCGGATATCGCCACAAAAAACGTCATGCGCAAACCTCCAGTTTATCGAGTATTTCCTGATAGATAGCCACCAGCTCGGGGCTTGCGGTATCCAGAACCGATACGCCGTCACGATCCGCGGCCCGGATCGTGTCAGAATAGGGAATGATTCCCAGAGGCTCTGAGGGAAGCTGTTCGCGAACGTAGTCCTCTTCCCCGGCATTAGCTACCTTGTTAGCAACAAACTCCACATGCTGAAGGCCGATCTCTCTGGCCATCCGGTCTATGGTAATAGCAGCATCGATCGAACGCTGGCCGGGCTCGACGACACAAACCACCACATCCACGCCCTTGACAGTAGAACGCCCCAAATGCTCAATGCCTGCTTCCATGTCCATAATCAAAGTCTGGTTTTGGAACAAGACCAAGTCGGTGGTCAAGGATTGTGCGAAGACGTTCTCCGGACACGCGCACCCTGACCCACCGGCTTGGATCGCACCAAGCACTAGGAGCGAGATGTTGCCTCTTTTGTACGCGAACTTGTCAGCTACGTCATGCACCTCGGGATTGAGCTTGAAAACCTGCCCATACCGGTTCACTTTCGCGCCAGTGCGCTCTTCGATCAGGGCGATCTGTTTGGAGATCGGCACGATCTTGCTTTGCTCGGCATGCGAGATGCCCAAGGCCTGAGCCAAGTTAGCATCCGGATCAGAGTCAAACGCCAGCACCTCGCCGCCCTCTTTGGAGAGCAGCAAGGCAAGCGCAGCAGCAAGGGTGGATTTGCCTACTCCACCCTTACCGGTAACGGCGATTTTCTTTCCCGCCATTCTTAGAAACCGTACTTTTCCCTCATACGGGCACTGAGGGCCTGAAGCAGCTCGAATACGCGCTCGGCATCGTCGACCGCAATCGAGCCGGTACCGCAGGCCGGTGTGAGGAATGCCTGGTCGAGAATCAGGGATTTCTCGATACCAGCAGTGCTGGCCAGATGATCCATGACATACTCCAAGCGCTCCTCCAGCGAGTCCACCGTCTCATCACGGATCAACGATGAAGTCGGGCAGATGCCCCAAGCCAAGGTGCCGCCGCGCTCCAAATGGCGCTTGACATGCTCCGGATACATGGCGATGGTTTCGCCGAACTCAAAGGCATCGAAGTTGACGATATCCACACCAGCATCGATCAGGATCGACCACTCGGTGTTGCCACAGCAGTGGATGCCGGCCAAACCACCGTCTTGGTGCACGGCATCGATGGTCTCGATCAGAATATTCACAACATCCTCACGCTGTACGGACACGTAAGTCGACGATCCGAAGGCCGAGAGGATCGGCTCATCGATAAAGCAGACAATGGTATCGGCGTAGGAAGCGAACTTCTGGATCTGCCAGCGGCATTTCATGGCGATGGCCTTGGTGATCATGTCGCGGAATTCCTCGTTGTAATAAATCGCCCGCTTGTCTTGGTCGACCAGCGTCAAGGCAATTGAGCAGGGCCCGGTGACCTGGACCTTCAGATAGGGCAGTTTGCCGCCCTTGGCCTTCAGCTGGCGCTCCATCTCGTAGATGCCATGAGAGTACTCCTCGCTGATAGCCATAGCCGAACAGTCGCCATTGCCCTCATCAGGGTCCATGGCCATGATATAGGACTCGTAGAAGTTCGCAAACTCCTCCGAATAGTCACCGTCAGTCTGGAAGAACATCCGGCCCTTCTCGGTGTCCAGCACGGTGCAGGGCATACCCTCGCTGTATTGGATTTCCATCTGTTCTTTCAGCCCGAAATAACCAAGCTGTGGCCAGATCGGCACATCCAGCCGCTTCAAGGACAGCTCTACTGCGTACTTGGGGTCGTCAAAAGGCATCGAGCCAATTGCTGTTGTAATACATTGCGGTTTCATCAGGTCTCCTTCTCCTCTTCAGAGTGTTTCGTTTTCTTCGAAATCGATGCCGCTCAGAGAGCCTTGACAGCCTCTTTGATCGCCTTGATGTGGGCAGGAGTGGTGCCGCAGCAGCCGCCGATGATGTTGGCACCGGCCTTAACTAGATCGGGCACCAGCTTGGCCATGTCTTCCGGAGTGTCCGGGAAGGTGTCCTTGCCGTCTACCTGGATCGGCAGGCCAGCGTTGGCGTGCAGCAGGATGAAGGCATTCGGCTCAGCCTTGTGGATCCGCTCCACGATGGTCAGCATCCGGTCGACACCGTTGCCGCAGTTGGTGCCAACGATATCTGCCCCGGCCTCTAAGGCAGCCTTGGCAGCATCTTCTGGCGTGGTGCCCATCATGGTACGATAATCGCCGTTCACCGTCTGCTCAAAGGTAAAGGTGCAGATCACCTCGAGGTTGGTGTTCTCTTTGGTGGCTTTGATGGCCAGTGCAGCCTCATCGGTGGCAAACATGGTCTCGATGCAGACTGCATCCGCGCCGCCTTTCTCCAAGGCTATGACCTGTTCTTTATAGGCGTCGTACATTTCCTGCTCGGACACTTCCTCAGTAACCAGCAGCTTGCCGGTGGGGCCGGCAGAGGCGATTACCCAGTTGTCCTCACCAGCAGCGGCACGTGATGCCTTGGCCGCCGCCTCATTGATCTCAGCAACTCGACCGGCCAAGCCGTAATGCTCCAGCTTATAGACAGTGCCACCGAAGCTGTCCGCCTCGACCATATCCGCACCTGCATCAATGTAGCTTTTTGCAATCTTAGTTACCTTGTCGCCGTGATCAACGGCCCAAAGCTCCGGACTCTCGCCTGGCTCCAAGCCCATCTCGATTAGAAAGGTTCCCCAGGCCCCGTCGGATACAAGAATCCTTCCCGCTTTAAGTGCATCAACGATTTTTCCACGAGTCATGCGCACATTCCTTTCTGCAAAACACCATTAGTCGGTTCGTTTACCGTTCGTCATAAACAGAAGATATGATACATTATCTGGCGAACAATGAACCGACCGTTTAGCAGTTCGCATAATATTTTTCTAGAAGCGTTAAATTTCTACCAAAACATCAAGGTTTTGACCAACCGTCCGCGACGCGCTGTAGCGTGCGTCTGCAGTGTCTCTCTAAAGCTTTTTCCCTTCGTAGTAAGTGCAGTTCCGGCCACCCTCTTTCTTGGCACAATACATCTGTTGATCAGCCTCGTCAACCAGTTCTGCCAATTTTCCAGATATCGATGATTTCTTAAATATTATGCCTTGACTGACAGTTCTAGGAAATACTATACTTGCACTATTATACTTTTTTACTAGTTCACCCCATCCCGTATGCTCGGCTAGCTGGCTTTTGAACCGCTGGGAATATTCTATCACCTCACCTTCTGAACAGCCGTAGAGGCAGACCACGAACTCCTCCCCCCCCCATCTGGAGACAAGTATCCTACCCTTGCAGTCGGCCATCGCACTTCTTGCCATTATCAGGGATTCTCCGTAGATTTTGAGCACATTGTCACCCTCGTCATGACCGCATACGTCATTGACTTCCTTGAACTTGTCAGCATCTGCCATGATGATCCCCAAGCTTTGCGACGACTGCTCGGCCTTTTTGTAGTCCCAGATCTTCTCTAAAGCAAAGCGATTGTATAAATCTTCAAGCATTATTGCCTGAAAAAGGCGGTTATATAATCTGAGATTATCAATTATGGTATTGACGTTCATGTAACTGAAGAGGTATGGCATACCCTTGAAATCCAGAAGTCGGGGGACAAACAGCTCGGCCGGCTCAACCGAAAGTTCGTGCCTCAGCAACTTTGTAGCCTCTGGATTACAGACTCGAATATACATATACATAAATATCCAGATGAGTTTCTCGGCCTCTGGGTAATAGGTATCGTGATCCTCGCATTCCGCAGCAGAGGGAAACCTCTCAATGAGCATCGCTCGAACATAGGCTACGAGTATCCGCGTCAACGGAAACTCGTGGAACCTATAAGCCGCAAAGGCACCGTTTTCCTCCAAGGCTATCGCATGGATTCTCTCAAACGCTGCTGCAACTAGCCCGTCGTCCAACCCGTCTTTGTTGCACGCGAAGACCTTGCCATAAAGCTGACAAGCGCTTTGAAAAATCCTATACGTCTGCTGTTTGACGACTTCGTCGCTAAGAGCACTGTCCAATGTGCCTCCATATCGTTGAGGGAATAATTGCTCGACCTTCTGGACGATTAACCGCAATCATGCTTGGCACCGTCAATGTGGCACCCCGGACCAGTCGCCGAACTGCTCCCTCAGCTCTTTGATGTAGGCATCGACGGCCTCCTTGATAGCCGTATCAGTAGCCGCTATCTCAGCATTGCCGATTTGCACATGGGTCTTCCTTGCTTGCAGCTCTTCTTTGCTGTAAGCACGATTCAAGAGCGACAACGCGCTCGTTGACTCTTCTTCCATACCAACTTCCCCCCTTTGGCCAGTTGGCCAAATGTCTTTTATTCTTTCTGTACGCCATTTGTGTTTCTTTTCTTGCTATTTACAGTTTATCCTGTGATCCTTAAACATTCAACTGTCCGCAACCCAGATGGAGTAAATCCTTCGGAAAACTCGTTTGTTGCTGCACTTTACGCCCTTTAGCCGAGCAGCCGCTTCAGTCGCCGCAGTTTTTCTGGGTCGATACGGTCGCCCAAAGCGTATTTGACATGGGAGTCTTGGCTGTTGTCTTGCTCTCGCTCCACACTGAGCGACTCCATCTCAGTATAAAAGCCGTCGGCAGACATCCGGCTGACATGGTTGCCAAGCACTGTCCATTGGGTGGCGGCATCAGATGTCACCACCAGCACCTCCAAGCCGCGCTCCACCGCTGCCTTGGCCTGCTCTTCGATAACACTGTCCGCCGTTTCTCCGGCTGCCGAGAACACCACCTCAACGCCGCCCATCAGCGTCGAGCGACCGTCAGAGAAGGCATTGTTGCCGCCATCAAAGACCACCACCGACCGGTACTCATGACCGGCGAAGTTGACGACATCGTTGACCAAAGCGTCCCGGGCAGCGTTGAAACTCTCGTCGCCGTAGTCCGGCATACGCTCCAAGAACGCCCGATAGCGCCCACCGGAACGCAAAACGTTATAGCCGTCGACGATCAGCAGCTTTTTGGTTTGGGGGATACGTTGGTTCGGCCTCTTGGCCATCCTACACCCTCCTTCAGGGGTTGCGGCAAAAGCAAAGAGCGGCCCTTGTCGCGCTCATCTTCCCTCATCGGTTGCGCCGTCGCCATTCGTACATGATAGCCGTGGCAGCTTGGGCGATATTCAGAGATTGGGTGCAACCATATTGCGGCAGCTTCAGCATAAAGTCGCAACTCTCACGCACCAAGCGAGCCAGACCAGTGTCCTCGGCGCCCATCACCAGCACAATTCGCCCCTCCAAGGGAGCCTGCCAGACGTCTTGGTCGGCGCCCTCCCAAGCGCCGGCTACCCAGAAGCCTTCATCCTGCAAGCGCTTCAGCGCTGCAGACAGGTTAGCTTCGCAAGCCACCAGCAGATGCTCCACGGCACCGGCGGAAGTGCGATAGACGGTTTCATTGACTTGGGCGGCGCGGCGGTTGGGGATCAGGACACCCGTCGCCCCGACCACCTCGGCACTACGGATCACCGCCCCGAGGTTGCCGACATCGGTGATGTGATCCAAGGCCACAATCAGTGCGCTCTGCTTTCCCTGCGCCCGCTGGACTAAGTCCTGAAGGGTGGCGTACTGGTAAGAAAAGCCCTGTTCACGGGATTCAAAACCCCGGCTCTTATCCCGCCATTCCGTCATCGGCACTCTCCTTGATCCCGTGAGACGAGCACCACTCGAGTACCCAAGGCTGTGTCTTCGACGGCCAAGCCCAGTGCTGTCAGGCCATCGCGAACAGCATCGGCCAACGGCCAGTCTTTGTGCGCCCTCGCCTCGCCCCGCAAAGCGAGCAGTGCCTCGGCGGCCTCAACCGGATCGCCGCCATTGTAGGCCGCCAACTGCTCGGCCAGCAACACCAAGCCGACGGGCAGGGCTGGCTGTTGGTCATCACTGGCGGCGGCGAGCACCACACCAAGCACAGCCAACAGCTCCTGAATGGCCTCGGCGGCCTCCTGCAGGGCTGCCAGTAGCTCCAAGGTGTCATCAGCGGCGGCCAAAGCGACATTGACCGCCGTAACCAGTCCGTAGATGGCAGCCACTGCAGCGGCGCTGTTGAAATCGTCGTCCATCTGCTCCACGAAACGTGTCCGGCAGGCCGCTGTCTGGGTGCGAAGCTTGGCGGCCGTATCAGATGCTGCCGGGATGCCGGATCTGCCCCCTTGTTCGGTCGGCGGCGCAGCAGACGCGGCGGCCTGGGAGGTGGGGCCGCCAGCCGCCAAGGCGGTCTGCCCCAAACGCCAAGCGACATTGCGCAAGACGGACTCGATGCGCTGCAGGGCAGATGCAGCCTCATCTAAACGCTCAGCGGAGTAGTCAAAGGGCGAACGGTAGTGGGTCTGGGCCATCAGCAGCCGCAGCGCCGCCGCCGGCACCTGCCGCAAAACGTCTTTTAGGAACAAGGAGTTGCCTTCAGACTTGCTCATTTTCTCGGCATCAAGGGTCAGCATACCGCCGTGCAGCCAATAGCGGGCAAAGCCGGCCTGATGGCAGGCCTCGGACTGGGCGATCTCGTTTTCGTGGTGGGGGAAGATCAGGTCCTCGCCGCCGCCATGGATGTCAAAGGTGCAGCCCAAGTAGCGTTGGCTCATCGCCGAGCACTCCAAGTGCCAGCCCGGACGACCGGGTCCCCAGGGGGACTCCCAGAACGGCTCGCCGGTCTTGGCCGCCTTCCAAAGCGCGAAATCCAGCGGGTCATGCTTGCGTTCGTCTGGCTCCACTCGCGCCCCGGCTTGCAACTGGTCGATATCCCGACCGGAAAGCACACCGTATTGCGAAAAACTGCGCACGGAGAAATAGACATCGCCATCCACCTCGTAAGCATGCCCCTTGGCCACCAAGCAGCTCACCAGCTCGACCATCGCCTCGATTTCCTCGGTCGCCCGGGGCCGCACTGTAGGGTCAGCGACTCCTAGGGCACGCATCGAGTCGATGAAGGCTTGGGCATACTGGGTGGCTACTTCGTCCGGACGACGACCCTCATCTTGGGCGCGACGTATTATTTTGTCGTCAACATCGGTAATATTTTGCACAAAACGCACCTTGTAGCCGGAATACTCCAGATAGCGGCGGATCATATCAAAGGAGATGAAGGTACGGGCATTGCCGATATGAATATCATTGTAAACCGTGGGACCACAGACATAGAACCCCACCTGCCCGGCCACCAGCGGCACGAATTCTTCTTTGCGGCGACTCATACTGTTGTATAGCTTCATAATGGCAGCTTCTCCCGAGGCAAATCGCTATTCCCTTCGGGTGACTCGCTATTCTCCCGATGCAGATCGTTTAGATGACTGTTCAGATTTTCTTCCAACTTGGCTAGTCGCTGCTCCAATTGGGAGATCTGCGCCTCCACCGGGTCGGGCAACAGGTCGCGGCGGTAGGGGTCAGCTGGGCAGATGCGGATGCCTTGCTGGCTGACTACATGCCCGGGAATGCCGACCACAGTGGAATCCGGCGGCACGTTATCCAACACCACAGCGCCGGCTCCGACTTTGCTGCGAGCGCCAATGGTGATGTTGCCGAGCACCGCCGCGCCGACTCCGATCACGGCACCGGCCTCGACGTTCGGATGGCGCTTACCGCCCTCCTTGCCAGTGCCGCCCAAGGTCACCCCTTGGTAGATGGTAACATCGTCGGCCACGTCGGTAGTCTCGCCGATGATCACACCCATGCCATGGTCGATGAACACCCGGCGACCGATAATCGCGCCGGGATGGATCTCAATACCAGTGAAAAACCGCGTGACCTGAGACACGAAGCGGGCCAAACCGCGCCGCCCGTGCCGCCAAAGCCAATGCTCGCAACGGTGCGCGGCCACCGCCTGAATGCCGGGATAGTTCACCAGAATGCCAAGAGTCGAGGTGGCCGCCGGATCACGTTCCTTAACGGCTTGGATATCTTCTCGCAGGGCGCTTACCATGGGCTCAATCTTGCCTCTTTCCCTCTAACAATGCAACAGCTGTGGCCGAAATACCTTCGCCTCGGCCTGTGAACCCCAAACCCTCGCTAGTGGTCGCCTTGACACCAATCATCCGAGTGCTAATACCCATAGCCGCCGCCAAGGTTTGGCGCATTGCCTCTCGGTAACCAGCCAGCTTCGGCTGCTCGGCAACGACCACGGAGTCGATGTCTAGGATATAAAAACCCTCACCGGCAAGCATCTCGGCCACGTTCTTTAACAACAGCAGCGAATTGGCACCACAGTATGCCGGATCATCATCTGGGAAATGCGACCCGATGTCATCCATTCGAGCCGCTCCGAGCAATGCGTCGATTATAGCATGAACCAAAACGTCGGCATCAGAATGCCCCGACAAACCACGGAAATTCCGGATATGCACACCGCCAATGACCAACGGTCGGTTGTCGTTAGGTGCAGCAAAAGCATGCACATCATGGCCGATGCCGATATGCAGACCAACACCTACTGGCAGGCTCATAGCTGCACAGCCGAAACTTGGCTGGGGCGGTCCAGCTCACAATCTGGCATAACAGCATTGATCGGCATCTCCCTAAGAAAAGCGCCGCCGGCCACGAATGCCCTCATTCTGCCCCTTCATCCTTCAGCCGAATCATCAGGCCGGCTTCCACGGATGCCCAATCCTCGGGTACCGTGATCTTGATGTTGTCCCTGGGACCGCGCACCAACACCACGTTCCCCTCGATCCGCTCCACCAGCGAGCTGTCGTCAGTGCCCACAAAGCCTTCAGCCAAAGCGGTGGCATGGGCAGTGCGGATCACCTCGGAGCGAAAGACCTGAGGGGTTTGAGCAACCCAAAGCAAAGAACGGTCCGGGGAACCGATGATATTGGTGCCGTTGACCACCTTCAGGGTATCGATAGCCGGATAACCCACCACCGCGCCATCAATCTCTAGGTTACCGCGGACAGTGGAGATAACATGATTGATCAACTCCGGGGTGATCAGCGGTCGGGCGCCATCGTGCACAGCTATCAGCTCATAGCCCTCAGGCACGGCATTAATGCCGACAAAGGACGACTCCTGACGGACCACCCCTGCCGCCACCATCACTATCGGGGTGACAAAGGGAAAGGCATCAATCGCCTGATGGCAGTATTCCTCCATCCGCCCTTCTGGTGCCGCTATGACGATCAGGCCGACATCAGCCACGGCATCAAAGGCCTCGGCGCTCCACGTCAGGATAGGCTTGCCATGGATCTCCAACAGCTGCTTGCCGCCAGTACGACCGAAGCGCTCTCCGGCACCACCGGCCACGATCACGGCAGCCGTGCTCGGGTGGTCGGAAACCTGGCCTTTGATGGCCGTCAATGCAGCAACCACACCGTCCAAACGCCCCTGTTTCAGCAAAACCCCGGGAGCCTCCAGCACCGCTGGCGTTTTTACCGGATCCCGGGAACCACCGGCAGTCGATTGTTTGTTCAACCGGTTATTCGCACTAACGGGATTTGCGGGATACTCTGGCATGGCTGACCAATACTGTTCTTCGGCTCTTAAGTGTTACCCAAAATGGCGGGGTTCTTAGCTATTATGATCAAAGTGATAATAAGAACGGCTGCAGCAATGACAACGCTCAGTAGCGACACGATCAGGCCAATCTGCGCCAACTCCCGGCGTGGCCCGTAAAGACCCAAAGCGGAAAGCACCACACCGGAGACAGCAGGGAGAAACGCTATCCCACCCAGCCAACTGAGCAGCAAAGCCATGCTGCCAAGCGCGAAACCGGCTACTGCACAGCCCTGCAAGCGCCGCTGCTTGGCAGCCTCATCACTTGTTACCGGACGATTGGGGCTGCCGGGCGTTGACCGATTGGAGAAGGGGAAAACGCTTTGGCCAAAACCTGCGGCAGGGCGCTCCTGTGTCTGCTCGGATTGCCCAGCCTCTCCGGAACCGGCAGCCGAGACAACGCAACCAGGATTGTCCATAAGCCTGTCTGTCCACTTCTCACCATCCCAGAAACGGATTTTATCAGAACCCCTTTTGGGGTCGGGATACCAACCTGCAGGTACCTCTGACACGTCTCCTCCTTTTGCCAATTACCGACTCTACTTATCTGCGCCGCGCCGCAGCATGGCGGCTTGACTGTTGGGTTTTGAAATTATACCACGTCCCCAAAGAAAGGCCGATCAATGCTGCTGGACGTGCTATGCGAGGCAAAGGGCAGGGCAAGGGAACACCCTTTTTCGTAGGTTATATGCAACTTGCTCTGTCTTTTTATCATACTGGCGGCACCAGCCAATGAATCGGAGCAGCTATGTTATGATTGTGGTTTGTGATTAACCATTTGGTTTATCGATTATTCAGCACCTTCTTGGGGAGAGACAGGGAAAGGAAAAAATAAAGATGCATTCTCGCTTCCGCGTAGTTGTTGCCTTGTTCATGAGCCTGCTGCTGATAGGTTTTTCGCCCACGTCTTATGCTGCTGGCAATGGATCCGTGCCTAACCCAGCCGATGCCAACAGCAGCCCGTCTGACGCTGCCAGTGTTGCTGCAGCCCCGACAGGCACCGTCTCGAATGGTGCCATGACCAACCCGGCCGATGCCCCTACAGATGCCAGCGCTGGCGGCACTGCGGGTGCCACTACTGATGAGCCGACACCTGAACCTGATCCAACGCCAACTCCCACCCCGGTTCCAACACCAACACCAACACCAACGCCAACACCCACTCCACAGCCCACACCCAAACCGACCCCAGAGCCAATGCCCGCCCCAGAGCCTGCACCGATGCTGGAGCAGATACTCCCCGGCAGCATCTACAGCATTGTCTCAAACAGCAACGCCGGCCTTTGTGTGACCATCTCAGGCGGCTTACGCAAAACCGGCACTGAAGCGGTGGCATCAGTATTCGCAGACGAGCTGTCGCAGAAGTTCATGGCCGTGAAGACCGGCAGCGACACAGTCGCCTTCCAAGCCATCCACTCCGGGCATTACTTGTCAATCATCAACGGCAAGGTGGTGCAGCGAAACGGCTCTGTCGGCCCCGGTGCCGCCCAGAATTTCAAGCTGCTTCGCGCTGAGGGCGGCACATTGTTATTTAACGCCGCCAGCAACTGCTACCTAAGTGTTTCGGCATCTGGCAGACTGGTGCTTTCCCAGTCTGCCAGCGACAGCAAAAACCTCTTCAGCCTGTGCAAAGTCAATGTGCTAGACTCCGGGCATTATCGTTTTTACACGCCGAACAAGGGCTTTATCAGCATCAAGTCGGCCTCTAAGAAAAGTGGTGGCAAAGCGGTGTTGGCCAAAAGCAGCACAAGTGCCGCCCAAATCTGGACAGCCAGTGTCTCGGCTTCAGCAGACACCATGAGATTGGCCAACTATCAGTCGGTGTTAAGCCTGTCTTTGAACGGCGGCTCTACCGCAAACGGCACAGCCTTGGTACAGACGGCCTACAAAAGCCAACAAAGCCAGCTTTTCTCTCTGCTGCCAGCAGGCGGCGGTTGGTTTGTGCTGAAGAGCAATCTCGGTGTCTATGTCACGGCATCAAGCGGCAAGGTCGGTGCCTACCTAAAAACCACTACCAACAAAAACAAAGCCTTGAGGTTGCGTTTCCAGAGCAAAGACTATAAACTGCCGGGAGCAAAAAGGGACTATCGCCAAGGTTTGATCCATGACTACAAGCCTTGGGAAGACCAGCGCTATATCGTCTTGCATGACACTGAGGGACTAGGCACCCCGGCATCGGTGCTCAACTGGTGGTCGCGTCCCAAAAACCCCGGGGTGGCAACACATTTCGTCATCGGTCGTGATGGCAGCGTCTTGCAAGCCGTACCTTTGGACAACGTCGCCTATCATGCTGGCAGTGGCGTACCCAAGCTCTACAGCACCTTTAAGACACCGTATGGCATGAACTACCACTCCATCGGCATTGAGATGATCCATGTGGGACGCGACCAGTCACACCCCTATACCAAAGCACAGCTACAGGCGCTTGACCGGGTAATCGCCTATATCGACGGCTATTACGGCAAAAAGTGTACGATCATCGACCATAAAGCCTGGGCAATCGGCAACTCCGACACCTCGCCGGAATTCGCTAGGTACCTGAAAAACTACAAGAAGTACCGCAGCTATAAGAATCCCTAGGGAAGCGCCGCTCCAACACCCAAACCCCAGTCATTGCGGGCCCAGGGACGGCAATTTTTCCCTTGGTCAGCAGGGTGGACGTGGTGCCGTAGTGGGCGTGCCGCAGTGGGCCTTGATGCCTCTGGCGGGAACCTGTGCGCCCGCCTCGGACAGGGCGGCCGCCCCGACCGGGCAACCGGTCAAGGCGCCCAGACGGGCATCCCAGCTCGGCCAGCCAGCTCGGCCAGCCAGCCTTGCCCGGCCGACTTAGCCCTCAGCCTGCAGGCCGTCACCGGAGCCGGAGGCCGAGCCAGAGCCGACTCCAGAGAAGATCGGGGTGATTAGCTCCTGCTCGCGCTGGATGCTGGTGCGCTGACGCGGTCGGGGAATCTCGCCGGCATGGCCATCGAAGACAATGCCGCTGCCGTCATAGTCCACATCGATGATCGTTCCCGGCTGCCATCTGCCCTCTAAGACCTGCTCTGAGATGGGGTCTTCGACCAAACGCTGGATAGCACGGCGTAACGGCCGGGCACCGAAGGTGGAATCCGTCCCCTCATCAGCAATGTAGGTGCGAGCAGCCTCGGAAAGCTCGATGCTCATCCCCTGCCCGATCAACCGGTCACGGAGATCAGAAACCATCAGCTCGACGATGGCGGCGATCTGCTCTCTGTTCAGCGACTTGAAGACGATGATCTCGTCGATACGGTTCAAGAACTCCGGACGGAAGAGCTTCTTCATCTCGCTCATCACTCGGCTGTTGATCTCGCGGTCGGAAAGGCCGCTCTTGCCGTCACCGGAGCCAAAGCCGATCGGGGTGTCTTTAGCGATCTCCCGTGCCCCAACATTGGAGGTCATGATGATCACAGTGTTGCGGAAATCAACCTTGCGCCCTTGGCCGTCGGTCAGGCGCCCCTCCTCCAGAATCTGCAATAGGATGTTGAAGACGTCCGGGTGGGCCTTCTCGATCTCGTCGAAGAGGATCACCGAGTACGGCCGTTGGCGCACCGCCTTGGTCAGCTGTCCGCCCTCATCGTAGCCGACATAGCCGGGAGGCGAGCCCACCAAGCGGGAGACAGTGTGCTTCTCCATATATTCACTCATGTCGAAGGAGAGCAGGGCATCCTCGGAGTTGAAGAGGAACTCGGCCAAGGCCTTGGAAAGCTCGGTCTTGCCAACGCCTGATGGGCCCAGGAAGATGAAGGAACCAGCCGGGCGCTTGGGGTCTTTGAGGCCGGCACGGGAACGGCGGATGGCCTTGGACACCGCGCACACCGCCTCTTCTTGGCCGATGATCCGCTCGTGCAGCACGTTTTCCATGCGCAGCAGCTTCTCGGTCTCGGCCTCTGTCAGGTCAGCGACCGGCACGCCGGTAGTCATGGAGACGATATCGGCGATCTCCCGCCCAGTCACCGCGACCACTTCCTTGACGCTGTCCTCGCGCCATTTCTCCTCCAAGGCGCGGCGCTGGTTCATCAACTGGCGCTCCTCGTCGCGGAGCTTGGCCGCAGTCTCGAATTCTTGGGTGGCTATGGCCTCGTCCTTCTCGGCACGGACTTTGCGGATCTCCTCGTCCATGCTGTGGACATCGGCCGGAATGGTCATGTTGCGGATGCGCATCCGGGCTCCGGCCTCGTCGATAACATCAATGGCCTTATCCGGCAAGAAGCGGTCTTGGACATAGCGGTCGGCCAGGCTCACTGCCGCCTGCAGTGCCTCGTCCGTGAAGCGCACCCGGTGGTGCGCCTCATAGCGGTCGCGCAGCCCGGTCAGGATCCGTACCGCCTGCTCTTGGCTCGGCTCGTTGATCATCACGGTCTGGAAACGTCGCTCCAAGGCAGCGTCCTTCTCAATATGCTTGCGATACTCTTCAGAAGTGGCAGCGCCGATCACTTGGATCTCACCACGGGAAAGCGGCGGCTTGAGAATGGCTGCGGCGTCGATGGAGCCCTCGGCCGAGCCGGCACCGATGATGGTGTGCATCTCGTCGATGAACAAGATGATGTCATCGCGCTCCTTGGCCTCTTTGACCACGCGCTTCATGCGGTCCTCGAACTCGCCGCGGTACTTGCTGCCGGCCACTAGGGCCGAAACATCCAAAGTGATCAGCTGTTTATGGCGGAGGATGTCCGGCACCTGCTCGCTGGCAATCAGCTGCGCCAAGCCTTCGGCGATAGCCGTCTTGCCAACGCCCGGATCGCCGAGCAAAAGCGGGTTGTTCTTGGAACGGCGCGAGAGTATCTGCATCACCCGCTCGATCTCCGCCTCCCGGCCGACCACCGGGTCGAGCTTGTTTTGCTTGGCCTGTTCAGTGAGGTTGGTACCGAAGTCATCTAGGAAGCTCTCGCCTTCCTGAAAATCCTCTTCATCGCGGGCCTGAGGGCCAGCGAAAGCCGATGATTTGTGGAGGATCTCGATCACTGCACCCCTGACCCTTGCAGCATCAATGCCCAGTTGGGACAAAGCTTGGACGGCAATGCCGTTGCCCTCGCGCATCATGCCTAACAACAGGTGCTCGGTGGAGATATAGTTCTGTCCCAACTGCATCGTCTCACGCAAGGCATACTCCATCACCCTCTTGACCCGCGGCGTGAAGCTGAGGTGGCCACTGGGGGCCTCTGAGCCTTCTTCGGTCAAATTGGTGACTTGCGCCAAGATGTCGTCATAGCCGACGTTCAAGGACTCCAAAGCCTGCGCGGCGATGCCGTCCTTCTCCCTCAGTAGCCCGAGCAACAGATGCTCGGTGCCTACAAAAGACTGTTTGAGGTTGCGGGCCTCATCTTGTGCCATGGCCAGCACGTTACGAGCTTTATCGGTAAACCTATCAAATGACATTTCCGGCTCCCTTGACATGCTCCTGGCAATACAGCCCGGAGCGGCTTATGCTTATGATTCTTCGCGCATATGGGGAAAGAGCAGCACATCCCGGATGGATGCCGAATCGGTAAGCAACATCACCAAACGATCGATACCGATGCCGACTCCGCCAGCTGGCGGCATACCGTACTCCAAGGCCCGAATGTAGTCTTCGTCATACCCCATTGCCTCTTCGTCACCGGCAGCCTTCGCCGCCATTTGGGCGGCGAAACGTTCCTGTTGGTCAACCGGGTCGTTAAGCTCTGAGAAGGCGTTGGCATACTCAGAACCACAAATCAAAAGTTCAAAACGATCGGTGACATTAGGGTCGTCGGCTTTCTTTTTCGCCAGTGGCGAAGTTTCCAGCGGGTGTTCAGTCACAAACGTGGGCTGTATCAGATGATGTTCGACCAGCTTCTCATACAGCTCAGTGATTATCTTACCTTTCCCCCAAGACTCTTGTAAGGAAATCTGATACTGGTTCGCTAAGATTTTTAGTTCTGTTAGTGTCCTGTTAAACGACACCTCTTCACCCGCTGCCTCGCTCACCAGATCGATCATCGTCTTACTATCCCACTCGCCACCAAGGTCAATGGCCTGTCCCTGATACTCTATCTGCAGACAGCCATTGGCAGCCTGGCAGGCTTCTTGGATGATGTAGCGGGTCAGCTCCTTCATGCCGTTGATGTCGGTAAATGCTTGATAGGCCTCAAAGGTGGTGAACTCCGGGTTATGGAAGGGGTCCATGCCCTCGTTGCGAAAGTTGCGGTTAATCTCGAAAACCCGCTCAAAGCCGCCGACCAGCAGCCGTTTGAGATGCAGCTCAGGAGCCACACGCAGGTAGAAGTCACGGCTGAGAGTGTTATGGAAGGTACTGAAGGGGCGGGCGGTGGCACCACCGGGAATGGGATGGAGCATCGGTGTCTCCACCTCGACGAAGCCGCGGGCTTGAGCGGCCGTGCGAATGGCGGCGATGATCGCAAAGCGCTTGCTGAAGACCTCTTTGACTTCCGGGTTGACGATCAGGTCAACGTAGCGTTGGCGATAGCGGGTCTCTTTGTTCACCAGGCCATGGAACTTCTCCGGCAATGGCCTTAGCGACTTGGAAAGCAGGGTGATTTGGCTGGGAAGCACGGAGAGTTGGCCGCGACGGCTGCGCAACATACTGCCCTCAGCACCTATCCAGTCCCCACAGTCGAGATCCTTGGCTGCGGCAAACTGCTCATGACCAAGCACGTCTTGGCGCACAAAGAGCTGGAGGTCACCCGTAGCGTCTCGGAGCACAACAAACATCAGCTTGCCTTGGTCACGGATAGCCATCACCCGACCGGCCACACTGACCACATCGTCGGTGCTAGCACCGTCCTCCAAGTCACAGTAGCGCTCCTCCAGATCGACGGTATGCGCCGTGACTTCAAAGCTACGCCGATAAGGCTCTTGGGCAGATTCGATCAGTCGCTGGCGCTTGGCCCGGCGGCGCTCGCTGTCTTCGGTCGAGACTTGATCCGGCAAGTTGTCTGTCGCCACAGTTCAGCCGATCTTCATAATCGTCAGTTCCAAGGTATTGCCGTTGGGCAGCTCAGCAGTGGCGACTTCGCCCTTCTTCTTGCCCAGCAACGCCGCGCCCACCGGCGACTCGTTGGAGATGCGGCCCTCTGAGGAATCCGCCTCGGCAGCTCCGACGATGGTAAAGCGGCGCTCTTCGCCATCGGCCATTTTAACCAAGACGCTCGACCCCACAGATACCTTGCTTGGCCGCTTGGGCGGCTCGGCGATCACCGATCTGGCCAAAACCTGTGTGATCTCAGCAATCCGGCTTTCCAGCCAAGCCTGCGCGTTTTTGGCATCATCATACTCGGAGTTCTCACTAATATCGCCGAACTCCCGTGCTATCCTGATCCGCTCGCCGATCTCGACGCGCTTCACCGTTTCCAGCTCATATAGCTCTTGTTCCAGCTTCTGTTTACCTTCAGCTGTAAGCATAGTCTCTTTCGCCACGGCGCTCACTCTCCTTCGCAGTCCGCTTGGTTGAAACAAACAACGCGGTGAACGTAACAATAGTCACGCACACCGCGCAAATCCATCGACGCTTCCGTTAGTTTGAAGAGGACTTCCTAGCCCGTTTTTTCTTGGGAGCAGGCTCTTCTTCCTCGTATTCTTCCTCGTCGTCAACACTCTCTTCCGCGTTAACGATCTCTCCTTCGTCCAGCTCCTTACCCTCAATGCCATCTCGGACATTCTTCACAGTCCGACCTAAAGACGCACCGAGCTTCGGCAGGTTCCTCGGGCCAAAGATCAAGAGCACTACCACTAAGATGATGACAAGTTCCATAGGGCCCATCCCGAGAAACCTGGCAGCATACATCACAGGCATCTGCATCATATTTTCTCCAATATCCAATCATGATCGGAATGCCGAGAGCAACCGACCCGTTTTCATTGCAAAGTGCAGACGATAGGTTACCACGAAACCAAGGCGCTGTCTGCACTGAAGCCCGAAAAGGCGATCCACGATTGATCGGCATTTACCTAACCCCGCCGTGGCGCCAGACGGGCGTTGGTCTCTAGCCAGCCTTCGACAGTGCCTACGTCATAGCCTTCTTCAGCATCGATGACCAAGGCATACATCTCCTCTTCGGCCAACAGCGCCACCATCGCGTCAGTAAGCTGGATCTCACCGCCAGCACCCGGTTTGGTTTCAGCCAAAAGCTCCATGATCCGCGGCGAGAACAGGTAGCGCCCGAATATCGCCAGGCGGCTGGGAGCAGCTTCTGGGCTGGGCTTCTCCACCAGCTGCTCTACCTGCCAAACGCCTTCCGTCGCCTGTAGCGGGCAACCACCAATAATGCCATAGCGACCGACTTCCTCGGCCGGCACCTCGACCACGGCTATCACGTTGGCTTGCCGATGGGCTTCGGAGATGGCCTTCATCCGGGGCAACAGCTGTGCATCGGGTATCAAGGCATCTCCGAGCAGCACGTAAAAGGGCTCAGGTGTTGGGCTACCCGAGCCGCTCGGATCACTCGGGCTGCCCAACACCGCCCCGCTGGCCGAGAGTACTGCGTGCCCCAATCCCAAAGGCGCAGACTGGTAGACAAAGCCCACGGGCATCTTGCCAACCGCCTCCACCGCTTGGGCATAATCGTGCTTGCCAGCTGCCAGCAATTGGGCGACCAGCTCCGGGTCAGGCGAAAAGTGCCGTTCAATGGCCGGTTTTGCCCGATTGGTAATCACCAGCACCTCGTCGGAGCCGGCCACCAAAGCCTCTTCCACCACATATTGGATCGCCGGCTTGTCCAACACTGGCAGCATTTCTTTGGGAACCGCCTTGGTGGCTGGCAAAAAGCGAGTTCCAAGGCCGGCGGCAGGAATTAGTGCTTTCATGGGTTTGGTCTCCTTAATTCCAAGCAGCAGGGCGCCAGCCCTCCTGTTTGAATGGTATATCCAGCTAATAATCTTAACTTTTCACACTGCGTATCAAGACAGTATCTGTCATAATAGCGTAAGAGGAAAAACCAGTGTGGCAAGTCCTATATAACAACTGTCCTCCTACATGTCCTCCGGGGATTCCCGAGAGGACGCATAGGCTGCAGCAGGTACCCCCAATCCTGTACGCCCCCTGTGGCCTATGTGTTCTCTCGGGAATTTAGGAAAACACCGTTTTAATCATGTTACGTCATTTGGAGAATCCGGAGAACGAATGAAAACAAGTGGGTCAATCCAGAACATTTCCATTTCCAACCCGAACGGCCCTCGAATCGATAGTGTTCATTTTGGAACAGACGGCTGGCGGGCAATTCTGGACGAGGACTTCAACCCCTGCTCTGTGGCTAGGGTAGCCGATGCCTGCGCTCGGGCATTCTCCCGTCAGCTAGACGACTGGGCGGCCAACGCTGCATCTGGGAGAACCGCCACTGCTGTCGACGATATCAGCGGCGCCGTTGCTGCTGCTGCCAACGGTGCCAGCAGCGCCATTGCTGCTGCCAACATTACCCTCAACGCATTGGCCACGTCTAGACGAACGGGGCAAACGGAGCAACAACCGGCCTTGGTTATCGGCTATGACTGCCGTCGGGAGGCCGGCAAATATGCAGCCTTGGTTGCTGCCGTAGTCGCCGCTCACGGGTTTCAGGCCATAGTCTCCGACCGCTATTGTCCCACACCGGCACTCTGTTGGTCGATTGCCCATCTTCCTCAAGCCATCGGCGGCATCATGCTCACGTCTTCCCATAACCCTGCTGAATACCTAGGTATCAAGCTGCGCATGGCCGACGGTGGTGCCTCGCCTAAGAGTTTCACTGACGAAGTGGAATCATTGCTCTCAGACGATCTGCCAGACTGCTACCCCCATGCCTTGGCGGCCTTTGCGGCAGCGGTCAACGCCACCCCGGAGAACCCGGCATCAGCACTGAGCTTGGCACCGGAGCTTTGTTTCGCCAACCTGATGGGCGACTATCTGGAGGCACTGGTGGCCAGCGTCGATACCGAGATGATCCGTCAGGCAGAGCTGCAGGTGGTGCTCGACCCGCTGTTCGGTGCTGGGCGCGGCTACCAAGCACAAGTGCTGGCCAACATGGGGGTACAGGTATCCGAGGTCAATGGTGCTGCCGACCCCAGCTTCCAAGGCTTGCATCCAGAGCCGATACTGCCTTGGGTAAGCACCGGCCAAGCCGAAGTGGTGTGCTTGGGCTATGATGCCTGCCTGATCACCGACGGTGATGCCGACCGCATCGGTGCCATTGATGAGCATGGCAACTACGTTACCTCACACCGCATCATGGCCTTGCTCATCTCGCATCTAGCCGAGGACCGCGGCCAGCGCGGTCGGGTGGTGCGCACCTCGGCCGGCTCGAACCTCTTGATGCGTCAGTGCCAACGCCTAGGACTAGAGCTGGCCACCCGTCCGATCGGCTTCAAGTGGATCTATGCGGAAATGCTAAAAGGCGACGTACTGATCGGCGGTGAGGAAAGCGGCGGTATCGGCTTTCCGACGCATGTTCGCGAACGCGACGGACTGCTGGCCGGGCTGCTGCTGGTAGAAATGATGGCGCAGCGGCAAAAATCGCTCTCAGCGCTGGTCGAAGAGTTGCTGGCCGAACTGGGCTGCTTGGAGTATGCCCGCCGCGATCTGCGTTTAAGCGAAAGCCAAAAAACGCAATTTGTAGAGAAACACCTGGCAGTGGCAAGCAGCGAAGCTCCCGGCGGCCTATCTGCTGGAGACATCTCCCCCTGCCCAGCGGCCGTCGGCGGCAATGCCCTGCCCTCATTCTACCAACCACTCTTTGCGGCACTCCATGAAGAGCTGATAGATGTGGATCAAAGTGACGGCATCATGTTCCGCTTCGCCTCCGATGCTTGGCTGCTGGTACGCACTTCCGGCACTGAGCCGCTGGTCAGGGTGTATTCCGAAGCCAGCGACAAAAGCCGGGTGGATGAGCTGTTGGACATCGGCTGCGCACTGGCCGAGGGCGAGATTTAAGGAGGGGCCGCTCAGCTGGCAAGCTGGCATAGCGGCATTGATCGCTGTCTAGGAAGATGCCGATTAATCCCAAACCGCAGTCATTGCCGACTTGACCGCTAATCTTTCTCCTGATCAGCAGGGCTAAATATTGTGACTCGGGAGCCCTGTGGGACGGAATTGTGAGTCGATCGGCGACTCTTTAAACCTTGTACATAAAGTTGAAGAGGTCCTCACGCTGCAACACCACCTGCATGTTCAAGGCGGCGGCATCAGCCGCCAAAAGCTCCTGTAACCCGTCAAAGCTGGTAATCTCTTCGTCCACCGTGACCAGCATGGTCATTGAGAACATCTGGCCGAGGATGGTTTGCTGGATGTCATCGATGTTCGCCCCCGCCTGGTAAAGGGTGGTGGCTATCGTCGCCACCACACCCTTGCGGTCACGTCCGAGCACACTCAATACTGCCTTGGTCAACATAAACGCTCCTTGGAAGCCGACGGTCGTTACAAGTAGGCTCTTAAGCCCCAGTCAAGCCTCTCTATTATAGGGAAAGGGCTTGGCGAAACGCT
Organism: Actinomycetes bacterium; assembly: GCA_009787085.1. Taxonomy (GTDB): domain Bacteria; phylum Actinomycetota; class Coriobacteriia; order Coriobacteriales; family UBA8131; genus WRGR01. Next base: position 115,709 of record WRGR01000045.1, read on the forward strand.
TGGGGCAGCCCAGTTGCCAAGATGGCGTGGCCTGACTAATCGGCATCGCCGCCCTAAACCGATTTTGGCTTTCTTGGGGATGGATGTATAATCGGATGGACACGTACCGAATCGGACAAAGGAGCTTTATCTGGTGGGTGAGATATACCGCCGTCCCAATAAAGACCAATGTGGAGCAGAGGCTCCGCGCTCCGATGCCATGCAGGCCAACAGCCGCAGGGCTTGGGAAGAACGCTTGCAGGCCGAAGGCATGCCCAACGGCATGCCCGGTCGGAAGCGGCTTGGCCGCCGCCGTGCCAAAAAGATTGCCGTTGCTATCGGGGTCTGTCTGCTGGTGGCAATTGTCGGCCTTGGTGCTTGGCTGTTTTACTTCAACAACCAAATAAACGCCAACCTGCAGGACTTTGCCGCTGGTGATCTGGAGGCTTTACGGGGAATACTACAGGCACCAGCAAGCGCTGACAGCCCCTACTACGTGTTGGTGGTCGGAACAGACTCACGCGGGTCCAGCGACCCCGAGCGCTCGGACACCATCATGCTCTGCCGCATCGACCCGGTGAAGAAGCAGACCTCAATACTGTCGATTCCCCGTGATGTCAAAATCGAGCTGCCCGGCTATGGTGCCCAGAAGATCAACGCTGCCATGGTCTATGGCGGACCAGACGGGTCTGGCGGGCCAGCCGGAGTGGTCATGGCGGTATCGAATTTCGTGGGTGTGCCTATTTCGCACTATGTGCAAATAGATTTTTCCGGCTTCCGGAAAATCATCGATGCCCTCGGCGGTGTCACGGTGACCGTCCCGGCCTACACCTATTACGACGGCATCTCGCTGCAACCCGGCAAGCAAAAACTCAACGGCAAACAGGCCTTGGTCTTCGCCCGGTGCCGCAAGACCTATGCCACTGGCGACTTTCAGCGTGCCGCCAACCAGCGCCAGTTGATGAAAGTAGTGGCCCAGGAGATCTTGGGATCGCCGCCGACCGAGATGCCCGGCCTGATCACCAGCATCTCCGAGTGTGTACGCACCGACCTAACTGCCAGCGGCATTCTGCAGATAGCAGACAGGATGCGGGGCATGAACACCGCCAGCGACATGTCCGCCGGCCAAGTGCCCTGCACCGCTAGCTATATTTCCGGAGTCTCCTACGATCTCCCCGATGCCGACAAGTGGCCAGCAGTGAGACGGAAGTTCATCGACGGCGTGGTACCCTTCGTCTCCGACAGCGAAAAACAGCCAGGAGTCGACGAGTAGGGAACGAGGGCGGCATGCCTCGCCACAATATCACTTGAGGATCTCCTTCGGCATTCCCACTAGAATCACTTACTTAGGCAGCAGCAAAGTGCGCGCCAAAGTCAGCCGCTGCTGCTCGCCGCCGGAAAGCAGCTTGGCTTTGTGCTTGGCTTTATCCTTGGCTTTGTGCTTGGCTTTGTGCTGCAGCCCTAGCTGCTCGAGCCGCTCGTTGATGGCCAAGTCAGCCTCTGCGAACCCGTTGTTGCCGGTCAGCACGAGGCATAGGAGCAAGTTGTCGTAGACGGTGAAATCTTCGAACAGGTTGTGATCCTGGAAAATGTAGCCCATGGCCTCCCGCAGCAGCCTCTTCTTCTCCTCTTCGTTGAGGGTATTTGTCGGCATCCTCGGCATTGTCCAAGCTCAACATATATTTTTACCAATTCTACATATTTCTGAAAAATGGATACTTATTAAGTTATCAACTACTTCATCAGTCTTGGTTTAACGTTACCCCCAGCGGCTCATTCAGATCTTACGGCTACCCGCAGACTAGCTGCAACCAGCAACAGACCGGCCACTACCAACGCTGCCACCAAAAGTACCGTCACACCCGTTAGGTCAGTGCCGCTAACAGCAGATACTGCAACGACTGGCACCACAGGTGAGCACCAAGCCGGCAGCGCCGACTCGGCCCAAAGCCCGCCACCGATGGTCATGCTCAGCAAGAACAGCGGTAGGAATAGCCAAGTCGTAGCATGGTGGCCAAACAGCTGTGCGGCCAAGCTGCCCAAAAGCGACACGTAGAGCACCACTGCCAGAAAACCAAGGCCGCACCAAAGGTCAGGCGCAGCGCCTAGCAACAGGGCCATGAAGGCCAGATAGAGCAGGATCACCACCGTCCAGACCAGCCAGACCACCGTCAAAGAAATCACAAGTTGACGCAGGTAGGCACGGCGGCCATGAACCAGCAGACGCTTATCCTGGTGGCTGGGAACTGTCAGGGCCGCATGCAAAAAGGCCAACAGCAACAGCAGGGCAGATACGCCATGCACCGGAGCCGGGCTGCCAGCGGGTATCGGAGTACCCGGGCCATCGTAGGCCACGTCCAACAGGTCACCGGTTGGAGGCAATGTGACTTGGTTGTCTGCCGCGCTAAGGCTACCCAAAGCCACCTGAAGGGCATGTTTTGCCCGCATCTGCAATATCACATCAGCGATCTGCTCCCGAGCGAAGGCATAGTTGGTGATCCCCGGAGCCAAACGATAGACCACCGGTAAGCGCTTGCCTTGGTCAAGGGCGTTGCCAAAGCCATCGGGAATAACCAGCAACCCTTGAACAACATTTTGGGCAAACACCACCTCCGAGCTAAGGGAGTTGTCGACGCTGACAACATCTAGGCCGGAAATCGTGCTCAGGCCGTCTACCAGTTCAGAGGCCTGCGCAGAGCCATCGATATTTTGAACCGCTATGCTCAACGGCGGGTTGCGGTCGGCCAGCACATAGGAACTGGCCTGAGCCAACAGCAGTTGAAAAACCACGACCACCACAAGCAACACCAAGAGGTGGCGCTGGGACTTCAGCTTCAACCAAAACTGCCCGGCCATCAGCACCATCGCCTAATGAAGCGCTGATTCAATGCAAAAGGCCTGTTATTGCAGATCAGATCCGCAATGACTGTAGTTTGGCCATGATTGGCCAACATTTTGCTAGCACTCACAAGGACCGCCGCCACTCCAAGTAGCCCACTGCACAGGCCACGGCCATGGGTACTAAAAACAATAGCAGTTGCATGATGTCCAGGGGGGCGCCGAGGCTCCAAACGGAGAGTTGGTTGGAAAGCCAACTGGGGTTAAAGATGCGGATATTGGACTGCATCAAAGCGGTCGGATAAAAACCGCCGCCAGCAAAAAGCAAAAAGAAAAGAACAGCCAAACAGCCGATCAGCGTCCGGGTCGTTGCCACTTGAAGCTGCTGGCGAAAGCCACTGAACATCAAGTAAACCGGGCAAAGCAGCAAAGACAGCAAGACCGCAGAAAGCATAAGGCGTAAAATGTTCGGCCCTTCACCAACCAGTTGCAATATCAGCCCCAAGACCAGCCCCAAAACCAAGGCAATACTGGCGGACAGCAAAAGCTGGGAGGCGATCAAGTGACGGTAGCGAACGCGCTTGGTGTAAAGGTGGCGAAAATAGCCGCCAGCATATTGCCGCGCCGCAACCACCGCAACATAAAAACAGGCGATAGAAACCGTCAAGAAGAGGATCAAGGTCAGGGCTTGGGCATAATAGGGGGACACCGTTTGCGGAACATCAACATTGCTGGTGCGGGTAAAGGCCTCACCGATCAGCTTCATGTCAAAGCTGTCGGTCGCATCACTTAACTCTGCATAGCTGGAGAAAAAACTCTGAGCCCCCTGCCTAAACAGCAGCGAATAGCCCTGTAGCTGATCCAGTGTGTCTACGGCACTGTTGGCCACCGTGTAAATCACCGGACCCAGAAACGGATCATCTGACTTCACGGTGATGGTGGCATGGCCGCCATATACCAAGACATCCAGTGTATCGGCGGGCAAATAAATAGCTGCGTCCACCTGATGGGTAGCCAGTAAAGTCTCAGCCGCATCAGTACTACACATTTGAACGCTTTTAACAAATTTTATAGTACTTAATTGACTGTTTAAATTGCGAACCAGCGCATCATTGATATTGCCATCACCGTAAACGACGGCCAAAGACACTTGGGGGACATCCTGTGCACTGAACAACTGCTTGGGCAAGCTGAGCAAAACGACAGCGATCAATGCCAGAAGCACGGCCAACAAGACCGCCACAAAACGTAGGGTAGCTTTCAAATTTGCCAAATAGAGCGCCACGGTCTTCTGAAGGCCGCCCAGCACAAAGCTCAACACAAAGTAACCTCGGCTTTTGGCAGTGCCAAAATGTGCTCACAAATGCCCGAGAAGTCCTCGCGGTCATGTGAAACCATGACAATAGCCGCACCCCTCTCCTTCTCCGCATAAAGCACATGCCGCGCCTGTTCGCGTGAGTCCTCATCAAGGAAGGCAAAGACCTCATCGAGCAAGAGTATTTGCGGACTAGAAAGCAAAGCAGCAGCAATGGCACACCTAGCGCGCATCCCTGAAGAGCCTTTGGAGAAGACCTTCTTCATAAAAGGCAGTATCTCCAGCCGTGCTGCCACCAGCTGCACTTGCTGACGAGCCTGCTTGCCGCGCAGGCCGCTGAGGTAGGCTTCCAGCAACAAGTTGTCGGAAAAGCTCAACGACTCCTGAAAGCCACCGTGTTGCATCACGTAGCCGATGCTGCCGTTGACGCTGACGCTGCCCGCCGTCGGCCGCTCCAAGCCGGCGATGATATCCAGTAGGCTGGTTTTGCCGGTGCCGTTACGGCCGACAATGCCCAAGCCCTCCCCAGCTTGGAGCTGGCAAGTAACCGGGGCGAATAAATCTTCGCCCCGGCGCTTTTTGATAGCGTTCAAACTGACTATTGCCACTGTTGGCACACTCTCACGAAACCCGGGATAACCCTTCAGCTAGCCTTGGCATAGGCAGAAAGCGAATCCTGATTAGATGAGAACAGGTTGCCCCCATAGGGCGACTCCGGGGCATCCATGATCTGCTGAAGCTTGGAGTCGCCATCCAAGTGGGTGCTGTTAATGCCAGTAATCTGAACATTGCAGACGATGGGAACCCCTTCCGATGTAAAGCTCATCTTGAGCTTGGTGAGAATATCGGCATCAACAGTGAAGCCGATGTCGATGTTGCCTAGGGTTGATTGCTGAAGTGAGCTTGTCGCTTGTACGCAATAAGATCGCAGCTGATCAGCGGCATCCGCATAGCTGCTGTCTTTGTCGCCAACACTTTTCGCATAGTCGCCAAGTGCCTGTATCATGGCCTGCGGATTGATCGTACCCTGATAGTCAGTGGCACTGCCGTTAACTTTAGTGCTGGCATTGCTCATGAACTTGTCTTGAACATCCTGCTTATTCACTTCCACAGTCATGAAATCACTGATGATTTTAGCCAGCTTGTCAGCGTTTTCGCTGTCCACACCCAAGCCGTACATTGGATTAGAGCTGAGGTCACTACCAGCGGCATCACTGAGCTTCTGGGACATCTGCTCGATGTAGGCCCTGTCCAACTTGCCGTTGTTGACTATCTTGTTCAGGTCAATGCCGATATTGTATTCTTCGTTGATAGCAACATTGGCATAGTCGATGACACCGCTTTGCTTCGCGACAACTTGGATGCCTGATCCGCCGGAAGCCGAGCTGCTGGCACTACTAGCCTGATAGACAATCAATGTGTTATTACGCAAGACCACACCATAATCACCAACATAGCCCCAGATGGTCGAGCTGGCGAGATCTTTGCCAAGCTCCCATTTAGCAGTCAGGCTAGTACCCATTTCCGCTGTGACAGTAGCGCTACTGGTATTGAAGAGGAGGTTCTCCGTACCCTTGGACATGGCCTCTAAAGCAGTTTGCTGCTTCGGCTTGACTAGGCCGGGAAGCACTAAGGCCACCACGACTATCGCAGCAACAAGCAAGACAGCGATGCCGCCGATGATGAAGGGCAGAGCGCTACGCTTCTTCGGAGCCTCTTGAGCTGTTTCAGGGACTGCCGATACTCCGGCCGGGTATGCTGCCGGTGGCACTGGCGGCTGCTGGTCGATGCCGGGCTGCGGAACTGGCGGAACCTGTGGCTGCAGCACTACCGGTTGGGCTACCGACTGCGGTTCGACCACCGGTTGCGGAGCCGGCGGCTGCGCAGCAACGGCCTCGGTTGGCACTGGGGGCACTACGGGCGGCTCAACGGGCATTGCCGGAGGCGGCGCAGCTGGTTCCGGAACTGCCGACTGACTGATGTCGGGCACTGCAGCCGCAGCGGCCACGGAAGCGGCGGCAGCGGCCTGATTGGCAGCATCTTGCTGATCAGCACCGCAATAGGGACAAAATCTCGAAGTGTCGGGGACTTCTTTGTCACACTTCCAACATTGCATGACACCCATCCTTTCTTGTTAGTTGTTCACTGCTAGTATGATCCTTTATATTGTAACCTTGAAAACCATCAACCAAGCAGCCCAAATTGAGATTTTGCTGTATATCGCTATGAAATTATTTCGGATGCCCTCACCAAGAATCACAGCACTGAACAGAGTCTGAAAAAACACCCTGGGGAGATGCCGATTAGCCCCAAACTCCGCCCCACACGGCTCCCGGGCCGCAATCTTTAACCCTGCTGATCAGGGGGAAGATTGCCGGTCAAGTCGGCAATGACCGCAGTTTATGAGTTAATCGGCATCTCTCTAGCTGTATTATGATTGTTTGCAATAGATGTTGTAGCGGCTTAGGTGGCGGCCGGCGTGAGTGAAGCCCATGGGCAGCCAGAGCAATAGGAAGGGAGCTAGCAAAATGAATGTGCATTACTATGAGTACCCGGTTGGGGTTGTCGGCATAGAGGCAACAGGCGATGCGATAACGGGCATTTTCTTCGGTAACCGCAAAAAGGCAGATGACGTTATTGGAGAGACAAGCGTCATCAAAAGCGCGGCGACACAGCTTGACGAGTACTTCGCTGGGAACCGTAAGGGGTTTGACTTGCCGCTTTGCGCTCACGGGACAAGTTTTCAGCAATCCGTCTGGAAAGCCTTGTGCTCCATCCCCTATGGCGAAACTAGGAGTTACGGAGAAGTGGCACGCGCTGTGGGCAACGCGAATGCCTTCCGTGCCGTAGGGGCGGCGAACCACTGCAACCCGATTGCGATTGTGGTTCCCTGCCATCGCGTTGTTCGCCAAGGGGGCAGTCTAGGCGGATACGCGGGCGGCTTGGACATAAAAAAATACTTGCTCGAATTGGAGAAGTCATGCTCTTTTTCTCTTGGCTAAACCAGCACGGTTCTATCGTGCCAGTCACAACTGTTGTCATGCCTTTGATGACAGTTGTGACTGAAAACAGATACAGGGTGCCGCTGGTAGTTGCGGCACCCTGGTGGTTGACCCGCTATGGCTTGCTACTCTCTACGAGGTCACTTTGACTGCGTACTCTGAGCGGTCGTCTAGGTCTACCAGCAGATGATCGCCCTCGTGAATCTGGCCGGCCACGATTTTGGTGGCCAAGAGGTCGACGATGTTTCGCTGGATCAGGCGCTTCAGTGGCCGTGCCCCGTATACCGGATCAAAGCCATCGATGGCCAGCTGTTCGGCTGCCGCCGGTGCCACTTGGACACTGATCTTGCGGCCTTCTAGGCGCTGGCAGACCTCAGCCAGTTGCAGATCGACGATGACATCAATGTCGGACATGTCCAAGGCTTGGAAGATGATGATGTCGTCGATGCGGTTTAAGAACTCCGGCCGGAAGGTGGCCCGCAGGGCTTCGTCGATCGCCCGTTCCAAGCGGCGACGGCTAAGCTGCTCGGCTTGGGGCCCAAACTCGGCTTGGCCGGACCCACCTGAGCGCTTGACCGAGTGTTTGGAGCCGGTGCCCTCCATGCCCAGCCGCTCGGAGATCTCGCTGACCATTCCGTCGACCATGCCCTTCATGCCGCCGGCATCAGAGAGCTGCGCCGCCATGTCGCCCTTGTCCGCCCCGAAGGATGAGCCCAGCTTATCCAAGGTGCCTGTCGGCTCTTCGCCGCCGGCGAACTGACGGGCGTTGAACTCCCGAATGAACTGCGAGCCAACGTTAGAGGTCATGATGATGATGGCGTTGCGGAAGCTCACCTGCCGTCCCTGGCCGTCGGTCAGGCGGCCGTCGTCGAGTACCTGCAGCAAGACATTGAAGACATCCGGATGAGCCTTCTCGATCTCATCTAGCAGAATCACGCTGTAGGGGCGGCGGCGCACAGCCTCTGTCAGTTGGCCGCCCTCGTCATAGCCAACATAGCCGGGAGGTGCGCCGATCAGCCGCTGGACGCTGAACTTCTCCATATACTCGCTCATGTCGATGCGCACCATCGCCCGCTCGTCGTCGAAGAGGAAGGCCGCCAAGGTCTTAGCCAGCTCGGTCTTGCCTACTCCTGTGGGGCCTAGGAAGAGGAAGGTGCCGATGGGCTTCTCTGGGTCGGCCAAGCCAGCCCGCGAGCGACGGATAGCGCCGGAGACCGCAGCCACCGCCTCATCTTGGCCGACCACCCGTTTGTGCAGTTCGTCTTCTAAATGCACCAGCTTCTCCAGCTCGCCTTGCATCATCTTGCTCACTGGAATGCCCGTCCAAGTAGAGACGACTGCGGCGATCTCCTCCTCGCTGACCTCTTCTTTGAGAATGCCGCCGTCGGCCTGCTTGTTCTCCAGCAGCTTGGTGGCAGCTTCTAAGTCGTTTTGCAGCTGGGGGATCCGCCCATAGCGCAGCTCACTGGCCTGCTGCAGGTCGCCGTCACGGGTGGCGCGTTCGTATTCGCCCTGTGCTTGGTCGAGATCGGCCTTCAGCGTCTGCACCCGGGTGATAGCGTCCTTCTCGTTTGCCCAGCCGGCCTTCATGCCGTCCAACTTCTGCTTCAGGTCGGCCATGTCGCGGCGGAGGTTGTCCAAGCGCTCCTGGGAGGCCTTGTCGCTTTCTTTGAGCAGAGCTTGCTCCTCGATCTGCATCTGGATCAACTGGCGGTCAGTGGCATCTATTTCCTCGGGCATCGAGTCGATCTCGATGCGTAGGCGACTGGCAGCCTCGTCCATCAGGTCGATGGCCTTGTCCGGCAGAAAACGGTCAGAGATATAGCGATAAGAGAGCTCGGCAGCAGCCACTAAGGCGGTGTCGGTAATGCGCACCCCGTGGTGGATCTCGTATTTCTCCTTCAGGCCACGCAGTATCGAGATAGTGTCCTCAACGCTTGGCTCACCAACGTAGACCGGCTGGAAGCGGCGCTCCAAGGCGGCATCTTTCTCCACATACTTGCGGTACTCGTCCAGCGTGGTGGCACCAATGGTGTGCAGCTGGCCGCGCGAGAGAGCGGGCTTCAGCATATTGCCAGCATCCAGTGAGCCCTCACCGCCGGTACCGGCTCCGACTATCGTGTGCAGCTCGTCGATGAACAAGATGACATGGCCATCAGAGTTCTCCACTTCGCGCAGCACAGCCTTGAAGCGGTCCTCGAACTCACCGCGGTACTTGGCACCAGCCAGCATGGCAGCGATGTCCAAAGCCACGATGTCCCGGTCTTTGAGCGAGGATGGCACGTCACCGGCAACGATGCGCTGTGCCAAGCCCTCGACAATGGCCGTCTTGCCGGTGCCTGGCTCGCCGATCAACACTGGGTTGTTCTTGGTGCGGCGGCTGAGCACCTGGATGGTGCGGCGGATCTCCTCAGCCCGACCGATCACCGGGTCGAGCTTGCCGGCCCGAGCGGCCTCGGTGAGGTTTCGCCCATAGTGCTCCAAGGCATCGAACTCGGTTTTAGCATCCTGGTCGGTAACCCGGGTGTCACCACGCAGCTCGTCATAGGCCTGCTCTAGGCGGGCATGGGTCACCCCAGCCATACTCAACACCTTGCCGGCAGCACCTTTGTCCTCGGTCAGGGCAATCAACAGATGCTCGGTGGTGGTGAAGCTGTCTTCCATCTTAGCCGCAATCTTCTCTGCCGCATCAATACAGCGGACAAAACGTTGCGAGGGCACCGGCACACCCAAGCCGTTGTTACCGCTGACCTTGGGGGCTTGTTTCAGCTCGTCGCTGACCGCAGTCTCTAGAGCCCCGGCCGATGCCCCAACCCGTTCAATAATACTGGTCAGGTTGGCCTCGTGGGAGTCGAGCAGCGCTTTCAACAGATGCTCGGGCTCCATGGTGCTGCTTTGATAGTCTGATGCGACACCCATTGCCTGTTGGAATGCCTCCTGTGCGGAGACTGCCAGTTTATCAAGTCTCATATATATACCTACCCCTCACTCATTCACCTTCAAATATCCGCAGCGCCTGATTGGTAGTGCGCGCCAATGCTACGATGCGGTTGCGCAGCTCGTACTCATGGAGTTGCTGCTCCATGTTGCTGATTTTCTTGCGCAGCAAGTCGGCCTCATCGCTTTTTTGATCCAAGCGATTCTGAAGGTCGATGATGCGCATTACACCGGCTAGGTTGATGCCTTCAGCAGTCAGCTGGCCGATCAACTCTAGGCGGTCGATGTCGGCCTGAGAATAGAGCCGGGTGTTGCCAGCCGAACGCTGTGGCGTCACCAAGCCGCGGGTCTCGTAGATGCGCAGCGTTTGTGGGTGCAGCCCGGCCAGCTCAGCAGCAACACTGATCATGTAAAGCGGACGGTTGCGGTCAGTGGACATGTTCTTCCCTGCTTTCTTTCTTCGCCACTGGGGCGCTGCCGAGGGCTTGGGCGATCTTTGGCCGAATGTCGGTGCCGGCCGGGTCGCTGGCTTGGGCAAAAGCTTCCAAAGCGGCCTTTTGGCCATCATTGAGCTGGCTGGGCAGGGTCAAGTGAGCTATGACTTTCAGATCACCAGCACCCTCGCCTTTGACCCGGGGCGCGCCCTTGCTGCGCACCACGAAGGTCTTGCCGTCGGCTGTACCCGCCGGAATGCGCAACTTGACCCGGCTGCCGTCGGGAGCAGGAACTATGATTTGCGCCCCCAGGGCTGCTTCGGCTACCGAAACCGGCAGGTCCAACTCGACATCAGCGCCATCGCGGCGATACAGCGGATGGGGCAAGATATTCGTAACGATCACCAAATCGCCCTTGCCGCCCGCGCCTTGGCCGGCCGATCCCCGGCCTTTGTAGCGTAATTTGCCACCGCTCACTGCCCCGGCCGGCACCTTGACCTCGATGTTCTGCTCTTTGCCATCACCGGTCTTGATAGTCACTCGCTTATTTGCGCCCTTGAAGGCCTCTTCGAAGCTGACGTCCAAGTTGACTTGGACGTCCCGCCCCTTGGCTGTGCCTTGGGGGAACTCCCAGTCAGTGCCGAAGGCTCCCTCACCGCGGCTGATGCGGCTGAAAATATCACCAAGGTTGCCGAAGTCACCAACCACAGTGCGCCAGGATTTTCCGCCCTTGCCACCACCGCCTTGGCCGCCGGCCCAGTTGAAAGGCCCGCCCGCACCACCATAGCCAGCCGCCCCAGCCCCGGCCGCGCCGGCGGCACCGCCAAATGCACCGAAACGCAACAGGTTGTCGTACTCGCTGCGCTTCTCCTTGTCTGAGAGCACGTCGTAGGCGTTGGATACTTCTTTGAACTTGGCCTCATCACCGCCGGCATCTGGATGATGCTTGCGCGCCAGCTTCTTGAAGGCCTTCTTTATTTCATCGGTGGAGGCACTCTGTTTGACACCGAGTATCTCGTAGTAGTTCTTTTCTGTTGCCATCGCCTCCCACCTCCTTTTTGTCCTGTGTCGGATGCCTTGACGGATCAGCGCCTAAACAGCGCTGCTGCAACTGGCATCCTTGTCGTTTTCGTTGTCGTCTGCGGCCGTAGCCGCTGTTGCCTTGTTATTGCCCACAGCAAACGCATCGGAAACATCAGGGGCAACACGGGCAGGCCCGCCACTGGAAACCGCAACCATGGCGCTACGCAGCACCCGATCACCCATCCCATAACCTTTCTGGTAAACCTGGGTCACCGTCTCATCTGGCAGGCTGGGGTCATCGACCCTGGCCACCGCTTGGTGCAGGTTGATGTCAAAGGCCTCGCCTTCGGGATCTATCTCCATCACGCCTTCCTTGGCCAAGGCCTCTTTCAGCTTGGCCAGTACCGCTGTGATGCCCTCGGCCAAGCTCTCAATACTGGCAGTATCGATATGCCCGACCGCCCGTTCCATGTCGTCAATGACCGGCAGAATTCGCTCCACTAGATGAGCGGCGGCCCGCTGCCGTTCTGCCTCGCGCTCAGCGGCCGTGCGCTTGCGGTAGTTGTCCCACTCGGCCTGCAAACGCAAGAAGCGGTCGTTCATCTCAGCCAGCGCGGCTTGGCTGGCTGCCAAGTCATCTGTCACTTCTTCCTGACAGGCATCTACACCCTCGGAGTGCTCCGCCGCTGCGTCATAGGATGCCTCTACATCCCCGACCGCAGCAGCGGCATCACTGGCCGCTGTCCGACCGACTGCCACATCACGCTTCGCCGTCGCCCGACCAGTCGCCGGTGCGGCTGGGGCTGCGGCCTTGCCGTCCGCTGCCGATTTCTTGTTGGCAGCGGACGCAGTGCTCTGATCTCGATCATTCTTAGCCACGTTAGCCTCGCTTTCAGCCGCCTTGGCCACTATTTCTTCTCGTCGGGGTCGACCACTTCGTATTCAGCATCTACGACCTCGGCCTCGGCAGGGTCAGCAGTGCTATCACTGGCCGTAGCACCATCTGGCGCAGCCTCGGCAGCGGCCTGGGCATCGGCGTAGACGATCTCTGCCAACTTGTAGCTGGCCTGTTGCAGCGCCTCGGTCTTGGCGGCAATCTCGTCAGTGTCCGTGCCTTCCAGGGCCTTCTTCAGGTCCGCAATCGCCTCATCGACGCTAGTCTTAGTGTCTTCAGGCACCTTGTCGCCCAGCTCGTTCAGAGTCTTCTCAGTGGCATAGACTATACTGTCGGCATTGTTGCGCACCTCGACCTCGTTTTTGCGCTGGGCATCCTCGTCGGCATGAGCCTCGGCATCTTTGACCATCCGATCGACTTCGCTGTCCGAGAGGGCTGTCGAGCCGCTGATGGTGATCTTTTGCTCCTTGCCCGTACCTTTGTCCTTGGCGCTGACATTGACAATGCCGTTGGCATCGATATCGAAGGTCACCTCGATCTGGGGGATGCCCCGAGGTGCCGGCGGGATGTCGGTGAGGTGGAACTTGCCTAGCGTCTTGTTGCCGGCCGCCATCTCGCGCTCGCCTTGGAGCACATGGATCTCCACCGAGGTCTGACCGTCAGAAGCGGTGGAGTAGATCTCTGTCTTGCGGGTCGGAATGGTGGTGTTGCGCTCGATCATCTTGGTCATCACGCCGCCCATGGTCTCCACGCCCAGCGACAGCGGGGTCACATCAAGCAGCAGGATGCCCTCAACATCACCGGCCAACACGCCGCCCTGGATAGCCGCCCCGAGGGCCACTACCTCGTCCGGGTTGACACTCATGTTCGGATCCTTGCCAGTCAGCTTCTTCACCAGCTCCTGGACGGCAGGCATCCGCGTGGAGCCACCGACCAAGATTACCTCAGCCACCTCGCCGATCTTCAGACCCGCGTCACGCAGGGCAGTCTCCACCGGCTTCTTGCAGCGTTCCAGCAGATCATCGGTGATCTTCTCGAACTCCGCCCGGGTCAGCGAGTAGTCGAGATGCTTGGGCCCTGATGCATCAGCAGTGATAAAAGGCAGGTTGATGTTGGCTTGTTGGGTGGAGGACAGCTCCATCTTGGCCTTCTCCGCCGCCTCCTTCAAACGCTGCAGAGCCATCTTGTCGGCACGCAGGTCGATACCGTTGTCCGCCTGGAATTTGTCGGCCAGCCAGTTGATGATCCGCTGATCCCAATCGTCGCCGCCCAAGTGGTTGTCGCCGTTGGTCGAAAGCACCTCGAAGACACCTTCCGAGATCTCCAAGATGGAGACATCAAAGGTGCCGCCACCGAGATCGAAAACCAAGATCTTCTCGTCTTTGCCCACCTTGTCCAAGCCGTAGGCCAAAGCTGCGGCAGTCGGCTCGTTGATGATCCGCTCGACTTCCAAGCCGGCGATGCGGCCGGCGTCCTTGGTAGCCTGGCGCTGCGAGTCGTTGAAGTAAGCCGGCACTGTGATGATAGCCTTGGTGATGGTCGAGCCGGTATATTTCTCAGCATCGGTCTTCAGCTTCTGCAAGACCATGGCGCTGATCTCCTCTGGCGTGAAGTCCTTGCCATCGATGTCTACCTGCACCCGGCCGTCCTTACCAGACTTGACGTTATAGCTCACGGTATCACGCTCTGATGCGGTCTCCTTAAACTCACGGCCAATAAAACGCTTGATGGAGGAAACCGTGTTTTCCGGGTTGGTCACCGCCTGGTTCTTGGCGGCCTTGCCAACAACCCGCTCGCCGTCCTTACGGAAGCCAACTACGGAAGGGGTAGTGCGGTCACCCTCGGCATTGACGACGATGGTCGGCTCGCCGCCTTCCATCACAGCCATCGCCGAATTGGTGGTTCCCAAGTCAATTCCTAAAATTTTTGCCATAATAGACCAATCCTTTCAATCAATAAAACTGCCCAGACTTTACTTGGTGAGGTACTGGTTGGTGCTGGTACACTGCTGCTGTGCTGCCGTCGCGCTGCTCTAGCGCTCCTGCCGCGCCGGTACTTTATGTTCTTTACACATAATAAAATCTAAGTCGTTCATTATAAGATTTTGTTAACGTTCTGTTGCTATGAAAGGTGAACGGTGATCCAGCACCCGCCGGGCGGGCGATGCCCAGAGCGACAAAAACCCGGGAGCATCTATTAACGCTGTTGCCTCAGATTGCAAGCAGCGCTACCCCAAGCCCCCCGTGTGAACGAAGCCACTACTAGCGGCAATGGTGCCGTTCACACGGACAGGCTTAGGGTAGCACTGCTTGCAAGATAGCGTGGTACGCTTAGTCGGCGTCTCCCTAGGCTGCTGCAACCCAGAAAAGGCTGCAGCAGCCTAGGGAGACGCCCGGGAATACGGTTACTTGCCAAGAGGCACAGTCAGGGCGACTGCCTTAATGGCTGACCCAAAACTCAACTTTCCCCTTTTTGACTGGCTTGCCGTTTGCAGTGTATTCGGCCTTCAGGGTAATTGCCTTGCCCACCTGGGCAGTCTTTGGGATGCTCTTGGCAGCTAGCCCTGCCGTTGGGGCAGCTATCACTTTGACCGAGACACCAATGCCGGAGCTGTTCTGGACATCAGAGCTGGCCTTCTTCTGGCTCTTATCGGTATAGACAAGCAGCTCGGTCACCCGCCAAGTCCCCTTGTCACCGCTCTCAAATTTACGGGAGCTGCTCCACCTGTTGCTGTCCCGCTTGCGCGGTGGTCGCAACAAAACGCAATAGATTTTAGGAAATCTCCATAATAAAACTATAAACCTTATAGTAAAACAATCATTTAGGAAGGTTGATGAAATCCCTCTGGACAATGGCCGGGCAGACTGTTCATCCGACTATTCTTCGGAAAGCTTGGTCATCTGGCCGGAGAGGATGCGTCGCTCTAGGTCGGCCAGCTCTTGCGGGGTATTGACGTTCACGAAAGCACCACCCCGGGGGTCAGCCGCCAACACCATCTGCTGGTCAAAGCTGAGCAGATGCGCCTGGCCAAACCAACTGCTGGCCTTCTTCTCCCCTGCTTCCAAGGCCGCCAGGACCAATGGCAAACAGGTCTGTCGCCGATACACGGCATGAAAAGGCTCGAAGCCATGGCTGGTTTGAGGCACGGCGGCATCGGCAGCACTTTGCAGCAAGGCATCACGCTCGGCCAGCAACAGTGGCGCACTGGCAAACACCATGTCACAAGCCACTACTGCAACATAAGTTTCAGTCGCGTGGTAAAGGGCGCTATATAGCCCGGAAAGAGCACCGCGCTCAGGCCAGACGTCGGAGCAAAACCGCAACGGCCAGCGCCGACCAAGCTCGTCACTGAGAAAATCCCAACTCGACTGGTCGTTGGCGGTGACGATCAGCTCATCGGCAATCGGTGCAAGACGACCCAGCACCCGCTGGATCAAAGGCTCGCCACAAAACGGCATCAAGGCCTTCGGCGAGCCCATGCGCTTCGACTCGCCGCCGGCCTGGACTACTATGCTCATCCTGTCTGAATCGTTCATAGCAGGAGTATAGCAGGTGCCGACGGCTGAATATTGACAATCAGTGCCAAAGGCCGTAGCATGACTGCCGTGACTGCCAAACAAAAATACGAGCTGCTCCGGCAATATCTGTGCACTCTCGGCAACGTGGCTGTAGCCTTTTCCGGCGGCGTGGACTCCACGCTGCTGCTAAAGGCCGCCCACGACACCTTGGGCAGCGCCGCCATCGCCGTCACTGCCCGGTCATGTTCTTTTCCAAAACGTGAGCTTGACGAAGCCAGTGCCTTCTGTGAGCAGGAGGGCATCGAGCACGTCATCTGCGACCATGACGAACTGGGCATTGCGGGCTTCTCGGAGAATCCGACTAACCGCTGCTACCTCTGCAAAAACGGGCTTTTCAGTATACTCTGGGCGGTAGCTCACGAACACGGAATTGCCCACGTGGCGGAAGGCTCCAACCGCGACGACGAGGGTGATTTCCGCCCGGGGCTTCAGGCGGTAAGCGAGCAGGGGGTGAAAAGCCCCTTGTGCCATGTTGGCCTGAGCAAGCCCGAGATCCGGGAGCTCTCTCGCGAGCTGGGGCTGGCGACTTGGAACAAGCAGTCCTTCGCTTGCTTGGCATCACGCTTCGCGTATGGTCAGACAATCACCCCGGAACGGCTGGCCATGATCGACCAAGCCGAGCAGGCCCTGATCGACCGGGGCTTTAACCAAGTGCGAGTGCGCTACCACGGTGAGTTAGCACGCATCGAAACCGACAGCGACGGATTTAGCCTGCTTGCCAACCAAGCACTGCGCCAAGAGATTTACGCGGAGTTCCAGAAGCTGGGGTTTGCCTACACGGCCCTAGACCTCATCGGCTACCGCACCGGCAGCATGAACGAGGGGCTGGGCATCTGACCAAGGGGAAGACGGCTTGCCCTGCTTGCAAGATAGCATGACATGATTAATTCGGTGCCTCCCTGTCTAAAGCATGCTGGCCGGAATCGCCCATACGTCGTCTGCAAGCGACAGGCGTTCTTTGGTCATACGGACCAAAGTGCCGACACCCCTCTTCTTGCCCGGAATGCCTTCCAAGAAGCAAAAGGCCTTGGCCATTGGCTTCGACAGGTCGACTGGCCCTATATGCCGGGCGATGTACAACGGTGGTGGGGACAGTGGCCACAGGGCTGTAGTCCATGACTTCGAGATCCTAGCCTAGCCGTCAAAAAGCACTCTCCTTCAGCGAGGCTGCGATGAAATCGGCTAGTGCTGCTATTTGCTCAAAGCCGAAGGTCGGCAGGCCGGCTTGGGCGGCTTGGACAGCGATGCGCTCGATGTCGGTCACCACCGCGACGCACCGTGCGCCCGACAGGTCCAGCGAGCGCGCGGCATCCGCCGGGTTGGCTGCCCGGACGAGCTCGACACTGGGCAAGCTGCTTGAGCGGTAGCCCTCCACCAGCACTACGTCAAGTGTTGGCGCACCGCTCGCGTCGCGGGCAGCGGCGCTCATTTCGGCTAGGATCTGCTCGACGGGCAGCTCCCCTGTTAGCTGACGGACGCTGCCGATCTTGTCCGGTGCGGCCACCACGGTGTAGCGGCTGCCAGCCTGGACGTGCCGCCAAGAGTCCTTGCCTGCCACGTCCATCTCAAAGCCGGCATGCGAGTGGTGCTTGACCGTGCCGACCCGCAGGCCGCGGCTGCAAAGCTCGGCTATCAGCTTCTCCAGCAGGGTAGTCTTGCCGGAATTCTGGCGGCCGATGAAGTTCAAGGCCGGGATAACACCAAAGAAACACCGATCAATCATGCCACACCACCTCGCAAGCTAAACTCACAATGACAAGTTCAAAAACAGAGTCAATCGCTACCATCATCCCGCTGTTCAGGCTTCATAAACAACCAGCTCTTCACGCTCGATGTTCTGACGAACGTCGGCAAACAGGGAGTCCGTCGTCACAACATCAACGGGCACCCGAAGTTTTTCTTCCAAGGCCAGTTCGAGTCCGGCCAGGCCAAAGAGCCCCCTCGGCGTGCCCTTGTCGATGATATGGAAGTCGATGTCGCTGCTTGCAGTTGCCTCGCCTCGTGCGTAAGAGCCGAAAACAGAAAGCTTTTTGATGCCAAAATCAGCTGCAGCAGAAGCGACCACCCTTAGGATCGGCGGGATGGATACGATTTGATATCCGTTGTTTACGATGATCAGATTCCTTTGCCTCCCTTTCTTTGATTCGGGATTCTGTCAAAGGCTATATCGGAGATACAGATGTCAGTTCTTGTTTTGCACAGAGTGTCCATAGGCTACCGCCTCCCCTGCTACCAGCGAGGCTGGCACATCGATCAGGCGCTGGTTGTCAGAACCCCGCCAAGGCAGCTCCAAGGAGCGCAGATCATCCTTAAACGGCCCGTCTACCAGCACGTCTACCAACTCCAACAAGCTACGTGCCGCTGGGCTGGGCGCCTCACAGGCCAGTTCCTCGTAAAGATAGCCACTATAGGCCCAAACATTCAAGTGGGGCAGCTCAGCTCGCAGCCGCTCTGCAAACGGCAGCAAGGCCGCTGCCTGGTCGAAGGGCTCTCCACCGGAGAGGGTCACCCCGGCCAGCAGCGGGTTGGCACGCACCTGCGCCAACAACGCCTCGGCAGACACTAGTTGGCCGCCCGTCAGCGACTGGGAGCCGGGGTTATGACAGCCCGGGCAGCGGCGCCGGCAGCCTTGGACAAAGAGCGCAAAGCGAATTCCCGGACCGTCGACAATAGAGTCGTCAGCCGTGCCATAGATGCGAATCACGGTCTCCCCTGAAATGTGCCAACCGATCCTGCCCTGCCCGGCCATGAGGCAAGATGACCCGCCTTTCCACCAATCAGCAGTACGAAAGATTGCGGCCCTGAGCCCGCAATGACTGGAGCTTTGCATTAAATCGGCGCTTCCCTAGACCCCATGCTTCAGACGGTCGTGCTCTTCGGCACGCTTGGCGTTATTGAAGCGATCCAGCGTTCCCACTAAATAGCCCGTGATGCGGCGGATGCGCTCAAAGGGGCGGTCGCCTTCCTCGCGGCCACACATCGGGCAACGGTCGCCGATGATGCCGTTGTAGCCACAAACCGGGTCGCGGTCTACCGGGTGGTTGACGCTGCCATAGCCGATGCCGCTTTGCTTCATGTGCCGGACAACGGCCTCAAAGGCCCCTAGGTTCTGCGCCGGGTCACCGTCCAGCTCAACGTAGCTGATATGGCCGGCGTTAGTCAGCGCGTGATAGGGTGCCTCCAGCTCGATCTTAGTGAAGGCATTGATCGGATAATACACTGGAATATGAAAGCTGTTGGTATAGTAGTCACGGTCTGTGACACCGGCCAGCACCCCGAAGCGCTCAGCGTCCATGCGCACGAAGCGGCCAGAGAGCCCTTCGGCCGGCGTGGCTAACAACGTAAAGTTCAGGCCCATAGCGCTGGACTTGTTATCCAAGAAATTGCGCATATGACCGATGACCTCTAGGCCGAGGTTCTGGGCGCGCTCGCTTTGGCCGTGATGCTCGCCGATCAGCGCCACCAAGGTTTCCGCCAAGCCAATAAAGCCCATGGACAGCGTGCCGTGCTTCAGCACCTCGCCCACCTCATCGTCCCAGTTCAGACTATCAGAGCCCAGCCAAACTCCCTGACCCATCAGGAAGGGCATGTTATAGACCTTCTTGGTGGACTGGATGGCCAGCCGCTCCAACAGCTGCTGGCAGGCCAGCTCCATCTTGTTGTCCAGCATCTCAAAGAACAGGTCGATGTCGCCTTTGCCGCGAATCGCCAGCCGTGGCAGGTTGATGCTGGTGAAGGAGAGGTTGCCGCGTCCCGGGGTCACCGCCGCCTGGGGGTCATGGACATTGGCCATGACCCGTGTACGACAACCCATGTAGGCCACCTCAGTATCCGGGGTGCCTTTGTAACAGGTGGCATTGAAGCTGGCATCCATGAAGCTGAAGTTAGGGAACAGGCGCTTGGCGCTGACTGCGCAGGCCTGCTGGAAGAGGTCGTAATTGGGATCCCCGGGGTTCGCACTAACACCGTCTTTGACCCGAAAGATCTGGATCGGGAAGATGGCCGTCTCGCCACTGCCCAGCCCCTCTTCAGTAGCACAGAGGATGTTTTTGATCACCATCCGCCCCTCAGCAGTAGTGTCCATGCCATAGTTGATGGAAGAGAAAGGCGTCTGCGCTCCCGCCCGGGAATGCATGGTGTTCAGGTTGTGAATAAAGGCCTCCATTGCCTGATGTGTGGCCTTGTCGGTGTCTTTCCAAGCCTGACGGGTGGCATAGTCCTGGGCGTGGGCAGCAGTGGCCGCATCCAGCCTGCTAGTCGCTGGTGCTGCCGCTGCCGCTGCCGCTGGTGCTGGTGCTGGTGCTGGTGCTGGTGCGCTTTCCTCCCCGGCCCGGCCTGTTGCGGCGCTGCTGCCGAACTCTGCCAGCAGTACCCCCCGCTCGTAGGCCAAGTAGGCCGCATCCATGGCCAGTGTCGGCAGCATCTGGCATTCTTTCTCCACCTGATCCAGCAGAGCCTTGACCCGTTCCTCCGCCTCGTCCAAATCCATCAGCAGCTCCAAGGCGGCGGTCAGGGCCTTGCGGTAAAACCGACGGTAGGTCTTGCGCACACCAACTGCCATGCCGTAGTCGAAGTTCGGGATGCTCTGGCCGCCATGCTGATCGTTTTGATTGCTCTGGATAGCGATGCAGGCCAAGGCCGAGTAGCTGGAGATGTCGCTGGGCTCCCGCAGTACGCCATGGCCGGTGGAGAAGCCACCCTCAAAAAGCTTGACAATGTCGATCTGGCAGCAAGTGGTGGTGAGGGTGTAGAAGTCCAAATCGTGGATGTGGATGTCGCCCTCGCGGTGGGCGCGAGCAAAGGGCTCAGAGAGCACGCTCATCTGGTAGTACTGTTTGGCAGTCTCCGACCCATATTTCAGCATGGTGCCCATTGCAGTGTCGGCATCGATGTTGGCGTTCTCCCGCGCCGTGTCATTGGCCGCCGCCGCCGCATGGGTCAGCTGGTCGATCTTCTGCATCAGCAGGGTGTTCATCTCCCGGGAGCGGGTGCGTTCGCTGCGGTACTTGATATAGGCCCGGGCGATCTGCACAAAACCGTTAGCGGCCAACACCTCCTCCACCAAGTCCTGCACACCCTCCACGGTCGGCAGGGTAACAGTGGCACCGGCAGGAGTGCCTGCGGCGATGCGCTCCACCACCTGCTTGGTCAGGCGGTCGACCACTGAGCGCTCCTTGGCCACTCCAGAGGCGGCGAAGGCCTTGTTGATGGCATCGGCGATCTTGGAGGCATCGAAGGCCACGGCTCGGCCGTCACGCTTGACGATGGCCTCGATGGCGGCCGGGGGCGCGGCGGCGGGTGCGGCAGGTGCCGGAGGTACGGCGGCTGCTGGGAGCACCGCAGACTCGTCGATGGCAACAGCGGCGGAGGCGGTACTGGCGGCACCGCCAGCACCAACAGCAGCGAAGCCACCGGGGCTGCCGAGAACGCCGGGGACTCTGGAGCTGCCGGCGGCAATGGCCGGATACACCGGAACACTGGCTCTTATTGTATCGGTTTCGGCGATGGTGCTGGGAACTATCACGGTTTCGGTTGGCACTAGATCTGCTTCCTTCCTTCTGTATTTACTGCTACGTTTAAGCTGCTATCTAATATCACGTTATGTCCCATGCTGCATACATCCAACTACGTCCCCCCTATTCGGTCGGCGACCCGACGGCGAGCCAGATGCTCGGCGACGAGCCGCATGTTTTGAACCATCCACGAACCCACCTGCTACAAGACCAAACACCAGCTTCTGCCAAGCTTGCTGGTAGACTCATAGCCCGCGTTTACAACTACAAAAAAATAACTATATATTGTGGTTTTATGATTTACGTACACTGAGTATAGTAGCCGAGCTGAAGCGTGTTGGCAAGACACAAGATGTAGGAAAAACCCTCTGCAACAAATGAGGAATTAGGACAGCAGCGCACCAGTAGTGATTCTCTTAGTCCACGCCATCATGAGCACCTCTCTTCTGAGCGGCCAAGAAGCGCCATACACAAACCGCAAGCATCAGGACGATGAGCAAGATGCCAATAGGCACCAAGGCAGCGGACCGGGCACCCGGCACCGCCTGAAAGACATACACAGTACTGCCGTCATCCATCAAAACGCCATCCGTTCCCCGGTAAAAGCCGCTGCCCACCAAGTAGGCGGCAGGCAAGGGCAGCCAGAACAGGGCCCCAGACGAGCCGCAGACAAAGAGCGGCACCAAGGCATAAGCCAAGCCGGAACAGAGCGCAGCGATGGTCGAGCGGCTACAGAGGTATACCAGTAGCACAAGGGCGGACAACAGGCAGGCTCCCAGCAGGCGGAGCCAAAACATCTGGAAGAGCAGCGAGCCTAAAGAGATGGATGCCGTGCTCAAAGCAAAGAACGGGATGCTTTGGATGGGAAAGCCAAAGCCAAACAGGCTGCCCGCCCGGGCGGCCTGAACCACATCGATGAGCAAGCAGCCGCCAACCAGCAACAGGCAGACCAGGCCGGTAATGCCGAGTTTTAGGGCAGCCAGGCGCATTCTGCCCTTAGTGGCTGTGAGGTTCAACGCTGCCATGCCACTTTTATCCTCGCCGCTAAACACCAACACACTGAGGACGATGACAGCTAAGACCAGCAAATAATCCGGCTGCTCAGAGGCCAAAATGGCCGACCAACCAACGGGATCTACAAAATAACGGTTTGTTGGGTCGGCGGCCACATATTCGTACTGCTGGTAGAGGTGCTCGCTAAGCGGCCTTGCAATTTGCACATCTGTCTCAGCTGCTGTAACCTCATCTAACTGCTGTGAGTTTATCTTAGCGGCTGCGAATTCCTCGAAGGCCTCTTCGATACGGCTGTCCGAATCGTCAAGGCGGGACTTCGCACTCAAAAGCTGCTGCCGCTTCTCGGCGGTCAAAGGACCCATAAGCGCAGCTATCTGCTCTTGGTACTGGTTTTGGAGCTGCTGCGTTTGAAACAACGGCGGCGGCGCTGTTGTCAAGGCAAGCCCCAGCTTCAGGGCCAGCATCAAAACGATGAACAGGAGCATCCCCCTTTTGATCAGCAGTTTCTTCAGCTCCTCGGCCGCAAGCCTCATCCCTGCTCCCCTCTGCTGGCTGCCTTGCGCCGCAGAAGGGCGCTATGCCTCATTGCACCCCTGATGGGCAGCCGTCGGCCCCAAGCCAAGTGTACAACAGCACTGGCCGTTGCCACCTCGACGAGGCCTACCGCCGCCAGCGTTTTGGCAAAAACGGTGCAGTGCCTGCCCCTGCGGCTGGTGCGCAACAGCGGCTGGACACCGGATTCCCTCTCTTTTGCGAACAACGGGCAGAAGGCCAGGACCATCAGCAGCCAAACCAGCAAAGTGGAGAAGCCGTAATGCAGGTACTGGTTGGTTTTGGACATCTCGTAGTAGTTCTGGATCACCCTTGTGCCGTAACCCTCGGCCACCAACTGGCTCTTCTGGGCATCGTAGTCGTTGCCAACCGAACGATAGAAGTCAACATTGGCCGCGGCCTCGGCGCTAAGCTGCTGGACAGTGCTGTTGTAGAGGAATATCCGCTGCATCTCTTGGCGGTGCATATCGAAAATATTCATATCACCGAAGGCATAACCGGTGTAGAACTGGTCACTGGGCGCATCTGTTTCGTATGACCCCGAGGCGATGACTGTCGAGAGGCGTTGGTAGTTCTCCATCACGAAATCGATGTGCTCTTTGGTCATCGGCCCGGCGATATCTTGGTAGAGCCGCCAATAGCCTTGGTCGCTGGCATCACCACTACCGGTTTCATGAGTAGTGATAGAGAAGATATTCAAAGCCAACAGCAGCACCATGGCAACCAGCACACTACGCCGCTTGATGACCTTGCGCAGCTCCTCGCCAAGCAGTCTCATCTAGGGAGATGCCGATCAAGCGTGAAAATGGCACTGACTCTTCGTGACCTGTTTGTGCTGCTGCTGAGCGGTGGCATGGCGCAAATCATGCCACGCCAACTTCGCCGACAGGCGCATTACCGACCGGGGAGCCAACCTCGCCAACAGGCGCGTCACCGTCCGGGGAGCAGCCCGGGGCAACGGGCAGCGCCAGCAGCAGCGCACAGGCCAGCCGGCTTAACACCGCATCCGTCATACTGCTCTCCTTAATGTTAGGCCCCCTTCAGCTAACCAAAACGAAACGATTGTACCGTAAGCAGATGCACACAACAAGTCCTCAGAATCTGTGCTTCTTGTGAGCCTTGGTCTGCCGTATCTGTTCAGGGTGAAGCGGGATGAGGATGAGTGGCCGAAAACTGCAAGGGGCATCCGCCATCTGCTTATCCCCGAGGCGTATTTCCGCAGAGGTAAAGGGCGCCGGTTGGCAGGGTGCAGCTCCCTAGGGCCTTAGCATGGCGGCCGGTATTACGTGTGTGCCGTCGTGTCTGGTGTATGCGGTGTCTCCGGTCGTGACTAGTATCTTGGCTACCCTGTAGTTGGTGAACGTCTTCGCAAACCAGTTGAGGTGATCAACTTGGTTGCCCACGGCCTCGGCTCCCAGCTTGACCTCGATGGCCGCGACGCGGCCAGCTTTCTCGATGATGAAATCAACTTCATGGTTGCCGGTGCTGGTACGGAAGTGGTTCAGCTGTGCTGTGATGGCTTGGGCATAAGTCTGCAGACTGAGCGCAAGCAGGGACTCAAAGAGCCGACCGGCAAGACTTGAGCGCTGTGGCCCGAACAGGGGTATGCTGTCGTCGAGGAAGCCGTCCATGGTGATGCCCAATAGCCGTGCCGCCAAGGCCGGGTCGGCCAAGTAGTGTTTGGCGGTCATGCCGAGGTACTTGAACTGGGAGTTCATTGGCAGCCAAGGCTCCACCCGGTCGGTGATCCAGAGGTTGTCCAAGATATCGCGATATGCCAAGGTCGTGCTCTTGGCAGGTTTGTCTTTGTCGTCTGGGATTGCCGCATCCAAGATGACTTGGTAGGGGGCGGTGCTTCCGGTTGCCGCCGCATAAGCACGGAGCCAATTGCGCAGGACACGCGGTTTGCGCACGGTATAGCCCTGGTCTGTGAACTCCCTCTCGAAGAGACTCTCAAGGTAGCTGTCGATGAACAGGGTCGCCCCCTTATCGGGCAGGCTACGAATGCCGGGGAAGCCAGATCGGATGATCTCTCCCAGATAGTCTTCGAGGCCGACGCTGGTCGATCCCTCGACCATCTCGACCTTGCCTTGCAGGATGTCATCGAGGCTGATTCCGGAAGTCTCCGCTCCTTCTCCCAGCCGCTCGGCTAGCGACAATGGCCGCATCCGGATTCGGGCGATCCTGCCAG
Organism: Actinomycetes bacterium; assembly: GCA_009787085.1. Classification (GTDB taxonomy): domain Bacteria; phylum Actinomycetota; class Coriobacteriia; order Coriobacteriales; family UBA8131; genus WRGR01. The sequence goes on from WRGR01000045.1 coordinate 140,980, forward strand.
CACCGCTGTGAACGGCTGCGCCTTTGGGGGTTGCGCTGCCAGTGAGGACGAATCGTCCGGGCCGGTTATCGTTGTCGACCGCCCGGCGGACATCGTCCCAGATGCTGGGCAGCCGTTGCCACTCATCGAATAGGACAGTTCCCTCGGAGCCAAGGAAAGTGGCCGGTGAAGCGGCGACTAGCTCGCGGGTAGGGGCGCTGTCGAGCCTATAGGTTTTATCAGCCAAACGCTCGGCGCTTGAGGTCTTCCCTGCTGCCTTGATGCCATTGATCGCAAAAGCAGGAACATAGGTCAGATAATCTTGGAGCAAAGGATCAATAAGCCTTGGGATATAGTCAGACATCAAACTTCCATACAGGTGGTATTCTGCAATACAGTCACATTCTATATTCAAAAACAGTCGTTTGCAATAGACTAAAACAGTCTTTTAAAAATAATCAAACCAGTCATTTACAACTAATGTTTGCTATGTTGAACCACCGTTGACATGGAATGGCAGCATCGAATAGTGCCGTCATGGCTGCAGTTTCAGTCCACGTACCCTGCGACCGACGAAAGACTGCGGGCCTGAGCCCGCGATGACTGGCGCTGCATGTCAATGCTGGTTCAACAGGGCATTTATTCAGGTTCTCAATAAATCGGTGCCTCCCTAAAGCCACACCCCGAGCACCACCAGCGCTGCTGCGGACAACAGCGCCAGCAGCACCCGGCTTGCCCGCAGGGTCTGGGCGCGCAGGTGCGTGCGTCCCTTGCCGGCGTAGCAGCGTGCCTCCATGGCTGCCGCCAGCCGGTCGGCGCGGCGGAAGAGCTTGACGAACAACGGCACCAGCACCGGCAGCCAAGCCCGCGCCCGCCTGAGCGGCCCGCCCCGGTCGAACACCGCGCCCCGCGCCTGTTGTGCCACCATGATGCGTTCGGCTTCGCTGGCGGTCAAGGGGATGAAGCGCAAGGCGATGGAGAACATCATGGCGATGTCCTCCGTGGGCAAACGGAGCACGGCCAGCGGCCGCAGCAACGACACCAAGGCATCAGAGAGTTGCACCAGCGAGCTAGTGTAGGTCAAAAGCGAGGCTGCGCTGAACAAGGCGACGATGCGGACAACCAAAAAGCAACCGCGCAGCAGGCCGAGCGGCAACAGGCCGAAGCTGCCAATGAGGCTGACGCCGCTTTGGGCACTGGGCAAAGCCAAGGGGTCAAGAGAGAAGGAGAAGCCGTTGGCCAGCAAGACGAAGACCAGGATAACGGCTAGCGGTACCAGGCCACGCAAGGCAAAGGCCAGAGGCACCCGGGCGGTAAGGTAGGCCGCAAGCAACAAGGCACAGAAAAGCGCCAGCCCCAGCCAATGATCGACGAGGAAAAGCCCCGTTACGTAGCCGACCAGCAACAGCAGCTTGAGCCGGGTGTCAAGGCGATGCAGCGGGGTGTCAGCATCGATGTAGTTGCCAAAGGGCATCACAGCTGCCATGGCCGGCCTTCCTCGAGCGGCCTCAGCCGCCCGGCAACGAGCTGTAGGTGTTGGTCGGCCCGCCCGCCAAACTCCAGCAGGTCGTGGCTGACCACCACCACGGCCACGCCTTGCCTAAGCTCAGCGGCGATCAAGCGGTGGATGAATGCCCTCCCCTGGGCATCAAGCCCGGCCGTCGGCTCGTCGAGCAGCAAAAACCTCGGGCGCATGGCCAGCACACCAGCAATGGCCAGCCGCCGCATCTCACCGCCGGAAAGCGTGAAGGGCGAGCGTTCCATAAAGGCCCGTGCATCCAGCCCGACCTGCTGCAAGGCCTCGGCAACCAGCTCAGCCTCGGAAAGCGGCGTGGGCAGCCGGGGGTCGACGGGGTCGTTATCGGCTGTCTTTCTCCTTCGCCCCCTACCCCGTGCTTTTTTACCGCTGACGGCCAGCAGCCCTAAGTTGCGTGGCCCGAAGGCGATGTCTTCGGCCACCGTGGCGGCGAAGAGCTGGTCCTCGGGGCTTTGGAACACCAGCCCCACTGCCCCGGGCACCACCGCTGTTGGCGCCTGCGAGGTGCCGTCGGCGATGCTGACACTGCCCGCACTGGGCTTCAGCAGCCCGGCTGCCAGCCGCAGCAGAGTAGACTTGCCAACGCCGCTGCTGCCGGTAATCAGCGTATAGCTGCCAGCCTTAACCACGAGTGAGAGTCCCTTGATTACGTAGTCGGGGGCGGCGGTAACGCTCGGGTAATAATAGGAGAGGTTGTCGAGCCGAAGCGCCGGGGACGGCCGAGGTTGGGGCGGCAACGGCGCAGCGGCAGGTCGGGACGGCGGCCGAGGTTGGGGCGGCAACGGCGCAGCAGCAGGAGCGGCGGCGGCGATATCACCTTCAGCGACCTCGGCAACAGCCAGCCCCCACCTGCCCAGCGCCTCGGCATCGGCGAGCAACGCTGCTGGCTCGCCAGCATATACCAGCCGCCCGGCGGCCAGCACCAACAGCTCGTCAGCGTCAGTCGCAAAGTGCAGGTCATGGGTGATATGCAATATGCCCGAGCCTTGGTGGCGCTGCTCGGCGATCAGCGCTGTGAACTCCGCACAGGCCTCGGCATCCAGCATCGCGGTCGGCTCGTCCAACACCAGGTAGCGCGGCTGCATCGCCAAGATGGCGGCCAGCACCAGACGCTGCTTCTGACCCCCGGAAAGGGTGTTGGGGTCACGGCGCTCCAAACCCTGCAGCCGCACCGAACGCAGGGCCGTCTCAACACGTTTTGCAATCTCGGCGGGCGGCAAACCGAGGTTCTCCGGCCCAAAAGCCACCTCATCCAGTACCAGCGTCGAAACCAGCTGGTCGTCCGGGTCCTGGGCCACCAGCCCGACTGCTGAGCGCAACTTATGCAGGGTATCGGCCGCGCCACTGTCCATCCCGTCGACTTCGACATGCCCGGAGCTGGGCAACAGCAGGCCGTTGGCCAAGCTGGCCAACGTGCTCTTGCCTGAGCCGTTGGCACCCAGCAGCACCTTGTAGCGCCCCGGCTGAAGCGTCAGCGACACCCCGGCCAGCGCCGGCTGTGCCGCTCCGGGATAAGCAAAACTGACATCATCGAATTTAAGCATGCCCCTCTTTCGATTAATGGATCGGCCAATGCTTGCACTGTGGCCACCCAAGGTCCATCCAACAGCTCTTTGATATTCTTGCACAGACTGACAGCGAGTGCCCGGTAAAGCCCGGCAAGGCTCGGCAAAATAGCGAATTGTTATAGAGACACCGGTCAATGCCGACGCTGGCGGCCGAATAGCCCTCTGAACAGGCCGGCTAGCGTACCCGCACCGTAGCAGATGTGCATGGCCAGCACCACCAGTGGCAAGGCCGCAAAGCGGGCATTGCGCTGAGGGCTGTCGGCAGCAGCCTTGACGCTGATCGCTATGGCGCAGGCCAGATAACAGGCCGCGAGTGCGATGAGCGGCAGCCAGCTGAGGAAGATGCCGAGCAATATCGTTGCCAGCAGGCAAACTGAAAAAGCTGCTGGCACCAAGTGCGCAAGGGACACGGCCTTAGGTTGCACAAGCAGGGTGCGACCGATCCAAAAGCCGTTGGCTGCCTTTTGGCTGAGCAGCGCCAAGAGGCTGGAGCGCAGGTACTGCTGCGAGCGGATGCCCGGATCCATATGGATTCGATAGCCGGCTTGACGGATGCGCAGGCTCATGTCATTGTCCTCAGTCCGCAGCAGCCTCTCGTCGTAGCGGCCTACCGCCTCAAGAACCTGACGACGGTAGGCACCATGAAAGACCGATTTGACATCGACCCCGGCTGTCTGCGGGTTGCGGCGATAGGCCGCTGGACTACTCCCAAAAGCCGAGCTTTCCGCAGCCAGCAGCACTTCTCCCCAAGGGTTAGGCTTTCGCAAGGCCACTGGCCGCAAGCCGCCGCAGGCCCAGTGGCCGGCTTGAAGCACCTGAACGTTGCGGCGCACAAAGTCCGCCGGAATGCGGGCGTGGGCATCAATGCGCAAAAAAACGTCGCCAGCATAAGCAGCCAGGGCAACGTTGCAGCCGTGTGGAAGAAAGCCGGCCGGGTTCTGAAGAAGCAGCACCCGCTGAAAGTCATGCTGCCCGGCGGCAAAGCCCTGCATCAACTGCTGCGTACAGTCGCTGGAGGCGCTGTTCACTAAGAGCAACTCGATCATATTGTGGGGGAAATCCTGAGTGGCAATGTCAGCAAGCAGGTCGGGCAGACAGTCCTGCTCGTTATATGCCACCACTACCAAGGAGACCAACTTGATGGGCGGCAGCGGTGCGAAAACGGCATCAGCCGGCAGAGCAACATCATCTGTCATGTCAGCCCCCGCCGTTGCCTGAACCGGCATTGTCGCTTAGATCACAACCTGACCCGGCATCGCCGTTCGTGCCGTCGGCACCGTTTTTGCTGCCAGCGTTGGCGCTTGTCTTTACAAACACGCCCTCTTGGGAGAAGACCACGGCAAAGGTGCGCCAGAAGATGCGCAGGTCAAGCAAAAAGCTGATGTGCTGAACGTAGTAGATGTCCAGGGCCAAGCGGTCGCGCCACTGGATGGCGTTGCGCCCGAAGACCTGCGCGTAGCCGGAGATGCCGGGGCGCAGCTGCAGCTTGCAAGCCTCATCACCTTGGTAGAGTGCCGCCTCCTGCAAATCGTCCGGCCTGGGGCCGATGAAGCTCATGTCGCCCTTCCAGATATTGAAGAGCTGCGGCAGCTCGTCGAGGCTGGTGCGGCGCAGCAGGCGGCCAATGTTGGTCTGACGGGCATCGTCAGCGGCATTGTAGGTGGAGCCGTCCGCCGTGCGCAGGTCAGGGGCATCAACGTGCATCGAGCGCAGCTTGTACATGGTGAATGGTTTGCCGTCTTTGCCCATTCGGGCGGCTCTGTAAAAAACCGGGCCTTTGTCTTCGTGGCGGATCAAGGGAGCCAAGATCGCCAGTGCCAAGAGCACGAAAGGCGAGGCGATAAGCGCCAGCAGCAGGTCAAGGAGACGTTTGCCAATACGGACGTACACTTAGGGCTCCGAAAGCTCCGCATAAGCCTCGGCGAAGCAGTCGCAGACGTATTGGACCTCAGCATCGGTAAGCCGGGTGTGCAAAGGCAGGCTGACCTCGTTTTGATACTGGGCATAGGCTTGGGGAAAGTCCCTGATGTCAAAACCAAGGTTGCGGTAGGCGGTGAGCAGCGGCAACGGCTTGTAGTGGACGTTGGCGGCCACGCCCCGGGCAGCCAAAGCCTCAATGACACGGTTGCGGAAGGCCTCGTCCCGACCAAGTAGGCGCACTAACAGCAGGTGACCACTGGAGCAGAAATTAGCACCGTTGTGCTCCAAGATGTCCAGCTGATAGCCGCCTGCCCGAGCCGCTGACACCAATCCGTCGCGGTAAGCGGTTATCAGCTGTTGGCGGCGGGCCAGAAGCTCCGGGTAGCGGGCCAACTGGGAGGCGGCTAGAGCGGCCGCCATGTCCGTCATGTTGCATTTATAGAGAGGCGCCAGCACGTCGTACTCCCAGCTGCCCAAGCTGGCCTTGCTCAGGGCATCCTTGCTCTGGCCGTGCAGGGAGTACAGCATCACTTGCTGGTAAAACTCGTCATCGTCAAGACGGCCAGCGCGCCAAGTAAGGGCACCGCCCTCGGCAGAGGTCAGGTTCTTCACAGCATGGAAGGAGAACGCCGTGAAGTCGGCCACCGAGCCGCTGGCACGACCCTTGTAACTAGCGCCTAGGGAGTGGGCCCCGTCGGCAATCAGTGGCAAGCTGCCAAACACGGTCTGCAGGGTACCGGGCTGTGGCCGATAGCGGGCTGCTACCTCGGGAACCGCCAACGCCGCAGCCAGTGCGTCGTAGTCGCACATCACACCGGCAATATCCACGGCGATCACAGCCTTGGTACGCTCGTTGACAGCGGCGGCCAACTCAGCAGCCGCCATGTGGTAGCTGCCTGGCGGCACGTCAACCAATACCGGGCGCGCCCCGACGTGGACAATCGGACTGGCCGAAGCCGTGTAAGTATAGGCGCTGGTAACCACCTCGTCACCCGGGCCGACCCCCAGCAGCCGCAGCACGCACTCCAAGGCCGCCGTCGCCGAACTCAGACAGGCCACGCGGGATGTGGCACAAAACCCCGCCAGATCAGCCTCCAGCGCCTTGGCCCTCGGCCCGGTGGTGATCCAGCCCGAGCGTAAGGCATCGCTAACGGCTTGGATGTCGGCCTCGCTGATGTCCGGAGGCGAGAAGTCGATGCGCATCTCAGCTAACCCCTAGGGAGATGCCGGTCGACACACGAGGCTCGTCATTGTCGGCTTGGCCGGCAATCTTTCCCAGCACCACTGTTGGCGGCGCAGGATTAATTGACGTTGCCCTGAGCCCCCAGCAATTATTTAGGTACCGTAATAATTGTAACAACTGCCCAACCTCCAGCGGTTATCTGTTTACTAAACAAGGCGCTAGCTGTATTCTACACTACGCTGCGGCGCAAAACTTTCCGGTTCAACACAGTATGAACTCATCTTTGCCGCTGCAACCTTGCCAAAGGAGGATCAACTTGCTCAAACTAAAACGTTTTCTGAAGCCTTTCCTCGCCGCTTTGGGCTTGGCCATCGCCCTGCTCTTCGTGCAGGCGCTGTGCGACCTCAACCTGCCCAACTTGATGAGCAATATTGTCAACGTTGGCATCCAACAGGGCGGTGTCGAGGACGGCACGCCACGGGCACTGTCCGACAACGGCTACCGCTTCGCCAAAAGCTTCATGAGCGAAGACGACCAGAAGCTGCTGGACGACAACTACCAGCATGTTCAAGAAACCGACCTAGACAGCAACGGCCAAGCTTATCAGGAAACCTGGCCACAAGCCGATGGCGCACAACAGCTCTATGTGCTGGAGCCAGATGTCAGTCAAGAAACCCTAGGGCGCTTAGACACGGCCTTCGGATCCACCACTTGGACGATGATGAACCTCTTGAAACGGGTCAAAGCCGCCAACGATGACGGCACACTGAAAACCACGCTGGAGCAGCAGGTGCATGAGCAAGCGGTAAGTCAGATTACGCAGAGCCTGAAAAACTCCGACCAACCCCTGCCCCCCGGCATGTCCTACGAGCAAGCTGCAGAATCGGTCTACCAACAGCAGTTGGCCAAGGAAGAGGCGACCGGAGCCGAGAGCAGCGGCGCCTCTGGCAGCTTTGGCACAGGCCTCGCCGGCCTCCCCGACCTTGATTCCAGCTCCCTAGGACCCACCGACGAACAGGGCAACACCAATATCCAAGAGCTGGACATGGCCCAGATCTACCAACTCCAACCGCTGCTGGACATCCTGCCCGCCAGCTGGTTTGCCGATGCCCGAGCAGCAGCGGCGACGATGGACCCGACACTGCGCAACCAGAGCGCCACCATGCTCACCGCCGCCTTCTACAAAGAGCTCGGCCGGGACATGACTCAGATCGAGATTTCCTACATCACCCGCATCGGCCTACTCATGTTGCTGGTCACGGTGATTTCTGGCATCGCCACTGTCTTGGTCGGCTACATCTCATCACGGGTCGGGGCCGGCTTGGCGCGCAACCTGCGCTCCGCCGTCTTCAGCAAGGTGATGCAGTTCTCCAACGCCGAGTTCGACCGTTTCTCCACCGCCTCGCTGATCACCCGCTCCACCAACGATATCACCGTGATACAGATGCTGGTGGTGATCGGGGTACGGATGATCTGCTACGCGCCGATCATGGGCATCGGCGGCGTGATTATGGCCCTGCGCAAATCCGTCTCCATGAGCTGGATCATCGTCTTGGCCGTGGTAGTGCTGCTCTGCATCATCATCGTCTTGCTGATCGTGGTGATGCCGAAGTTCAAGATCATGCAGAAGCTGATCGACCGTTTGAACCTGGTGGCCAGGGAGACGCTCTCCGGCCTGATGGTGATCCGTGCCTTCAACCGTGACGACTTTGAGAAGGATCGCTTCAAAGACGCCAACACCGCCCTGATGCGTACCAACCTTTTCGTCAACCGGGCCATGACTTTTTTGATGCCGATCATGATGCTTTTGATGAACGGCCTGACCATCCTGATCATTTGGGTCGGTGCCCATCAGGTGGCCGCCTCCCAGATGCAGGTCGGCGACATGATGGCCTACATGCAGTACGTGATGATGATCATGGTAAGCTTCATGTTCGTCGCCATGATCTTCGTCTTTGTGCCCCGCGCCTCGGTCAGCGCTGGCCGCATCGCCGAGGTCTTGGAAACCGAGCCCTCGATCATCGACCCTGCTGAGCCGGTTAACCGCGACGATTCCAAGCGGGGCCTAGTGGAGTTCAAGAAGGTCACCTTCCGCTTCGACGGTGCCGAGGAGGACGCCCTTTGGGATGTCAGCTTCAAGGCCCTGCCCGGCCAGACGGTGGCCTTCATCGGTCCCACCGGCTCCGGCAAGTCGACCATCTTAAACCTCATCCCCCGCTTCTACGACGTCACTGCCGGGGCGGTGGAGGTGGACGGGGTGGACGTACGCCAGCTCGCCCAGTCCGACCTGCGCAGCCGTATCGGCTATGTGCCCCAGAAAAGCGTTTTGATGGGCGGCACCATCGCCAGCAACATCAGCTACGGCGTGTCTCAAGGCCAGCTGGCAGCGACAAAAATGGATCAGATCGCAGCGGTCGCCCAAGCCTCCGAGATCATCGCGGCGAAGGAAGAGGGCTACGATTTTGAGATCGCCCAAGGCGGCAGCAATGTCTCCGGCGGCCAGCGCCAGCGCCTCTCCATCGCCCGGGCCTTGGCCATCGACCCGGACATCTACCTTTTCGATGACTCCTTCTCGGCGTTGGACTTCAGCACCGATGCCGCCCTGCGCAAGGCGCTGCGGGAATACACCAAAAACGGCACGCTGCTGATAGTCGCCCAGCGCATCGGCACCATCATGGATGCCGACGTGATCAACGTCGTCGAGAACGGGCACATCGTCGGCTGTGGCAGTCACTCCGAGCTGCTGGCCAGCTGCCCCGCCTACTACGAGATCGCCGCTTCGCAACTCTCAGAAGCAGAGCTAGGGGCCATCCCGGGCGGCCAGCAGGCTGGCGCTGCCCCGGGCGGTGGGGCAGCCGGCCAGCAGGCTGGCGGCACCCCGGGCGGCGGCACAAACGAAGCCGCCGACGGCGCCCCGCCGAAGGGCAGCCCGGCAGCCAGCGGCTCCCCAGCCTCGCTGGACGAAGGAGGTGAGCTGTGATGGCCAAGAAGAAAAGCGATGCAAACCAGCCGGAAATCATCGACATCGACGCGGCGGCGGCCCCGGAGGTGCCCGGTACTGCTGCTGAGACCGCTGCCGGAACCGGCAGCGGCAAAAGCGGCAAGAACAAGCAGTCCTACGCCAGCTACCGGGCGCGGGCGACACAAAACCGCCGGGGCCCCGGCCGGACGGTGCGCGGCGCCTTCGGCGGCGGCGGCCGGGGCGGATCCGGCCGCCCCGGCGCACCGGTGGAGAAGGCCAAGGACTTCAAGGGCAGCCTGAAGAAGCTGCTGCGCTACCTGGGGCGCTACCGCCTGGCCCTGGTCTTCGTGGCGGTCTTCGCCATCGCCTCTACCGTGTTCAGCATCGTCGGCCCGAAGATCCTCGGCACCGCCACCACCGAGCTGTTCGAGGGCATCATGGGGCAGATCGCCGGCAGCGGCGCGGGCCCGGACTTCACCGCCATCGCCAACACGCTGGTCTTTTTGGTCGGCCTCTACCTGCTCAGCGCCTGCTTCCAGTTCGTCCAAGGCTGGGTCATGACCCGGGTCTCCAACAACGTCTGCTTCAACCTGCGCCGCGACATCAACGAGAAGATCAGCCGCCTGCCGCTCGCCTACTTCGACCGCGTGGCCACCGGCGACGTGATGAGCCACTTCACCAACGACGTCGACGCCATCCAGCAGAACCTGAGCCAGAGCGTCACCCAAGTGATCACCTCGATCGCCATGCTGGTCGGCATCCTGGCCATGATGTTCTCCATCAGCTGGGTGATGGCGCTGATCGCCATCGTCACCCTGCCGGTATCCGCTGCGGTGATCGCCCTGATCGTCAAGCGCTCGCAGAAGCACTTCGTCGCCCAGCAGGACTACCTGGGCGAGGTCAACGGCCTGGTGGAGGAGAGCTACGGCGGCCACGCCATCGTCAAGGCCTTCAACGGCGAGGCGGCTGCGGTCGCCGACTTCGACCGCAGCAACTCGACGCTCTACAACTCGGCCTGGCGGGCGAACTTCCTCTCCGGACTGATGATGCCGATCATGAACATCATCTCCAACCTCGGCTACGTGGTGGTCTGCATCATCGGCGCCTCGCTGGCCATCAGGGGCTCGATCACCGTCGGCGACATCCAGGCCTTCATCCAGTACATGCGCAACTTCCAGCAGCCGATCGTGCAGGTCTCGCAGATCTCCAACATTTTGCAGCAGACCATGGCCGGCGCCGAGCGCATCTTCGCCTTCTTGGAGGAGGACGAGATCGTGCCGGACGTCGCCGACTCCGAGGCCGTCAAGCCCGCCGAGGTCGAGGCCTCCGTGCGCTTCGATCATGTCTGCTTCGGCTACGACCCCGAGGCGCCGGTGATCAGGGACTTCTCCGCCACGGTCAAGCCGGGGGAGAAGATCGCCATCGTCGGCCACACCGGTGCCGGCAAGACCACCGTCGTCAAGCTTTTGGAGCGCTTCTACGACGTGGACTCCGGGGCCATCCTGATCGGCGGCCACGACATCCGCAGCTTCAAGCGCAACGACCTGCGCAGCCTGACCGGCATGGTGCTGCAGGACACCTGGCTGTTCAACGGCAGCGTCGCCGACAACATCCGCTACGGCAAGCTGGATGCCACAGACGAGGAGGTGCGCGAGGCGGCGCGGATCGCCCAGGCCGACCACTTCATCCGCACCCTGCCCGCAGGCTACCAGATGGAGCTGAACGAGGAGGCCACCAACGTAAGCCTCGGCCAAAAGCAGCTTTTGACCATCGCCCGGGCGGTGCTGCACAACCCGCAGATCCTGATCCTGGACGAGGCCACCAGCTCCATCGACACCCGCACCGAGCTTTTGATCCAAAAGGCCATGGACAACCTGATGGCCGGGCGCACCAGCTTCATCATCGCCCACCGCCTCTCGACCATCAAAAACGCCGACCTGATACTGGTAATGGAGAACGGCGACATAGTGGAACAAGGCAGCCACGCCGAGCTGCTGGCCAGGGGCAAGGCCTACGCCGAGCTGTACAACTCGCAGTTCGACGTGGGGGAAGGGTAGGCCAGAAGGGAGCCGCCGCTCGTCTCGAATTGGTCTTGATACGAGTCATGCTTTCCCGGGGCGACAGGTTGGAGGCTTCCGTGATAGAATATCCTCCTTACGCCCTCGTAGCTCAGGGGAGAGAGCACAGGTTTCCTAAACCTGGTGTCGGCCGTTCGAATCGGCCCGGGGGCACCATCAAACTGCGAAGCTGAGCCACCGGAGCATGGCCGCCCCTGTTCCGCCCCGGTTCCGGTGGCTCAGCTGTCTTCTGCCTTTTCGATCAGCAACCGATTCAGGGCCTGTTTGCCTTTGGAAATATTGCTGGCCACCGAACCCACCTGCACTTGCAGTATCTTGGCGATCTCCTTATAGCTGAAACCGCCGAAGTAATGCAGTGTCAAGGCTGTCCGCTGGGCAGTGGTCAATTTTTTCAGGCAACCTAACAACAGCTCCCGGGCTTCCAAGGCATCCATCCTGGCCTCCGGCTGATCGTTAGGGTCGCCCGCCAGTTGCCGCTCTATCATCTCAACTGCTACAGCCGATTCCAATCCCAAGTCGCAGTCTTGGTGTTTGCGACGGCGCTGGTTGGCACGTAGACAGGCACGCGTAATGATCCGCTGTAGCCAAGCCGTAAAGGCCTCCGGATTCTTCAACTGTCCGATGTTCGCTATGACCTGCGCTATTACGTCTTGGGCAACATCCTCCGCATGGCTGGGATCATCAAGCTGCAAAGAACAGCTGACGGCGATCATTTTGCGAAAGCGGATAACCAAAGCCTCCAAGGCACTACGCTCCCCCGCTACCGCCGTTTTGATCAGCAAGTTCAGTTCAGTGGCAGTACCAGAGTCAGAGCCGGCCGCAGCCGTACTACCGCCAGCGTCTGTGTCAGGGGAACGTGACATGATTGGTCGGTCGTTCCCTAAAACATGCTGCCGACGCTGATAGCCAAGGCCAGTAACAACGCACCCAGAAAAACAGGATTGCTAAAAGCTATCCTGAAGGGATGCGGCGTTGGATCAGGCGGGGATGCCAAGGTGGTATCGGCCATTGGCGCACCGGCGGGCACATCAACCGGCGACCCTAACGCGAGGCGCATGCTCACGGGCTGCATAACCCGCAACTGCTCGGCAATGCGCTGTCGCCTAAACACCAAGATCAGCACAGTTCCGATAACGCAACAGAAATACAGGCCGTTCACGGCAAGACCCAGCATTATGAGCGAGCCGTCATTTGCGCCGGCCAAATTAGCGGCCGCCAAAGTAATGGCCAGGCTGAAGCCATTGTTTAAAAGATGCAGCAATATTGCCCATTTCAGGGAAAACCGGTAAGCAGCATAACCCAGCAGCAAACCAATCGCGAAGGCAAAGACCCCTTGGAGCAAAATCAGGTGATAGGCCGCAAAAAGCAACGAGGAAATGACGATGGCAAAAGTCGCCCCATAACGCTCCAAGGATCGCATGATGGCACCGCGAAAGATCAACTCTTCAAAGACCGGCCCGATCAACACAATATAGACGATCCCGACCGGCGACATCAATGTGTCGATGGCGGCTTCGTAGGCATCGCTCAGCGAGGGACCGAAGCTGCCGATCAATCCGTCTATCACCGTGCTAACGTAGCCTACCAGCCCTTGGGTGCTGAGCATCATGACGGCCAGTGCCAGTAAAACCGGAATATTGACCGGGCCGTTGACATGCCCGATATCATGGGCCAGCAGCTTCTTGCCACGTAGGCCGAACATTGCCAGAAAACCCAAAACAATGCCGACAATCGCTGTGATGCCGTTAATGTAGCCTGACGAAGCTGCTATCGCTGCCTCAAATTCAGAAAGATCGTTAGGACCGATTCCCAAACTACTAACAATATAGAAACTCCAAGCCGCACTGACCATCATCGTCGAGACGATAAGAATGGCAAAGAAGCCCAGCATCACCAAGACAATCCGAATAAGCAAGCGACGCAATTTGCTCCGATACTGACTGGCAAGCTCAGCCATTACTGATACCTCTTGCCAAGATACTCGACCCACCCTGCTGGATGCCTGTCGCCGGGGTCATGGTGTGTCCAATGAACGGTGCCGCCCTCTGATGAGTACTCGTAAATCCCGGAGAAGCCCAAGCGCTCCCCGACCTTCAGGCCATCCACCCTTGGCGCGATGTCGATATTGTGAGCAATCAGCAGGGTTTGACCGCTGCCGAGTTCGACTATCAACCGCTGGTGCCGATCACCTTTCAGGTCGTCATCCAAGAGCCGCACGATCTTGCCCTCTCCTGTCACTGCTACACCGCTCCTTTTTTCCCGATACAGCTGATTGATCTGCTCATCTTGGCTCAATGAGGCAGTTGAGTTTGCGGCATCAGACGTACAGCCAGACACAAGAACAAACGAGCACAAGGCCAGTGCAACAACAAGAAGGGTGCCGATTAATGCTGCTATACCAGATTGTGAGGCCGAATAACCCGCCTTACTGTTCCCCCCGTACATCACTCAGCCGTCAGCCTCACTCACTGCGCAAGGCCTCGACCGGGTCACGGCGGGAAGCCGCCATCGAGGGGATCAGCCCGGCTACCAGCGACAACAGGCAGCTGATAGCGATCAGCCCGAGGGAAGGCAGCAGCGGCAACCTGACGATATTGGCAACATCGAAACCCTGTTCGATCAGGATGTTCGCCGGTATACAGGCCAAGGCGGTAAAGAGGATGCCGATCACTCCAGCGGCAAAGCCAATGATCAGGGTCTCAGCATTGAAGACATTGCCAACGTTACGCTTGCTGGCACCGATAGAGCGCAGGATGCCGATCTCCTTTTTTCGCTCTAATACCGACACATAAGTAACAATACCAATCATAATCGACGAAACCACCAGAGAAATACCAACAAAGGCCATCAAGACCATCGAAATGATGTTGATGATGTCTGTCACCGAGCTCATCAGGGCCCCGACGATGTCGGTATAGGTGATGACCTTCTCCTCTTGATCAGAGTCTCTCATCCGCTGGTTGTAGGAGTCTAGGATGTTCAAGACCTGCTGCTTGCTCTCAAAATCCTTGGGGTAGATGGAAATTCCGGAAGGGCTGCCCCAGCTAGCATAGCCGAGGTCTTTCATGTTGCCGTCATAGCTCTTCTGATCGTTACCCATCAAAGTCAACATCAGCTGCGTCAATTCGTCTTCGCTGAGGTTGAAATGAAAGGCATCGGCCAAGGCCTTGGAGTCGATATGCATGATCGAAGACATGCTCTTGCCCAGCTGAGCCATGGCAGCGCCCATTCCCTTTTCCAGCTGCTTTTGTAGGGCAGCCATGAACTTGGTCATATAGCTGCCCATCGACTTCTTCAGATAGGTGTTCAGCGAGGTGCCGATCTTTTTGGTCAAAGGCTTCAAATCGACATTTTTGGAGAAGGCTGTCTGCAGCTTCTTTTGCACAGCCGGCTTCTTCAGCCATTTATTAAGGTCGCTGGCCAAGCCGTTGGTCAGGCTGTCGGTACTGATGCCTTCCGCCTTCAGAAAGTCGCTGATCACCTTGGCGCTCGCGGTAGCCAGAGCCTCTTGGTCGATCAGTCCTTGCAAACGATTGGTGATATTGGCCGACACCTGAGGCTTGGCCAGCCAGCCCGGGAAGGCAGCGATCATATCGTTGGGGTCGATGATCCCTTGGCTGCCGCAGTACTGGAGGTAATCAACCATCACATCCTGGGCCAAGGCGTTGGCACCCGGTATGTCCAATATCGCCGAAGCCGCCGAGGCCAGTTCGGACTGCGTTTTGGGCTTTTTCAAATAAGCCTGAAAGTCCTCGTTGATCTTTTTGGCTTTGGTTTCGTAGCCCGGCATATTGTCACTTAAGTAGTAATTGAGCACCGTATTGGCAAACTTGCCCAAACCGGCCAGCGGCAGGTCATTCATGGTGATGGAGGAAAGCAGGCTGCTGATGTTAAGGGTCGGCATAGTCGGCATGCTGGCCATCAGCTCTTGGGGGTTGATGAGGTTTGAGAAGTCGATCTTCGAGAGGGCACTGGCATCGAACTTGAAGGCCTTCTTGATGCCATCCGGATCAATGGAAAGCATCTTGCTCATATCGAAATCGTTGTTGCCCTCTTTATTCAGCACATCGAAAGTCTTGTTGGTGAAAACGTCTTTATTCGGATACTTGATCTGGGCTTTGACGATATCAGAATCGGCGGCACGCTGCATCAGGTAATCGATCAGCTCCGGAGTATAGTTGACCCCCGGTCGCAAAGGTGACAGGGTGCTGGACGAGCTGGAGCCGACCACGCCGACGATCCTGATCTTCTCAGCCTTGCTCACCAAGTTACGCATGTACTTCTTGTCGTTTTGATGACTCACATACATCTTATAGGTACTGTCATAGGTGTAGTAGTCAACGGACGGCACCAAGCGCAGATCGACATCTAAGACATCTTGGTAACTGAAGTTCACGGTCTCAGCGGGAGGGGTGACGCTTTTTTGCTGCTGAAAGTCGTCGAGCATCTTCTCCATCTCAGCCGGGTCCTTCAAACCCAGCACATACAGCAGGTAGTCGCTGATGATATCGTTTGGCCCCAGCACCAACAGGCATTCGTTATAAGCTTGGGGCCAGCGGCCGGCCAGCACGTCGTATTGCGGCTCCACTAGGCTGCGGTCACGGGGCAGTTGGTTGAACACACCGCTGCTCATCCCCAATGTCATGGCGCTGCTCATGCCGCTGCCACTGCCGCCGCCGCCGGCACGGGTGCCGCCGCTCATCATCTTGCTCATCGGGTCGGGGTTGGCCTGATAGGCCTTCTGCGAAGTGTCACCGAGGTAGATCTGCGGCGTGATGTCGTATTTGTATTCGATGGCGTTCACATACTGCTGAACATGGCTTTGCGAGTCGTCGTCCAAGAACACCTTCAAGGCACTGAGGTCGTTGGCCGAGATGGATGTGAACGCCTTGGTCAGGATGCTAGTCACCCGCAGGTTGCCGTCGGCAGCGTCGCCGTTGGCGCTGTTGCTGCCATCGTTGCCAACAGATTCTTCGGCAGCACCGCTGGAAGCAGCCATCATTGCCATCAGGTCGATGCCGGTCTTGTTGATGGTCAGCGGGTATTGGGAGAGCGTGCTTTGCTCCACGTCTTTGATGTAGCTGTTCATGCCGTTGGCCAAGGCCAGAATGGCAGCGATGCCGATAATACCGATGGAGCCGGCAACGGCAGTCATGGCCGTTCGCCCCTTCTTGGTCATCAGGTTGGAAAAAGAGAGGGCAATGGAGGTGAAGAAGCCCATCGATGCCCGCTTGGGCACCCGGGGCGCGGCAGCCAAGGCGCTGACCGTCGGGACATAGGGGTTGGAGTCAGAGACGATATGGCCGTCTGAGAGGTTAATGGTACGGTTGGCATAAGTGGCCGCCAACTCCGGGTTGTGCGTAACCATGATCACCAGGCGCTTGTCGGCGACTTTGGTCAAAAGCTCCATGATCTGAACACTGGTCTTAGAGTCCAAGGCACCGGTAGGCTCGTCGGCCAAGAGAATCTCTGGGTCGTTGATCAGTGCCCGGGCAATGGCCACCCGCTGCATCTGACCACCGGAAAGCTGGCTGGGTTTTTTGCCCATATGCCTACCTAGGCCGACCTCGTTGAGCATCGCCTGGGCACGCTTGCGGCGCTCGGACTTGGAAACACCGGAGAGGGTCAGCGCCAGCTCGACATTGGCCAGCACCGTTTGGTGGGGTATCAGGTTGTAGCTCTGGAACACAAAGCCAATGCGGTTGTTGCGGTAGGTATCCCAGTCACGGTCCTTGTACAGCTTGGTGGACGTTCCGTCGATCACTAGTTCACCAGTGTCCGCCCGATCCAGCCCACCAATGACATTCAGCAGCGTGGTCTTGCCGGACCCCGACGGCCCCAAGATAGCCGCGAACTCGTTGTCGCGGAAAACAACCGAGAGGTCATCCAAAGCCTTCTGCTCAAAACCGGCCGTAGTATAAGACTTGGTGATATGTGCCAGCTGCAGCATTCCTAGGCTTTCTGGTTTCTTCTGAAGGATTAACAGAGGGTCGAGCACACAAACACAGGTTCATTGTACGGGTCTTGGCCACTGGTCTTTGCTAGCATTGGATTACGGTTGAGCAACCAAGTTCGCCGCAACCCCGTTACCACCCGGGTAGCAACGGCCTGTTTATGAGAAAATAGACTATTGTTGACAAAGACCGCCCATCGGCAGGAAGGCGGTTGCCAATGTGCTCGTCATCTCGCAACGGGGGGCGTATTGGTCGTTCATGACAGATGGCCTTATGGTCGCTGTTCGGCTACGTTAGGGTGGTTAATGATGCGAAAGTTCTCACGAATTTGCAAGTTGTCGCTTAGTTTGCTGTTGCTGTTCTCCCTGAGCTTGTTGGCTGTCGGCTGCAATAAGCAAGCCGATGACCCGATGAATGGCACAGTACCCAGCGATGCAGTCGCTGCAACGCTGCGCGGCACCAATATCATGGAGGCCGATATTACTGCCACAGTAAACGTGATGCGCAAAGATGCTAACGGCAATACAGCGGATGATGTCACTTGGACTGTGATGCTGAAATGTAATGACTACACACCGGACTCCCTGCGTCAAGCCATCATCAAAAATCAGTTCATGATGCCCATTGTGGTGCTTAGCGAGGCCGGCAATGCCGGTATCACGCCGGATGCCAAGGTCATTGACGACCAAATAACCAAACAGAAAGAACAAGCTCAGCAAGCCAAGCAGGCACAGGCGGCCACACAGGCACCCCAGCAGCCAAGCACGGGCGACCCTTGGGTTGATTACCTGAGATCGATGGGCTACGCCAATGAAGACGCCTATCGCCGTCTCTTGGAGGCCCAGAATGTCGCAACCCCGCTCTTGCAGCAAAAGATTCCGACTACCGACCCCACTAAAAACGAGATCAACTCCTTCCTTGAAGAGAATGCCCCCTATATGGTGGGCAAACGCTCCAGCACTATCATTATCCCAATTAACGATAAAACCACTGCTGCGGCCGCCAAAACCGCAGCCCAGACGGCCTTAAACCGCATCAACAAGGGCGAGAAGTTCGCCACAGTGGCCGATGCGGTCAACAAGGCCAATGGCACATTGACCGCTGCCAGCAGCACGAATTCAACAGCCAGCACCACGACAGATACTGCTTCTGCCAGCACCAGCGCATCCGGCTACAGCGGGCTGACCGCTGGCAAAGGTGGCGACGTTGGCTGGGAAGCACTGGTGAGCTTGCCGACAGAGTACTCGACGGCCTTGGGCAAGCTGAAAAAAGGCCAGGTGTCTACTGCCCCGGTAGTCACCGATAGCGCCGTATACGTCATCATATGTACCGACAACTACGAACTACCAGCCAGCAAAAAGGTCGACACCAAAGCTATCCCCCAGAGCCTGCAGGATGCCGTAATGCCACTTCTGCAGGATGAACTCAACCAGCAGCGTCAAAACGACTACTTCAACAGCCTGACAAAGGATGGTGAGGCTGAAATGGTCATCAACCCGATCCCCGACGGCTTGCCCTATAACGTAGATATGAACCTAGCTCCCACCCTGCAGCAGACCGACACTTCGGTAGGCACCGGTGCTGAAGCCAAGAAGGGCGACAAGGTGACGGTGAGCTATGTTGGCAAACTGGCTGACGGCACGGTGTTCGATGCCTCCGACCAGCACGGCGGCAAGCTCGACTTCACCATCGGCAGCGGCGATATGATCGCCGGTTTTGACCAAGGAGTCGTGGGCATGAAGGTCGGCGGCGTGCGCACCTTGGTCATTCCAGCAGATTTGGCTTATGGTGCAGGTGGTTCCAGCAATGGCGCTGTAGCCATCCCGCCCTACGCTGCCCTGACCTTTGACATCAAGCTGATGGCCATAGGCGGCAAAACCACAGGCTCCGACGGGGTTGGCCTGTCGTCTGGCCTTGGCACAGCCGATAGTGCTGCCGCTGACGCTAGCGCCAACACTAACCCCCCCAGTGAGGCCGACGAAGGTAAGACGGCTCAATAAGCAAGCACTAGCTGGCATGGATGGCGATGTCAATTGAATTGTTGACAGGCAGCCAAGCGGTGGCATTAGGGGCCTTACGCGCTGGTGTCAATGTGTTTTGCGGCTGCCACGAGACTGCTTTATTCGGGGCGCTGGAATACGTCGGCAAACGGGCACAACAAGACCGCTTGGAAGGCCTGAGTGTCGAGTGGCTGACTGGTGAGAGAGATGCTTTGGAAATCGCAGGCAAAGCCGCGCAGCACGGCACCTACGCCTTGACAGCCATTGGCCAACATGGCTTGTGCGCCGTTTTCGATGTTTTGATCAGCCAGAGTTGTCTTGGTGTTAGCGGCCTAGCTTTGCTGGTAGCCGATGACTTCGATGTTTCGGATGTTCGCCAGTTCGCCCAGATTGCCAAAGTACCTTTACTCGCCCCTGCAACCGTAGAAGAGGCCGAGGCCATGGCACGTGCAGCCTTTGAGCTTTCCGAGCGGTACTCGACTCCCGTCGTCCTACATCTAACGGCAGTTGTCAGCCATGCAGTCGTGGCGATGGGGGATGCACTGGATGAGCGACCGCCTACTGTCAGCAGCGCTAGACCGCGACAGCAACTGCCCGAGCCGCCGCAGCCAGCGCGGTCGCAGTCGCAGTCGTCGCAGCCGACTGCCCTCGGCCACGCTCGTCAAGATCACTCGCTGCTCGCCAAGCGCTTCAAACAACTCAGCCAGGCCAGCTCGGCCAGCCCCTTCAATCACATCGAGCAAACCGGGCGCTCAGCCGCCCCCGCCCACCTTGGGGTTGTTGCCAGTGGAGCCACTTGGACCAAGCTGCAAGATGCCATCGCCCAGCTTGGCTATGTCGGCGTTCTGCGGCTGCTGAAAATCGGCATGCCGGTGGCCTTCCCAGAAAAACTAGCCTTGGAATTCATGAACGGCCTTTCCGAGGTGCTGGTATTCGAGGAGCCGGAACCAGTAATCGAACGTGAACTGCTCCAGCTAGTCGGTCAAAAACACCTGAAGGTGAACGTCCTCGGCAAGCTCTCCGGCACCGTCGGTTGGACAGAGAGTGGTTCCACCAATACCATACAACAGAAGATGCTGGACTTCCTTTCGGCGTAGAAACAATCCGCAAGTCCCACACCTCAAGAATTCCCCTCGCCACCGAGAAGCAGCAATTCTCCAGACCATTAGAGCTTGCGATATCCGGAAAGACTTGACGTGCTACTGTACAACGCTGCAAGATATGGTGTGCCTACATTTACAAATATATAAAGTACCAATGTGCTCGTATAATAATCTGTTCTGAAGTGGCATTGCATACGTTCTATCCATCTGCAGCCTCGGCCGTCAACTGGCCTGCACCTTGTTTTTGTTCGGCGATGCGCCGGTTGATGTGGCCGAACTCGATGCGCATCATGATGGCCGCCGTGACCACCGAGGTAACATCACATATCGGATATGCCCAGTACAGGCCGTCCAGCGCAATAAGCTGTGGGAAGAGCGTCGGCATAACGATCGGCATCAGGTAGATCAGCGGGATCATGAAGATAACCTGTCGGGTCAAAGACAAGAACAGCGACTTCATCGGCTGGCCGGTAGACTGGAAGAAGCCGGCGGCCAAAATCTGCAGCCCCATTACCGGCAACATAAACAGTTGTACCCGCAAAGCACCGGTGGTGAATTCCAAAAGGTCGTCATGGACACCAAAGAGCATGGCGATAGGCCCGGGGAAGAGGCGCACTATGACCCAGAAGAAGAGTCCAAAGACGACAATCCAAGTGAAGGCGACCCAGAAGGCCTTCTTCACCCGCTCATAGTGCTGTGCCCCGTAGTTATAGCCGATCAAGGGCTGAACGGCAACAGAAATGCCCATGATCGGAAAGAAGCTGAACATCGCCACCCGCCCGACCACACCGATGGCCGCCAAGGCGCCGTCGGCTCCGATCACGCTCATCGCACCATACTTATTGAGCTGTTGGTTCAAGATAATGTTGATCACTGCGGCGGCAAATTGTAAGACGAAGGAGGCGGAACCCAAGCTGACAATGCTCCAGGCCAAGCGCGGCTTGATACGTAAGAAACGCCGATGCAGATGGAAGGGAGCCTTCTTGCTGAAGATGAAATAATGCATCACCAGTGCCGCACCAACCGCTTGTCCGGCCAGAGTCGCCCAAGCTGATCCGGCTACACCCCAGCCCAAATGCAACACAAACAGCCAGTTCAAGGCAATAGAGACAGCAATGCCCGCCACCATGGAATACAGCGCCCGCATCGGGTCGCCAGCGGTACGAATGAAGTTGTTGAAGCCCATGCTCACGAACTGCAAAATAACACCAGAGCCGATGATCCGCAAGAAGACCTCGCTGGACTCGTAAACGCTTTCGCTAGCACCGGAAAACCGAAGGATCGGATCCATGAATATCCAGATCAAGACAGCGCAGACAATCCCAGCGACAAGTAACATTGAGAAGCAATTGCCCATGATTCGCTCGGCCTCGTCTTTTTTGCCCTCCCCCAAACGAAGCGAGGTAAGAGCGTTGCCGCCGACCCCGATGAGCATCGAAACCGCCATGGAGAAGATCATGATCGGCATGGCCACCGTCGCCGTAGCTTGGCCGACAGTACCCACGCCATGTCCCATAAAGATGGAGTCAACGATATTATAAAGCCCGTTGACCACCATGGCGATGATCGAAGGGATGGCGAACTCGGTGATCAATTTGGATATCTTGGCTGTACCGAAGCGCTCAATCTGCTTGACGCCGTGCTGCTCCCGTACATCGGCAGCGTTCGCTAGAGCATCGTCTGGCTCGGCAGTCGGCGAGGCGGATGCTGGTTGGCCGAGATCAGAAACAGCAACCACCTCGCGTTTCGGGCGTGGCGCGTCGGATTCTGCTTCTTTCTGAGGCTTTGGGTCTGATGTGGAGTCGTTCATATACATAGTGTAGCACTAGGGAGACGCCGATTAATCCCAACTGTAGTCATTGCCGGCTCAGGGCGGCAATCTTTCCCCTGATCAGCAGGGCGAAAAATTGCGGCTCGGAGGCGCAATGACGAAATTGTGAGTTGACCGGCACTTCCCTAGAAGATGCCGATTTGACCCCCCTTGGGATGACTCTGCCGCCCCAAAGGGAACTATGTCGCGAACGTAAAGCGAGAGTATCGGGTTGATCGAAGAGACAGCCAGAGTCAAGATCATGGTCGTCAGGAAAAGCCGGTGGCGAAGATGATTGCCACCATGCCCAGCCCTGTTCGCAGCAACATCGGCTTGCGGCCTTTGCGGTCGGCCAAGCGTCCCCAAAGCGGCAAGATCACCGCTAGGAACAAAAACGGGGCGGCGGACATCAGCTTATCCCGTGGCGGCCTTGCTTGCGCGGCAGCACAGCGTGACCGAACTGCACACAGTTCAATATCCCTCGGGCAGCAGTGCGGCCACTGTGGCCATCCGTCCGGAGGCGGCACCGTCACGACGAGCAGAATGCAAATCCGGGCTGCTGAATGTGGAGAGCGGACAAATGGAGATATCGCTGGCCTTAAGACCGGCTGCGGCCAAGATAGCGGCAGCAGAAGACGGCAGATCAGCTAGCCAGTGGCCGGGGCGATTCGGGACGAAGAAAGCCTCGGGATCAGAAACGGATGCTTGCTCCAAACGCCGTAACAGAAGGGTGCGCACTTCTTCGGAGATCTCGTAGTCGGTGGCAGCGATGCCCGGCCCGACCCAACAACAAAGGCGGGCGTGAGCGTAGCCGGGTTCAGCTCGCAACGCTGCGACAGCAACCTCAATGATGCCTGCGGCCAAACTGCGCCAGCCGGCATGAACAGCAACGACCAGCGGCCCAGTAGCGGGGGTGGCGACCTCGGCGGTGAGCACAATCGGCAGGCAGTCGGCGGTAGTGAAGGCGGCTGCCCAGCCGGGGGTAGCAAGCAGGGCAGCATCGGCAAGTGGCCTTCCTAGAGCATCAAACTCGATTTGATCTGAGCAGACAGCAGCCAGTGACACTACACCGGGCTGTGATCGGCACTGGCCTAGGGAAGTGCTGGCCAATGCCGTTGCATCAGATTGTGGAACATGATGGCCAGCTTCTCCTCTAGTCGGCAAGGTAAAAGATTGCCGGTCAAGCCGGCAATGACTGTGGTTTGGTATTGATCGGTGCTCCCTTATCCTGATAAGGCGTATGCCGTGCTCCAATGTCAGCCAGACTAAGCGCAGCTGCCGAGACTCAAGCTGGGAGGCCAACAGCTGCCGGCTCTTCTCGCCGACCTCACTGTCGGCCCTGAAGTCTGCCTTGCCGCCCGAGCTGCTACGAGCTTTGACAGTGAACGCCAACACCGTTGGCGGCAAACCGACAGCCGGGATTACCTCGAACTCACCGATACTGCTGACGATCCGACATCACCAGCTCTACTAGCTTAGATACCACCTCGGTCAGCGGCAGCAAGCTCTTCACCATGCCCTTTCGAACTTTCAGTTCCACGTTGCCCTCAGCCAAACCGCGCTTGCCCACTATCATCTGGTATGGCCAGCCGATGAGATCAGCGTCGGCGAACTTGATGCCCGGACGTTCCTTGCGATCGTCAAGCACCACCTCTATGCCGGCCTCGGCCAAGGCCGCCGCCAAGTTGCGGGCGGCTGGCTCTACCTCATTATCATCCATCGCCAACGGCAATACCACGACTTCAGCAGGTGCCACGGAGATCGGCCAAATGATACCAGCCTCATCGTTTGACTGCTCGACCACAGCAGCCAGCGAGCGGGTTACTCCCCAACCATAGCACCCCATGATGAAGGGATGCTCGGAGCCATCCTCGTCCATATAGTTGGCACCCATGCTCTCAGCATACTTGGTGCCAAGCTGGAAGACCTGCCCGACTTCGATGCCACGCTCTACGGCCAACGGCTGCCCGCAGAATGGGCAGCGGTCGCCAGCTTGAGCTGTGGCCAAGTCGATCCAGCTGTCCACGGCGAAGTCCCGCCCTGGGCGCACCTGCTGCAAATGATAGTCGGCCTCGTTGGCACCGGTCAGCCAACTGGACAGTGCCTGCAATGCCGGGTCGGCAGCGATGCGGATACCCCTCGGCAGTCCGACCGGCCCGATAAAGCCCTTTACCAAGCCGCGCTCGGCCAACTCTGCCTCACTTAACACATGCCAGGGATGCTCAGCATCAACATTGAAAGCCTTGGCCGCCTTGATCTCGCCCAGCTCATGGTCGCCGGGGATAAATGCCACCCACGTGCTGCCATCACCTGCCGCCAAGGCGATGGCCTTGACGGTAGCCGCAGCCGGGATTCCCAAAAAGTCACACAGCGCCTGGATCGATCCGTCAATCGGGGTATGGATGCGCTCTGGTTGTGGAGTGCCAGCACCAGCGGCGGCAGCGGTCGGGGCGGCAGCGGCCGGGGCGGCAGCATCGGTGACGGCCTCAGTGGGCAGCACACCGTTTGTGCTGCCGTCACCTGCCATAAAAGCCTCGTGCACCTCAATGCCAACCTCGGCCACCTCGGTATTCGCCGCATAGCCGCAGCCGCAATGGACGATCTCGGCTTCGCCGGAAGCAGCCAGCGCCATGAACTCACAAGTCACCTTGCCGCCGATCTGGCCACTGTCGGCCGCCACTGGCACATAGCGCAGCCC
The DNA here is from genome assembly GCA_009787085.1 of Actinomycetes bacterium. GTDB lineage: Bacteria > Actinomycetota > Coriobacteriia > Coriobacteriales > UBA8131 > WRGR01. The sequence continues at coordinate 165,772 of WRGR01000045.1, forward strand.
CAGCCGCTCACAGATGCGCCCATAGGCGGCAGACTGCAGGTCATAGTGCTCCTGCAAACTCTCATAGGAGGTATGGAAGCTGTAGGCATCCTTCATCAAGAACTCCCGGCCACGCAGAAGCCCGAAGCGTGGCCGCACCTCGTCGCGGTACTTCCACTGAATATGGTAAAGAGACAGCGGCAGTTGCTTATAGGAGCGCAGCTCACCGCGGACGATCGCAGTAATCAGCTCTTCTTGGGTAGGTGAAAGTGCAAAGACGTGCTGGTGACGGTCTTCCAAGCGGAAAAGCTCCGGCCCGTAGTCGTCCCAACGGCCACTCTCATGCCAAAGTTCGCCAGGCTGGATGATGCTCATGACCATCTCTTGGCAGCCGATGGCATCTATCTCCTCGCGCACGATCTGCTCCACCTTGCGCAGCACCCTGAACCCAAGCGGCAAGAAACTATAGACTCCGGCCGCCACCTTGCGCATCATCGCTGCTCGCAACAACAATCGATGCGAAACAACATCGGCATCGCCGGGATCCTCCTTTAACGTCGGGGCATAAAGAGTGCTCATGTATAGGATGCGCGCTGCGGCCATCGGCTCGTCCTTCCTTAATGTCGAGGGATTGTATATCACATTGTACTCCAGGAAAGCGCCGATTGATGCACGGAGTGCCTCCCGCACGGCCTTATGTCGGGTAAAGCGAGGCTTGATTCGGCATAGGATGCAAAACTTACCGGGTCATCAACTTATCCGCCTCCCAAGCTTGGGCACGACCACGAACAGCAACGCGATACCGATCATTGCGCAACCCAGTATCGTCAGATGCAGCACACCGAAGCCACCCGCCCGGGGCAGGTTGTACTGGGGGTAGTTGGGCAACAGCATGCAGCCGCTCAAGCTGCCATTGCCGCTTTTGAAGGCTGGTGGCAGGTTGACGCTGTCCGATCCGTGCGCAGTAACAGCAATGCCCATCGTGGCACTGATCTCTACCGACCACTGCCCGTGAGGCAGCTGGTAGCCGGGCAGTGCCTCGACCTCCACCAGCATGTAGTGCCCGGATTCCAAGCCGGCGAATTCCACCAAGCCATCGGCAGCACTGGTAACATAAACCGGGGCACCCCAACAGCCCGGTGCACTGTCGTCAGCCAGCCACTGGTGCTGATGGGAGTCATCGGCGCAGGAGTAGAGGGCGAACCTGACCCCTTCCAAGGGCGAATTGTTTTGGTTCACCTTGTAGAAGCTGAAGCTGGTGTTAGGCAGCCCGTAGACGAAGTAGACGATAGTGTTGCCAGTGACAGAGGGAATCGAAGCCGTAGTGCCCAAAGTGAAGCTACCTAGGCCATTCGGCGGATTCGGGCCGATCTTGTAACCCTTTACGCTATGGTCGGCGATGGTCGGGATAACCTTGCTGTAGGCAGCGCCAGACATGAAGTAGGCCGCTGTGTCAGCCACAGCAGGAATGGCGGCACCGTTGATATCAACGTATTTCTCCGTAACCGTGAAGAGTGCGGCGTTGCTCAGTTTAACGGGAAGCGACTGGTTATTGCCACCATGAGCGTTGTAGCCGCCTTTGGTCTTCACTGAATAGATCTGCACACTGTCGTCAGCCACCCGCAGCACACTCCGCACCGCGCCGCCGAGATCGGCAAAAACATTGTCTGTGCGTGCCGTATCCTGGTCGGAGCTATAGGCGAAATGCTTGAAATTGGCCGGCAGCTCCAAGTTCTTCAAGTGGCTGTTGTTGGCTGCAGCGAAAATGCGTAACGGCGTGGTTGCTGAAGCTGAAGGGGCGGTATTGAAGCTAGCGTTGACATAATAGCCGTCACCGGTGTTATCGTTGACGTTGATGGCCGGGATGGTGCCACCGGCATAAGCCTTAACCTCTGCCGCAGCGTCTAAGCGAAAGGGCATATCCCCAGAGCTGGCAATGCCACCACCGATGCCCGATGCTGAGTCGCTCTTCGCAACAATTTTGCCGCCGACGATGCTGATGGCATCGCCAGGCAAACAGGCAGACCAAACACCAATGCCCGGACCCCAGCCGCCTTGAGCATAGATGTCACCACCTGTTATATTAATAACTATTGTTGTTATACCGTGCACTAACCCGATAGCCGTATATTTAGATACTGCTCGGACTTGACCGCCATTAATGGTGATATAGCCTTGAGAGCCAGTGTTGGTGCCGGAAGTGCCGCCGATAGCCGCGCCTTCACCGGAGCCGTTGAGATTGTTAGTATTGATGACCTCGGCATCGATCACACCGCCATCGATGGTAATATTGCCAACCTCCCCGAACAGCCCGGCGCCAATGCCGGCTGCACGGGTGTACTGACGCACAGTCACCGATCCATCAACTATCCGGAGGTTGCCAGCTCCAGCACCTTTGGCACCAGGGCCGTTGTCGTCACAGGCACCACCGCCGCCGATGCCAGCGCCGGAACGACCCGTGCCGTTAGCGTCGCCGTTGCCTCTCTGCGATACAGATACCGTACCGCCGTTGATGGTGATAGCACCGCCGTTGCCGGCACCGCCGGCACTAGAAGCGCCGCCGCCGCCGATGCCAGCGCCAATCGAGGTGGCTGTGACCTTGACCACGCCGCCGTTGATAGTAATGGTGCCGCCGGAGCCACCGATGCCGTTGTTCATGCCATCCATAGAGCCGCCGCCGCCGATGCCAGCGCCGGTGGACATGGGGCCGCCGGGCGTAGTGACATCGATGTTGCCGCTATTGATGGTGATACTGCCGCCGGAAGAGCCGAAGTTGCCGCCAATACGGGCAGCAATGGGGGTGACGGTGCTATTGAGCGTAGTCGGGTTGACCACTAGACGGTCAGTCGTATCGTTGCCGTTTAGGCTGTTGACTGTAAGCCCGGCACCATCAGGAACAGCAATGCTTGTGCGGATATTATTCGTGCCGTCCAACACCAGCGTCAGATTGGCTGCAGTACCGTTGACCGATCCAAGCATGTCGATGCCGCTGACGATCAAAGTGACATCAACACCAGACTGGATATTGATGGTACCGATCATCGACGTACCGTATTTTTGTCCTTTGCTTGAATTGGGGTTGTTGGGCACACCACTTTGAATAAGGCGATAAACCTTGCTGGTAGCGCTGGCGTTAAAAGACAGAACTCCGAGGGAGCCGGGGTTTTCATTAAGGCTAGCAGGATTGTAATTGCTCGCGGCTCCGCTGATAGTAAAGCCGGCACCAGTCTTGCCTGCTGGCTTGGAGAGGTCGATGGTATCGTCTATGACATAACCCCTAGCTGCTTTTTGCGGCTTAGCATCGACAGTAGCCGACCCCTGTGGCAAAACGGGTTTGGCAGGCACTGTTTGAAGTGTTTCTGGCTCACCAGTGGTGGTAGGCTCAGAAGGCTCTGATTTGTCCAAAGCCAAGAGATCTATCTCATCATCGTCTGATTTCCCCTGTTGCCCCAAAGGCTGCCCCTCTTCATCTGTGACATCAGAAGGCAGCCCTAGGCTGTCCATATCTCCCGGCTCTGAGGAGACGGCCACCTCATCTGTGCCACCAAGGCTGTTCAGGCTAACCTGATCACCAGGAGCAACAACGGCATCCGAGTCGGTCGGGGCATGCCCGTCACTCAAAACGAGCTGACTAGCTACCTCGCCCATCGAAGCTGGCTCATCAGAACCAGCTGAGGCAAAAGCCAATCCGTAACCGATAGGCACAAGGATCACTAAGAGTATCAAAGATGCGAGCAAGCGTCGCATCTTCCTCGTCATCATAAACCCTTTGTTTCGTTGTTTTTCGTGCAATAACTGACTGTACGCCTTTTTTTGCGCATTTTTCATGGCAAGTCCCCAAACCTTTAAAATAGTGCCCCATTTGAATCTCTTTGCGATCTGCAGAGGTTCTGAACCGCATAATCAACACAACCTATTTATACAGTATTTAAGCAGCTTGAAGGTTTTTGCCATTCAGCACTTGTTGATGGATTGTTATTATAGACGTTCGATCTCCTCGAACAAGGCATCGATGATCTGATCTTCTCCGACAGTGTAGAGCACTTTGCCCCTGCTGAACACAGCACCCTTACCCCGGCCACAAGCCACGCCAACATCGGCCCCCCTCGCCTCGCCGGGGCCGTTGACCACACAGCCCATAACCGCCACCGATATCGGCTTGTCAACTGCCGCCAAACGCTGCTCAACCTCAGCAGCAATGTGCATCATGTCGACCTCTGTGCGCCCACAGGTTGGGCAGCTCACCAGTTCTGGCTGACGATGCCTAAGACCAACCGCCGACAGCAACAGCCAAGCCACCTTCAGCTCTTCAACCGGGTCGGCGGTAAGCGACACCCGCAACGTATCGCCGATGCCGTCCAGCAACAGGGCGCCGATGCCAGCTGCTGATTTCACTGCGCCTTGGAGCAAGGTGCCAGCTTCGGTGATCCCCAAGTGCAGCGGCAGCTGGGGCAAGTCCCGTGCCAACAGCCGATAGGCTGAAACTGTGCTCGCAACCTCATGGGCCTTGGCAGATACAATGATGTCCTGAAAACCACGTTCTTGAAAATGTTCGACATAGGACTCGGCGCTGGCCGCGAGTTTCTCCGCCAGTGAGAGATCCTCGAAATCAGCGATCTCAGGAGCCAGTGAGCCGGCATTAACCCCGATACGGATAGGTATTTCGGCTTCCCCGGCAGCATCGATGATCGCATCCACCATATCGCCATCACCGATATTGCCGGGGTTGATGCGCAGCTTGGCGGCACCTAGGCGAGCTGCCTCCAGCGCCAGCCGGTAATCGAAATGGATATCGGCAACCACCGGCAACTCGGAGCACTCGGCGATCTGCGCAAAACCCGCCAGTTCGCGGTTAGAGGGAATAGCGACCCGGACAATCTCGCAGCCAGCCTCAGCCAGTTCAGCGATCTGCACCAAGGCCTCCTGCGGCTGATCGGTATGCACGGTAAGCATGCTCTGCACCGCCACTGGCGCACCGCCGCCAATTGGCACATCACCAACACGGATCTGCCGGGTCAGACTGCGAGGGACATCCTCGCTCATATTCCCACTTATCCTCCCAGAATATAACGTTGGATGTCTTGCCCGGAAAGCACCACGAACAACAGCACTATCAAGCAAAGGCAGCCCACCGAGACTATATTGATCACCCGTACTGGCAAAGCTCGCCGCGTTAGCTTCTGGATAGTCTCCAGCACGATTTTGCCGCCGTCCAATGGCGGCAAAGGCAGTAGGTTCATCAGGCCGATACTGATGCTCAGGGCGGCGGCCAGCACAATGAAAGAAAGGAAGCCGTCGGAAGCAGCATTACGTGCCTCGAAAGAGACTCCGATTACTGAGGATGACTGGCCGACCATTGTGGTAAAGGTAGCCGGATTGAAGAGTTGGGCGATGGCGCCCGCCACTATGCCGACAAAACCGACAGACCGAGAAATGGCTTGGCCAAAGGAGACTGGCACCCGTTTTGTGGTTGGCGAGATTCCCAAGAAAGCCTTGCCGTCTTTGTCGCCTAACGTGCAGAGGAAATCTTGGTTCTGACCGCCCCTGAGCACTGACACTACGACTTCCTGGCCAGGACTGAGGGTAGCGGTCAGGGCACTGAATTCATTCCAGCTGTTGAACCGTTGACCATCGAGAGCCAGCAATTGGTCGCCAGCCTGAAGACCGGCTGTGGCGGCCGGCGAGGCAGCCACAACTTGCTCAACCCGCCAAGGGTCCGCTGGCTGGGTATCGCCCATGTACATCAAGGCGGCGCTGAAGACGACAATCGCAAAAATCAGGTTGAAGGCCGCTCCGGCCAAGAGCATCAACACTCGCTTGAACCATGGCGCACCGCAATAGGTGACCCGCCGTTCGGCTTCAATCAGGGCATCAACATCAGATAGCGTCCGAGGCTGCCCTTGGGCAAAGTCGCCGTCAGCCGGCATGGAGTAAATGCAGTCGTCACCTTTGAGGCGTTTGCGCTCGATAGTACCCCAGTCGTAGAGCTGATCCAAGTCACTTTCAAAGTCATAGCCGAGTACAGACTGGCATTCCGCCGCAGCCGCCCCGCTGACGCTCCCCGACGTAGCGAGAATGCCTAGCGAGCGCGCCAGTGTCGGGCTTTGCTCCTCTTGTTGCGCCCCAGCAATCAGGGCATAGCCGCCAAGCAGGAAGGGGGTGATACCGAACTTGGTGCCAAAGGCCTTAAAGCCGATATTTGGGCCGGGGAGGCCGATCATGAACTCCTTGACCCGCATGCCACAGAGCCTGGCAACTGTGTAGTGCCCTGCCTCGTGTACCACCACGATCAGCGAGAACATCACCAAGCCCCAGAAGATTACCGAGACAGCATTCAATAGGGAATCCATGATTGATCAGCGCCTAAGCCAAACTGATGTAGATAGTTCGGGCAGCACCAGCAGCGTCATTAGGTGTGCTGGTGGCGGGTACAAACTGATAGGTAACCGTGACCACCCAAGCCCCTGGCAAGCCATCGTTGGCAGTGCGTCCGGAGAACAACGTGGTCTGCTTGCTCACCTTGCGGTCGGCTGAATCCGGATAGTCATAGCTGGTGGCAGCCCTCATGTCGGGAGCTGCGTACTGGAAATCCTTGGGGCCGATCCCGGCGCTTTCCAAAGCATTCAATACCAGCTTGTCGTCGGCCAAGAGACTGGCGAAACCAGACTTGGGGTATCCCAAAAGATCCATATCCGCCGAATAGAGGATCGCTATAACATGCCCTTGGCTGTCAGTGCTGAGGTAGAGATTGGCAACTGGCGGAGTATCTGAGCTCAAGGAGATGCTGGCATCGGCAGATGGCGCACCGCCACTTTCCAGCTGCGGCAGATACCTCAGAGTTGCCAGCTTTTTGACATTAGGGTTGTTGGAATCCTTGGCATCCTCGTTTTTATCCAAGACCCATTGGGAGCCTAACTTGGCGCTGGCCTCGTCGATGGTCAGGCCAAAAAGTGGCCGCATACCCGGAATACTGGCTGTCTTGTAGACCGGTTTGGTCTCTACTTTAGCATTGTCAGTGCCACTAGGAACCAAGTCGGTACTCTGTTTCAGTACCGGCTGTTCTTGGACAGATTGCTTGAATAAGGTGTGGTACCCAAACCAAGCCAAGGCAACTGCGGCAAGGATTAAGACGACTATCGTTACGATCAGCAAGTTACGGGTACGCCTAGAGCGCGCCAGCCGAGACCTTTCGTCGCGAGCTGTCGTTTTCATCGGAAATGGAAACCCCGGTTCGGAATGGCTCGGCTCTGGCTCGGGCTGCAGGGTGGCGGCGGCCAAGGCATCCAACTCACTGTCGCTCAAGTTCACCGGTGGAGCTGCTAAAACGTCCGGGGCCAAGGGATCACCTTGAACATTCTGTTCCTGTTGGCCTTCTTGGCCTTCTTGGCTTGGATTCTGATCTTCCATGCTATGGGCTCCTTGTCTTCCTCAAAGCTTCATTCAACGGCCAGTGCAGCAGCAACAGCAGCGGGTCATCTGCCTCAGATCCAATAGCGGACGAGGAAAAAGGCAACCACCAGCACGCCTAACACCGCCAAGGTGAGAATGACCCGCTGGACGAAGGACATGGGCGGACCCAGCTCATCGGTCAACGAATTGGGTTTCACGTCTTGATCAATGGCAGGTGTAGCGAGGCCAGTCGCAGGTTCGGCAGGTTCAGCCTCAACAAAACGGGTGGCCGCATCTGTGTCCAGCGCCTCGACAACGACAGCCGACGGGGCTGTCACGCCCGATGCCCCACCGCCGATCACCGTCAGCTCATCCTCATCAGCCAGCGCCTGTGGGGCCTTCGAGCCATGCGCCTCACGCACATGCTTAAAAGACGAGTGGTCACGATCTGCACTCTCCTGTTTGTTCATGCTGCCATTATACCCGGCAGCACCCAAAGGCGCAGGACGCCGTTACCAAGACGTGCCAGTACCCAGAGCTATTCTTGCAGATGCCTCTGTTCAAATTGCAGGAACCCCGTCACGTTCGTAGATCTGCCGGAACATGCCCGGCAGCACACCACTCAAGGTATGCTTTGCTCATCTGAAGGCCGCTGGCGCCTTTGCTCCTCAAACCTGAGCTGGTCGGAGTGGCCGCTTAGGTCCTGTAACACACGCAGCTTATCCTCGTTTGCCAGCCAGCGGTCGGCTGAGAAAATATTGGAATCCTTGTATTTATTCTGATAAGACTGCAAGGCTTGGGCAAAGTCGTCGATACTGTAGTAGGCAGCCCGACCCCAGAGATCAAGGCCGGCCGGCCTTTGCGCAAAGGCCTCAGAAAGAACGTAGAGGTCAAAGTAACTTGCCAGTGACTGCATGCGGTGCTGGGACTACTTGAAGCGGGCGGCCAGTTCGCCGCCTAGCTCATCGGTGCTGATACCGCTGCGCTCCAGTGCCACTAAGAAGTGATAAAGCAGGTCAGCGGCCTCGTAGCGGGCGTGGTCGTGGTCGTTGTCTTTGATGGCGAAGGCCAGCTCGGCGGCTTCTTCCACCAGTTTCTTTAACAGCTGGTCGGCAGGACCTGTCAACAGCCTGGCGGTATAGCTGGCCTCGGGGTCGGCTTGCCAGCGGCCATGGATCACCTCCTGCAGTTGAGCCAACGCCTTTCCCAAGTCGGCCGGCTGGACGTTGCTGGTGCGCTCACCCATGCTGCTCTCCCTTCTGATCGGCAGCCGGCCTTCCGGCTGCCGCTGTGGTCGTTGCAGCTGCGGCTGTGGCTGTGGCTGTGGCTGCGGCTGCGGCTGCGGCTGCGGCTGTGGTCGCCGTGGCCGCCACTGTGGCTGCTGCTGCCGTACCGCAACCCCGACCGGAGGCATCTCCCCCATCAGCAGCCGCACCGTCGCATGCCACCTCGCGGTAAAAACAGCTGCGGTTGCCGGTATGGCAGGCCGGGCCGGGGCTGTCCACCCATACCAACAGGCAGTCCGAATCGCAATCTTGCATGATGCTGGCCACCTTCTGGGTGTTGCCACTGGTTGCGCCCTTATGCCAAAGCTCGGAGCGGGAGCGCGACCAAAACCAAGTTTCACCAGTTTGTTGGGTCAGGCGTAACGCCTCGGCATTCATCCAAGCCATCATCAGCACCTCTCCCGTGCCGACCTGTTGGACGATCGCCGGGATCAGGCCCTGCTCATCAAACCTCAGTACGCCCATTCAGATGTCCAACCGTACTGGGATGCCTTGGTCGGCCATATACTGTTTGACTTGGCGGATGGAGAAGGTGCCGAAGTGAAAGACGCTGGCCGCCAACACGGCATCGGCCTCACCTTCCAGCACACCTGCGGCGAAATGCTCCAACTTGCCCACGCCACCGGAGGCGATCACCGGGATGTCCACAGCCCGGGCAACTGCCCGGGTCAGCGCCAAGTCGTAGCCGTCTTGGGAACCGTCACAGTCCATCGAGGTCAAGAGAATCTCGCCAGCGCCACGACGGGCAGCCTCGTATGCCCACTGCACCACATCCTGGCCGGTATCGATACGACCACCGTTTAAGTAGGTCGTCCATTTGTCTTGGCCACTGCTAACCCGCTTGGCATCGATGGCCACGATGATGGCCTGGGTGCCAAAAACCTCTACAGCCGCACTGATCAGTTCCGGAGAGCGCACGGCCGCCGAATTCAAACTGATCTTATCTGCCCCGGCGGTGATCATCGTCCGGATGTCGGTAAGCGAGGCTAAGCCGCCGCCTACACAAAAGGCGATGTGTGCTTGGGCGTTGACCTTTCTGGCCATCTCGACCACCGTTGGCCGCCCCTCGTGGGTGGCGGTGATATCCAGAAACACCAACTCATCAGCACCTTCGGCATCATAGACCGTCGCCATCTCCACCGGATCACCGGCATCGACTAAGTTTACAAAGTTGACACCCTTTACTACCCGTCCTTTATCGACATCCAAGCAAGGGATAACACGTTTGGTTAGCACTAGCCTTTGTCCCTTCCGGTCAGTGCTGCCAGCGCCTGCTGAACGCTGAAGACCTTCTCATAGATCGCTCGCCCAACGATTACGCCCTCGATGACATCGGAACCCAAAGTTCGCAAGGCACAGAGGTCGTCGAGTGCGGCGATGCCACCGGAGGCGATAACTGGGCAGCCAACGACTTGGTGCAGTTGCTGGTAGGCATGAGCATCGATGCCGGTTTGGAGGCCGTCGCGGTTGACATCGGTGTAGAGAAAGTGGCGGATGCCTAGTTCAGCCAAGCGGGCAGCAAGGTCTAAGACATCCACCTCGCTGGTTTCCAGCCAGCCAGATATCGCCACCCGGCCGTCGCGGGCATCCACAGCGGCGCAGATCAAGTCGCCAAAACGGCTGATCGCCTCGGCCACCATCCCGGGGTCGGCCAAGAGGCTAGTACCCAGCACCACCCGAGCAGCACCAGCAGCGGCCATGGCCTCGATCACCGCCAGCGAACGAATGCCGCCGCCGACTTCGACTTTAAGGCCGCTGCCCGCTATGACCTGCTCGATCAGGGCGCGGTTATCGCCCGTGCCTCTCGCCCCGTCCAGATCAACCAAGTGCAGCCAACGGGCACCAGCACTGGCATATTCTTGAGCCGTGGCCACCGGATTGTCGGCATAGACCGTCACTGCATCGAAGTCGCCGCGACGCAGACGCACTACTTTGCCCTGTAACAGGTCGATCGCTGGGTACAGTTCCATCAGTCACACTCCTTTAGGAAGCACCAATTTGATGCACAAGACCCATCCCGCGCGAACCCGAACCGCAGTGCTTCACACCGAGGCATGAAAGGGAAAGATTGCAGGTCAAGCCGGCAATGACGGAATTGCGAGATGATCGGCGCGCCTTCAGGTAACGTCGTCAATGTGCTCAACTGCACCTTCAACTGCGCACATCCCCACAAAACCGCAGAAAGTTAGCCAAAATGCGCAACCCCTTGCTAGAGCTTTTCTCCGGATGGAACTGCACGCCCCAGGCGTTATAGCTGCGAATCACCGACGGGAAAACCTCGGAATGGGCAGTTTCAGCCAGCAGGCACGAGGTGTCCGCAAGCTCGGCACGATAGGCATGGGTGAAGTAGAAGTTGGAGCCGTCATCAATGCCCACCAGCAGCGGGTCTTGGTTGGCTTGGGCACCGGCACAAAAATTGAGCTGGTTCCAGCCAACGTGTGGTATCTTAAAGTACTGTCCACAGGCATCATGGTTGGCCAAACGCCGGCAGTGGCCGGATATGAGGCCGATACCTGCCGCCCAACGCCCGTCTGGCTGAAACTGGGCATCAACACCAGAGACACCCTCGATGCCACAGTCCATCAACAGCTGGGCTCCAAGGCAGATGCCTAGGAAGGGTACGCCCTGCTCCATAGCCTTGCGCAAAGCTTTTGCCTGCCCCGAAGCGGTCATGAAGGCGATCGCATCAGCAAAGGCGCCCACCCCAGGCAAGACGATGCCATGAACATGTTCAACAGCGGCGGCCTCTTGGCTGATCAGCACATCAGCACCACAAAACTCCAAACTCTTGACAACGCTGGCAATGTTGCCCTTGCCATAATCGACGACCAGTATCCGCATAGCTCAGAGGCTGCCTTTTGTGGAGGGAATGTCACCTTGGCGCCGAGGGTCGATGGCCAGCGCCCGAGCCAGCGCCCGAGCCACCGCCTTGGCAGCAGCCTCGATGATGTGATGGGAGTTCTCCCCAGCCAGCGAGCGAACATGCAGGGTCAACCCAGCATTACTGGCTAGGGCAATCAAGAACTCCTTGAACAACGAGGTGTCGAAATTGCCGATGAATTCGATGGGCAACACGACCTGCCAGTGCAGCTGGCCACGACCGCTGATGTCCACAGCGGCCAGCAACAGTGCCTCATCCATCGGCAGCAAGGCATCACCGAAACGCCGGATGCCCCGGCGATCAGCCAAAGCCTGATCGATGGCTTGGCCGAAAACGATGCCGACATCCTCCACGGTGTGGTGAGCATCCACAGCTAAGTCCCCCTCAGCCTTGACCGTGAGGTCGAAGAGGCCGTGACGGCCCATAGCATCCAGCATGTGGTCGAAGAACGGCACACCGGTACTGATATCAGTTGTCCCGCTACCGTCCAGTTTTAGGCTGAGACTAACATAGGTCTCGCGAGTCCGGCGCTCGATGCTGGCCTTTCGCGGCTTTGCTTGCAGCTCGTTTTGCGGCTCGCTCATAGCGCTATCCTGCCTTCCTTGTAAGCGTCCACTGCCCTAACATCTGTACCAGCGGCCAAGCCGGTTTGCTCGAATTCGGTCAAGGCCGCCAACAGGGTATCGTTTTCAGCCTCCGTGCCAATACTAACCCGCAAACAGCCCTGCAAGCCGGGTTCAGACGAGAAGTCGCGCAACAATATGCCGTGTTGGTCATAGAGCCATTGCCAAAGCCGGGCGGCGAGCTCCGGAGAGCGCCCCTCTTCCAAGCGCAACAGCAAGAAGTTGGCCTCGCTAGGAAAGACCTCCAGCCATGGCCTACGTCCGAAGGCCTGGCGCAACCGGGTTCGCTCACTGATGATCCGCCGCAGCTGCTCGTGGTAAAGGTCGCGGGCATCCAAGACGATATGGGCGGCCAACGGAGCAAAACGATCAACCGTGTAAGGTTGGCGTACCTTTAAAAGCTCGGCCACCAACTGCTCCGAGGCACAGAGGTAGCCCAGGCGCAGCCCGGCCAGTCCCCAGAACTTGGAAAAGGTCCTGAGTATCGCCAAGTTCGGGTACTCGGCCAACAGCCCCACCAAGTCATAGCCTACGTCGGCAAACTCCACATAGGCTTGGTCGATCAGCACTGGCGCATCGGTGGCAGCCAGCATGCGACGCACGAACTCGGCGCTCAGGCACTCCGCTGTCGGGTTGTTCGGCGAAGCCAGCATGACTATATCAATATCGCCGAGCGCCAAACTATCAAGCAACGCCGCCTCGTCAACCATCATGTCTAAGCCCCGGGGCAGGTTGACTACCTCCGTGCCGTTCAGCGCCGCCGAGAGGGTGTAGGTGGCAAAACAAGGCGGTGCAATCAAAAGCCGCCGCCCGGGGCCACCCCAAGAGAATATCAAGTCAGCGATCAGCTCATCGCCACCGTTGCCCAACAACAACTGCGATGGCTCTAGTCCGAGATCGGTCGCCAAGCGTTGCCGGAGGCTGTCGGCCAACGGCGACGGGTAACGGTTCAGGGAGAGACTGCCGGTTTGGGCAGCCAGCTCAGAACTCAGCCGAGCAGACACCGGCTGCGGCATCCCGAAGGGGTTCTCGTTGGCATTAAGGTAAATACGCGCCGGCAAATAACGCGGGTCATAAGGTTTGAGGCCGGCCATGAAAGGCGCCGGCGGCCGCAACTTAGCCGGCGGCCGCAGCTTGGCCGACGGGCACAATTTGGCGGACTTGGTAGGCAAAGGCGGCATAACTGAGAAATCCGCTCTATCAGCCTTCGTCGTCTTCGAAACGCAGCTCTACCGCCCGTCCATGTGCCCAAAGCCCTTCGGCATCAGCCAAAGCCTTGATGTGCGTGGCATCGTTTTCCAAGGCAGCATAGGAGTAGCTGATAACGCTGGAGTGCTTGACAAAGTCGGCCACGGAAAGCGGGCTGGCAAAACGGGCACTGCCGCCAGTGGGTAAAGTGTGGCTTGGGCCGGCCAGATAGTCGCCAACACTGACCGGTGACCAAGGGCCGCAGAAGATAGCACCGGCATTCTCCACCAGCCCCAACAGCTCCATCGCCGCTTCAACCTGAAGCTCCAGATGCTCAGGGGCAATACGGTTGATCGCAGTCAGGGCAGTGGAGAGGTCGGGGCAGACCAAGACCACGCAGTTGCGGTCAATGGACTCCTTGGATATCTCCTGCCGAGTGGAACGGCCGAGCTGCTTCTCCACCTGCTCTATCACATCGTCCACTAGATTCTCGTCAATGGTGACCAGATAGGTACGCGCCTCCGGGTCATGTTCAGCCTGTGCCAGCATGTCGATGGCCACCAGTGTGGCATCAGAGCTGTCATCGGCCAAAATGGCCACCTCGGATGGCCCAGCAATCATGTCGATGCCCACGTCGCCGGCCACCAGCCGCTTGGCTGCTGTGACGTAGGCGTTGCCGGGGCCGACGATCTTGTCCACTGCCGGTATCTGTTCAGTGCCATAGGCCAAGGCGGCAACGGCTTGAGCGCCGCCGACAGCATAGACCTCCGTGATGTTGGCCAGCCGGGCGGCGGCCAACACGGCTTGGCTGACATTGCCGTCGGGCTGCGGTGGTGTGACCACAACGATTCGCTCTACACCAGCTACCTGAGCGGGAATAACGTTCATCAGCAGGCTGGATGGGTAGGCCGCCCGACCACCGGGCACATAAACGCCGACCGAAGACAACGGTGCCACACGGCTACCAACTAAGGCACCGTCCGGCCGGGTGATGAACCAGCTCTGTTGCTTTTGCTGTTCATGGAAGTTGCGTATCGATTGGTAGGCGGCTTTCAGTGCCTCCTGCAGGCTGGGACTCAGCCGTTTCCAAGCATTGTCTAGATCCGCAAGCCCAATCATCAGGTTTTGCCGGTCGGCTTTATCCAGTTTGAGCATGTACTCTTTGACCGCCTCGTCGCCGCGTTCCCGAACCGCGGCCACAATCTCGGCAGCGGTCTGCACAGCAACGCTGCCCATTACCGCACCGCGTCCTAACATCTCATCGCTGGGGCTCTCCCCAGCTTCCAAATACTCGACACGCATCCTTATCCTTCCCTTCTGACACTTTTCGTCAGACGTTTTGCCAGCGCGTGGACTCGTGGATCGATCCGGACACTGGCTGGGTTACCGACAAAGCGCGCTGTGGAAGCCACAACCTCATCGACGATCACCAGATGGTTTTCTCGCAATGTGGAACCGGTCGCCGTGATATCCACAATGCGGTCGGCCATTCCCACCAAAGGTGCAAGTTCGATATTACCATGCATCTTGATAATCTCGATTTGCACACCTTGTTTTCTGTAATGTTCAGCAGTGATATTGGGGTATTTCGTTGCCACCCGCAACACCCCACGGTTACGATAGCGCTCATCTACCCGTTGGCCTGCGCCCTCCGGCTCGGCGACCACGAAACGACAGGCACCAAAAGCCAGATCGGCCAACTCCACCAAGCCCAAGTCGGCCTCCAACAACGAGTCCTTACCACAGATCGCGCAGTCCACACCGCCCCAAGCGCACATCACCGGCACATCGGTGGGGCGCAGGATATAAAACTCTACGCCTTGGTTGATAAACACCAACTGCCGCTTGGGGTCGTCCAGGCCGCTGGTATCCAAGCCGGAGTCAGCCAGCAAAGCCACGCTGTCGCGGTAAAGAGAGCCCTTGGGCACAGCGATACGCAGGGCACGACCGACCAGCCCCTGACCATCGTCGCCTGAGCTGCTACACTGTTCAGCGACTATGTTGTTCGCAGCCATCACCCGCCTCCTCCTGGTGCCGCTTGCTGCAAGCCGCTCGGACAAACAGCACCGCCCGGCACATCTTGGCTCAAGGTGTCGATGATCCTCTCCAAATGCAAGGCGAAGCCGGCGGCCGGAGCTGCCAGCCCGAACTGGGCGAGCGTGTGGTCGTAACGCCCCCCGCTGGCCAGGGGGATGCCCAAGCCGGGCGCATAGGCTGCCAGCACCAAGCCAGTGTAATAGTCAAAACTGCTCATCACACTAAAGTCGATGATGAAGCGGGTTTGCGGGCGCTTTTGGCTGACTTCGGCGAAGCTTCGCTCTAATAGGAGCAGGTCATGGTCGCCGCCGATGCCGCTCATAATTGCCCGTGCCTGCTCCACGGCCTCGGCACCGCCGTTTAGGCGCACCAAGGCGCGTAAAGCGTTACCGTAGGCTACCTCGACCCCCGGCGAGCGGGAAAGACCATCCACTGCCACCAAATCGTTGTCATGGCAAGCAGCCAGCACGGCATGTTCCCAATCGCCACCGACTTGCCCCTGCTCACAACAGCGGCCAAGCAAACAGCGCAGCGGCGAGACGCTGCAAAAGGCAATGGCGTAGTCGGCCAGCCCACTTTGCTGCAATGCCTCGTCCAACATCAGCAAAATCTCGATGTCGGCGCTGGCGGCATCGCTGCCGATATGCTCCACTCCGATCTGGGTGAAGGCGCGGGCCTGGCCGCGCCAGCCTCTGGCCTCCCGGAAAACAGTTTGGCGGTAACGCAGGCGCAAGGGCAACTGGTAATCAACCATCCGTGTACCCACTAGGCGAGCGATTGGCAAAGTGACATCAGGACGCAAAACCAAAAGCTCGCCGTCAGAGTCGAAAAGCTTGAAGCTGGAGTGATCCAACGGCCCTGCGGCCTCTAAGGCGCTTGCCAGCTCCAAGGTCGGTGTCTCAACCGGGACGTAGCCCCAAGATGAGAAGACCTCTTGAACGTGCGCACAAACACGCTCCCTCGACAACGCTTCGGTTGGCAATATATCGCGGAAGCCTCTGGCCGTCCTCGCTTCGCTCACTCGTTAAACTCCAGTCTCTGTAATCATCCGCAATACTCTATCACATTACCGTAACAGAGCGAACCAGAGAGGCACCAATTAATCAAAACTCGGTCATTGCGGCCCCCGAGCCGCAATCTTTCACCTTGCTGATCAGGGGAGAGATTGCGGCCCTAAAGCCCGCAATAACTGGGTTTAAGCATTGATCGGCGTTTCTCCTAGAAGCGCCGATCAATCGCACACCACGGCATCATCCCCGCAGATTACCGCCAAGCCGATGCGCAGCTCTTCACTGCGGGCATCCACAGTCAAAGGCAACTGAATACGGGTTTTGGCACCATCGACATGGCTGATCAAAAGCACCGAGGCGTCTCGTCCAGGATAACTCCGCATCAGACGGGCAAGCTCATCGGAAACCTTTTGGTTGAAGGCTTCGCTACGCAGGTGCAGCTCCAGCATCATGGGCGCATCACCGCCCCGCCCCAAGCTCAACGGCAAGGCTGAGTTAACCAGGAACTGTGCCCCCCTGTCCGTCGACTCATAGCGGCCACGCAAGCTGAGCACCCTCTCATCTTCTAAAAGCCCGCCGATTTCCCGGAAGTAGGTAGGGAAGACAATGGCATCTATCGAGCCATCCATGTCCTCTAAGGTGAACTTGGCCATCCGTTCGCCTTTGCGTGAAACCATTAGGCTGACCTTGGTCAGCATACCGGCCAAGGTGATCAATGTGCCTTGGGGTATCGACTTGTACTCAGTGCCTAGGGCAGCCGCTGCATCACCTTCAGCTACCCCTTCCTCGCCGGCCTCAGCATCCGCAACGCCAGCCGCCTGTTGGGAGAAGACGCTGAGCGGATAATCCCGGTTCTCCTCCAACAACTGCTGGTAGGGGTCCAAGGGGTGGCCGGAAACATACATCCCCAAAACCTCCTTCTCAAAGGCCAGCAACGTCCGCATGTCCCATTCGATATTATCCGGAGCTGGCAGCAAGTCGGCAAAGTCGGCGCTGCCACTGCTGTCGGCCTCGGCAAAAAGCGAGATCTGCCCCTCCGCCCGTTCGCGATGTATCCTAGCAGCGGTTTCCATGCACTTGTCTACCTCTATGAAGCGCATCATCTGCCGCCGGGTATAGTCTGTGGAGTCAAAAGCACCGGATTTGACCAAAGCATCCACAGTCTTCTTGTTGGCCAAAGTGTTGTTGATGCGACCGATAAAGTCATGCAGGGAGGTGAAAATGCCGCCACGCTGCCGCTCGGCGATAATCGCGTCGGCGGCGGCCTCGCCGACGCCTTTGATGCCGGCCAGCCCAAAACGGATGCCCTCCGGCAGGGCGGTGAACTCCCGCCCGGAAGAATTGACATCTGGCGACAAGATTGCGATATTGCCCTGCTTGCAGGCCGTGATGTACTGAGCCAAGCGCTCGGAGCGGCCGACGTAGCTGCTCAGCACCGCCGCCATGTACTCTTTGGGGTAGTAGGCTTTAAACCAAGCGGTGCGCACCACCAAAATGGCATAGGCGGCAGAATGCGACTTGTTGAAGGCGTATTCCGCGAACCTCTCCACATCATCCCATATCTTCTGGGCCAGTTTCCGGTCATAGCCGTTACGCTCGGCACCGTTTAGCCAATGCTGCTGCATGGT
This sequence comes from Actinomycetes bacterium, assembly GCA_009787085.1. GTDB lineage: Bacteria > Actinomycetota > Coriobacteriia > Coriobacteriales > UBA8131 > WRGR01. The sequence goes on from WRGR01000045.1 coordinate 183,793, forward strand.
TTCGTGGGAGCCGTCGCTCCAGTCCGATTCTTTTTCCTTCATCAAGGCGATATTCTTCTTGCCAATCGCCTTACGCATCAGATCGCTCTCACCAGCAGTGAAACCGCTCATCAGCATGGATATACGCATTACTTGCTCTTGATATACTATTGTTCCGTAAGTGCTTTCTAATATTGGCTTTAGCCGCTGATCATAATAGGTTACTGGCTTTTTGCCCACCTTGCAGTCCACAAAGTCTCGCGTCATGCCAGCATTCAAAGGGCCAGGACGGTAGATGGCAATCGCCGCCACGATATCATCATAGCTGCTGACGTTCATGCTGCGGATCAGCGCTGTCATTCCCGGGCTCTCCACCTGAAAAACACCAGCAGTGTCCCCTTTGGCCAGCATGTCCATGACTTTCTTGTCACTGAGGGGCAGGGTTTCCGGATCGATGTCTTGGCCATGGTTGTCTTTGACGTATTGCCGCGCCTTCATCAGCACGTTCAAGGTCCTAAGCCCCAAGATGTCCATCTTCAGCAAGCCCAGCTCGGCGTTGCTGCTGCCGTCATACTGGGTGATCAACATGCCGCCTTTGGTGTCATACTTCATCGGCACATGGTTGTCCACATCATCCGGACAGATGATCACGGCACTGGCATGCACGCCCTCGCCCCGGATCGCGCCTTCCAAAGTCAGGGCGGCATCCAGAATGCGCTTGGTATCGGCTTCGTCGGCATAGGCGCGAACCAGATCAGGGTTGCGTTGCCGTTTGTTCTCATCCTCATTGCTGTGCCGCTCGAGCGCGGCGGCCAAAGAGGCTTTGGGGTCGAAGGGGATCATCTTGGAGATCCGGGCACCAAGGGCAATCGGGTAATCGAAGACCCGGGTGGCATCGACGATGGCCTGTTTGGCCTTCAGCGAGTTGAAGTTGATGACGTGGGCAATGGACCTCTCACCATACAGCTGCCGCAGGTGCTCGATGACCTCGAAGCGGCCTTCTTCGTCGAAATCGATGTCGATGTCTGGCATCTCAGGACGTTCGCGGGTCAAGAAGCGCTCGAAGATCAATTGGTTGGCGATCGGGTCAAGCCCGGTGATTCCCAAGCCGTAGGCAACAATCGAGCCGGCGGCACTGCCGCGCCCAGGCCCTACACCAATCCCATGCTCACGCGCCCATTTGGTGAACTCTTGGACAACCAGGAAGTACCCCGCAAAGCCGGTATCACAGATAATCGAGTACTCGTGTTCCATGAGGTCTTTGACCTCTTGGGGCAACGGATTGCCATACAGGCGCTCCAACCCGGCTTGGGCTTCCCGACGCAGTGCACTCTCGTTTGTCTCGCCTGGCGGCAAAGGCACACTGGGCAGCACAGGGGCATGGGAGATCAGGTTGTTGCCGCATTTCTCGGCAATCTCCAAGGTGTTGTCGCAAGCTTCTTCAAAACCCGCCATGGCCTGACGCATCTCGGCTTCGGTTTTCATGTAGAACTGGTCGTTGCAAAAGCGCATCCGATTGGGGTCATCAAAGCGGCTAGCCGTGCCGATGCAGAGCATGATATCTTGGGTCGGAGCGTCACTTCGCAACAGGTAGTGCAAATCATTGGCAGCGACGGTCTTCAGCCCCAGCTCCGAGGCCAGTTCGCTGAGCTGGCCGTTGAGCTGCACTTGGCTGACGCTACTGGTTAGCTTAACCTCGCTTTCTTTGAGGTCGATCGAGCGGTTCAGCTCGTCGGGGGTAAAGACAATGCCTTGGTTTTGCAGTTCGATGTAAAAGTCGCCGGGTGCGAATATCTCAGCAAAATCCGCTGCCCAACGCGCAGCTTCTGCCCGTTGTTGGGCGATCAGCTTCTGGGGGACAATCCCCATTACGCAGGCCGAGGAACATATCAGCCCGGCTGCATACTCGCGCAAGGAGTCAAAGGTAACCCGAGGCTTATAATAAAAACCATCGACGGCGGCACGGGAAACCAGCTTGACCAAGTTCTGATAGCCTTGCACGTCCTTGGCCAGCAATATCAGGTGGTAGATCTCGGGTTTGCGGTCGCGGCGCAGCTCGTTGTCCGGTGTGAAATAAACTTCACATCCGAGAATCGGCTTGACACCTGCCTTCCGGCAAGCTTCGTCAAAAACCGGTATTCCATACATATAGCCGTGGTCGGTGAGGGCTACAGCCGGCATCTCCAGCTCGTTGGCCCGCTTCGCCATTTTGCCAACGTCAGTGGCGCCGTCCAACAAAGAGTACTGGCTGTGGTTATGCAGATGGACAAAGGCCATGACTACTCGCTGGCCTCCCCCAGCACCAACCGATAGCCACCACTGCCTTGGACAAGGCAGCGTGAAACTCTGGCGATGGTGGTTGTGGAGACGCCGGTGACCCTTTGGATTTCCAAATAGGAGCCGCCCTCGGCCAACATGGCAGCAATCGACAGGCGCTGGGCCATTTCGTCGATTTCCCGGTCAGTACACAAATCGCCCATCAGCTGCGCCACATCTTCCGGTGTTTGCAGTTGGGCGAAAGCGGCATAGAGTTGCTCTAGGTGCTCGGCTACTCTTCTTGGTATATACGCCATAATGCTCCTCTCAACAAGACGACTGAGAAATTACGCCACGTATGGCCAAACTCAAGCATCGGGCATGTCAACCGGCACTGCCCTGCCCGCTGACCTACACCCAAGTTAGCCAGTTGCCGTACTCGGCAGACCTGCCCTTCGCGGCATCGAAGAGCTTGGCTTGCAAGGCCAAGGTAACAGGACCAGGCAGACCAATAGAGCGTCTGTCCACCGAGCTGATCGGTGTCAGCTCGGCCGCAGTGCCGGTAAAGAAGACCTCGTCAGCAATGTAGAGGTCAGTGCGCACCAAGGAACGCTCTAGCACCGTATACCCCAAGTCCCTAGCAATGGTGATCACCGAGTCACGGGTCAGGCCCTCCAAAATACCGTCAGACAGCGGCGGGGTGCTTATCAGGCCGTCACGGACGGTAAAGATATTCTCACCAGAGCCCTCGGCCACAAGGCCGCCCTCATTGAGCAGGATCGCCTCGCCGAAGCCGTTGCCGACGGCCTCGATGTTGGCCAAGCCGCTGTTCAAATAACCGGCAGACGACTTGACCGCGCCGGGTGTGGAATTAGCGCTGCGCTGCCGCCACGAGCTGATCTGGACGCTGATGCCCTCCTTCAGGGCAGTGTCGCCGAGGTAGTCGCCCCATGGCCAAACGGCAATAACCACGTCCACCGGGGCGGCCGAGGGGTTAACGCCCACCGCGCCATAGCCACGATAGGCTAGCGGCCGGATGTAGCACTCTTCCAGCTTGTTCACCCGAATAGTCTGCAAAGATGCCTCAACCAGCTCATCGACACTATAAGGGATGTCCATCATGATGATCTTCGCTGAGCGGTGGAAACGCTCCATATGCTCGCGCAGCCGGAACACCGCCGAGCCCCTATCGTTTTTATAGCAGCGAATGCCCTCAAAAACCGCCGTTCCATAGTGCAGCGCATGGGTGAGCACATGTGTTGTGGCCTCAGCCCAAGGGATCAGGGCACCGTTCTTCCAGATCTGGTCGACTTCAGCGATAGCAGCCATTCCGAGCTTCCTCTCCTTCGTTTGTCTTTTGACGTGTTCTGATGCCGAAAACCGGCACACGCCTACGGCTTCAAAAAGCCTTTAAAGGGTTTATGTTGAACAAACAATGTAACACTAATCGTCACCGCTGTGGGTGCTGACAGCAGAGGCGTCATCTGCCGCCGGTTTGCCAACAGTAGGCGCGTCACCTGCTGCCGGTTTGCCAACAGTAGGCGCGTCACCTGCTGCCGGTTTGCCAACAGTAGGTGCCGCCACTCCTGACGGCAAGCTGAATCCCAAGCCCAGCTGCGGGGCACGGCGCTTCAGGGCCACCAACAAGAAAACCGCACCAATAACGATCATCGGCAAGGTCAGCGTCATCCCCATCGTCACCCAATTGGTGCCAAAAAGGTAGCCAATCTGAACATCCGGCTGACGAACGAACTCCACCGCAATCCGACAAATGCCATAACCGATCATGAAGATGCCGAAATAGCTGCCACGGGGCAAAGGAGGACGGCGCCGGGAGAAGCAGAAGAGGACGATGAACAACAACACCCCTTCCAGCAACGCTTCGTAGAGCTGCGTAGGGTGACGCGGCTCCGGTCCGCCGTCGGCAAAGACGACCCCCCAAGGCAACGAGGTGGGGGCGCCCCACAGCTCGCCGTTGACGAAGTTGGCGCAGCGCACCATGAAAATGGCCAACGGCACGCTGATGGAGACTAGGTCGCCTAGGCTCATAATCGGCATTTTCAGTATCTTGGCAGTAATCATCAAACCTACTGCCAAGCCAATCAGGCCGCCATGAAAAGACATGCCGCCCTCAGAAAGGGCGAGTATCTTGTCTGGATGGGCAAAATAGAAGCCATTGCCGTAAATCAGAACGTATCCCAAGCGAGCACCGACAACCACCCCGATCATGCAGGCAATGGCCAGCGTCAGCAAGGCATCGACACTGAACTTCAGCTGCCAGTGCTTTGCTAAGCGCAGCAGCACAACTGCGGCCAAGATAAGGCCGATAATATAACTCAGCCCGTACCAATGCACTTGGACAGGGCCGATCGAAAAGGCTATCGGGCTCAAACTGTGGTAGATATCGTTAAGCATCGGCTTCTCCGGAGGTTAAAGGATGGTGACAGTACGCACAGGGTGGCTGATACTGCTGACACTGATACGGCTGATACGGCTGATACGGCTAACTCGACACCCTGCGCGGGCCGTGCTCGATGAAAAAGCCGCAGTACCAGCAACTCTCCTTGACTGCAACAGAGCGGTCCCGAGAAACATCCAACAAATCCAAGCCCCGCGCCTGACAATGCTCGGGGCGAGAACACTGCGCGTAATTACAGTCCAAAGGGCATAGCCCATCAGTAGAAGCGGTCGCATGCGGACAACGCGACCACATCTCCTCGTCACAGCCACGCTGGCTCCAGCAGGCAGACACTGCGTTTCTGGATGCTGAGCCAGCCGCCATCAGAGTCATTTTAGAGGCCCGGGACTACCCTGGTAACCCCCGGAACGCGCTCCTTGAGGATCCTCTCCACGCTATTTGCCAGTGTCAACTGGCTCATGGGGCAGCCTTTACAGGCACCCTGCAACTCGACCTCCACAGTTCCGTCCTCGCCGATTTGTATCAGCCTAACATCGCCACCGTCAGCCTGCAATTGCGGGCGGATCAAGTCCAAGACCTGTTGTACCTCGTTACTGTCGATCATCTCTCACCTCACACTCTGAGGGCACGCAGCTTACGTGCCCGACAATTTATTCGTGCTAGTATAGCGCAGTGGGCAACACCTCGCACTCACCGGCAATGTGGTACCATTGGTGCTTAGGGTTGCAAAGGGGGTACCGAGCGCTCGCGCTAAGCCGTCGGATACGCAGTGTTTGGCCTGCTAGCGTTCACCGGTGCCGCCTTGTAGTGACACGGAGAGACTCGATTAATCGGCATTCCCCTAGGGAGACGCCGATTTGCCTGAATGCGAGAACACTTTGGGAGAAGAACGCGCACCAGTTATCACCATTTTAGTGCCCGTCTATAATGTTCAGCAATATCTGCGGGAGTGCCTCGACTCCTTGCTGGCTCAGACCTTTGCTGACTTTGAGGTAATCTGTATCAATGACGGCTCGACTGACAGCTCGCGCCAGATTATCGGCGAATACCTGCTTAAAGACCCCCGCTTTCAAGTCATCGACAAGGAGAACTCCGGCTACGGAGCCTCGATGAACGTTGGCTTGGCGGCGGCAAGGGGTGAATACCTCGGCATTCTGGAGTCCGACGACTTCATTGACCCTGAAACCATAGAAACCCTCTACCAAGCCGCCCGCCACTACGATGCCCAAGTGGTCAAGGCCAACTGCTGGTTTTACTGGTCGCAGCCCAGCAAAAAGGACGAACTGTTCTGGCTGGTGCCTGAAGACCAAGTAAATCGACTGGTCAACACACAAAAGGAACATGATATCTTCTACCTCAAGCCCTCCATTTGGTCGGCGCTGTACAAGCGCGACTTCTTAGCGGAAAACGATGTTCGTTTCTTGGAAACACCAGGGGCTTCTTTCCAAGACTCCGGTTTCAACTTCCGGGTTTGGGCCTCATCTGAGCGTACGGTGTTCTTAAGGGAGGCCTTCCTGCATTACCGCCAAGACAACGAGGGCTCGTCGGTGAACTCTGCGACCAAAGCTTTCTGTGTCTGCGATGAATATGACGGCATGGAGCGCTACTTATCCCAGCGCCCAGCACTAGAACCCAAACTGCGTCCGGTAATGGCCAAAATGCGCTTCGACTCCTACATGTGGAACTACGAGCGCCTGTCTGCGGAGTTGCAGATGCCTTTCTTAGAACGCTTCCGGGCAGATTTCCTAGCTGAACAAACGACCGGCAACATCAATTTGGAGCTTTTTGAGCCTTGGAAGGTATCCGAGCTGAAAACCATCATCAAGTCTCCACAACGCTTCCACGCTGAGCGCTTAGCTGCCAACTACTCAACCCCGCTGGGCAAAGCCGCCCATTATTTCCGCCTCGGCGGCCTGCCGCTGCTCTGGCAGCTCACCAAGAGCAAGATCCTACGCCGCCACTAAGGAGCCTACGACCATGAGCGAACCACACGCAGTGCAAAGCTTTGGAGCCGCCGCAGACCCAGCCAGCACTAAGATGGACGGGGTTCCTGTGATCGGGACAGCTGCATACATACCCGAAACAGCCCGAACAACAATGCCGGAAGCTGACGCACTAACGGGGCACGTCCCAGCAATCTCTTTGATCGTTCCGGTTTATCAGACCGAAGACTACCTTGACGAGTGCCTCCAGTCCATCGCTTCTCAGAGTTTTACCGACCTGGAGATAGTCTGCGTCAACGACGGCTCGACTGACGGCTCGCGAGCGATCCTTGAGCGTTGGGCAGCCACTGAACCACGCCTCCGCATCATCGACAAAGCCAACGGCGGCCTCAGCAGCGCTCGCAATGCCGGCATCGCGGCGGCCCGGGGTCTGCTGCTGATGTTCGTAGACAGCGACGACCGCATTCTGGCCGATACCTGTGAAAAGGTACAGGCCGCCTTCGCGGCGCACCAAGCCGACATCGTCACTTTCGGGGCCTGGGCGTTGCCTCGCGAGGACAGCTATCCTTGGCTGGAACGGGTGCTCAGCCCAAACAACGCAGTCTACCACGGCTTTTCTCCTGATATCCTGTTCCGGGAAGCCTCTCGGCCGTTCTCTTGGCGCACTGCGGTGAGCAGTGCCTTTTTGCGCTGCAGCAGCCTGACCTTCGACGAGCAGGTGGCCTTCGGAGAAGACCAGGTTTTCCACTTCATGGCCTACCCGCAGTCTGAGTGTACGGTGTTTATTGCCGACCGGCTCTACGAGTACCGCGTCAGGCGGCCAGGATCGCTGATGAGCTGCCACCGTGAGGGCAATGCCCGCCGCTTCCACGAACACCAAAACATCGCCCGCATCATCCTGCACGGCTGGCAGCAACGTGGTTGGCTGGCATCCTGGCCGGGCCCGATGCTGAACTGGGTGTTGGATTTCATGATCTATGACATCCACAACCAACACGGCGAGCTGCGCGACGGGCTGTTGCGTGGTCTGCGCGATGTGCTGGCACCCTTCTTGGTCGGCATCGACCTAGAGAAGATCGGCCTCGGCCGTGCCAGCCTCTCCATCTACCGCAGCATCATGGGCATCCGCCGCAGCGGCCACGTCGAGGATGCCGACCCGGAACGGCCGCCCACATTAAGCAGCCTGCAGATGAACCTCTACTACGTAGAGCAGCATGGCTTCTGGGATGCGCTGAAGGGCTTTTGTGGTCGCTGGTGGCGACGAATCCGCGAACACTTACACCGTTGATCAGCGCCTCAGCGGTGTAAGTGCCGTCAGTGCCTAGGAAGATGCCGATTAATTCACAAACTACAGTCATTGCCGGCTCGGCCGGCAATCTTCCCAAACCACCCCGTGCTGACTCTGATTTAGCAAAGCAATGGGTAGTAAAAAGACAATAGGGAGTCACATAATTATATGTAACTTATGGAGGGGATGTATAAATTTTGAAAAGGCACTTGATGCCTCTCCCCAGCTGTAGGATAATTCACGTAACAAGACTTTCTATGCAAGCTGTCAGGGGGTTTTGCCAAAGTACCGCCTGTGTTCTTCCGAACACCTTGCGCGCGCACTGCCCCCCGACAGCTGGGCATGACCCGACCGCCCCGGAAAGGGAGATCAAGCCGTGCGTTGTGTGCAAGACAGGGGCAAAGCCAACAGGCCTCGCATCACGGACGTGATGAGGTTCCCGCAATAAAGCCCATGGCGGCGGGCGCCGACATGGGCCGAAGCATCCCCGGGCGGTCGGCACCGCTAGGCGCCGCCGTACCCGCCCGCTGTAATATGCCCAGTGTGCCAGCGCCGGCCTGCGGCCGGGCAGCGGTGCCGTCGGGCGGAGGGGCCGCTATTTTAAGGAGGAGCTATGGGGA
>WRGR01000046.1 GCA_009787085.1 Actinomycetes bacterium
TGGGGCAGCCGCATTGGCAGACGCAGCCGCCGCATTGGCGGACGGAGCCGTCACGCCGCCAGTGTCCTCCTGGGACGCGCTGCCGGGCTGACTGCCGAGCGGCGCATAATACAGCGGCTTGATACCCAGATGGTCACGGGAGAGCGTCAGGCGCTGTTCCAAGCGGTCGTACACCGCCATGCCCCACATGCCGTTGAAGCGATCAAGGCACTCTGTGCCCCATTCAACCCAAGCCGCCAGCACCACTTCGGCATCGGCGGCGGTTTTGAACTGATGGCCGAGGCCGGCCAGCTCATGGCGCAATTGTTGGTAATTGAAGACCATGCCGTTAAAACTGAGCACAAAGCGCCCGTTGGCAGAGAACATCGGCTGGCTGCCACCCTGCTCGTCTAGGATCACTAGTCGGCGATGGCCCATGCCACAAGGCCCTTCTTGGAAAAAACCCTCCTCGTCCGGCCCACGGTGTGCCTGGAAGCGGTTCATGCGCTCCAGCAGCTCGTGGGCAGCTGGCCCATTCGGATCATCGATTCCATAATAACCTGCAATACCACTCACGCTTCACTCCCAACTTCGCCTGTAGAGGCCTACTATAGTGAGGCCCTGCCTATAAATCACATTGAATAATATACAACTTAGCCCGACCAGCCGCCGCCACCGGCTTATTCGCCGCCTTGTGGGTAGTCCGCCCCTATCACCACCAGCACATTGCCGTTGAAGCTATAGCGCCCTAATGAGGGGATGACCTTGCCGAAGCCCAGACGCGAGGCAATATCGTCGGCAGCGACCTTATCCCCCTCATCCTTGTAGATCACAAAAGTGGTTTCGTAGACAGCAAGGTCAGTGTTGCCGACTTCCCCTTGGCGGTAGCCAGCCAAGTTGAGCTTGTCGGAAACAGCAGTCGCCGCCCCGGTGATACCGGCACCATTGCGCACATCAACCATGTAGACTGCCGCTTGGTCCGGACTTATGCCGGTATAGGGGGCACCGGAATCATCCGGCGCTTGATAGGAGTATGGGGTTACCGCATAGATGTTGGCGTAGTTGGGTACGCTGGCAAGCAGGCCATCATCGGTCACAGACGGATAGATGCCAGAGTCGATCTGTTTGATCAAGTCTTTCCAAGCACCATCATCGACCACTACATAAGATATGCCGTCGATGGTTTGGGTGTGCGAGGGAACCGTATAGGTATGGATCGCTGATGGCTGCATGCCCCGCATCGAGAGGGAGATGGCCACAATGTCCTCGACACTCATGTTGGTATAGGTCATCGCCACGAAGCCGTTTATAGTGTTCCTAATGCTCACCACATCGGATGAGAGCACCTGTGCGGCCATGGCCTGCAGGAAGGTGCGTTGATCGGCCTGGCGCTGGTAGTCACCCATCGGGAAATTGCGGGAGCGTACAAAAACCAATGCCTGCTCGCCGTTCAACACCTGTTTGCCGGTATGGATATCGATACCCCCAGCATCATGGTCACCGATAATCGCCACCGGCACATCAACTTTGACACCGCCGATACCGTCAACGAGCTTTTTGAAGCCTTCGAAATCGATCTCTGCAAAATAGGAGATCGGCACGCCGGCAAACTCATGGACGGTCCGCACGGCCATAGCCGGCCCAGAGTTGTCTTTATTGCTCTCACCCTTAATGAACTTATTGTGCTCTGCCGCTCCAAAAGCATAGGCTGCATTAATTTTGTTGTTCCCGTGGCCAGGGATATTGACCAAAGAATCCCGAGGAATGGAGATCATGGCCACCTCGTTAACTATCGGGTCAACACGCACCAAGATGATAGTGTCAGAGCGTGGCGCCTCGGTCGGGTCACGGCCGTCGGTGCCCAACAGGAGCACATAAAACGGCTTGTCAGGTACAGGATGATCGAAAACACCCTCATAAACGCCACTGGAAAAGTCCGTTGTAGCGCCACTGTCAGAGGTATGCAAGGAGGCGTTCCAAGGCTTGATCACAAACAGGTAAAGGGAAAGTGCTGTTGCCGACGATACGACCAAGGCGATCAGAACCACGCAGACAGCAGCCACAATCCGCCGATTGCGCTGGCGTTGCAGACGGATACGGGAATAATTAGCAGAGGCAAAATCTCTAGACAGTGTGGTAACATCGGTATAGACCGCAGAGCGTGCACTTACCAGGTTGACCTCACCCGGTGCGAACTTATACTTGCCCCTACGTCTTCTCGGGTATAACGCCATTGAGGAAGACACTTCCATTCGTTGTTCTTGAAAAAATTAAGGCATTAGCCGACCCAAGGCTAAAAGCCACTGTTTGCTTAACTCATGTTAGCTGAAGCCCATGGGTTTTGAATCAGCCGGTTGACCTATCGTTACTAGAAAAGCGCCGGTTGATGCCGTTACGCCACGCCTACATTACCGGACGCATGCGAAGAAAACAAGGGGATAGGTACATCCCAACTGATAAAAGCCCAACGAACCAGACGTAGGCAGTTAGCCTCAGCCGTAGGCTTCCACGAGTCAATCCAAGAAAGGGACGGATAGCGTCCATGTTGCAACAGGATATTCAGGGCATAGACATAGTCGGGAATAAAAGGCACCCCGGAGCCATCGTCCTGACCAAGGCGCTTAGTGCTGCGCGGCCCGTACTCGGTGGCCATGGTCACGGCAACGCTGCGCTTGGCCGAAAGCTCCAACTGGCCAAAGGCCGCCGCCAAGTCTGCAACCATTGTCGAGCGAGAGGCAATGGCCACATCCACAGAGCCCCGGGTGATGGCCAGTGCTTCCCACGTATCAAAAGGAGCGTTAAAATCAACTTGGACACAGTCTAGGGGACCATCGAGAGCCGCTGTACACCCATAATATCTACGGGACAGCTCGGCTAACATAGCGGGTGAGAAATCTGCCGCCAGCACACGGTATCCGGAAGCCAACAAGGGTAGAGACAGGCTACCATTGCCTGCTCCCATGTCCAGGATGCGGTCACCTTCCCTCAAAATGGGCGCCAGGAGACTCAGGAAGTCTTTGACGTAACTGGACTGATTCTCGCCCGTACCTCCGTATTCCGCAGCCCGGCTATTCCAAACCTGTACATCGTCAGGTGGCCTGCGTGTCTTCTCCCGCTGCCGCCAAGCGCTTGCCCAGTCCTCGGGAAAAACGCAAAGGCTTGGATCGTCCAAGCTTGGCAGACGGCGGCTATCGATGGACGATCACCGTATCCCCCACCGACACCATGTTATAAAACTTCTTGGCGCTGGCGAAGGGCATATTCACGCAGCCATGGCTGCCAAAGCCGGCCTTCCAGCGCGCCAAACCGAAGGAACTTTGCCAATAGGCATCATGGAAACCACAGCCGGACGGGGTGAACTGGCACCAATAGCTGACCCAGCTGTTCCATGTCGGCCCACGTAGGTTGGCATGACGAACCTTGCTCATAATACGCCAAGTCCCAGTCGGGGTGGCCATGCTCGGCCGGCCGGTGACGATATCGCACTGCATGGCCACGCGACCGTTGCGGATGACCATCAGCCGTTGGGTGCTCAAGTTGACATCAATATACGATCCGTCGTATGGCAAAGGCTTCTGGGCTGTCTGGAAACGGAATTTCAGGGCACGGTTAACGTTGCTGGTGGTCTTCACGGCAGCACCGGGTTTACCACTGGCGGCACTAACATAGGTACCAACCGAACTCTTGAGTACAAACCAGCCGCCCTTTACTGGCAGGACCGCAAAGCGCTGACCTTTAGCAGAACTGTAAACGGCCTGTTGGACTGCCGTTCCACTTTTGGCCGATGACCCTTTGACGCTCAGACTTTTGCTCGACTTACCATTGACCAGCTTCACAGTGGCACCGCTAGCCGAAGCAGTTACCGTCCAGATCAGGGCATTAGTGGAACTTTTCGTAGCCAGCAGGGCAGCTGCACCGCTATTTTCTGATCCGCCCTTGATGCTCAAATAGCCGTTATCCGGTGTGTAGAGCTGGTAATAACCGCTGGCCAACGACCCTACCTTTTTGAATGAGAAGAAGCCGCCAGCCGTTGCAGCCGAAGTGGTAAGGGAGACAGCGCCCGACTTGGAGACACTAAGGTAGTAGCCGCTGGACTCATTCAGTAAGCGTACGCCTGATTTTGATGAGACAAGCTTGAATATCTGATTGGCAGCAGCAGCAGCCGTGCCGCCGGCTTGGATAAGCTTGGCCTTAGAAACCGTAAGATAGTGTCCGGAGAATATGGACACAAACGCATAACAGCCGGTCGCAGTCTTGACCGCCATGAACTTCTGGCTCATGGCATTGCTGTAGGTTTTAGCTTCGGCCGCAGAGCCAGTCAACCGCGAGGCCGCAGAAACCCCCAAGCTCAGCTTGGAGTTGCTCTTCGGTACAATGCGATAAACGCTGCCATCATCGATGATCGCCTTGGCAGATGGCGCGGCGGCAGTGCTTGTAGAGTTGGCAGGTGCAGTTGCTAAGCCGCCACTGGCGGCAGTTACATCCGTGGTGGTCGAAGCAACCGGAGCAGCATAGGCGCCCGGCCCCAGAGCCGCCATTGCCAAGCACAGGAGTGCTGCCAGCAGCACACGGGGTGCAGATCTCTTCCTCATATCAATCTTGTCCTTCTGTTGGCACATCAGATACTTGACTGCCTTCTAGCATGTCGTCGGCGCTGAAGCCCATCGAGCCTAAAAGTTCGGCGAACTCGTCGGCATCAGGCTGGGCCGACCGATGCGCAATACCCAAAGGATAATTGTCGTCATCCGGGTCAGCGCTGTAGGATAAAGGCACATCGCCCTCGGCATACAGGCCATGGTCGTTAGGCATCAACACCGAGTTCATCATATCAGAAATATCCATCTCATCGTTCAGGTCACCAGTACTCAGGATATACAGCAGGTCACGCGCCTCCAAGCCATTGCGCAGCTCCTCGATAGCCTTGGCGCCAATGCCCTCGATGCGCAACAGCTCCTCTTCGCTTTTGCCAATCAAGTCTCCCACGGTTTCGATGCTCACTTCGGAGAACTTGTTCGCCCAACGCTGTGAAACCCCCAAGTCATCAAAGATGTAGAGGCGTAGCGTCTCCAAGGGGATAGCCGGCAACGAGTTGTTGCCGGAAAGGCTCTTCAGGTAGCGCACTGCGCCATTGGGCAGGTTCAAGTATTCCATACCTTCCAAAGCGTAGTCTGGCGTAGCAGGCAACAGCTCCTCCAAAGCCCAAAGCTCGCGGGGCGCATAATCCGGTAAAACTTCTGTGCGCGACTTACGGCTAGACGAGAGCCTTTCACCCTTGTAGGTCAAACCGACATCACGGTAGAAACGCAGTCCGGTTCCGGCTGGGATCGGTTTGCCAACAATGACGTTTTCCTTCAGACCGAGCAGATCATCAGTCTTGCCCTCGATAGCCGCATCTGTCAGAACCTTGGTGGTTTCTTGGAAGGATGCGGCAGATAGGTAACTCTCAGTAGCCAACGAGGCCTTGGTAATACCCAGCAGTAAGGGACTGGCGCTTGGAGCTTGGCCGCCTTCGAAGGCAATGCGCTCAGCGATACGCTGGAACTCGTAAGTGTCGGCCTGTTTGCCAGGCAGATAGTCGGAATCACCGGTATCGGTGATAGTCACCTTACGCAGCATCTGCCGGGCAATAACCTCGATATGCTTGTCATTGATGTCCACCCCTTGGGAGACATAGACATCTTGCACTTGGCTGACAATGTAGCGCAACGTGGTATTGATGTCGGTCAGCCGCAACAGGTCGTGGGGGTTGACCGAACCACGGGTCAGCTGTTGGCCAATAACCACCTGAACGCCGTCCTCAACGCCCTTCAACAGTGATGCGCGGTTGCTGACCACGTATTCCCGGAAATCACCGTCATTGCTGGAAATGCTCAAGGTCTTGAACACCTTGTCCTCAGAGATCTGCAGGGTGCCGGAGATCTCGGCCAGCACGGCTAGGCCTTTCGGTCGCCGTGCCTCGAACAGCTCGGTAACACGTGGCAGACCGTGGGTGATGTCCTCACCGGCCACACCGCCAGTGTGGAAGGTGCGTAGAGTCAGCTGGGTGCCTGGCTCACCGATAGACTGGGCGGCGATGATCCCCACCGCCGTGCCGATATTCACCGGGCGGGAGGTAGCAAGATCCCAGCCATAGCATTTCTGACAGACCCCGCGATGGGCACGGCAGGTCATGATGGTGCGGATATAGACGCTTTCCAAGCCAGCGTCAGCCAAGCGACGGATGTCATCCAAGGACCGAATGTAATCGTCAACATCCATCAGTATCTCGCCGGTCTGGGGGTCAACGGCCTGTCGCAACAGGCAGCGACCGATGAGGTTGTGGTTCGGCTCGCCCCTAGAGTCCAGTAACTCATAATCAATGCCGTCAACAGTGTCGCAGTCGTGCTCGCGGACAATAACATCTTGAGCCACGTCCACTAAACGCCGGGTCAGATAGCCGGCATCAGCAGTACGCAGGGCCGTATCGGCCAAACCCTTACGAGCACCGTGAGTGGAGATGAAGTACTCCAACACCGAGAGTCCTTCGCGGAAGTTGGCCTTGATCGGGCGGTCGATAATCTCACCCTTCGGGTCGCTCATCAGACCACGCATCCCGGCTAACTGACGGATCTGCTTGATATCGCCGCGGGCACCAGAGAAGGCCATCATGTAAATCGGGTTGAAGCGGTCGAAGTTGGCGGCCATGGCCTCACCAACCTCATCGTTGGCCTCATTCCAAATGTCCACGATCTTATGATGGCGCTCGTCGACATTCATCATACCCATCTGGTAGTCGCCTTCTACTTCGGCCACCTTCTTATCAGCAGCAGCCAAGATGGCCTCTTTTTCCGGTGGGATGGTGGCATCAAAGACACTTACGGTAACACCGGCCAAGGTCGCATAGTGGAAACCTGCCGACTTCAGGCCGTCGAGTATCTCCGCCATCTGGTTTACCGGGTAACAGTTAGAGCAGTCATCCACCAACCTGGCGATCTCCTTTTTGTTCATCTCGTAGTTGATGTAGGGATGAACATCTGGGAGCAGGTCGTTGAAGAATATCCGACCGATGGTGGTTTCGATGCGCTCTCCGGACTTGTGCGTCTCAGTGATGCCATAAGCCGACGCAATTTCCGAGTCCCGGGACAAGCGTACCCGGATCTTAGCCTGCAGATCGACATCGGCCCGCGAGTCGTAGGCGTTAAGCGCGTCTTTGAAGTCGACAAACGCCCGCCCCTCGCCCGGAAAACCGTCACGGGCGGCCGTCAAGTAGTAAAGGCCGATGATCATGTCTTGCGTTGGCACAGCCAAAGGACGGCCATGGGCAGGCGACTTGATATTGTTTGCCGAAAGCATCAACACCCGGGCCTCGGCCTGGGCCTCAGATGACAACGGCACATGCACCGCCATCTGATCGCCGTCAAAATCAGCGTTGAAGGCCGTGCAAACCAAAGGGTGAAGATGGATGGCCTTGCCTTCCACCAACACTGGCTCAAAGGCCTGGATGCCTAAACGATGCAGGGTCGGCGCCCGGTTCAGGAGCACCGGATGCTCGGCAATCACCTCTTCCAGCACGTCCCAGACTTCGGCACGCACAGCACGGTCAACCGCCTTTTTGGCCGCTTTGACGTTCGGCGAGTAATCCAGCTCCACCAGGCGCTTCACCACCTGCGGCTTGAACAGCTCCAAGGCCATGACCTTCGGCAGTCCGCACTGGTAGATATTCAGCTGCGGACCGACAACAATCACCGAACGGCCAGAGTAGTCGACCCGCTTACCCAGCAAGTTTTGGCGGAAACGCCCCTGCTTGCCTTTCAGCATATCGGAGATCGACTTCAGTGGCCGGTTGCCGGGACCGGTCACCGGACGACCGCGGCGACCATTGTCAAACAGCGAGTCCACAGCCTCTTGCAGCATCCGCTTCTCATTGTTGACGATGATCTCCGGTGCTTCCAACTGCATCAGGCGTTTTAAGCGGTTGTTGCGGTTGATGACCCGCCGGTAAAGGTCATTTAGGTCGCTGGTGGCAAAACGGCCACCATCCAGCTGCACCATCGGCCGCAGGTCCGGAGGAATCACCGGTATGACATCGAGGATCATATCCTCGGGCTTATTGTCGCTTTTCAGGAAGGCGTCGACAACCTTCAGGCGCTTGATGGCACGTACCCGTTTTTGACCCTTGCCGTCGGCGATGATCTGACGCAGCTCCTTAATGGTAGCTTCTAGATCCATACTCCGCAACAGCTCTTTGATGGCCTCGGCACCGATACCACCCTCGAAGTAATCGCGATAGTTCAAGCGCATCTCGCGATACAAAGCATCGTCGGAGAGCAATTGTTTGGGTTCCAGCCGCAAAAACTCATCAAAAGCCAAAACGCGCAGCTCTTTGCGCTCAGCGTATTCTTCACGCAGGTCGTTGATCTCACTCTCCGCCTGCTCGGGGGTCAGCAGCTCATCAGTATCGATGTTCTCGGACAGGATGGATGCGTCGTTTAAGGCATTGGAGAGACGGCGGGTGGCCTCGATCTGACGGTCGAGCTCGGCATCCAGCGCCTCCAAGTCGGCAGCCAGTTCATCGCGCAACTCACTGGCATCGGTTTCGCGAGCCTCCCGGTCTACCCGGATGATGATCGATGAGGCGAAGTACAGCACCTTCTCCAAGTCTTTGGGAGTGATGTCCAACAGATAGCCGAGGCGTGAAGGCGTACCCTTGAAATACCAGATATGGGACACCGGAGTGGCCAGTTCGATATGGCCCATGCGCTCCCGGCGCACCTTGGCCTTGGTCACCTCGACACCGCAACGCTCGCAGACGATGCCCTTGAAGCGGATACGCTTGTACTTGCCGCAAGAGCACTCCCAGTCTTTGGTCGGGCCGAATATCTTCTCGCAGAACAGTCCGTCACGCTCTGGCTTCAGGGTGCGGTAGTTGATGGTTTCCGGTTTCTTGACCTCACCGCACGACCAAGAACGGATCTTCTCAGCCGAAGCCAATCCGATACGCAGTTGCTCAAAATTATTCACATCATACTCTGAGTTCATCTTCTACTCCCCTCCCTTGGCGTCTTCTGTCGAATCGTCCGGGGCGGTATCGTCGGCAGCGACGTTGTCGGCAGCATCGTTGTCGGTCACAGCGGTATCGGTGGCAGCGGTATCAGCGGCACTGGCAGCCTCGTCAGCAAGGGCATCGCCGGCCGCCTCAGCGGCAACAGCTTCGTCAGCAGCTGTCGGCTCGTCTGAGCCTAAGAGGCTGATATCCACGCCCGCCGCTTCAGACTTTGGCTCTTCCGGCCAAGCGGCCTCTGCCTTCAGTGCCGCTATGCCGTCATCATCAGCTAAGTCGCCGACCAAGCTCGGCACGTCCAAGCCAAGATCATTGTCCAAGTTCTGCAGGCTGGCGGCAATCTGCGCCAAGGCATCAGCCAAATCATCAATGCCCTCGTCGGCGTTTTCCGCCAGGGCATCGTCAAACGTCCCGACAGTCTTCTCCCGAGCATGATCGCCCAGTTCCTCTTGCTGCTTCTCGCCGAGCAACTCGACATCCAGCCCCAGTGAGCGCATCTCCTTGATCAGCACCTTGAAGCTCTCAGTAACCTCAGCGGGCGGGATGTTCTCACCTTTGATGATGTGCTCATATGCCCTGACACGACCCGCCGTGTCGTCAGACTTGATGGTCAGGATCTCTTGCAGCACATTAGAGGCACCGTATGCATAAAGTGCCCAGACCTCCATCTCGCCGAAGCGCTGGCCGCCAAACTGGGCCTTGCCTCCCAACGGCTGCTGGGTGATAAGGCTGTATGGGCCGGTGGAACGAGCGTGGATCTTGTCGTCCACCAGATGGGAGAGCTTCAATATGTAGTTCCAACCGATCGTGATCGGTTCGCGGAATTTCTCGCCAGTGCGGCCGTCATAAAGCCATGCCTTGCCTTCTGGGGTGAGCTGCGGCACGAACTCGTCGCGCTCGTAGGGGCCGAGCTGTTCGCGATAGCTGAGCAGCAGGTTGTCGTTGGAACGCTGGATGGCATCGCTGATCTCGTCTTCAGTGGCACCATCGAAGACCGGTGAGGCGGTGTATACCGGTCCTGGAACCGAATGGTCGGTCGGCTCGTCTGACCAGCCGTAGTGCGCCGCCCAGCCCAGATGGGTTTCTAAAAGCTGGCCGATGTTCATGCGCGATGGCACCCCAAGGGGGTTCAGGATAATATCCACAGGTGTGCCATCGGCCATATAGGGCATGTCCTCGATGGGCAGGATACGGCTGATGACACCTTTATTGCCATGGCGGCCAGCCAACTTGTCGCCTTGTTGGACCTTGCGCTTTTGAGCAACGAAAACCCGCACCAGCTCGTTGACACCGGGTGGCAGATCGTCTTCCTCCACCCGCGAGAAACGGGTGATGCCGATAATCCGACCACCAGCACCATGCGGCACCTTCAAGGAAGTGTCACGCACCTCACGAGCCTTCTCGCCAAAGATAGCACGCAACAGGCGCTCTTCGGCCGTCAGCTCAGTCTCGCCTTTAGGGGTGACCTTGCCTACCAGATAATCCCCGGGCACTACTTCCGCACCAATACGGATGATGCCGTCAGCATCCAAGTTGCCCACCAAGTCATCGGAGGTATTGGGGACTTCCCGTGTTATCTCCTCCGGACCGAGCTTGGTGTCCCGAGCATCCACCTCATACTGCGAGATATGGATAGAAGTCAGCAAATCATCGGACACGACTCGTTCCGATAAGATGATAGCATCCTCGTAGTTATAGCCTTCCCACGGCATATAGGCCACCAGCAGGTTCTGGCCAAGCGAAAGCTCGCCTTTGTCCGTCGCCGGGCCGTCAGCCAGCACGTCGCCTACACAAACCGCTTGCTTTTCACGCACTAAGGGCTTATGGTTCAAACAACCACTTTGGTTGGAGCGCATGAACTTGGGCAGCTTGTACTGGCTTGTACTGCCATCGTTGTTTTGGACGGTGACCCTGTTAGTTTGCACATGCTCTACCACACCGTCTTTTTTCGCCAGCACGATCTCGCCGGAGTCCACCGCCGAACGGTGCTCCATGCCAGTACCGACCAGTGGTGCCTGTGGCCTCAGCAAAGGCACCGCCTGACGCTGCATGTTCGATCCCATCAGAGCACGGTTGGCATCGTCATGCTCCAAAAAGGGGATCAGCGCCGTGGCCACCGAAACCATCTGGCGCGGCGAGATATCCATGTACTGCACCCGCTCCGGAGCCACCTCTTCCGGCTCACCGAAGACACCCTGAGCGTCTTTGACCCGACAGAGCACCTTTTTGGCGGGGACAAACTGACCGAGGGCATCATGCACTCCGAAAACGCGACTTTCCTGGTCGAAGCGCTCGTTGGCCTGAGCGATGATGTAATTCTCCTCCTCATCGGCCGTTAGATAGTCGATGTTGTCGCTCACCTTGCCGTCTGCCACCCGCCGGTAGGGGGCTTCGATAAAGCCGTAGGGGTTGACCAAGGCGTAAGTGGCCAGCGAGCCGATGAGGCCGATGTTTGGGCCTTCAGGCGTCTCTATTGGGCACATCCGACCATAGTGCGAGGTATGCACGTCACGAACATCGATGCCGGCACGCTCACGCGACAGGCCGCCGGGACCTAAGGCCGAGAGGCGGCGTTTGTGGGTGATAGCGGTGGCCAGGTTGGTTTGATCCATGAACTGCGAAAGCTGCGATGAGCCGAAGAATTCCTTGATGGCCGCAACAATCGGGCGGATATTGACCAGCGACTGCGGCGTAATCTCATCCAGCTCCTGAGTGGACATCCGCTCACGCACCACGCGCTCCATGCGCGAAAGGCCGATACGGAACTGGTTTTGGATCAGTTCGCCCACCGTGCGGATGCGGCGGTTACCAAAATGGTCGATGTCATCCACCTGGCGCCCCTCGACACCGGCGTGCAGCTCCACCAGATAGCGCATGGTGGCAATAATGTCTTGGCTGTCCAAGGTAGAACTGCTCTCCGGCAGGTCCAGTTTCAGCTTTTTGTTCACCTTATAGCGACCGACCTTGGCCAGATCGTAGCGCTGGACATGGAAGAACAGGCTGTCCAGCAAGGCACGGGCGGCCTCGGGGGTCGGTGGCTCGCCGGGACGCAAACGTCGGTACAGCTCGATCAGCGCCTCCTCGCGGGTGGTGGCTGGATCCTTAGCCAAGGTATTCTCCACCAGCTCAAATGAACCAAGCATCTTCAATATCTCATCGTTGGAGGAAGCCAACCCCAAAGCTCGCAGCAGCAGGGTAGCCGGCTGCTTGCGTTTGCGGTCGATGCGCACACTAAGCACGTCACGGCGGTCGGTCTCAAACTCCAGCCAAGCACCGCGGGAGGGGATGACCTTGGCGTTATAGAGCAACTTGCCGGAAGCTTTGTCCAGCTCCGAGCCGAAATAAACACCGGGAGAACGAACCAGCTGGCTGACCACCACGCGCTCTGTGCCGTGGATGATGAAAGTGCCGTGAGCGGTCATCAGCGGGAAGTCCCCCATGAAGACGAGCTGTTCTTTGATCTCACCGGTGTCGGTGTTGATCAGGCGGACCTCGGCAAACAGCGGTGCCTGGTAATTTTCATCTTTGGCCTTGGCCTGGTCGAAGCTGAACTTTGGCTCACCGAACTCGTGATCGCCGAACTCGACCATTAGGTTGCGGGTTGGACTCTCTATCGGAGACATGTCATGGAACGCCTCGGCCAAGCCCTTAGTCTTGAACCAGTCAAAGGAATCGATCTGAATTGATATCAGATTAGGGACATCCATAACTTCAGGAATCTTAGCGAAACTTCTACGCTCTCGATAAAGACTTACAGGAGTGGAAACACTACCTTCGCGCAAGACAATCCTCCTTATTAGGATATCGCTGAAAAGCAAAAAGGGCGAGAACACGCAAATGAACAGGATATGCTAAAACCAGTTTCCAGTCAAGTCTTGATTTCATATATTTTTTATCTCTGTTAAACCACCGTTGACACGAACACTTATTCGATAAAGGATCCTCCCCTATCATGGACTACTGGGGTATGTCAACGGTGGTTTAACAGAGATTTTTTTGTCTAAATAAGTGTTGACAATCCATCCTTGCGGGATTGGGGCGATTCGCCCCCAAGGAGCGGGACGCCCTAGCGGCCCATGGAGACCGGGGCATCAGCGCTGAGCACCCCGGACTTGGGCACCGTGGTGCTGTAGCTGCCGTACCTGTCGCCTAGACGGTAGTTGTCGTCATCCTTGTCATCGTCCCACGCCAGGATGGGGATCTCGTCCACCTTCTCGCCGACGTACTCCGGGAACCTGGCGGCGGCTGTAGCACCAGCTGGCCAGAATCGCTGCCGGGGGGTGCCGTTGCCCCCTGGCCGCATGCGACCAGGGCGAGGGGCAGCAGCGTCAATGCCGGTATCGCGAAAATCTTCCTCATGGTTCCCTCCTTACTGGGACAGGGCTCGGCGATAGGCACGACCGTGCTCACTTCGCCTTGATGCCGCTCATCATGATCTTGTATATCTGCGCAGCATCGCCACCCCACTTCTTTGCCCATGTCTTCTCGTCGCCAGCCCGGTATTTTGGCCTCTCGTAGTCGTTGCAGAGGCTGACCCCGGCGCTGTTCGCAGCGGCCGAGGAGGCCAGTCTGGAGCGGTTGTCCTTTTCCCATTTGGGGTAGATGGCTCTGTAATCTTTCGTGTTGGACAACTCATAATATATCATGGCCATTTCGGCCGCCATCACCTGGTCGTAGTTGACCGCCACATACCCTGACTCATCCCGTGTCCCGTGACCTATGTACTCCTCCACGAGTTTGAGGGTGCGCCCGAACGTCCATTGGACGGCGCCGAGGCCGAAGCCGACCCGCGAGCCGCCGATGACCCAAGTGCCGTTGCTCTGCTGGTTGAGCGTGTCCAGCAGGCCGTAGACGCTGAGCAAGGTCTTGGCGCTGGAGTTGAAGTTGTAGATGTACTGGCTGGGGTGCAGGCACCGGCCTTGGCCACCGACGCCCGATGAGCGGCAGGGGGCGGAGGCAAGATGTGCCCCCGGCACCGGCGTGGGCCTTTGGGGAAGCGCCGGGGTCCGTCATTGCGGCCACAGTGTCAAATCGGCGCTTCCATTAACAACTCGATGTAATGCTACATACATATGGAGAATAACATCAAAATCCTAGGGAAGCACTGACTAGGCTAAGAACCGCTGATCAGGCCAGCTGCGCGAGCTGCTCTTTGGTGGCTGCTGCCGCCTGGCGCAGCGCTTGCAGCTCCGTGTCTTCCAGCTCCAGCTGGACGATTTCACGGATTCCCTCGGAGCCAAGGCGCACTGGAACCCCTAAGTTGATGCCGCCAATACCGTATTCCCCCTGCAGGCGGGCACAAACAGAGAGCACCTTGCCGCTGGGACACAGCACCTCGCTGACCATGGCAGCAATGGATGCGGCGGGGGCATAGAAGGCCGAACCGGTCTGGAGCATCTCGACCACGGCAGCACCACCGTTGACGGTGTCCTTGACCACGGCGGCAATGTCTGCGGCGCTCAAGCGCTCGGCCAGCGGCGCACCCGCCACCTTGGCCAGGCGCGGCAAGGGCAGCATCGCCTCGCCGTGGGCGCCGATCACCAGCGCTTCGACGTCTGTCGGTTCGCAGCCACAGCGCGCCGCGATATAGTGGGCGAAGCGCGCCGAGTCCAAAACGCCGCCCATGCCGAAAAGGCGGGCGGGGCCAAGGCCGGCGTAGCCGAAAGCCAAGTTGACCATAATATCCAAAGGGTTGGTGACCAGCAGGTAAAGGGCATTGGGGGCAACGGCCAGGCAGCCGTCAAGCACCGAGCGGACAATGCCAGCGTTCACCGTGAGCAGGTCCTCGCGGGTCATGCCCGGCTTGCGCGGCACGCCAGCAGTGACAATGACGATATCGCTGTCCTTAGCATCAGCGTATTCACCACTGCCGAAAACCCGGGGCGCAAAGCCCTCCGCCGCCTTCATGTGCAGCAGATCCAGCGCCTTGCCACGTGCCAAGCCGTCGGCAATGTCGATCAGCACCACGTTGGCCAAACCGCGCTCCAGCAGCAACTGGGCGGTAGTGGCGCCAACGTTGCCGGCACCGATCACACTGATCTTAGGGAGGGTCATCCAAACTGGATCCATGAGGCGCATCACCTTCTCCTTCTTCTTTGGGTTCACAGGCATTGGCTATAAGCCGACCAAGCAAACAACATCAAGCCATGTCGGCAGATGGTGCCTCGTCGGCAGCCTGATCGTTTGCGGCTACTTTGGGCTTGGCCGCCGTTTTGGCCTTGCTCGCCGTTTTGCTGGCCGCCTTGGGCTTGGCTGCGGCCTTGGCTGCGGGCTTAGCGGCGGCCTTGGCCTTGGGCTTGGCCGCGGCCTTGGCCTTGGGCTTGGCGGCGGCCTTGGCCTTGGGCTTGGCGGCGGCCTTGGCCTCAGCTCTTTCCAGGTTCTGAGGGCAGTTCGGGTTAGGGCAAAGCTCCCAAGGCCCGCGATAGGTCTGCACCACCACATGAGGGGCACCACAGGCCTCACAGACTTTATCCGTAGCCGTCAGCTTGCCGCGTTGCGGCAACGGGTAGGATGTGTCACAGGTTTCGTAGTTGGTGCAGCGGACGAAGCGCTTCAAAGTACGCGGATTTTTCTGGGCGATCAGCACGCCGCCTTCTTGGCCTGCAGCAGCACAGGTCGGGCAGCTGCCGATGGGCAGGTCGGGTTCGAAGTTGGTAGTACAGAGGGGGTCAACGCAGTGCAATAGCGGCTTGGAGCGGAAGGGGGTCACTTTGACCTGTGGCTTGCCGCAGGTCGGGCAGAGCTCCTCCACCGACTCAATGCGGCCCTGGGGAACCGGGTACGTCACCTCGCACTCCGGCCAGCCGGAGCAGCCGATGAAGTTGCCACGGGTTTTGGCCGAGCTCTTCAACAACAGGTCCTTGCCGCAGGCCGGGCAGGCACCAACCCGGGCATCGGCCGTCACGGCATCGCTTAATGCCTCCCCCACCTCGTCTTTGGCGGGGATCAGCTCTTCCATGATGTCGGCCAAAAGGCGGCGGGAATGCCCCACCACCGCATCGCGGTCGCTGCCGCCGGCAGCGATGGAGCTCATCTCCTCCTCTAGGTTGGCGGTCATTTCCGGGGTAGTGATCGGCGGCGCAAAGCGCCCCAGCGCCTCGGCCACCGCTTGTCCTAGGGCAGTCGGCTCCAGTGGATCACCGACCACATAACGCACTTCGATCAACCGCTCGATGATCGAGGCACGGGTGGACTTGGTTCCCAACCCGAGCTTCTCCATCTGCTGGATCAAGCGGCCCTGCGAGTAGCGAGCCGGTGGCTCGGTCTGCTTGTGTTCCATGGTGGCGCCACAGAAGGCGATCTGCTGGCCGGTCTGCAAACGCGGCAGCTGTTCGTCTTTCTTCAAGCCATAAGGGTAGATGCCACGAAAGCCGGGGCTCACCAGCACATCGCCGCGGGCGACAAAAACCTCGCCGGCCACGTCCAAGCCGACCTTGGTGCCCTCTACCACGGCCGCCGCAGAAAGCGTGGCCATAAACCGTCTGGCCACCAAGTTATAAAGCTTCCACTCCTCAGGACGCAGCCTGTCCATATCACCGGCGCCAGTGGGGTAGATCGGCGGGTGGTCGGTGGTCTCGGTCTTGCCCCGAGTGGCCTTGAGCTGCGGCTGTTTCAGCAGCTGTTGAGCGTAGGCGGCGTAGACTGGCACAGCAGCCAACATCCGCAGACTGTCCTTGAAGTCCAGAGAGGCCGGATAGACCGTGTTGTCAACACGGGGATAAGAGATCAAGCCGGCCATGTACAACGACTCGGCAATACGCATGCAACGCCCGGGGTTTAAGCCCTCAGCGGCTGCCGCCGCTTGCAAGGCGGTGGTGTTGAAGGGGGTCGGCGGCGGCACCCGGCGCTGTTTGGTCTCGATGGTGCTGACCGTCGCGGTATCTGCCCCTTCGATCTGCTGCATCACCGCAGCGGCTTCGGCTTCGACCTTGAAGCGGTCTTTGGCATGCCCAGCCTCGAAGGCTTGGCCGTTGGAGTCGTCCCCAACGGCAGCCGCCGAGGCCTCAAAGCGCTCGCAAGCGGCATCAAAACGCCCTTTGACCAGCCAGTAATCTTCAGGCACAAACGCTCGGCGCTCATCTTCGCGGGCGACGATCAGTGCCAAGGTAGGCGTTTGCACCCGCCCCGAGGGGCGTACCCGCCCAAATCCGGAGAGACGCGCAAGGGTCAGGTAGCGGGTCAGCACCGCACCCCAGATCAGATCGATCCACTGGCGGGACTCACCGGCTGCGGCCAAGGCGAAGTCCAGTTCGCTCAGCCCGGCAAAGGCCTGGCTGATCTCCGCTTTGGAGAAAGCCGAGTAGCGCGCCCGGGTAGCTGGAATATCCGGTGCCACCTCGCGAACGATGGCCAGTGCGTCGGCGCCGATCAGCTCGCCCTCACGGTCGTAGTCGGTAGCGATCACCACGCTTTCGGCCTTAGCCGCCAAGTTCTTCAATGACCGGATGATGCCCTTCTCCGCCGGTGTCTTGACCAACGGTGAATACACCAGATAGGGAAGCGCATCCAACTTCCAGCCTTTGAGATCAACACCGTCTTCCAAAAAGGGCTTACGCTTTTTAAAGGGCGGCTTGGCCAGCCCGTCAGGGATGCTCGCCGCCAACAGCTCACCGTGCTCATCGAGCGCCGACCAGCCCCGGCTTTTGCGGTAGATCAGTTGGATAGGGAAATCCAGTGCCAGAATATGGCCGCGCAGCCCAATGGCCACCCATTCTGCGTCATCCCGCTGAAAGCGGTAGACCGGCGTGTCGTAGACTTTGTCGACCGTGGCCAGACCGTTGGCCAAAAGCTCGGCGATCTTTTTTGCCGCATCGTTTTTCTCAGTTATCACTAGGTGCACTAAAAACAACCTTTCATCAGTTCTTGTTTTCGTTATCCTATCGTTATCCTACAACGCTTTGCATCTGCTTGGCAAGCCATTCGCACCAAGCATCAACGCCTTGGCCACTGGTGGCGCTGAGGGCAAAGACCGGTGCCTGGGGGTTCAAGGCGGCAACCGAGGATAAGAAAGCCTGCTCGTCGAAGTTGAAAACCGGCATGGTGTCTACCTTGTTCAGCACCACTGCCCGGGAGATCTCGAAGATAGCCGGATACTTCAGGGCCTTGTCGTCGCCTTCCGGCACCGAAAGGATCATCACTTTGGCGTTCTCCCCGAGGTCGAACTCGGTGGGACAGACCAAGTTGCCAACGTTCTCCACAATGATCAGGTCAAGCGCCTGTAAATCCAGGGCATCCAAGGCCCGGGCTATCATGGCGCTCTCCAGATGGCAGGCACCACCCGTGTTGATCTGCACTGCTGGCACACCGGCGGCTTTGACCTTCTGGGCATCGACATCCGAAGCGATGTCGCCTTCGATCACCGCGACATTGAAACGCTTGGCCAGCCGTTCGATAGTCGCTAGGATAGTGGAGGTCTTACCAGCTCCGGGCGAGGCCATCAAATCAAGCAGATAGACGTGGTGAGCAGCCAGCCGCTCACGGTTGGCAGTAGCCTGACGGTCGTTATGCGCCAGAATGGGCTGAGACATCTCAATTTGCACAGGTTACCTCAATTCGCATCATTGCTTGCTTTCCGCATCATTCTCTACTTCTATAAAGTCGATATACAGCTCACGACCAGAGATCAGCTCGCAGGACAAGGCATCGCAAGCCGGGCAGGTGCGGTGGTAGCGGTCATGGTCGAACTCCATCCCACAGGCCAAACAGCGAGAGCGCGGCTGGCGCAACTCTATCGACAGCGCACTGCCCTCAGCCATGGTACCAGGGCTTAAAGCCTCCATAGCGAACTCCATCGCCTCTGGCAGCACATCGCTCATCGTGCCGATGACCAAGCGTATCGAGGTAATGCGCAGCGCTTCGACCGCCCGGGCGCTTTCCTCTGCCTGCTCCAGCACACTGGCCATCAACGAGAACTCATGCATCGCCGCCGGTCATTGCCCTTCCGCATCGTCTTCTGACTCGTCTTTATACCCGTCTTCGGCCTCGGCCTCCAAGCGTGCCATGCGCCGTCGCAGCACCAGCCGGGAGATAAACAACGACCCCTCATAAAGCGCAGTCATTGCGGCGAACATCAGTATCATGGTGATCGGGCTAGCATCCGGGGTAACGACGGCCGAAACCACCATCAGCACCACATAGACCACCCGCCAAGAGGCCCGCAGCTTCTTGTAGGGGATGATATTGAAAACAGTGAGATAAAAGACCACCAAGGGCAACTCGAAAGCCACTCCGAAGCCGATCTCGAAAAGCAGTATGGTGTTGACATAGGCATCGGCGAAGGGCAGTACGTGGCCGACATCCTCGGCTTGGGCGATCAGCCATTGGAAGGCGGGGTCAAGGATCACCAAGTAGCAAAAGACCGCCCCTAGGCAAAACAGGGCAATGGCAGCAAAGAAGGTAGGGATCACCCACTTGCGCTCATTGGGCCGCAAAGCCGGGTTGAAGAAGCCGAGCACTTGCCAAATCCAAACCGGCGAGGTGACGAAGAGGGCGAAGACCAGCGACACCTTGAAACGCAGAGCAAAGGCCCCGAAGACATCACTGAAGTTTAAGACTTGATGTTCGTGCAGCGAGGTAGCATTGACCAACAAGGGGGTTATCTCTGGCTTGGTGATATATTCCAAGATCGGGCGGACAAGGATGTAAATCAACTCCGGCGCAACAAAGTAAAGACCGCAGGCAGCAAGGACCAGGGCAGCTACAGACACTGTCAGCCGCCGCCGCAGCTCACTCAAGTGGTCAAAAAGGGGCATTTTTGCCGGTCCGATAGGCATGGCTCTGGCCGCTTACTCGGAATCGGACGCTTTTGTTGCGCCTGATTCCGCCTCTCTCCGCTCACTGGACACGCGCTCGGCATGCTCGCGCTCCAAACGCGCCCGGCGCTCGGCGAAGCTTTCCTTAGAAGCCTTCTCGGCAACATCTGCGGTGGCAATGGTTGCGCCCTCGGCGGTATCAGCGGCACAGACCCCAACGGCGGCGGCTCCAGCAGCAGCAGCCTTCTCAGCCTTCTGGCGACTTTTCTCTGCCTCACGCCTAACAGCTGCCTTCAGCTGGTCCGGACTAGGCTTGGCCTTCTCCCCGCCTGCCTCAGCAGCACCGCCTTCGCTTAGCGGGCCAGTGACCGCATCTGTCTGGCCAACGGTCTCGTCGGTATCTTTCGTAAGGCCATCCAAGCTAAGACCGGCAAACGGGTTGACCAGCGGCTCCAAGTCTTTAATGGGATCATAAACCTCGGTTTTGATCACCCTATTCACCTCAGCTTGGGCATTGCGGAACTGGCGGATGACCCGCCCGACAGTACGGGCGATACCGGGAAGCTTGTCCGGCCCAAAAATCAGGAAACCGAAAATCAAGATTATCGCTATTTCTGTTCCACCAAGGCCGAACAAAGTCTGTCTTCACCTCTCCTGTGCGCCGAAAACAGCATCCATCATTGGACACCATCTGTAATTGGAACTTGCTGATCAGAAAGACCTGCATCCTGCTGGCTGGCATCCGGGTTGTTGCCATCGGCTGGGCTTTTCGAAGAACAACTGGCAGTGGCAATGCCAGCCATCGGCAGCATCAAGCCGATGGCCAATACCGCACTGATTATGATCAGAACGATCCTCTTGTGCAAGGGCAGCTTCCGAACACCGTCATGCCCAGGGGCTACCTGTGTGACACGAGCCTTCTCTTTCGAGGGCGGGCCACCCTTCTTTCCAGACGATCCCTTACTCTTGGCCATGCCGTTATCCCCTTAGCTTCAAACGCATCTCTTCTGCCCGGGCAAAGACCCTGTCCACATCAACTTGGTGTTGATGGGCACCGTCGTAAAGCACATCGCCGCCAACCATCGTCATCAGGATGTTCGATGAGCTGACGGTATGGACGATGGCCGAGTTCGGGTCGTGCGTCGGAGCCTGCGAGGAGTGCGAGAGGTCCAAGGCGATGATGTCTGCCCGCTTACCGTTTTCCAGCGACCCCACTTGGTCGTCAATCCCCAGCGCTTGGGCGGCTCCCAGCGTTGTAAAATTGATCATCTGGGTGGCTGTTAGGAAGTTGGAACGCTTGTTCAAGGCTCGCTGTAGCAGCAATGTCATCTGCATCTCGGCCAAGGGGTTCATGGTATCGATGGCTGCCGGCGAGTCCGTGCCCAGGCCGATGCGCAGCCCCGCCTTGACGAACTTGGCCACTGGCGCCACGCCCATCCCAAGCTGGGCGTTGCAGCGTGTGCAGACCGCCACGGCCACGTTGTATTGCTCCAAAAACTCGATGTCCTCATCGTCAACATGCACACAGTGTACCGCCAACAAATTGGGTACATCGAACAGCCCCCAATTCAGGATGTAGCGCACCGGCGAGGTGCCGGTGGCCAGCCAAGGCGGCATGTCAATACCGTAGCCTCGCTCTTGCTCTGTGGAGTGTACCGAGAAAGGCGATGAGCCGTAACGGATGAAGTCGTACTCCTCCTGCGAGCCGGCCAAGTGGCAAGCCACCGGTGTACCATCCTGAGCGTACTCGCTGATCTGCTGGAAGACCACAGGATGACAGGTGTAAAGAGCCTCGGGGGCGATGCCGATACGCTGATAGCCCTGAGTGGCCACCGAGCGCCATTCCTCGATGTCGGCGTAGGCCTCCGCCAGCACCTTGGACACCTCGTTTTTCTCCATCGTCCCCACCTCGCGGTAGAAAGTGCCGCGTAGGCCAACGGCCTTGGCCGCATGCAGAGGGGCTCCAGTAACGGTAATGTCGGCGATGGTGGTGATGCCGGAGCGCACCGTCTCCAAGGCGCCAAGCAGAGCGCTGTCGCGCCAATCATCAGAATTGAAGACCCGCTCCTTTTCAGAGAGCAGTATCTTCCAAGCAGCATAGGGCGCATCATGGATCAAGCCACGGAAGGCGGCGTATTCCAAGTGCGAATGGGCGTTGACGAATCCGGGCATCAGCGCAGCCATGCCGAAGTCTCGGGTTGGCTCGTCAGGATAGCGCATCCTCAGCTTGGTGGCAGTGCCGACATCGGCAATGCAGCCATCCTTGACATAGATTGCACCGTTCTCGATATGTGAAGAGCTGACAGGCAGTACATAACGTGCGACCAGTAACATCTTAGCCTCCAGATTCCAAAAAACAGCCCGCTTTGGACACGCACCCGTTCCGATGCGTTGCCAAAGCCGACTTCAAAGCAAACCATATAGATTATAGGGCAAGGCGGGCAAAGCCGTGCCGCTCTTCGCCGCCTACTGCCTTGGGCTGAGGTAGGCCGGGTCATGCTGCTGTCGAGGGTGGTTGAGGTCGCTGCGTGCCGGGGTGCCCGAACGCAAACCCCCTATCCCTGACCCTATCTGCCACTTCAGCACCTCAAAACCTTGGCCAAGGCGCTTGGCGGTGCCTTGTAGCGGGTTAAAACGCTCGTCAGCAGAAGAAGCAGCCGATAATGCCTTACGAGCAGTGCCTGGCACCTTCAAGTCGGAAAGCTCGTCTAGCTCCTCCTTCAATGCATTCACCGCAGCCGCCCTCTCCCGCGCCACCTGCGGCGAGGCCCCACGGTGCTGACGGATGATCTCGTCTAGCCTCCGCGACTGCTCCAAAGCCGTATGCAGCCGGATGTTTGCTGTTTGGGCAGCATCCTCATCCAACACCCCCAGCTCGGCCTCCAAACGGTTAAGATCGATACGCAGACGATAGTCCGACTCCACCAAATCATCGGCCGAAAGGCTTTCCGACTCGTAGTTCAATGCATACTTCCAAGAGGGCAGAAGCAAGCGTCGGCTGAGGTCGTCAAGCTTGGTGGCCCGCAACCGGTAGCCGAAGCTCTCCGGGTTATCAGCGGCAATTGATCCGGCTGGCAGGAAAGGCGCCATCACTCGCACACTCGGGCGCAGCCGGGCATCACAGCCCAGCTGTTCCCGTAGGCCGCGCAGCCATTCCGTGGTTTGCAGTATGCTCTCCCGTGTTTGCTGGGGAATGCCATTCAGGAACCGCAACTCGATGTTTCTGCAGCCTGTGGCCAAGGCGCTGCGGATGGCAGCGGTCAGCTGTTGGTTGCTGTAAGGCTTGCCGTAATCTGCCCGCAACTGCTCGTCATGGCTAACAGCACTAAGCCTCAGGCTCCAGTTGGAAAATGCCCTGTCAAACAGTTTGAACAGCCGCTCGGCATCATCCGGAGGCGTATACAGCTCCAGTTCGACCGGGTCGTTTAGACCCTTGCCCAGCGCTTTTAGCAGACGCTCGGTGTACACCTCGCCGGCTTGGGGAATATCCCCCATCAGACGTAGCGGACCTGAGAAGTGATGTGCTGACTGAGTGAGGTCACGTGCCAAGCACTCCGGGTCAGCCCAAGCGCTGCGCCGCCGCCCTTGGTAGAGGTAGTTGGCGGTATAAGAGCGTGGGCAACAAATGCAGTTGTGGTTGCAACCGCGGCAAAGCACCACCGGGCTTTCTGGAGCCGAGAGCCATGACCGGTTGGGAATCAAGGTGGCCACATTCTGCCGTCTGCCCATGCTTTTCAGAAGGTAGGCGTGGTCGAAGGCCAAAGCCTCCAAGTTGCCGGGCACCCAGCTGATGGGGTTATGCTCGATACGGCCGCTGCTGTCCTTCCAGGAGAGGTTGGGGATATCGTCCAGGTCACCGATGTCTGACCAAACCTTCTCGCTCAGCACAATCCGCTCGGCCAACAGGCGCAGGGGCTCTTCGATACTGTCCCCGGAAAGCACATAGTCAACGTGGCGCCGCTCCATCAGCTCTTGGCGATAGACGCTGACAGCGTTGCCGAACATCAGCAAAGGGGTACGCGGATGCAGGGTTTTCAGGATGCGGGCGACCTCCAAGGTGCCCTGAACGGAGCTTACGCTCTCCATGTCCAAGATAAAGAGCTTGCTGGTCTGCTGCGACAAGAAGCGCGTCGGGTCGAGGTTTGCCCTCATCAGCATCTGCACGGCCATGTTGACCAGCACCGTAGAGAACGCCGTGCGTTCAAGGTATTCAGCTATCTGGGTCAGGGCAGGCGGATACACCTCACAGATCGGTGAGCGACGCGAGACACTGGCCAGCGGGGCATAAAGAATGGCACGCTGGCGAAAATCAAAGATAGCAGGAGCATGGATGAAGGCAATGTCTACTGAAGCCACTGGATGACCCTGGTTCCTTTCTGCTCTAACAGCACGCAATCCCCTTACGGGGGATGTCTGTGCTTGCTACGCTACTACCTACTACACTGCTACGCAAAACCCGCTAAGGGTCCGAAGACCCGGCCAAACAAACCATCATCAATACGTGACCGAGGCCTGAGCGCTATTTATACTATCGCATCAGCCCGAATGTTTCCAGACATAAGTATTGTCAAACAGCCGTACCCGATGATTCGTATTGTCTATGGTCTGGAGATGCCACGTCGATCCCTGTATCCTCTGCTTGCCCTTAAATCGGAACTAGCAAGCTGCGAGCCGCCTCTAAGGCTTGGGGCAGACCCGCTGGGTCTTTGCCGCCGGCTTGGGCCATGTTCGGACGACCGCCGCCGCCGCCCTTTACCAGCGGGGCAATCTGCTTGATCAGGCCACCAGCATTGAAACCTTGGGCGATAGCGGCATCGTTGGCCGCTGCCAGCAGCAGCGGTGTACCAGCCGGAGTAACACCGCCAAGCACTAGGGCAAGCCCGGCAGAATCGGCAGAGGCAGCGCCAGATGCATGCGCCTCTTGGCGCAGACGGTCCCAGACGGCGCGCATCTCATCTACTTCCAAGCCGTCCAACTGCTTGATTACCAGCAAGTAGCCAACCCCGTCGACCTTCGCGGCCAACAGCCCATCGGCGCTGTCGCTCAATGCCGCCCAACGCTCGGCCTTTAAGCTAGCCTCCATCTCGTGTAACTTCCCCTGCAAGGCCTCGATGCGCTCGGCCACATCCGACGTTCTCGCCTTCAGCAGCGTTGCTGCAGCATGCAGCTCACGTTCTTCGCGCTTCACGAACTCCAAGGCGTCAAAGCTGGTCACGGCCTCGATGCGGCGCATCGAGGCGCCCACCGAAGACTCAGCGGTGATTTTCAGAAAACCGATCTGAGCAGTATGCCGAACATGCGTACCGCCGCAAAGCTCGCGGGACTCCGAGCCGGCCTGGAGCACCCGTACCCGGTCGCCATACTTCTCCCCGAATAGAGCTGTGACGCCAGACGAGCGTGCCTCATCGAGACTGGTCTGGTAAGAGCTGACCGGGCTGTCCGCCATGATCAAGCGGTTCACCATATCCTCGACCGCCTCTAACTGCTCGGCTGTCAGCGGCTCAAAATGAGTGAAGTCAAAGCGCAGACGCTCCGGTGCCACCAAGGAGCCGGCCTGCTTGACATGGCTGCCCAGCACTTGCTGTAGCGCGTAATGCAACAGGTGAGTGGCGGTATGGTTGCGCTCAATGCGTTCGCGGCGCAGCACATCGATGGCTGCATGCACCTGGTCGCCGACCGCTATCCGCCCCTCGGCCGTGCCGCAGTGGGCGTAGACCTGTTCGTGCACTTGGGTGTCAGTAACCTTGAAAAGTACCCCGAGCGCACCACCAATATCCCCGGCATCACCAGTATCTCCAGCAACTCCGGCGGCTGTTTCCCTGCCGGGCGCACTGATGGTGCCGCTGTCACCGATCTGGCCGCCCATCTCACCGTAAAACGGTGTACGGTCCAATATCAGTTGCGCTTGCTGGCCAGCACCAATCTCCAAAACCCGACAGGCCTGGCCATCGGCCTCCACCACGATGGCCAGCACCGTGGCATCAGCTTGGCCACGTTCGTAGCCCTCGAAGTAAGTCTGGCCGCAACTGGCGGCAATGTCCGTGAACACACCACCGACACTGCCCCAGGCATCGTCCTTCACAGCATCCCGCGCCCGCTGACGCTGCTGCCGCATACAGACATCGAAGCCGTCACGGTCGACGGCAAACCCCTGTTCGGCGGCAATCTCCACCGTCAAGTCGATGGGGAAGCCGTAGCGGTCGTGCAGCTCGAAGGCCACCCGCCCGTCAAGCACGCCAGATGCCCGTTCATCCGCAGCATTAGCGCCGACCTCGCCAACCTTGCCAAAGCCGCTGGCAGACGCTACGCTACCATCCTGCGCCAGTGCCGCCAACTCGGCCTCCAAGTAGCTCTGGCCAAGCCGTAAGGTAGCTGCAAAACGCTCCTCCTCGGCCAGCACCACCCGCTCAATCAGCGCTTGGTTCTCACTGATCTCCGGATAAACACCGCCCATTTCCGCTATCACCAACTGGACATAATGGCTGAGGAACGGCATCTCAATGCCCAACCGCTGTCCGTGCATCATCGCCCGACGCAACAGGCGGCGCAAAACATAGCCACGTCCCTCGTTAGACGGCAGGATGCCGTCGCCGATCATGAAAGTCACCGCCCGGGAGTGGTCGGCGCAAATCCGTAACGATAAATCGTCGTTACCACCAAAGCCATAGCTCCGACCGCTCAGGCGCTCGCCAACAGCAACTAGGCCACGCAAGATATCTGTCTCGTAGTTACTCTGGACACCCTGCAAGATGGCAACAGTGCGTTCCAAGCCCATGCCGGTATCAATGTTCTTCCTCGGCAGTGGCACCAAGCTGCCGTTTTCTTGGGCATCGAACTGGGTGAACACCAAGTTCCAGTACTCCAAAAAGCGGTCGCAATCACAGCCAGGAGCGCAGTCCGGGCTGCCACAACCGACCTCTGGGCCTTGGTCGTAATACAGCTCGCTGCAAGGCCCACAAGGTCCGGTCGGGCCAGCGCGCCAGAAGTTATCCGCCTCGCCCAGCCGCGTGATGTGGCTGGGCGGGACACCCAGCGCTTCCCAGATACCGATGGTTTCATCGTCGTCAAGATAGACCGTAAAATACAGCTTGCTGAAATCAAAGCCCAAAACTTCGGTAGAAAACTCCAAGGCCCAAGTACACATCTCCTGTTTAAAATAGGCACCGAAGCTGAAGTTGCCGAGCATCTCGAAGAAGGAGAGGTGCCTGCCGGTGGTGCCGATGATGTCGATGTCTGTGGTGCGCACACACTTCTGCACCGTGGTGGTGCCAATATAGGGTACCTCCAACTGCTTGAGCTGCAAAAACCAAGGCTTGAACTGCACCATACCGGCACTGGTCAAAAGCATCGAGGGATCATCAGGAATAAGCGAGCTGGAGGGCAGCCGCTTACAGCCCTTAGACTCGAAGAAGGCTAGGAATTTCTCTCTCAGTTCACTGCTTCTCACAAGGCTCGCTTTCTTTGTATATAGGCATTAGCCAACCGTGCTCAGAATGGCCATTGGACGCGAGTGGGCTCGGTCGACTCTGACTTGGCGGCATCGTCAACCGCATCCTGCGAGAACGGTGCCACTGTGTCATCAACGGCCAGAGAGGCCGCTGAGCGCCCTTCTACGGCAGCGGCCGCAGCATTCCCTGTGGCGGTGCTGACAGCATTCGACTCCTCAACCACTTCTCTGACTGCCGAGGCTATCTCTGCTGGCACATCATCATCAGCAGTCGCAGCCTCCGCAGCAGTCGCAGCCTCCGCAGCAGTCGCAGCCTCCGCAGCAGTCGCAGCCTCTACGGATGTCGCAGCCTCTGAAGCCTCATCGCTGAGATGTGCCTCAAAGCCGGGCATGCGTGGGCTCGCAGGGACGGACTGCTCTTCAGACGCGGTCGTGCCGACAACAGTGGCCGACAAGGACGCGCCAGCCGCCGCGACAGCAGCGGCAACCGCGGCTGCCGCCGCAGGCTCGCCAGCAGATGCCGGAACAGCAGGGGCAGCTTCACGCTTACCAGCGATTGCGGCAGCGGCAGACTCGGGTTCACCAGTGACAGTCTCAGGCCAACCGGCAACAGCCGAGACAGCATCAGACTCGCTGACAGTGGCGCCCGCACCAAGCTCGCCAGCAGCCAAAGCGGCCTCGTCCACGGCAGTCGCCTCTGCCGCTTTCAGGGAGTTTTTAAAGCCTTTTTCGCCCTTCTTGGCAGCAAAGATATTGCGTACCTTGTCAGTGGCCGAGGTCAGCAAGCTCAACGGCGCATCGGCGATGTTCGACACCTTTTTCACAGTTCCTGATGCCGTATTGGTGACATCCGATATGTCAGCCAGGATCTGGTCCGCTCGCATCAGCTCCAAATTCAGGGCATCCACCGTCAATGACACTCGCTCCATTAGGGGATCAACACGTTTCAAGGCCGGTTCTAAAGCCTCAATCGCACCATTGACCTTCTCCACAGTGGGCTGCAGTTCGTCGATGGTCTTGCGCACCCGGGAAAGCGTGCGAACAAGCTCAACTACAAAAACCACCAGCGCCAACAACAGCAAAGCGCCCGAAGCCATCAGGATCATTCTCAGGATATCTTCAGTAATCATACCCAAGTCCTCCAAAACGAACAGTGAGACATTGCTACAATGATAGCAGACTTCGGGCTTTGATCGACACTTTCTTGAAGTGACACCGATCAATCACCCTGTTCTTGGCGGTCGCGTTCAACCGCCTCGCTACGATAAGCCTCCCAGCCACGCTCGCCCGGCACATAGAAGGCACCCCGCTCCAAGCCATCCGGCAGGTATTGCTGCTCGACAAAGCCACGTTCGTCGGAATGGGGATAGCGGTAGCGAGGATAGTTCTCGGCCCTAGGCCGGTGCCGGTCGCGCAAGTGGTTGGGCACTGCTCGCAAAGGGCCTTTGGAAACCTCGCCCCGGGCTGCCATAATCGCCGTCACCGCCGAGTTCGACTTTGGGGCAAGTGCCATATAAATGGCAGCCTGAGACAGGTTTATCTGGCATTCGGGGTAGCCGATGCTTTCGGCGGCCTTGAATGCCGCAGCTGCGACAAGCAAGGCTTGAGGGTCAGCGTTGCCCACGTCCTCGCTGGAGAAGATCAGAATGCGCCGGGCGATGAACTTGGGGTCCTCCCCGCCTTCGATCATCCGTGCCAGCCAGTAGACCGCCGCATCCGGGTCACTGCCGCGCATGCTTTTAATGAAGGCCGAGATCACGTCATAATGAACATCACCGTTTTTGTCATACGGCAGTTGGCGTCCGGGGCTAGCATCACGCACCTGTTCGATACCGACCTCATCTAGAGCATCGGCGGCGGCCACATCACAGGCCATCTCGAGGATGCTCAGCGCCGCCCGAGCATCACCGCCGCTAAGAGTGACAATTGCCCGCAAGGCCTCTGGTGTTATGGTAAAAGCCGATTTCAGGCCGCGTTCATCAATCAGAGCGGCATGTACCACAGCCTCGATATCAGTATCACTCAACTCATAAAACTCAATCACCCGGGATCGGGAGAGCAGTGCCGTGTTCACCTCAAAAAAGGGGTTTTCGGTAGTGGCACCAATCAGCACCAGCACTCGGTCCTCCACCGCATGCAGCAAGGCATCTTGCTGCGAACGGGAAAAACGGTGGATCTCATCGACAAAAAGGATAGTTCGTATTCCAGAGAGCGTCAGGTCTAGGGTGGCCGTCTCGATCACCTGCCGCAAGTCAGCAACCCCGCCGCTGACCGCCGAGACTTCCCGGAAGTTGGCATGAGTGACAGACGCGATGATCCGCGCCAACGTGGTCTTGCCAGTACCTGCCGGCCCGAAGATGATAATCGAGGAAAGCCGGTCGTTTTCAATGGCGCTGCGCAGCCAAGTGCCAGCGCCCACCGCTTGGCTTTGGCCGACAAGCTCGTCCAAATTGCACGGACGCATACGCACCGCGAGCGGTGCTACTTGGAAAAGTGTCGCCTTTTGCTGAGTAGTGAAGAGATTGTCCATGCCGCTATTGTATAATAGTGCGAGGTAAAAGACGACGGCACATGTGTCCTGCCAAGTCCAGAGGAATGGGGAGAGGGGGGAGGAGGAGAGCTGGCAGGACACATGTACCGTTGTCTTTTGCCCTTTCGGGGCAACAAGATGAAACAGCCCTATATGATTTTTAAGGTGACCCTGCCTTTAGATATCCGGAAAGAAACGCAACGGCAGCCAGCATAGAACCGAACAATAATGCCATCAGCGTCAAAAGATCGTTGTTGCCTCTCTTGGGGTGGGTGCCAAAACGACACCTCAATTTCTCTGACAGCATAGCGCGCACCTTCTAGCCTAAGCTCTTCACGATCTCCCCAGACCCCTTTCAAGGCAGTTCCGAACCGCTGATTAATTGCGATCCGCCAAGTATCATAACATTCCCGCATCGACTCCGCAATCGTTTGAATAGAAATACATAAAAAAACCATATATGGGCGCTCTGAATTGTACCCGAACTACGGTCATCACGACCGGAACCTTCAATGATGAAGCCTTACAATAACTCGGCACTTCCCCCGCTAATATAGGGCTTCTTGCCATCCAGCAACTGTTGGATACTAACCGAATCCAAATAGTCACGCAGAAGGGCATTGGCTCCCTCCCACACCTTATGAAACTGGCAGAGCCGATGACGCGAGCACCAGCTCTCATCATAGGCGCAAACTGCGACGCTCAGGGGGCCTTGCACCGCCTCGATTAAGCGGAAGAGGGTCAGCTCTGCCGGGTCAACAGCCAGAAGCATCCCCCCATAGGCACCACGCACCGAGTGCACCAAGCCGGCCTGCACCAAATTATGCTGGATGTTCCGAGCAAAAGCGTAGGGGACTTCGTTCTGAGCGGCCGCTTTGCGCACTGAAAGCGGGCGGCCTTCATTCTGAATCAACGCGGCAATCAGCCGAATTGCATAATCTGTCCTACGTGATATGTCTACTGCCATCTAATTCCCAAACCTGCTGATCTCCTCTACTGACCTCCCCCAGTTGTCACCTACTGTTGATCTGCTGCCCACACCGAAGCTGCTATCTCAGCAGGCCTACCATGGACATCCCAAGGTATTGCTACCGTATAGATAACAATTGACTTTAAATTCTAACACATCTCCCAAGGAAAACACCGGTTAAATGATGTTTGCCCGGGCGGGCAAGGGGTGAGCCCTGCTTACAAGATGGCGTGGCATGATCTGCACCATGTCGCCGTCCGGCGGCAGCACAAATAGGACACGAAAAGCCAGTGCCATTTTCACGCTTAGTCGGTGCTTCCCTAGGGAGATGCCGGTTAACTCGCAATTCCGTCCCACACGACCCCCGAATCACAACCCTTATCCTGCTGATCAGGGCAAAGGTTGCCGGTCAAGCCGTCAATGACTGCAGTTTGGGATTAATCGGTACCCCCTAGAACAGCTTTTCGTCATCAAGCTCCTTGCCGAACTCCCGAACCGCCGCATCCTCCATCTGCTTGTAGTCATCGGACTCGCGGTCGACGAAAATCGACAGGCGGTTCAGAATGTCGCTCATCCTGACCTCTTGGAAGTTTCCCTGCCGCAGCGATGCCCGATAGGCAGCATAGATCGCGTCCTGGGCGCATCCGAAAAGCAAGTTGCGTGGCAGCCCGGCTGAGAACTTGACCAGATCATCCATTTCCAAATGTGAAAACGAGGCATGCCCGAGGCGAAAACGCTCCCAAACCGCCCGCCGTTCATCAGCGTCGGGGTTGTCCACCCGAATCTCATGCATGATGCCAACGATATCCAAAATCATATCTGAGACTTGATAACCGTCTTCAGCGGTAGCTATCAAAAAAACACCGGGTCGAGACAAAAGCTCACGCAGATATGCGCCAAACTCGATATGGATATTGCGGCGCTGGCCGGATTCCCAAGGCGGTGAGCCATGCTGTGCTTCAGAGTTGGCAACGCGCTTGCTGTGGTGGAATATCTGCTGCAGCCTGTCCAAACCGGTCAACATCACAGTACAGGGGGTCTGCAGGTCGCTCAAATCAGGCGGGCCGCCAAACAGGCGATGCCGGAAGGGGCCGGCCAGCTTAATCGAGCCATTGCCCAACTCGTCCATGTCCGCCTTGATATGCAATACCGGGTTGCCGATCTCGTTGGCCGTGGCTTCGGCAAAGAACTCCAAGTCGCCACTGTCCGGCCCAATGAACAAAAACGGCTCTGACAGCGCCAACGGGTAAACACCGTGCAAATTGGCCATCCGTTCGGCAAAACGGCGCTCCGCCTCATCGTCCTGGGCAAAGAACCCGAATTCCTTCATTTTTTGCATGGCCAAGCGGAAGCCAACAATGTGGCTATAGTCCAAGCGCCAGCCACCTTCGTCATTTTGAGGCTTCGGCGGCAGCTCGACACGCTCGGTAACGGCCTGGAGATTCTCGCCGTCGGCCTTATCCGGATCTTGGGAGCCAACAGCCACTGCGGCCATTAGCATGTCCTGAACATCACTGTCATCCTCTGGCAGCTGCAGACCGCCGGCATCCAGCGCTGAGCGGATCGCATCCATCAAGCCTTCCCGGTCTGCTCCACCCAAGGCTTCAGCCATGATTCCGGCCATGCCCTTGATGCCGTCACCGGAAATGCCTATCGCCTCCAACTGGCCGATGGCCAAGCCTTGGAGGCGCAAAAGATCGTGGGCGTTTTGCTCTTGGCTGTTAAACGGCTCAAGTTCGTTTAACAAAGACTCAGCCGTCGAGCGGTCCCCCATCTCGCAGGCCAAGTTCCAAGCCACGCGCAATCCATTCAGCACGTCTTCGCCAGCAGCTTGCCCTTGATTGGTGTCTAGCTCAAAGGCAGCGCAATATAGATGTATTGCCAGCCGAGCCTGCCCAGCACCAAGCGCCTCGCGTGCTGCGGTCAGGAAAAAGCCGGAATCCTGTGGGTCAGTATTCTCAAACATCTGTTTTTCAGTCATAGCATATCCTCTCAGGTTCCTCTATATATCATAGAGCCTAAAGGACTGGTTGCACAGGGGGAAATTTCGAGAGTTCCGGGGTAGTTTTCCAAATTGTTGCATGGGTGACAGTAGACTGAAGCGCTGGCCTAGTCCCAATCGGCAATTTCCCAAGACAGCTCACGAGCCGTCGCCGCAAGGCCACGGTCAGGCGATACGACCACTGGGTGCAGCGCCAAGGATAGCAGGTAGGCATCATTGAAGTGATCGCCAAAGGCATAATCAAGGTACCAGTTGCCCTCACCGTAAACGGCATCTGCCTTGTGTTGAAGATGCAGCAGCTTGTAGATCCCCTCCGGTGGCACTGCGGCCACCTGCCCGGTATAACGGCCGTCCACCACCTCCATCTCAGTACTGATAAAGAAATCGGCTCGCAACTCTGCAGCCAGCACCCCCAAAATAGGCTCGAACGAGGCCGATATCAATATGATCTTCCGCCCGGCGCCCCGCTGCCATTCCACCTCCTGCATTCCCTTGGGGCGTAAACGCGCCTTCAACTTGTCGTAGTAGAGTTTGACCATCAGCCTTCTGGCCACCTCAGCTGGCGTTTTGGCAAAGGCACTATAGATATAGCGTCGAACTTGATCCTGATTCACCGCCAAGTGCAGCTTATAGCGGATCGCCCACCAAAAAACTTGAAAACCAACACTGAGCGGCATCATCTGCAGTCTCAGCAAGCGGAATACCAGTCGCACCGGCGAGGCCACGGCCAACAGGGTGCCGTCGAAGTCAAAGGCCGCCAAAGCAACCCGGGGTGCAGCACCACGACAAGCAGCTAGCTTGTCTCGCAGCTGCCGCAAGGCCAAGCCGCGATGCGAGATGGCGCTTTTCTCGTCTGGGCTGAGCTCGGCCATGGTGCGGCCATCACCGGGGTTGTCTGGGATAAACACCGGGTCATAGCCAAAGCCGCCGCCGCCCCGTGGCTCGCGGGCGATACGCCCCTCACAAACGCCCCGTGCCGAAAGCTGCGAGCCATCAGCGGCCACATAGGCGATCTCGCAAACAAAACGGGCACGACGCTGCTCGTCAGGCAGCTCCTGCATGGCTTGGAGAAGCTTCTCCAAGTTCTCGGCATCACTGGCGCGCTCTCCTGCATAGCGTGCTGAGCGCACTCCTGGCAGACCGTCGAGGGCATCCACCTCCAAGCCGGAATCATCGGCCAACGTCGCCTGCCGGGTACGGGAGAAGACAAAGCCGGCCTTGATCCAAGCATTGCCGGCAAGGCTTTTGGCAACCTCTGCTGCCTCATCTGTGAGCCCTAGGTCGGCAAGGCTTAAAAACCTAGTGTCCGGAAGATCAAGCGCCGCTATGATCTCTGGGACTTTCCCAGCATTGTGTGTGGCCACCACGATGGTTTGCATGTTGCTGACAGCGTCGGCAATACTGCCAGTAGCGCTGTCAGCGGCGTTGTCGATCACTGCCTGCACCGCTAACAACCTGCACCGACCTCCGGTGCCCCAGGCAATGCATCATTGGCCAACAAGGCTGCCCTCTGGGCATCCAGTAGCTGCAACAGGCCAACAGTGCCTAGGTCCAATAGGGCATCCAAGCGTTTCCTGTCAAAAGTCAGACGCTCGCCAGTACCCTGCACCTCAATGAATTCAGCGTTGGCGTTCATCACCAAGTTCATATCGATTTCCGCCCGGCTGTCCTCATGGTAGTCAAGGTCCAGCAACAACTTGCCACCCACCATGCCAACACTGACCGCAGCTACTTGGCTGACCAGCGGGTTGCCCTTGAGCTTGCCCGCAGACTTCCAAACCGTTAGGGCATCGTGCAGCGCCACCCATGCACCGCAAATAGCAGCGGTGCGGGTGCCGCCGTCAGCTTGGATAACGTCACAGTCCACTGTGACGTTGTACTCGCCCAACAATCGCAAATCACAGGCCGAGCGCAAAGAGCGCCCGATAAGGCGCTGGATCTCAGCACTTCTCCCCTGCACACCGCCGCGTTCCCGACGGCTACGTTGGTCGGTGGAGGCCGGTAACATCGCATACTCTGCCGTGATCCAGCCGGCACCACCGCCTTTGCGCCAAGCAGGCAAAGCATCATCGATGGTGACGGCACAGAGCACTCTGGTATCTCCAAAGCTCACTAAACAGGATCCGTAGGCAGTCTTCAAATAGCCCCGCTGAAAACTGACCGAACGCAGCTGCTCGTCCGTTCTCCCCTCGGATCTTTGCGTCAATAACACTTTGCTCTCCTTCTGCTCGTCTTAAGAAGCTTGGGCTTCCGGGGGCAAGTCAGGATGAGCTGCCTGAGCCATATCTATCAAATCCGTGTTCTCGAAGACGGACGGACGGGCTTCGGACTGCCCTAGCTCCCAACGACGCATCCCCTGTTCCAGCTCCCGGACACTGATCTGCTCAGGATATGCGACTTGGCGGCCCAGAATAGCCGAAGCTAGATCCATAAACTCACTGGGATCAATGGCGGTGGTCACAAAACGGTATTTGACGGCATCGCCCGAACGCATTGGGCGGGCATGAGCCGCCGCCAGTTGACCGCGCCTGAAAAGCGCCTCGGCAACATCACGAGCCGTCTCCTCGGCGCTGGAGATGATACGCACTTGCGGCCCGATGATCGAGGATATCAAAGGCTGGAGCAGCGGGTAATGGGTGCACCCCAGCACCAAGGTATCGATGCCACAGCGCCGCAGAGGGTCAAGGTAGTCACGGGCGATCTCTTGGAAGGCCGGGCGGATATAGATGGAATTGACCGGTGCCATGAACTGCTCCAAGGGGTTATGGTCAAGACGCAAGCCTTGCTCCACCATCTCCACGAAGCGGGGGGTAGCGGCGGAGAAGACCGTGATGCCGGCATCATGTTTGCGGATGGCCTCGGCATAACTGCCAGAGTCGACGGTGGCATGGGTGCCGATCACCCCGATCCGACGAGCAATGCTAGCTTG
The DNA here is from genome assembly GCA_009787085.1 of Actinomycetes bacterium. Classification (GTDB taxonomy): domain Bacteria; phylum Actinomycetota; class Coriobacteriia; order Coriobacteriales; family UBA8131; genus WRGR01. The sequence goes on from WRGR01000046.1 coordinate 35,649, forward strand.
TACGGCAGCCCGGGCACCGGGTTCTATGACCCCGATCACCGGTACCGGCGACTCACGCTGGATGGATTCCAAGGCGGCGGCGGTGGCCGAGTTGCAGGCAATTACGATCAGCTTGACGCCCTGACCTGCCAACCAGATAGCGATCTCGATAGCATAACGGCGGATCTCCGCCAGTGGACGTGGCCCATAGGGGCAACGCAGCGTGTCGCCAAAATAAATCAAGCACTCATCAGGAAGCTGGCGGATGATTTCCCGCGCCACCGTCATGCCGCCGATCCCAGAGTCGAAAATGCCTATCGGCCTGCCCGCCAAGGCCGGGCTGCCGTTGTTGTCAGTATCCATAGCACCAGTATATCAGCAAATAGCGTGGTTGGTACTACGATCGCCGCCACTTCGACGGCCCGCCGCCAGAAAAACGCGCCCGTTTCCGGGCGCTTTCCGAGCGTTTCCGGGCGCCGTTCGGGTGTTTCCGGACGTTTCGGCGCCTTAAATGTTGCATTCTGCAAGCCCCTTATAGGAAAATGGGCCGCCAGATGATACACTTCTCAAATACCCTTTCACCATAAAAACCTTCCACACTTACAGAAAGAAAGGCGGATAAGATGGGTCAAAAAATCGTCAAGACTATGGATGGCAACTCGGCGGCGGCGCATGTCTCCTATGCGTTCACCGATGTGGCGGCTATTTATCCGATCACACCGTCCTCGACCATGGCCGAGGCCGTCGACGAGTGGGCGGCTTACGGACGCAAGAACCTCTTCGGCCAACCGGTACGGTTGGTCGAGATGCAGTCCGAGGCTGGTGCCGCCGGCGCCGTTCACGGCTCTTTGGGCGTTGGTGCCTTGACTACCACCTACACGGCATCCCAAGGGCTGCTGCTGATGATCCCGAACATGTACAAGATGGCCGGCGAGCTTTTGCCGGCGGTCTTCCATGTCAGCGCCCGGACTGTCGCTGCCCATGCCCTCTCCATCTTCGGCGACCATTCCGATGTCATGGCGGTACGCCAGACCGGCTTCGCCCTGCTGGCCTCGGGGTCAGTGCAGGAGATCATGGACCTCGGCGCAGTCGCCCATCTGGCCGCCATCAAAGGCCGCATCCCCTTCCTACACTTCTTCGACGGCTTCCGCAGCTCTGCCGAGGTTCAGAAGATCGAGGCTTGGGACTATGACGACCTGGACGCGATGCTGGACAAAGAAGCACTGGCCGAATTCCGTGCCCGTTCCTTAAGCCCGAACAACGCCTTCATCCGCGGCACTGCCCAAAACCCGGACATCTTCTTCCAGGCCCGCGAGGCCGCCCAGCCCTTCTATGACCGCCTTCCGGCCATCGTCAGTGACTACATGGCCGAGGTCAGCGCCCGGACTGGTCGCAGCTACCACCTCTTCGACTATATTGGTGCCCCGGATGCCGAACAAGTCATCGTGGCCATGGGTTCGGTCTGCGAAACCATCGAGGAAACCATGGAGAACATCCTCGCCGACCGCAAGATCGGCCTAGTCAAAGTGCGCCTCTACCGCCCCTTCGTGACCGAGGCCTTCTTGGCGGCACTGCCTAAGAGCACCAAGCGCATCACCGTCTTGGACCGCACCAAAGAACCGGGTGCTGCTGGCGACCCGCTCTATCTAGACATCAAGAACGCCTTTTACGGCAGCGACCGCCAACCGCTAGTGCTCTCCGGCCGCTATGGCCTAGGCTCCAAGGACACCACCCCCGGACAAATCGTCGCGATCTTCGACAACATGGCCGCCGGTGAGCCCACCGACTTCTTCAAAGTAGGCATCACCGACGATGTCAACGGCGGCTCTCTGGACTACGACCGCACTCTCTCTGCTGAGCCGGAAGGCACCATCATGTGCAAGTTCTGGGGCCTCGGCTCCGACGGCACGGTGGGAGCGAACAAGACGGCCATCAAGATCATCGGCGACCATACCGACCAGTATGCCCAAGGCTACTTCTCCTACGACTCCAAGAAGTCCGGCGGCGTGACCATCTCGCATCTGCGTTTCGGCAAAAAGCCGATCAAGTCCACCTACTTGATCAACCGAGCTGACTATGTGGCCTGCCACAACCAAGTCTACGTTCACCAGTACGACATGACCCGCGACCTCAAAGAGGGCGGTATCTTCATGCTCAACACCTGGTGGACGGAGGCGGAGCTGGAGCAGAACCTGCCAGCCACAGTGAAGCGCGACCTGGCCCGCAAGAAAATCCGCTTCTACACCATTGATGCCTATTCGATTGCTGCCGAGCTGGGGCTAGGCAACCGCATCAACATGATCATGCAGGCCGCCTTCTTCGCCTTGACCAAGGTGATCCCGGTCGAGGACGCAGTGCGGCACCTGCGTGAGGGCATCGATCACGCCTACGGCAAGAAGGGCCAGAAGATCCTAGACATGAACTATGCCGCAGTGGACAAGGGCATCAACGCCTTCACCGAGGTAGCCGTACCTGCGTCTTGGGCCGACGCAACCGATGCGCCAAGCGAGGCGAAGGCGGTACCAGCCTTCGTCGACGAGATACTGGTGCCGATGAGCCGCCAAGAAGGCGACTCGCTGCCAGTCTCGGCCTTCGTTGGCCGGGAGGACGGCCAGTTCCCCTCGGGCACTTCGGCCTATGAGAAGCGCGGCGTGGCCACCAGCATTCCGGAGTGGAACCCTGAAACCTGCCTACAGTGCAACCAGTGCTCCTTCGTTTGCCCCCACGCTGCCATCCGGCCGCAGCTGTTGAGCGCTGAGGACGTAGCCTCGGCACCAGCCAGCTTCAAGACCGCCGAAGCTAAGGGCAAAGGCTTGGAGGGTCTATCCTTCCGGATGCAGGTCAGCCCGTTGGACTGCATGGGCTGCGAACAGTGTGTCAACGTCTGTGCATCCAAGCAAAAATCGCTGACCATGACCGAGGAGGGCTGGGACAGCGCCGAAGAGGCCAACTGGGACTTTGCCTGCAGCCTGCCAGTGCGCGACAAGCTGGTTTCCAAGGGCACCGTTAAGGGCAGCCAGTTTGCCAAGCCCTACATTGAGTTCTCTGGCGCTTGCACTGGCTGTGGCGAGACTCCCTACATCAAAGTTATCACCCAGCTGTTCGGCGACCGGATGGTCATCGCCAATGCCACCGGCTGCTCCTCCATCTGGGGTGCCAGCGCCCCCTCCATTCCTTACTGCACCGACAACCAAGGGCATGGACCGGCTTGGGCGAACTCACTGTTCGAGGACAATGCCGAGTACGCCTTGGGCATGGTTGTCGCCCATCGGCAGATCCGGACGCGGCTGACCGAAGCGGTCGCCGTGCTGGCTGAGGCCGCTGACACTCCGGTGGCGCTGGCTACGGCTGCCCGTGCCTGGCTGGAGCACGGCAACGACGGCGACCAGACCCGCGTACTTTCCGAGGCCCTCGCTGCCGCCGCTAAGGGCGTCAAGCTTCCCGGTACCGCTGGCGCGGCAGTTGACTTGATCAACTCGGAGGGCGACTACTTGATGAAGCGCAGCTACTGGGCAGTAGGCGGCGACGGCTGGGCCTACGACATCGGCTTCGGCGGTCTGGATCACGTACTGGCCTCCGGTGAGAACGTCAACGTGCTGGTCTTTGATACCGAGGTCTACTCCAACACTGGCGGCCAAGCCTCTAAGGCCACCCCGCAAGCGGCTATCGCCAAGTTCGCAGCCTCTGGCAAGCGGGCGAAAAAGAAGGACCTCGGCATGATGGCCATTTCCTATGGCTATGTCTATGTTGCCCAAGTCGGCATGGGCGCCGACCAGCGCCAGTTCTTGAAGGCCATCCAAGAAGCCGAGGCCTATGACGGCCCGTCTCTGATCATCGCCTACGCGCCTTGCATCAACCACGGCCTGAAGTCCGGCATGGGCAGGACACAGGAAAACACCAAGGAAGCCGTGGACTGCGGCTATTGGCAGCTCTACCGTTATAACCCGGAGCTAGGCGGCGAGGGGAAGAACCCCTTCAGCTTGGACATGCCCAGTCCCGAGGCCAGCTTCCGTGACTTCATCATGGCCCAGACCCGTTACTCGGCCTTGGCCAACGAGTTCCCGGAGGTTGCCGAGCAGCTCTTTGAGCATACCGAGGCCAACGCCGCCGAGCGTCTCAAGAACTACCAGCGCCTAGCTGGCGAATAGGGGTCATACAGCTTGTTTGGCGGACCGCTGGGCGGTGTGGCGCTCCGACAGGCCGCCGCCCAACGCCAGCAGGCAGAGCACGACCAGGATGGCCGCCCATGTGGCGGCCATCGCCGTCCAGAAGGCCAATGGATAGGTGCAGATCAAAAGGGAGCTGACATCGAAAGTCCAGTTCCCTTGGGGGAAGAGCAACTGGTGCATCGCGGTGAACAGGACATCGAAGCTCAAGAAGCCGACCAGGGCCAGTACGGCAACTATGGCCAGCGCCAAAACCGCCCCCCAAATAAAAACCGAGCCCAGCCTACGGCGGCTTTGGCGGCCCAAGGCCACGGCACCGGCCACCAAGAGCAGCCCCAGCACAAGGGTCAGAACCCTAGCAACAAAAACGACGCTACGCACATCGTCTAGATGCGACACCACATCGGCAGTGAAGCTGACCCGCTGATCAGTGCCTGTAGGCAAGCTCACGTCGTGACCCTTGATATAGGCCAGTCCGGCATCGGCGCAAGCCACCAGTTCGCTATGGCTCAAACTGGATAGCTGATCGTTAACGAAGCGGTTGGCCCAGAAATTGGTGACCGGCCCCAAGAGCAGGAAGGTGAAAGAGGCACCGATCAGCCAGACGGCGAGGATCACTACCAGCAGCGCTTGCAGCAGCTTGGCTATGGCGGGATGCCCTTGTTTTGACCTTGCTTCTGCTTCCATCGTCCTAGGCCCCTTTCCTAAGAAAACTCTGGTAATACGATCAATCTCAATACCTGACCCGCCAAAAGGTCAAGCCGTGGGCGGGGGCGGTGGGACCGGCCGCCCGGCGATCCGCAGCCTCCAAGGCCACCCTCAACCAACTGGGATCGCGCCGCCCCTGTCCTACCTCCACCAGTGAGCCAACGATGATCCGCACCATCGAGTGTAGAAAGGCGGTGCCAACGACCTGGATGACGATGCAGTGCTCGCCTAGGTGGTCGGTGCCGAAAACACTGATGTTCTTCAGGGTGCGTACCGTGTTCTTGCCCTCTGCCGAGGTGGCGCGGCAAAAAGAGCGGAAGTCATGCTCGCCTAGCAAAAATGGGATAGCCTCGCGAATGCGATTGATGTCCAAGATCTCCCCCGGCAGCCACCACGCATAGGGTGCCAAGAAGAGCGGCGGCGTAGCTCTGGGAACAATGCGGTAGCGGTACTCCCGCTCCAGCGCTGAGAAGCGGGCGGAGAAGCCCGGCGGCTTTTGCTGGGCGTTACGGACGACTATACCGTCAGGAGTCAGAGCGTTCAGCGAGGCACACAGGCTGGGCAAGGGGCGCTCGGCCAGCTCGGCCTCAGAGAGCGCATAGGATGCCACTTGGCCGAGGGCGTGCACACCAGTGTCGGTGCGCCCGGCTCCCACTGTCAGCACTGGACGGCGGTAGAGCGTGGCCAGTGCCTGCTCCAGCTCGCCTTGGACGGTCACCGTGCCCTCTTGGCGGGCGAAGCCATGGAAGTCGCCGCCCCGGTAAGCGATGGTCAGTGCCAATGTGCATTCGTTAGGCGACGAATCATCCGCCGCTTCTAACGGGATACCTATCGCCCCCGTTAGACTGTCTGCCGATTCTTGGTTTTCGCCAAAAGCCAGCCTCGCCCCAGCATCAGCCATCGACATCGCATCTGCCCCTCTGAGCTTGACACCAACCGATATGCTCGATCAGGCGCTGAAGGGTCTCGGAGCTAACGGCATGCTCCATCAGGCATGCCTCAGCTTCAGCAACTTGGTCGTCTACGCCCAATATGTCTTTCAAGAAATGATGCAGCACCTGATGGCGCTCCAATACCTGAGCAGCATACAAGGCCCCGGTAGCGGTGAGCTGAATGTCGCCGTAAGGGGCCTGTTCGACCAAGGCCGCTTGTTTTAAGGCTTTGATAGCTGTGTTCACGCTGGCTTTGGAGACGGACAGGTGGTTTGCCAAATCAACGCTGCGAACACTGCCGCCCTCGCCGCCAAGGCAGAAGACAGCCTCTAGGTAATCCTCGTTGGTCGCGCTCAGCCGCGGGATGCCAAGCATGTCCCGCCATTCGCCGCTGTTGCTCAAACGCGATGCCCCCGCCCGTCGCTTACTGCCTTCCTTCTCGGTCTCACTCATCTTCTTTTCTCCTTTTCCCCTGCTCAGGGCACTCTAACTGCGACAAACAACCCGAACAACCCGAACGGGTTGGCGGAGTCGAGGTGCACGGGGGGGTCGAGCAACCCGAACAGCACGAACATCCCGGGCTGCCCTGGCCTCGCATAAAGCGCACCACCCGCCAAACCAGGATGGCGGCGGCAGCGGCGATCACAGCTACAGCAATGATATTCCCAACGCTCTCAAGCAAAAAGCAGCCCTCCCAGCTGATAGACCGCCAAGGCACCCAAGTAGGCCGCCGCCACGCTCCAAGCAGCCTGGCCGACTGCCCACTTCCAAGAGCCGAATTCCTTTTTCAAGGTGGCAAAAGCGGCCACACAGGGCACATAGAGCAAGCAGAAGACCATGAAGCTCAAGCCGGCCAGCGGGCTGGCAAAGCCGGCCTCTGCCAAAACGCCAGCGCTCAAGATACCACCGCCGAGGGCGCTCTCGCCGCCCACCCCCAACAAGGTGCCAAGCGTCGATATCACGGTTTCTTTAGAGATGAAGCCACAGATGATGGCAACCACCGCAATCCAGCTGCCGAAGCCCAACGGCGTGAACAACGGCGCAATGACCTTGCCAAAAGCCGCTAGGAAGGAATCGCCGATCTCTACCATCTGCAAACTGCCGTCGACTACCGCGAAGCTGGAAAGCAGCCAGAGCAGCACACACATCGCGAAGATAATCGTCCCGGCGCGTACTAAGTAGCCTTTTAGCTTGTCCCAAAGTGTCAGCAGCACTGAGCGGACCTGCGGCAGCCGATAGCGCGGCAGCTCGATGATAAAGGGCGAGAACTCGCCTTTGAACAGCAGCTTACGCAAGATGATGCCGGAGGCCACCGCCGCCAAGATTCCCAACAGGTACATGGAAAACACCACAACATCGGCCATAGCGGGGAAAAACGCCCCGGCCATCACCAAAAAAATCGGTGCCCGGGCACCACAGGACATGAAAGGCACCAGCATCAAGGTCAGGCGGCGGTCGTCTTCGTTCTCCATCGTCCGCGCCGCCATAGCGGCAGGAACAGTGCAGCCGAACCCCATCAACAGCGGCATGAAACTCTTGCCGGAAAGCCCGAAGCGACGCAGCAAGCGGTCCATGATAAAAGCCGCCCGGGCAATGTAGCCGCAGTCTTCGAGCAACGTCAAGAACAAGAAGAGCAGGATGATCTGTGGCACAAAAGAGAGCACCGCGCCTATGCCGCCGACCACGCCGTTGATCACCAAGCTGTAAGCCCAACCGTCAGGCGCAAACAGCGGTGCCAGCAATTCCGAAAAGGCACTGATCAGGGTGATAACCTGGTCTTGCAAGAAAACCCCGGGGGAAGGAACACCGGGAATGCCAAACAAGGTGGTCGAGAAGGTCAGGTGGAAGATCAGCAGCATCAGCAAAAGGAAGATCGGCAAAGACCACAGCCGGTGGGTCAAAACGCGGTCGATAGCGTCAGTGCGGCTCATTGCGGCCTCGGCCATTCGCCCCTCATGCTGCAAGAGTTCCTGCCGTAAAAGATCGCGGCGGTCAAGTGGCTCAGACGCTGCCAGCGGCACACCGTCGTAGCCATCCGGGTCAAGCTCGGCCGGCTGGTGCCCCCCAAGGCTGGGGCGAGGCTTCGAGAACAATTCCGAAGGACGGTCATGGTTGGCCTTCAGGTAGCCCTGTGGCGCATGCCGGACATGATGGTAATGGCTGCCGTCGGCGGACCAAACTGTTACCCCATGGTAGATGATGTGGTGGATCAAGCGGTAGCGAGCCTCGGCAAAGGCCGACGAAACCAAGCCGTGCTGTTCCTCAAAACCAGCCTTCAGCTCAGCGATCTGCTGGATGACGACATCGTCCAAGGTCAAATGGCGCAACACCAGCTCATCGCCTTCCAACACCTTGATGGCCATCCAATGCAGCGGGTAACCCCTGGCCTCCCGGTCGCCTATTCGCCGGCCGTGCTGCAGGTGGGGGGCGAGCAGATTTTCAGTGCTGGCAATCAGGTGCTCCAGATGGGGGCTGGGAAGCTCATGACATTGGGAAGGCACGGCTCGACCGACCTCTTCCATCAGCCGCTGGATACCCCAGCGACGGGCTGCCGAGATTGCCACTACCGGAACCCCGAGGTCGTGTGCCAGCCGTTCGGTGTCGATCTGAAAGCCCTCGGCCTGCACCTCGTCGATCATGTTCAACGCCACCACAATCGGCACGTTCAGCTCGATCAGCTGGACGCTCAAATAAAGGTTTCGCTCCAAATTGGTGGCATCGACAATATTGATCACTACATCGGGGTGATTTTTGACCAAGTAGTCGCGGGAGACGATCTCTTCCATGCTGAAGGGCGAGAGAGAGTAGATACCCGGCAAGTCGATCAAGTCGCCTTCGCCGTAGCGCCTACGGATCGCCCCCCGTTTTTGCTCGACAGTCACACCCGGCCAGTTGCCGACATGTTGGTTAGCCCCTGTCAGCTCGTTGAACAGCATTGTCTTGCCGCTGTTGGGGTTACCGATCAAGGCTATTTCCATGCAGGCTCCTGACGCACCGCAATCATCCGGGCCAGCTCTTTGCCCATGGCCAAGCGCGAGTTCTTGACCTGAAGGATAAGCCCGGCAGCAGTGTTGGAAACAACCTGAACCGATCCGGTGCAGATCAGACCCATGGTTTCCAACTTGTTCCGAGTGCGAGCATCAGCATTGTAGCTGATGATCCGGTAATGGCCGCCGGCCAAAGCTTGGGTCAACGGGACATCTGCTTTTTCTAACTTTGGTTTTGACATGTTTTTGACGCTTAACTCACCCACTAGATGCAGCTCCTAACATCCTGATTCGGTGCTTCCTCGGTAAAAGTTAGATTTTACTGCCTTTCTAAACCAGTCTAGCCAATAACAAGTTAGTTGTAAAGAACTTTTGAAAACAGCGAGACAACATTCCTCTCAGCAGATGATAACGGTTATGGTCTATAATTCTTCTGGAGGTGATTTCCAATGAAAGCCATAGTTTTTGACGGACATCAGGCCAAGTTCATAGCCAACCACCCCCAGCCCAAGCCGCTTTCCAACGAATGCTTGGTGCGTGTTGAGCTGAGCTGCGTTTGCAGCACCGACTTAGAGATCTTGCGCGGCTACCGGCCAAGCTTCCAAGGGGTTATGGGGCACGAGTTCGTGGGGCTGGTAGAGGCCAGCAGTATCCCGGAGCTGATCGGCCAAAGGGTTGTCGGCGAGATCAACCTGAGCTGCGGCCACTGCCTGTACTGCCTGACCGGTCGCCCTCAGCATTGCGCAGACCGCAGCACCTTGGGCATCAACCACAAGAACGGCTGCTTTGCCGAGTACCTGACACTCCCCAGCTCCTTGATTTGGCCGGTAGGCGAAATCAAGCCGGAGCGTGCCGTGTTCTGCGAGCCCTTGGCCGCCGCCCTGCGCATCACCGAACAGGTTTCCTTCCCACCAGCAGTGCCGGTGGCCATCATCGGCGACGGGCGGCAGGCCATGATGGTCTGTCAAGCTTTGTCGGCCAGTACTGAGGCCGAGCTGACGGTGTTTGGGAAGCACCCTGAGAAACTAGCCCTGTTCGAGCCCTTTGCCAACACCTCGCTGGTGGTGGAGGGCAGCTTTGAGACGGTGATTGATGCCAGCGGCAGCCCGGATGCCCTGAAGGATGCCATCAAGCTGACGCGCAGCTTGGGCACACTGGTTATCAAGAGCACCTACGCCGGGATGGCCGAGATAAACATGAGCGAAGTGGTAGTTCGGGAGCTGACCATCAAAGGCTCACGCTGCGGCCCTTTCAAGCCAGCGCTGAAACTTCTGGCCGACGAGCGCCTCAGTTTGCCGGAGCTGGAAATCCATGCTCCCGAAGACTTCCAAGCCGCCTTCGACTCCACGGCCTTCAAGGCAGCACTCGACTTCCGAGATTAACCGCAGCCGTCGGCTAAGATGCCTTGCGAAAGGGCTGCCGGCTAAGCTGCCGGCTAAGATGCCTTGCGGGATTTCTTCTCGCTTTTGCGCAAAGTCAGTGTTGGTTTGGACTCGCCGCGCACTGCACCGGCAGTCACCACTACCTCGGCTATTGTGTCATTGCTGGGCAGCTCATACATCGTGTCCAGCAAGACACGCTCACAAATAGAGCGTAGGCCGCGGGCACCGGTGCCGTGCTTCACTGCCTCTTCGGCGATTGCCTGCAGCGCGTTGTCCTGAAAAGTCAGCTCCACGTCCTCAAAGCCGATCATCCGCTTGTACTGCTTCACTAGGGCATTCTTCGGCTCGGTGAGAATGCGCACCAGCTCCGCCTCGTTCAGGTCATCAACGTTGCAGATCACCGGGACACGACCGATGAACTCCGGGATCATACCGAACTTATGCAAATCCTCGGGCAACACCTGAGCCATCAGCTCCGAGGTCTGCTGGGAGTGCGGCTTTTTGACTTCGGCAGCGAAGCCAATACCCTTGCGGCCAATACGGTCGGCAACGATCTTATCCAAGTCAACAAATGCCCCGCCCAGAATAAAGAGGATGTTCGTGGTATTGATCTTCAACAGTTCTTGTTGGGGGTGCTTACGGCCGCCTTGGGGCGGCACTGAGGCCTCGGTTCCTTCGATGATCTTCAACAGCGCCTGCTGCACGCCTTCGCCGCTGACATCCCGGGTGATCGAAAGGTTCTCGGCTTTGCGGGCTACCTTGTCGATCTCGTCGATGTAAACTATGCCGATCTCGGCCCGTTCGATATCCATGTCAGCTGCGGCGATCAGCTTCAGCAAGATATTCTCCACATCCTCGCCAACATAACCGGCCTCGGTAAGCACCGTGGCATCGGCAATGGCAAATGGAACCTGCAGTATACGGGCGAGGGTCTGAGCAAGCAACGTCTTGCCACAGCCAGTCGGGCCCAACAGCAGGATGTTGCTCTTGGATATCTCAACGTCGCCCTCCACGGCTGCCTCGCCCAAGCCGATGCGCTTGTAGTGATTATAAACAGCTACGGAGAGCGCCTTCTTGGCACGTTCTTGACCGATCACGTATTCGGACAGCTGGCTGTGGATCTGCTCAGGGGTGGGCAGACGGGAGAGCAGATCGTCTTTCAGTTCCTCCAACGCCTGAGACTGCTCCGGATCTTCCTGCTCATCAAGCTCCAAACCATGTTCCAGCATCTGATTGCAAAGTTGCAGACATTCATCACAAATAAAAACACCAGGTCCGGCAATCAGCTTATGTACCTGGCTTTGGCTCTTGCCGCAAAAACTGCAACTGTACTCGAAGCCATCAAATCCCTCAAAGGGCGCGTTATCCGGATCGTCGCTTTGGCCAAACGTATAGCCACTATCGTCACCGACTCCCGGACTGCCAGCGTCGCCGTTTTCAGGCCTGTCCTTATCCATCGGCCTTTTCGCCTTTCTCCAAGTCGCGGCTGTAGAATATCTCATCCACTAAGCCAAAGTCCCGGGCCTCCTCGGCGCTCATAAAGTTGTCGCGCTCTGTGTCCTCGTTGACACGCTCCAGGTTCTGGCCAGTGTGGTCGGCCAGTATCTTGTTTATACGCTCGCGAACATAGAGTATCTCGCGGGCCGCTATCTCGATCTCGGTCTGCTGGCCTTGGGCGCCGCCCGAAGGCTGATGGATCATGACGCGGGAATTGGGCAGGGCAAAACGCTTGCCCTTGGTGCCCGCCGCCAGCAGCACCGCTGCCATCGAGGCCGCTTGGCCGAGACAGATCGTGCTGACATCACACTTGATGAACTGCATCGTGTCGTAGATGGCCAAGCCGGAGGTGATCACGCCGCCGGGCGAGTTGATATATAGCGAGATGTCCTTTTCCGGGTCGTCACTCTCCAAGTGCAGCAGCTGTGCGACCACGGTGTTGGCCACATGGTCGTCGATAGCCTCTCCCAAAAAAACGATGCGGTCGTTGAGCAAGCGCGAATAGATATCGAAGCTCCGCTCCCCCCGTGGTGACTGCTCGATGACGTAGGGGATCAGTGCTGAACGCGGCGGCTCGCAGTTGGACTGGTAATGTGGCAGTTGGTAAGCCATGACAGCCTCCTTATTCCTCTGTTTCCTCTGGCTTGTTCGACTTGTCGGGTTGGTCTGGCTTGTCGGACTTGCTGGACTGTTCGGCTTCGGTAGCTCCGTCGTCCGCAACAGCAGACTCTGCAACTGCAACGCCCTCGGAATCCGCAGATGCAGAACCCGTCGCTACTTCCAGCTCGGGCGGCGCTGCCTTCTCTTCGCTGACTATGGCCTGCTCGATCAACTGCTCTGAGGCCTTGACCCGACGGATGCCCTGACGGATCTCGGAGAGCCGCCCGGAGCTGCGCCATTCCTCGATCAGGAGTTCTGCCCGCTCAGCATCCTCAGCAGCCTCGTTTGGCTCCTGCTGCCCGTCGGCTTTGGCAATACCCTTCTTGAACTCTGCGGCGATCTCGTCGTCTGTGGCCGTCAGGTTATAATGACGTGCCCAAGCATCCAGCGCCAAAGCTTGCCGGGCACCGGCCTGGGCTTGGTGGGTGACATCTTCCCTAAAAGTCTGCGGAGTCATGCCGATGCTCGCCAGATAGGCCTCTAGGCTGGTGTTCTGTTTCTGCATGTTGGTGAAGATATCCCGGTACAGGTCCTGCTCGTAGTCGTTGACAACTGCTATGGGAACATCCCCCTGTAACCGACTGGCCAGCGCCTCGGTAACGCGATGGGCTTTCAGTCTCGGCAGCTCAGCTTCCTTCTGAGCTTTGATGCTCTCGGCAAGCAGGGTGCGGAAATGCTCAACGCCCTCGTACTCCAAGGTCTTCTGAACCCAGGCATCGGTCAGCTCCGGCAGCCTCTTGGTGGTTATCTTCAGCAAGGTCGCTTCGACGTGCAGGGTCGGTGCCTCAACCCCCTCGGCCATGTTCTCAGGGTTCAGGCTGAAGTCGAAGCTCAGTGGAGTGCCGGGCTGAATGCCAGTGAAGTGCTTCTCGAACTCCTCGGGCATCGAGTTGATGCCCAGCTGATAGGGCAGCGACTCCCCGGACAGATCGTCGATACGCTCACCGTCTTGGGTCACTTCCATGTCGATGGTCAAAACATCGCCAGTGGCACTAGCCCGCCCTTCCACCGGGTCGTATTCTGGGTAATAGCTCAGCATGGTGTCGATCCGCGCCTGTACCTCGGCATCGCTGGCTGCCGCTGAGGGCAGCTCGATTTCCACAGGATCATAAGACGACAGCTCCAGCTCGGGGGCGATGCTGAACTGAAGCACATAGTGGTAGTCATCACCGGCTTGGACTAGCTCGGGGTCGCCGAAATCCGGGCGGTCCAAGGGGATAAGATCGTGGGAGTCGACCGCCAGAGGCAGACTGTCCTTGATAACGGCATCGGCGGCCTTGGCCGCAAAATACTCCGCGCCGCCGTAAACGTTGTCCAGCACGTGGCGCGGTGCCTTGCCTGGCCGAAAGCCTTTAATGCGAGCCTTGCCGGCCTCTTTGTAGGCCGCATCGATAGCGGCATCCACGTCTGCTGCGGGCACGGTAACAGCCAGTTCGACTTTGCCCTCTTCAAGTTGTTTAACTTCGGTTTCCAAGGCTTTCTTGTCCTCTCGTTCGGTCTTGTCTATAAACCCAAATACTATAGCACAGGGCTCTATTTGAGATAAGCAGACAGCCGTCAGAGCTGCCAAGATGTTGAAAGAGAGGGGGGCAAAGCTGCTACAAGGCCCTTTTCCTGAGACCAAGCAGCCGCCAGCACCGCCCTTCAGCAAGTTTCGGTGGCAAGAAGACCGTGAATGCGCTACCCTAACATACGTCAAAAGCTGAGCGAGCGGCAGTAGTTCAATGGTAGAGCATCAGCCTTCCAAGCTGATTGTTGCGGGTTCGAGTCCCGTCTGCCGCTCCAAGTCGTAGTAGGCAAGCAGCCCGTTATGGCTAAGGGAAGCACCGATTTGATGCTGTTGCTCCAGATTGCAAGCAGTGCTACCCCAAGGCCGTTCGGGCAAACGGTGCCACTACTAGCGGTAATGGCGCCGTTTGTGCAGGCAGGCCTAGGGTAGCTCAGCTTGCAAGATGGCGTGAGATGATTAATTCGGCGCTTCCTAAAAGGCGGTGGAGGACATTGGACGTTTTCGATACGCTGCGAGCAGCGGCCAACCCGGAACAAGCAAAGCGGATGAGCGCCTATATGCGCAACCACTTCGCCTTTCTCGGCATAGAGACACCGAAGCGCAGAAAGCTCTGTCGCGAGTTTTTGAAATCCCAGAAATCCGTCGACTGGGGGTTCGTTTTTGAGTGCTGGCAGCAGCCAGAACGGGAATACCAGTACTTGGCAGTGGATTGCCTTGCCAAGCTGAAGGGCCAGCTTACAGCGGCCGACATTCCGAACCTCGAGCGGTTGACAACCTCCAAATCATGGTGGGACACGGTAGATGCGCTGGACATGGTGGTTGGCGATATTGCGCTACGCCATGAGGAAGTCAACGCCACCTTGCTGCAGTGGAGCAGCGACGAAAACATCTGGCTGAGGCGTTGTGCCATCGACCACCAACGGGGCCGCAAAAACAAAACCAACACCGTGCTGCTAGAGCAGATACTCCTGAACAACTTCGGCCAAAGCGAGTTTTTCATCAACAAGGCCATCGGCTGGAGCCTACGCGACTTCAGTAAGACCGACCCAGACTGGGTACGGCAGTTCATCGACAAGCATAAGGAGAACATGTCGCCTTTGAGTGTTCGCGAAGGCAGTAAGTACTTGTGACGTGGCATTTTGTGGTATGCCATTTGTCGATGCCTTCAAGTGACAGATGCTTTTCGGTGCCTTCAAGCAGTAGGTGCACCACCCTTTGTCCCGCCTCTGCCGATATGCGATTATCCCGATGGAACCACTGTGGCATAGCAGACTAACCAACTAGGTTCTAAGGAGGTGCGGATGCCACAACTAGTCAACCTCTATGAGGCCAAGACCCATCTGTCTTCACTAGTCGATAGGGCCGCTAACGGCGAACTGATCATTATTGCCCGTAACAACCGACCGGTTGCAACCCTGCAGCCCTACTCCGGGGGTGCTAGCTCAGGCTTCATCGGCCTCTTCAAAGACGCCTACACCGTGCCAAGCGACTTCGACAGCTCCTCGATCGACGAGCTTAACGCCTTGTTCGAAGGCGACGCGCCTAATGGCAGCATGGGCAAAGAAAGCTCATGGCGAAGCTTTTGCTGGACACCAACATCCTGCTATTCGCCGGCAACGGCACGCTGAGCCAAGCAGCTTCCGAGATGTTTATCGATGACAGTCAGCAGAAATACTACAGTGCGGCAAGCCTCTGGGAGATCGTTATCAAGACTATGACCGGCAAGCTTCCCTTAAAGATACCTGTGGAGAAGTTCGAAGAGGCAATGGCTGTTCACGGTCTGCGTAGACTGGATATCACGGTCGCCCACATCTACGGCATCCAAAACCTAGAGCGCATCTAGGCCGACCCCTTTGACAGGCTGCTTGTGTCACAGGCCAAGCAAGAAGGCATGCTTTTGGCCACAGCGGACAAGGCTCTTCAAGGCTACGGTGACTGTATGCTTGTTTATCCGCACTAGAAGCGCCAAAACCATCTGGGTCAGCCAGAAAAAGCCCTGCGGACCGACCCTTACTGGAGCCAACAGTGTTGCTGGCAGCTGCCAAAGCCGAGAACGGGCGCTATCTGGACAGCCCCGACGACTTGCCCGTGGCCTGCGACCCCTTCGCCGGCGGCGGCTCCACCCCGCTGGAGGCCTAGTGGCTGGGGCTTAAGGCCGACAGGGAGGTGCGCTACACGGTGCGCCAGGGCGCCGACGGCCCTACGGGGGACGCCGACCGGACGGTCAACCGCGGTAACGGCGTCGCCCTCGGCGACAACACCCCGTTCTCTTCGGACTACGTCAAGGCAGAGGGCGTCGCCGGCCAGATGGGCAGCCATCTGATCGCCATCGTCGCCGAGGGCGACAAGGGCAGGCTCTACCTCTCGCCCAACACCGAGCATGTCGCCGCCTCGACGGCCGCCCGCGCCCAGGAGGCCGGCAGCCAGTCCCAGCTGGCGGCTCCGCTGTCGGCCGTGATCCGGTCGATCTGCTCCTCGAGCCTCTGGATCTGCAGCCTGGCCTCCTCCATGCGGTCCTCCAAGGCCAGGCCGTCCGCTTGGAAGCGCATGGCGCAGTCCTCGAGCTTTCGCCACATCATGTCGTCGTTGTCATTGCCCACAGGGAGCCTCCTTTTCCGTCGGGGAGGCGGCAGCGCCAGTCGTTGTTCGGGCGGCCGCAGTCGTCATGCGAGGCAGGGAGGACGGTGCCGAAGGCGTACTGGACCTGGTCGGCCTGGTCGGCCAGCAGCTCCTCGCGAGTGGCCGGGTGCGAGTTGATGGCCGGACGAGCACAGGCGGCAGCAGCCAGCAACACCATACAGACAGCGGCCAGGACGGCGATGCGCACCGCTGCGGCAACCCACCTCATTTCCCCGCCTCGTACTGCCAGGAGTAGCCCCATCTGCCCCTCGAGGACGGCGTTCTCCTCGCCGATGGCCGCGATCAGCTCGTCGATGAGGATCCTCACGGCCTGCCCCCTGCCCCCATCAGCTCCCGGGCGAGGTCGCGGTCGGCACCCGCCAGCGCCCCGAGCGTGCCCTTGATCGCCCGGGCGTCGGAGGCGACCAGGCCCCTCCAGGCCTTGAGCGCGCCCGCGACCCCGGCGGAGAGGGCGTCGTGGGAGTCGTTGCCCGTACCTGGGGAGATGCCGCCGAAGGACGCGAGCTGAAGGCCGGTGTACTCCGCCAGCGAGCCCGTGAGCCCCTGGGCGAAGGCGTCTGCCCCGGCTTGGTTGCCTGTTATTGTTCCTGCTATGTGCGTCCCCTCCTCTTGCGGTGCCCCTGGGGGTACCGCTCGATGCTGCTGTGCCCTGTAAACGATGCGGTAGACTTTAGCGGATCGGCCGGGGGTTGGCAAGGACGGCGGCCATAGGCAGTTTGTGGCACTTGCATGCTCGGCCATTCTCAACCAGCTGATATGAATCCCCGGGCAGAGCTTTGGTAGTATGGCTGGCGGGGCAGCGCAGTAGTGCTTAGAAAGTGCCAATTCAAATGAGCCCGTAATTGAACTCATGAATGAGCATATAAATGGTTTTATGAAAGACCGCATCGATAACTTATAAGAAGGCTATCGAATCTAAGTTGATCGACAGTGACGCTAACAGTATATTTCCCTCCTTTCCTAGTGGTTATCCCGAAGCAATAACCCGTCTTATCGGGCAGTCTGTCACTAATCTACGCTACTTCATCGAAGCAGAAGACTACTCTCAATACGTAGGAGAAACTGCTGTGCCACTGAATAACCGTGAGCGGGTGGGCAAGGGCCCGGACTTTCTGGGCAAGGGGCTTTATGACATGGTCAACGAGGTGATGACCAAGAAATTCGAGACTAGCGACTGGGACAAACTGTGGGCTGCTCAGGATGCCGATAAATCAGGATCATCATTTAACTCTACGCTAAAGACATCTCGACCATCAGCCGTGAGATCCTGGAGCGCATCATCGCCACTGGCACCGCTTTGGAGATTTCCATAGAGATCCATGCCAAGAAGCCGGAGGGCTTCACTGAGGGCGAGATCCGGACCATCTCCGAGAACTCCGCAAGCCTCAATTTCGAAGATGCCGGGTTTGAGGAATAAGAAACTGGCCGGCAGATCAGCCGGCCAGTTTCTTTGCAGGAGCGGTGGAACAGGGATGGGGCGTCCACCTATGGGGCCGACCGACGGGCTCAGTCGTCGATGTCGTAGTCCAGGACCTTGCCGGTCTTGGCATCGATGACCAGCTCGTGGTAGCGGTAGTTATGCTTCACCGTAATCTCATACTCCCAGCGGCCGTCGTCGCGCTCCAGCTCGGTCCGGGTGACGCTGCCGCCGCCGACCGCCTTCAGGGCCACATTCTTGGCACTGGCCGTGCTGATCAGGCCGTTGGATGTGCTCGCGCCTGCCGGGGCCACGAAGCCGTCGATACCGCCACCGTCAGCCTCGACGTACATCCTGTAGGTCTTGCCGTTGTACTTCACGTAGGTCTTCCAAGCCACGTCGCCGTAGGCAAAGGTCGGTGTGTACTTGGTCACATAGCCGCCGCCGACCTTGTTAATGGCCGCCTTTTTCACGGCAGTCCTAGAGATCAGACGGTCGATGTCGTAGTCACGCAGTTTGCCAGTGTAGGCGTCGAACTCCAGCTCGTACTTCTTGTAGCCGCGCACCACGACCACGTCGTACTCCAGGCGGCCGTCGTCGTAGGCCCGCTTGATGTTGTAGACCTTGCCGCCGCCGGCCTTCTTGACGGCGATCTTCTTCATGGCCGCCGTCGAGATCATCTTGGCGCCGCTGCTGGGTGCCGCGATGGCCGGGGTAGCCGGCACCACTAGTGCGGCGGTCAGGGCCATGGCCAGTGCGCAGGTTCCGATCGTCATTCTCTTCGTCCGCTTTCTCATTTCAAGCTCCTTTCATCGCTTTCACAGTCTGCCGCTTCTCAATAATCCGTCGCTTTTTTGCGAACTGTATCTCCGTGCATATAACTCTAAAGGCCGAAGGTTAGAACAAAATGAGAGTTCGAAAAAAAATTTGTTTGATCCTCTAATGAAGCAGCCAATCAATGCGGCCACACCGGATTATCAAACATAATAACCCGTATTTTCCCTAGTCAACAGCGTAAAAGATTGCGTGGCGAGCCGGAAGCAGCTGGGGTTCGTTTAATTCGGCACTTCCCTGGCGTGGCATGATTGATCGACATCTCCCTAACCAAAAATGCTCCAATAGTACCAAGGCCTATCAACATCCATTGATTCTTGCATATCCTGCTCGTCCAGCGCCGCTTGGGCACCACGACGCACTTCAACGTCGGGGGCAAGCTGTGCTAGTTGCCGTAAATACGGCTGTGCCGCTCGACCCCCCTGTTCAAGGCTGTTGATGTCCATGATGGATGTTTGGCCAGAAAGGTAACGTGAAGTGTTGTAGCCGGCCACTGCCCCATCAACATTGACCAGTGAGATAGCCAAAAAGACGGCCAGAGCCAAGGCAATAGCCGGGCGGGCGGCATTGAAGGGGCGGATACTCCAAATGCTGAGCAGGATGAAGACGGCCAGCATCAGCAACATGAAGCAACTGGTGTAGAAACGTAGCGGGCTTAAGCCATAGGCTTGCACATAGAGTAACATCTTAGCGGCGGCAGTGACCACCAACAGACAAGTCAAGAAACAGAGCGCAGCAGAGAGGACACGCAGCGCCAGAGGGTAGCCCTGATAGCTACGGCGGGCAAAGGACCAGAGACAGGCCAGCACGATCAGGTTGATCAGCGCCACTCCGCAAAGCTCGAAAAAGCCCTGACGGCTATACTGGGCGTAGGTGAAACTGGCCGGCAGTTGACCGTTGAGTGCCGAGAACAAGTAGTTGCCCATCACCCCGAAATACAGTAGGTAGACCGCGACAAAGAGGGCAACCGGCAAGATCAAGGCCACAGATGGCAAAGCATGGACGGCAGCAAACCCTCGCAGCAGACCGGGGCGCTCTAGTAGCGCAACGTTGTTTTGGCTTTGATTGCCCAGGACCGAGGCGAACAAATACACTGCTATAGGCAAGCCGATCAACAAATACCAGATGTTCAGGAGCAGCTCCGAGAGGCTCAAGTGCGCAGCCAGCCAGTCCAGCAGGCCGCTAAAGCCTTCGTCAGAGGATGAGAGCAGCGCCAACACTAGGAACAAAAGGGGCAGGGCAACTAGCAGACTGACCATCACGATCAGCGCCGTGATCAGCCAACTGCGGCGAGTGCCTGGCCGCCGGGCAAAAAGCGATCCGAAGACCTTGCCAAGGTTGGCAAAAGGGACAATGACGAACTGGTTGAACCAGTCGGCGGCCAAAAGCAGGGAAAGCGGCCTAGCGATCAAGGTTTTAGTACTCCAAGCCAGCCAAAACAAACAAAGGCCGAACTCTATATTGATGTGCAGCCAAGTGACCGGCGGCAGTCCATCGACGCTGCCGTAGAGGGCAAAGGGCAGAGCGCCGAGCAATGCTGCGGCCAAGAGCAAGGTGCCACCACGGTCAAAAACTTGTTTTTTAGCCTTTAGATAGACAGCCACCGAACCCAAGGCGAACAAAAAGAAAAGGCAGGTACCAATGCCAGCGTCCATAAAATCGAGTATCTCAAACCTCCAGAACAGGTAGCCAACCACCACCGTTGCCAGCAAAAACAGCAAGTCGGCACGGCAGAAGGGCAGTGCTGGCGGTTTGTTCACGGGCAGTGTTTGGCACTGTGGTGGTTGCGCACCCCCTGATGACGGCCATTGCTGCTGCGGTGGGCACTGCTGCTGCGGTGGGCACTGCTGCTGCGGTGGGCACTGCTGCTGCGGTGGGCACTGCTGCTGCGACCCGCTATCAGGTTGTGCCTGCGGCAGTTGCCCCGCCGTCTGACCTAGCGTCCCTTCTCTGTTTTGTGGCAAGGCTTCGCCTAGCCATGAACTCTTTTCCATAGCTTCCTCACTTCCTTTCTAACAGTTTGCTTATTCTTTGCTGTCTGCTACATACTCCAACAGGTCTCCAGGCTGACACTGTAGCTCTCGACAGAGAGCCTCCAAAGTTGAAAAGCGGATAGCTTTAGCCTTATCATTTTTCAGAATGGAGAGATTGGCAGCCGTCAAGTCGATACGCTCCGCCAATTCCCCTGAAGACATCTTGCGTTGAGCAAGCAGGACATCGATGTGGATGACGATACTCATATCGTGTAGTCACTTTCCTCTTGAAGTGCCGTTGCGGCGGCAAAAAGGTTCTTCATCGCCCTCAGAATCACGCCGAAGAAGGCCGCCAGCACTGCCAGCGCGAAAAAGACCGGGCTCACCAAGCTGCTGGCCAGCAGCACCACGCCAGCCGCAAAGCAACACCAGCTGATAATGCGCAGCAACAAAACGTTGGATCTGGTAAACACCTGTTCCTGATGCACCGCCGCCAACAGGCGATCCAAGGCAACCAACGCCACCAGCGCAGGTACCAAGAAGACGTAGTAGATGGGCATCAGCCAAACTGCCTGCTCTGCGGCAATGGAAACCCGGTGGCCGAAAAAGCCGTCGGCCACCAGCCACGGCAGAGCCAAGGCCAGCACTAGGGCAAGCACCGCTATCAGCCGAGTAGCGACGATAGATAAAAGCACTGAATGGTCACGGCTCCAAGCCATACTAACTCCTTTCAGACTACGCACCCCTGAAACGACAACGCACGACCGCTGCCGAACAATAGGAGTATTCTAGCATTATGCATATCGCTAATCAATAGTTATTTATCGTTTATCGATATTATTTTCTTGCAGCTGAGCTAACTGCTGCAAAAAGTTCTCTCCCCCTGTTGCTGCACGGCGAGTTATGATACAATGCCAAAGCGTTCCTGAACACACTCGGATTTGATGTTCGGGGCCGACCCGATGTGGGGCATTAGCTCAGCTGGGAGAGCGCGTGGCTGGCAGCCATGAGGTCAGGGGTTCAAGTCCCCTATGCTCCACCACACGAAACCGCAGGTCGTTGGCCGTTTCTATAGGTCAACGACCTGTTTTGTTTGCTGCCGCTTACTGCTCTTAATACCGCTCACCGTATCTTGGGCACTTTATGGTAACGAATTAACCCATGAGCTGTTTTTCTGCTTGCCTCTACCGTTTTTTGAACTGCCACTTCAATGCGAGAGCGCTTGCGATGCTTGACAAATGAGTCGAAGTTGAGTACACCTAGTACATGTAACTTGCTGGCATCTGGCGGGCAGGTACGAAGAAAAAGAAATGAGGTTGAACAATGAAGGCAATCATCGTTTACGAAAGTGAATACGGATCGACCAAGAAATACGCGGAATGGATAGCTGCAGAGCTAGGCTGTGACAGTGTTGACTCCAAGTCGGCCGACGTCAAGGAACTAGCCAATTATCAGGCAATCATTTTGGGCAGCTGCATCCACGGCGGCACGGTTCCCGTTGTCGAACTGCTGAAGAGTTACCCGGTTCTTCTGGAAGACCGCAAAATAGCCCTCTTCGCCGTCGGTATGCCACCCTATGGCAGCGATTACCTAGCTGAGCTGCAACAGTCCATCTCCGAGCAGGTGGGGGCAGATATCCCGCTGTTCTACATGCGCGGTGCCTTGGACTTGGCCAAGATGTCTCAGCAGCATCAAGAGATATTCAAGATGCTAGAGCAAAAATTCTCCGAGAAGCCCCTAGCCGAGCGCTCAGGCCTAGAGCAGTCGATTATCGAGGCATGCCAGAAAGACGGCCCCTCAGACTGGATGAGCAAAGAACAAATCAAACCGCTGCTGGATTGGGCTACGGCCTAACGCCAGAAACCAGCATGCATGAACCGACGTTGATAGTCGAGAAGAAGTCACGCTTTTTAGCCTATTCCAAGCGTGTCACCAATGAAGGTGAGGCTATGGGCTTCATCGCCGAAATCAGTCGGGAGCATAAGAAGGCCAAACACGTGGTGTATGCCTATGTGCTGGAGAGCACCGAAAGGTGCAGCGATGCCGGCGAGCCCCGGGGCACAGCCGGGCCGGGGCTGGTGGCGGCCATCAAACGCCGAGGGCTTGTCGGCATTGCCGTGGTAGTGGTTCGCTACTTCGGAGGCATCCTGCTAGGCAAGGGCGGCCTGCTGCGAGCCTACGGAAAAGCCGCCGGCCGGTCGTTGGACGAACTGCTCAGCAATCGGTAACAGGAAAGTAGACCAATGGCTGCTCAGCAATCGGCAACAGGAAAGTAGACCAATGATCAGTATTCCTTTGATAAAGTACCGACTAGCGCACAAAGCCTACTATTACAACCTTAAGCTGCAATGATCTACACTGTTGATGAGGATAAAACTTGATGGATACGAATTGCTTATCACCAGAAGACAGCGAGCGGGCTGCCCGTTACGCGCAAGACCTAGTGCAAGGTTTAGCGGCACTGGAGACCTTTCAGCAAGGTGTTACGGTTTTTGGCTCGGCACGTTTTCCGGAAACTGACCTTTACTACCAAAAGGCAAGGGAGCTAGGACAAAAGCTGGCCCGTGCCGGCCATGCCGTGGTCACCGGTGGTGGTGGCGGCATCATGGAGGCTGCCAATCGCGGTGCCTTTGAGGCCGGTGGCCGCTCGATCGGCCTGAATATCAAGCTACCACAGGAGCAGTCGCCCAACTGCTACACCACCGACAGCTTGGAGTTCAACTACTTCTTTGCCCGCAAGGTGATGCTGGCCTTCTCCTCCAAGGTGTACGTCTATTTCCCGGGCGGCTTTGGTACACTTGATGAGTTCTCCGAGATCCTGACGTTGATGGAAACCCAGAAGATCCTGCCAGCGCCGATCATTCTTTTCGGAGCCGCTTTCTGGCAGCCTTTGGATGACTTCTTCTACACCAAGATGCAGCTGGAAACGCAAGCGGTCAGCCCCGATGACCGTGACCTCTATACGATAACCGACGACGTGGAGTTCATCGTCCGAGTGGCCGATGCCATCTTGCCCTGCCGGGTAGACGAGGCCATCAAACAAGCCGACACCGTGCGACCCCCGACCGCAGGCGGCCACATGCTCTGATGGCCACGGGCTATTGGCGCACGGTGATGTTAATCAGCCGCCGTTATGATGGTAAGATGGCAGCAACATGACCGCCGCGCTAAAAGAACGGGAGGCCGACTTAGGGCAGCAGATACGTGATGGACACGAACGCCTTCATCTATTACGCAGCTACATCCAAGAGAGAGGTAGGAACTATGCGTTATCATGCAACAATCAAGGATATTCCGGAATACACGGTGTGTGCTTACCGAACTGTTTTACCGACCTATGCGACCCTGATGGATCTGATGCCCGAGCTAGGCAAAAAGCTCACCCGGCTGTACCCGAAACTGAAGTGCGCCGAACCGGAGTACTGCTTCAACGTCTACTCGACGCTGGAGTATCAGGATCACGATATCGAAGTCGAGATCTGCGCAGCCGTCACTCAGGCCTTTCCGGACAAAGACGGCATCACCTTCAAGAAGATGCCCGCCGTGAGGGCGCTCTCCGTGCTGCACAGAGGTTCCTACTCCCGGCTGAACGAGGCTTATTCCTACGCAGGCACTTGGCTGGACAAAAACGGCTATGAGCTGAATGGTGAGCCGCGTGAGAGCTACATCGACGGTATTTGGAACAAGGACAATGAGGATGACTGGCTAACAGAAGTCCAGCTGCCGATAAGCTAGGGAAGCACCGGTTAACTCACAATTCCGTCCCACACGACCCCTGATCAGCAATCCTTCACTTTGCTGACCAGGGGAAGGATTGCCGCCTTGATCCGGCAATGGCTGGCTCAAAGAGCTCGAAGACGGCCATCTCGGGGGAAGGATTGCCGCCATGAGCCGGCGATAACTGGGGCTAAACGTTAAATCGGCGCTTCCGTATGGAAGCGCCGATTGGTTTACCCCGTTATTCCCGCCGTCCTGCTCGGACGGTACTGAGCCGTCTTGCCAGGCGCGGACCGAAAACACAAACTGCGCCGCTGCAGAGCAAATCCAATGCTACCAGCAACAGGAGCAGACCCTGATCACCGGTCAAGGGCGCGATACTGCCACTCCGAGCTGGGACCAACTTGATGGAGGCTTTTGCCTGTACCCCAGGCGGCCAATCACTGCCGTCGGGAGGAACGACCGTTACATTGTTGACGATCTCCTTCGGAAAGCTCTCTGCCGGTGTTCCATCACCAACATCGACTTGAGCGCGATAGGTGAAGATATAGGTCTCGCCGCCGCGCAGTATCGCGATGGGCACCTCGATAGTGCGGCTCTCCGGATGATAAACGCTGGCACCCACCTTCTCCACCGTTCCATTCGGGTAGGTGAGCATCATGGTGTCGGTGTCTGGCACCAGCTCGTCTGGCAGGTAGTCGAATATCATCACGTCACGCCAAACTGTGCCCGCCTTGGGGTTGCTCAGGGTGACTTTATATCGCAACAGGTCATCGGGTTCTGCATCTTGCTGCGGATGCGTCTCGTTCTCCACGCCCTTGGTCAGGGTCGGTGGGTCGCCGGGGTCATCAGGCTCGTCGGGGTCGGGCGGCTGGCCGCCGTCATCTCCGGGAGGAACCAGCTTGATCTTGGAGGTCGTGCCGCCACCGGGCGGCGGATCGCCGCCATCGTGGCTGACCGTTACGTTGTTGACGATCTCGTCGGGGACATTCTCTGCCGGCGTGCCATCATCAACATCGACCTGAGCCTGATAGGTGAAGACGTAGGTCTCACCACCGCGCAGTATCGCAATGGGCACCTCAATGGTGCGGGTATCCGGATGATAGACACTGGCACCCACCATCTCTCTACTTCCGTTCGGATAGATCAGTGTCATGGTGCTGGTGTCCGGCACCAGTTCCTGCGGCAGGTAGTCGAATATCATCACATCGCGCCAAACTGTGCCCGCCTTGGGGTTAGTCAAAGTGACCCGATAGAGTAGCAAATCGTCGGGCTCAGCATTTTGCTGTGGATGCGTCTGGTTGTCCACATCCTTCGTCAGGAGCGGCTCCCCAGAATTATCTCCAGGATCAGTGGGGTCGGTGGGGTCCGTGGGGTCGGTGGGGTCCGTGGGGTCGGTGGGATCGGTGGGGTCCTGATTGCCAACCCGGCCAGTACCATCATCGCCTTGGGGATAGATATAGCCGGTGTGGATGTGGCCACGTCCACCGCCCCAATAAGCATGAGCGCTGTTGCCCAAGTCATAGGCGGTCTCAGTAACTGTTGCATCGAACTCCACTCTAATGCTACTGCCACCGGAAATATCACCAAGCGCCAGCCGGAAGAGCCGCGTTGATGAATTATAGCTGGGTGTGCTGGACGTTGGCAGCGGTGTCGCACTGTCATTGAGGTACAGTCGTACCGTACTGAGGTCGGGTACAACCCCCACCGGCATAGTGTCCTCGATGTTGACGTCCTTCCACAGAGAATGTGGATCACCGTCATTCGCAGCAGTGATGGTGTAGGTCAAAACATCGCCACGCTTTGTTTTTTGGTTGGGGTGGCTCTTGTTGACTGCCGACTTGTACAGAGCTGGCTGATTGCTGCTGATCTCGCCAGTGCCGACCGGGCCTGTGGAAACCCCGTCATCGGTTTGGGCGGTGTTGTCCAGCGCGTGATAGCCCTGCCCCGAGTTGTCGATCACCGTATAAACGTCATCGCTGATTATCGCCTTGAAGCTGAGGTAGCACTTCTGGCCGCCCCATATCAGGCCGGCGTCCACCCGCAGCATACGGGTCGCCGGGTTATAAGCCGAAGCAGAAACCTGGGTTGTTGTTCCGTCCGGGTGCTGAAGCCAAATGCTGCTGGTGTCTATCTCCATGCCATCTGGAACGCGGTCGTTGATCACCACGTCCTCCCAAAGGGAGCCGGGCTTGGTGTTGCCGGCCTCGATGGTATAGATCAAGCAGTCGCCCACTGTCGGGTTCCCCGGGTGGACTGGGGCAACAACGCTCTTGTGCAGATAAACGTCACCGCTGCCATGGCCGACCGGACCGGGGTCAGGGAAATCGGGCGGATAGACCGGCGGTGTGCGAAGCCCATCGGCGGCGGCGATATTGCCGAAGGAATCCTGCACCTCCTGCGGCTCGGTCGGCGGATCGTCGGTATCGTAGACCGTAACATCGAACTCCAGCAGATACGACTGGCCGCCAACAACTTCGCCGATATCCAAAGTCAGGGTGCGAGTGCTCTCGTCATAGACCCTTTCGTAACTGAGGTGCTCCCTGGTTCCGTTCTGCCAAGTCACATAGATGCTCTCTGGAATCAGCCTCATCATCGTCGGCAGCTTGTCATTGATCACAACATCATGCCAGATCGAGTTCTTGCTCCGATTCGTAGCTGTCACAATGTAGTGCAAGATCGCGTCGTCATCGTCTTCTGCCGGCGCTTTCCATTTCGCCTCTTTTGTCAACGACGGAGCAGCCTCCCAAACCGGATAGACGGTTATCGATGCCACTACCAAGTCGTCATCGCTGACATTGACAATGCCGGAGTCTTTGATCGTTGTCCAACCTAAGAACTTCCGACCGTTGAAGGGCAGGGAGAACAGCGACTGGTCAGCGGTGTCCTGAAGGTTGCTGCCATACTCGACATCCTTCGACCAAACAAATCCGGTGGGTTCATCAACAACCGTCACCGTGTAAGTGTTGGTTGCCCAAATCGCGTAAACGTAAATGACCTTGTCCGTATTGGCCCAGGCAGTTCGCACCGCTGTGGCTGTGGTAACAAACGGATCGAGGTTGTTGATGGTTGTACCTGTTCTGTTCAATGCCCAGCCAGCAAAATGATAGCCTGCTGGTGGAGTCGGCGGGGCAGGCATCATGGCGACCGGGTCACCATCCTGGTAATAAAGCGTCATCGGCTGACCGGAGTCATCGAGCAGCGGCACTACTGTGTTGTCGGTCGCGTCATAGTTGCGGACATAGGTGATGGTCACAGCATCTGGGTCAACTGGGGTAGTCCCCTTGGTCTGCCATTGCGCAAAGACTGTAAAGCTACCGGCCAGCGCCGTCTCTGAGCCAACCGCAGTGTTAGCGTCGAACCAAGTGCCCGTGCCATCGGCACTGGTGTTCCAACCGAGGAAATCGTAGCCGAAGAGCACCGGGTTATTGGGCATCCGCTCACCTAGGGTAGTCTGGGGCTCATATACCGTGCGTGTCGCGTAGACACTCGAAGCTGAGCCGTTGTTCAGATCAAAAGTGATCTGGGCGGTCGGTTCGGCAGCCCGGCCCCACACCGCATAGAGAGTGACATCGGTGCGCAGCTGGAAGTCCGGCTGGCTGAACTCCCTGGTGGTGGCATCATAGGCGAAGTCGACACGTCCGGCATCGGCCGCCCGCTTGCTTTGGGCCCAGCCTAGGAAAACAGACCCGTCACGGGCTAAGTCGCCTGGGCCGATGACGCTGGCCGTATCGTTTAGGTGATACTCGTTGTCATCAGTTGGCACCGTGCCAGCAGTTGCCCCGTTAGCGTTGTAGAGCACAGCGTAGTTCTCATCGGCCGCCTTCTGCCTCCAGACGGGATACAAAGTGGCATCGCCAGTTATCAGATAACCACTGGCAAAGCTGTCTGTTGGCCGATCATATGGGTAGTCGGGGTTGCCGGCATCGGCTTTCTCAACAGTGTCTGCCCAACCGATAAAGGCATAACCCGTCTTGACCAAATTGCCCGGCCCCGGCAGCCCGATCGATTGACCGAGACGACCGCTGTCATTAGGCGGTGCCTCGCCGCTGTCGGCACCACGGTCACTGTATTGCACGGTATAGGGGCTCCAAACGGCATACAGCTCCGTGTTGGCAGTGATCGTGAAGAAGGTGAAGTCGAATGTCTGGGTGCCTAGGTCGTAGGCAAAATCAGGAGCCGCCGCCTCTGGAGCGAATGCCCAGCCCATAAACTTGAGGCCGTCGTTTTCCAAGTTGCCCGGACCCAGCACCATGACCGGGTCGTTTTTAGCATAGCCCCGCACCGATGGGTCATGGGGGGGTTCGCCGCCGGTGTTGCCATTGCCGTTGTAGGTGACGAAGACCGGGTCTTTGTAACGCAGCGCGTCAATCAGGTCTTTTAGGCGCTTGGCAGCGTCGTTGATGTCTTCTTGTGAGGTCCTCGGATCAGGATGGAGGTAGAACTGCACGGAGTCGAAGTAACCGTCCTCCATTGGGTAATAGGTTTCTTCGGTGTACAGTGCCTTGCGCGGCCGATGGACATTGCTGGCCACATCCATATAGTGAACAAGCTCAGTCCAGTCCAACTGAGCACCCTCCGGGTTTTGCTCCCATACGGGATAGAGAACCACATCGTCAGTAATCGCAAAGGGCAAAGTGGCGCCGTCGTAATAATAGATGTAGGTAGCTGGATTGGCCGGGTTCACACCCGCCTCTAGCATCCCCAGCGTCGCCCAGCCCTTGAACGTATAGCCGCTACGCCGCAGGTCGTTATGTGGCAGCAGGGTCACTGTGCTATCAAGATGGTAGGTTTGCGGGTCGCTGAAGGAGCTGCCGCTGGTGGTGCCGACCAAGATGCCGTTAACCTCACTGGCGTTGGAATAGGTCACTGTGAAAGGGCCATACCTTTGCCAAGTGGCAAAGAGCACGGTGTCTTGGCTTATCGTAAATGCGCTTTCATTGGCATTGAAGGTGTTTGTTCGCCAGTTGTAATGGAAGACAGGGGTTTGGGCAGCGGCACTGTCCTGACTGTTGGCCCAGCCGATAAAAACATAGGTGTTGGTGCCATCGCCCTTGGTCATCTCGCCCGGGCCGAGCAGGTTGACGGTGCTGCCGACGTAGTAGGCATTGGCGGCAGCTGGGGCGTTGCCAGCAGTGTCATAAGGCACCTTGGCCAAATCGTCAGCACCGTTGCCGTCATAGGCCACCGTGAACTGGGAGTTCTGTGACCAAACGGCATAAAGCGTGGTTTGGTCCGTCAGGAATATCGTCGGGCCCGGTGTGAAGCTATTGGTTGCGGCAGCGTAGGCATAATCCGGCGTGGTTGCCGTAGCGCTGGTTGCCCAGCCCAAGAAGGTCCAACCGAACTTGGTCATGCTGCCCGGCGGCGCGATTGTGACGGCATCGTCTGTGTGGTAGGTCCCACCTGTCGGCGGCGAGCCACCGTCCGAACCATTGCCGTTGTAGGCCAAGCCGTACTGCGACTTCTCTTGCCAAACGGCATAGAGCGTAACATTGGCGGCAATCACGAACTGCTCAGGTGTCAGGCTCGGGGGCGCTGTGGCCGCATTATAGGCATAGTCAGGCACCGTCGCCGCAATATTGGTTGACCAGCCGATGAAGGTATAGTTTTGCTTGGCCAAATCATTTGGCCCCAGCACCAGCACCGTGCTTTGATCATAGTAACGGTTGGTGTTGACCTGTGCATCGCCAGCTATGTCGACCGGAACCGTACCGCTGGTATTGAGATTGCCGTTATAGGTGACGGTGTACTTGTTGTCCTCCTGCCACACCGCATACAGTGTGGTGTTCCCCGGTATCTCGAACGAGCCGGGGGTGAATCCACCGGTGCTAGCATCATAAGCATAGTCCGGTGCCGAAGTGGCCGCACTGGTCGACCAACCGATGAACTTGTAGTGAAGCTTCGCTAGGTCGCCGGGGGGCGCGGGCGGAATTGCCGTGCCGCCGAGGAAGTCCCCGCTTACCGTTGGAGCATCACCGGCGGTATTACCATTGCCGTTATAGGCCAGCGTGTAGCGGTTTTCCTGCCAAACGGCATACAGGGTGGTGTCTGCCGTGATGTTGAAAGCCGCCGTGTTGAATGTTGCCTGTGTGGAGTTATAGGCAAAGTCAGGGGTTGTTGCATCTGGGTCCAACGCCCAGCCCCGGAATGTCCAGCCTTCGATAGTGCCCGTGCCGTTATAGCGGCGCATGCTGCCTGGGCCCAACACCGTAACGTTGCTGCCCACGTAATAGGCATTCGCCAATGCCGGGTAAGGCGCATTGCCGTGGGTATCGGCTGGCACCGTGCCGCCAACCGTACCGGTTGGGGCATTGGCATTGTAGGTCACTGTGTAGTGGGGGTTTTCCTGCCAAACAGCGAACAGCATGGCGCTGCCGTTGATGTTGGTGATAGCTGCGGGGTTGACTGAGCCGGATGCAGCGTCATAGGCATAGGTGGGACTGGTCGCGGTCGGACTGGTTGCCCAGCCCCGGAATGTCCAGAACTGCTTGGCCATCTCTCCGGGGCCTTGGATGGGGACTGTCTCGCCTTGGAAGTACTGCTCCATCGCCGGAGCGCCACCGCTGCTGAGAACAGCGTTCGCTATATAGATTACCTCGTATGATGGCAGCCGCGTATACACATAAGTCACCGTATGCTGGCCATCGACACTGGCCAAGACATTGCTGGGCAAAACCCCGCCCTCGCGGGGATACATGGTGCCGTTGTCCAGTATCCAGCCTTGGTAGTCCCAGCCCCGAAGCTCCGGATAAAGCGGGCTGCCATCAACGCCTAGGCTATTCCAAAGCCGGATGTTGTCGGCGTATGCCCTTCCCCATGGCAAGGTTACCATCTCGTCGTCCAGCAGGCTGTTACCGGTGTTGTTGAACTCGCGCCAGCGCTCCGTGATGTAGAAGCCGTCGGCATGCTCATTGGTTTTTTGGTAGACATAGACGATGGTCATGTCGCTTGACAGGCTCTCGATGACCGGCGGATCGCCAGCGATCAAGTCGTGGCGGTCATCACCTTGCTTAAAGCCGATGTAGCGCCAAATCCACTCACCGTCGCTGAGACGGTCCGGCGGGTTGCCGGCAACCATCTCGCCACCGACCCGTGTATTGCTGATATCCGGTGCCAGCGGCCGCGCCATGTACACGTCATCAGTGCCATCGACCAGCACATCTAAGATATTGGAGTGGAACTGTTCGGTGACCACATAGGTCGTGCTGAAGAGAAGCGTGATGGTCTGGTTGGCTTGGATGTTCGTCAGTTGCGGTGGGTCGCCCTGATGAACAACGGGCCTAGTGTAGGTGCCGCCGTTACCGTCATCAACCTCTTCAGTTGTCCCATCGGTCCAACCACGATAAACGCTGTAGGTCTTGCCAGTGGGCAACGCTATGCCGTTGGCTATGGCATTTTGAATATTAGTCTCGGCCATGGGGTTGAAGCCTTGCCCCCGATCAACTAGATAGTCCTCATTGGGCGCTAGGATATTGGCATCATTTTGGTATTCCTTGTACTGTACGGTAACAGCAAAGCTTTGCTTGAAGTAAAGATCGATCGTCAAGCTGTTGTTGGTGCTCAAAAGCTCAGCCGGGCTGAACGTAACGTCCGGTGCGCTAGGCACAGGCCCGGCAGTCACGGCTCCGAAAACACTGTCTTTGGCCAGACGGTAGCTCACATAGAAGTAGCTACGCGAGTTGATGATCGGGTCCATGTGGTAGGCCGCTATGTAGTACGGGAGCGTTGCGTCCACGTTCTCTTTGTATTGGGTCTGGAGAATCAGGTTGGTGTCCTGATCGATGTAGTTGATGGTCAGCGGGATGTCTTTGAGGTAGTAGTAGATGACATCGTTCAGCTCCCCTGGCAAAACATCGGGAGGAGCACCAACAGTTCTTGTTGCGCCGCCATCTGTCGAATAGGCAAAGTAACGCCAATTGTAGGCAGTATTGCTGTCGTATTGGGTCAGGCTGCCAAGCGCGGTCATTGGCGGCAGATAGTCGCTGCCACCGCTGACCAAACTGGTCGTATTGCCCTGCACCGCAGTTGTCGGGTCCTTGTAGCTCAGATAATGCTCGGTGACGATATGCGAGGTAGTGTGATAGGTGTGGTTCGAGCGGCTGGTGTAGTCCAGCGCGTTCTCCATCACCGCCCGGTTATCAAACAGGTCTTGGCCGGCGGCCACCGTGACTGAGTATTTGAACTTGGTGATCGCCTCATCGGGTATTTGGGTGAATTGCCATACCAGCTTCTGGCGCTCCCGGGTTTGCGTGACCATGGCCTGGGTGGCATCATCCCAAACTTGAACGTCCTCGTAGTAGGGTTCGACCTTGAAATCAACTAGGCCGATACCTTGGTTATAAGCCACGCCTTGGGACAACGCGACACCTTGGTCGTCAACAACCTGATAGCTGCCGTTATAGGTCATGCCGTACGGCAACACGTCGCTGAGTACAAACGGGTACACCGACGCACCGTTGGCACCAGTGCTCACGTCAGCAGTCATTATCACTTTGTCTTTAGGAGTCCAGCCGGCAATATTTATCTCGCTTTGCTTGTTAGTCAGGGTAATGCCGTATTCCAGTTGATCGCCAACATCAACCCGAACTGGTTTGCTCTCTGTCCCCCGCTCAGAGCTAGCAGGCGGTTTTGTAATGTTGCTGGCCGTTACCTCCGCGTCTTTGACGGCGGGAACCAGTGGCACCCTGGTGTAGAAGAGCGTAAACTCGTTTTGGGAGAGCGGCGGCGCGTAGAAATCGGCCGCCTGATACATGTTGTTTTGCAGGCCATTTAAGCTGGTGCTGTCGTACTCGTAGAGCTTTCCACCCCGGTTGATGTACTGCGGCGGCTCGACATAGAAGTAATCGCCAGGCGTTATCGGCTCACCGTCCTGGTCACGCTGGATGTGCCGTTCGATGCCGGCAATGGCCTCGCCGGTATCCATGTCGATGAAGTGCGCCAGTGCGCCAACTTGTTCACCGTCCCTGAAGGCAGCGATGCGCATATTCTCGTACTGGATAACGGTCAGGGAACTGCAGGCATGGGCAAGGTAGCCGGTGAAGAAGCCGAAGCCGTTGCCGCTGTATATCGGCTGTTGGACATCGGCCACCACTCTGCCGTCCAAGTAGATCTTAAAGGCACCAGTTACGGAGTTGCGATCAACACGAACATCGTAGGGAACAGTGGATGCTGCCGAGATACCCGTCTTATAGGTACCGATAATCTGCCGTTGGCCATTGGCCGAGCCGGTGGCCGGTATTTGATAAGTGCTGGAGTTCATGTAGACATTATTGTAGTAATAGAGCCGCAAGGTGCCACGGTCTAAGATGAAGCCATAGCCGGTGTAGTAGTTGTTCCTCATGTAGCCATTGAACAGCAGACCGGTCTCAGCAAAGGTATGGAAGTCCATACGCATCGGCCTTTGCGTATAGCTGATGGTGGTAAAGCCGTCAGGATAGAGGTTGGTGTAGCACATATCCATGAAGGGTGGTTGCCAGTAGCCCAAAAAACGCATCGTCGTGCTGCCGAAAACAATGTGGTTGGCCGTGGCATAGCCGTTATAGCTGGCAGACTTGGCCGCTGTATAGGCTGTGTCATATTGCGGGTGGTCGACTATCTGGTCCCAGGATATGCTGCTGATCGGCTTGGTTGCCGATTGTCCGGGGTTTTTAGGCGGGTAGTCTTTGATGACCGGGCCGACTATCGGCAGGTCGGTGCGTACTGCCGCTGTCGGGTTCGACGGGTCACTGGCACCGTTGGCGTTTACCGCCATTAGGCGGAACTGGTACTCGGTGTCTGCGTCTAGGCCATCGATCCTGACGGGGAAGGTCGGTGAGTGCGACAGGCTGTCAGTGGTTATCGGGTGGTCTTTGTAGGTTCCATCGTCTACCCTTATCGCCCGTACTGTATAGCCGGTTGCGCCGCTGTTCAGCGGCCAGCGCAGATAAACTGAGTTATAGGTGGTTCCGGACAGTACCTCTGGCGGGTTGGGAGGGGCAAGCTTGGTGGTGATTGTAGCGTCCGCAGACGGGTCACCGTCGCCATAGCTGTTGTAGGCTCGCACTTTGAAGGAATAGCCAGTATTCGCAGACAAACCGGTATAGGTATAAGACGTGACATTGCCGATGTCCGTCCATGTCGCGCCGTTGTCCCTGGATATCTTATAGCCAGTTGCTGTGGCGGCTGGAACCCAAGTCAGTGATGCCGTGTAGGAGGTCACTGCGGTCACCACCGGGGCGCTCAATGCTGCAATCGTAGTGTACTTGGCAACTGACAAATCAGACGCGGCACCCGCGCCGCTGGCATTACGCCCACGTACCTCAAAACTGTAGGAAGTCTCCGAGGCCAAGCCGGTATAGGTGTAATTGGTGACGTTTCCCAACGATAGCCAGTCACTGCCAGCAGGCCAAGCTCCGCCGGTCACGCGAATGTCGTAGCCGGCAATAGTGCCGCTGAGGGCTGTCCAGGTGATCGTCTCGGTGTTTGCCGTAGACGCGGTCGCCCGGGGCGTGGCCGGTTTGGTAGGCAGGGTGAGGGTGGCGGTCGAGGCTGGCGACACCGAGCCCTCCCCCAACCCGTCGACATAGCCCCGAACAGCGAACGTGTAGCTGGTGGCGGGGTTCAGGCCGGTGATCGTGTAGGTTGGCGCTGTTGGGCTAGCATAGTCCACTGGCCTGATCAACGTCCAAGCCCCAGTACCGTTTATCTGATACTCATAGCCACCAACGTTCTCGACAACCCCACCTTCTGAGTAAGGGCTCCAGCTGATAGTCATAGTGGTGTCGGTCATGCCCGTCACAGTCGGACGGGTGGGCGGCCCGGATTTAGTTGTTAAGGTCGCAGAGGCAGCTGACGGCGCACTTTCTCCACCATTGTTGTAAGCGATGACCTTGAATGAATAGGTGGTTTGCGGATGCAGGCCGGTATAGGAAAGGCTGGTGGCCGTGCCGCTGGCTGTTTGCCACGTAGCAAAGTCATCATAAGATACCTTATAGCCACTTATCTGCTGGCCTGACGGTGTTGGAGTCGTCCAAGAAACCACTGCTGTATCGTGCAGGTTGGCGGTGTTGGCAGACAAGGCCACGTTCGGTGTGCCGGGAGCAGAGGGTACCGTGTATACCGCATCGGACACCGTCGATGCCGCACTACTGCCGTTTTGGTTGTATGCGGTTATCCTGAAAGTATAGCTTGTGCCAACTGTAAGGCCCGTCAATGTGTAGCTTTGGGTATTGCCGACATCTATCGGTGTAGCCCATGAGCCGTTGTTCGCCCGTGCCTCGATGCGATAGCCGGAGACATTGTAGTTCGCCCCAGTCGCGGGGTTTACAGTAGCCCCCAAATCGGACCATTCTATCGTGATGCCGGCCGCTGTCGAGCTTGCCACCACCGGCTTGGCTGGCGGCGGCAGGAGTGTATAGGCGTCAGCAGGCAAGGATGTTGGCGAGGCACCGCCGGTGTTGTAGGCGATTACCCTGAAGGTATACAGGTTGTCTGCCGCCAAAGCTGTTGTACCGGTATAGGTGTAGGTCAAGACGTTGCCAACATCCCGCCAAGTGGCACCATTATCGGATGAGAGTCGATACCCTGTCGCTCCGGCCTGAGTGGTCCAGTTCAACCTGATGCTGGTATCTGACAAGGTCGTCGGGACGGGTGCGGCTGGCCGCGCCGGCGCAGTATAGCGCGGTTGGGAAGCAGCCGACTGGTCACCGGCGCTGTCGCCGGTGAGTGCTTGTATCCTAAAGGTGTACTGGGTGTTCGGGGATAGCCCGGTATAGACAAAGCTTGTCGCATCGGATACCTCGAGAGAAGACCCATCACTGGCATAGATCACATACCCGGTTACACTGCCCGCTGGCGCTGTCCAGTTCAGCAGAATGCTGTCTGAGGTCGACGAAACCAGCACCGGTGCTGCGGGCGCCCCGGGAGCCGTGTAGATCATGCCCGATTCCGGCGACTTGGCGCTGGTGCCAGCCGAAGATCTGGCCTCAACTTGGAAAATATACCCGGTTCCCGCAGTCAGGCCGGTTATCGTGGCGTTTGTGGCTGTTCCCGTAGTGCTTATGCTCCTGATCGGAGTGCCGCCCGGAGAACTCAAAATATAGACGTTGTAGCCTTGGACATTCGCCCCTGTGGAAACAGATGCGTTCCATTGCAGCGCTATGCTGGTGGAAGTAACCGCAACCGCCCACGGTGCAGAGGGAGCCGTGGGCACCAGCAAGGTGGTGACAACGGCCGTGTAAAGCGACGGATCGCCCTTCTGATAGTTGCTGTTTGCGGCAGATCGAGCAAAGAAGTAATAGGTGGTGTTGGCCGCTAGGCCGCTAAACGTCAAGCCGGTCTGCCAACGGCTGTCGTCAGTGGGCGCCGTAGGTGTTGTGCTGACCGAGTACTCCACGCTCTGGCCGGTGTTGGCTTTTAGGGAGGCGGCGCTGAGGTTGACACTGGTGGTGGTCTTGCCGGGTGCTTCGCCAGGGGGGTTGGCATTCGCACCCCTAATCGGATTGCCACTAAAAGTGCTGCCGGCGCTCAATGCTATAGTCGAACCATCTGCCGGAACAACAGTGCCGCCGTTATCCAGTGTTGCACTGGCCGCTACATTCAGGCTGGCCGACCCGGACACGGTCAGAGTTGCACCATTTGCTATTCTGAGCGAGTTACCAGAAGCGATGCTCAGTGTGTAGCCAGCCGGGATCGCAACATCACTGGCCATAGTTTTTACAGAGTTGCCATACCAATTGCTGGCTCCGCCTTTGATGACCAAAACGCCCTCGGTCTTGCCAGCAGCGCCCGCGTCACTGACAGCATCTGCAAACACAAACGCATTGCCGTTCATGCCCAGTGTTCCTGCTGCACCAGCCGAGCCGGCTCCAAGGCCAGTGGGCGAGCCGATTATGTTGGAGGTGACCACTCCCGAGTTGATAGCCAGATTACCGCCATCGCCGTTTCTGCCGGTCAGAGTACCGCCGCCACCGAGGCCGGCACCATAGGTGCTGATCGACGAGACCCGGGCACCGCCCGTGGCCAATGCCCCGGTGCCGACAGTAATGGTTCCGCCTGCACCGGCTGAACCATAGAGGGAGGCACCGCCACCGATGGCCGCGCCGTAATAGCTGTTCGCATCAACAATGCCGCCATTGATGGTGATATTGCCGCCTGCGCCACCTCGCTCCGATGAGCTGCCGCCGCCGCCGATACCAGCGCCATTGGCAGCAGCAGCGGTGATCCTGCCACCATTGATGGTTATCGAACCGGCATTTTGACCAGCCTCAATGTCAGAGCCGTTGCCGCCGATGGCCGCGTTGTAGGTTCCGGAGGGCACGGATGCCGTCAAGACACCCCCGTTCGCACCGCTGCTCTGGGCATAGACCGTCAGGCTGTTGCCCTCAGCAACGGCGATGCCGACATTCTCCACCCCCAGATGGGCACCATCTTGGAGGATGATATGAACATCGCCATTAACCGTGATCCGCGAGGTGAATGTAACGTTTCCAGTGACGGTATACCAGCCGGCAGACAGGGTTGTCATGCTCGGCGTTAAATCCGTTGCACTGCTTTGCACCTGGCGTGTCCCAGTGGCATCCAGGTAGGCCACGTTGTTGGCCGCGAAAACGCGCACAAAGCCAACACCGGCCAAAAGCCCGATTGCCAAGCAGGCCGACAGAATGCAGAGCAGTGCCTTTCTTGATCTCGCGAATTGCCCGAATTGCTGGAATTGCTTAAATTTCCTAGTCCGTTTAAACTTCATGTTTGTGCCCCCCGTGCTTATCCGATTCTACTGCTAGCTCAATGATCCTGATACCCACTTTTCCACCGCAAACAACCACTATCAATACCCCTAACGCCGCGTGCCCCAAAGAAGCACCGACTGGCATCACCAATGCTTGACGGTTGTATTTTTTGCCACAGAATCCCTCTGTTAGCGGCTGTCGCAAAAACCTCAGTTGGTGTTTTTGTGACTGCCAACAGAGCACGGCCAATGAGCCCCTCCCCAAAGGAGCCTGATCGAAACCTATTCACTGTTTACCTCACCCACCCTGCTTGATACTTACATTTGCCTTAACTGCCTTAAATAAGCGACCTCATCGTTTGGTTTTCTTCGATTCGTCTGGAGTTTTTATGGAACAATGCGGCCTTCATCCTATTTCAGACTTACGACACAAATTTTAGCATACATTCTGATAATATCAAGACAAATTTTAGATTACCAACACTTCAGCAAACATGAGGGTTACTGCTCACCCCTCACTCGCACCGCGCCGCTATCACCCCTGAACCTCCACGCTGCCCGGTAGCTGCTTGATCTCGGTTGGGCCAAAGCGAATGTTTAGGTCCACAAAGCCGTGGATGCCATTGATCAGGGCGGTGCTCGTACACTGCCAGATCGAGAAATTGACGAAGTAATCCATTGGCCGTGACACGTTGTAGTGCGCGAACCAGATATCGTAACTTCGCAGCAAGTCGAGATCATACCGTGCTAAGTCATAGGCGTTGCCATAGAGCATAGCCTGATAGCCAGCGGCTTCAACGATCTCGCAGAATGCCCGGGCATTCTGCGAGCGCTGCTGGCCAGAAAGAGAGTTAATGCGACCGTTACTGTCGGAAACCTGCTCAAGGTCATAGACAACAGGCAGGTCAAGATGGCGACCCGCCAGTTGGTCAAGCACAAAATTCGCCTCCGCCCGCGCTTCGTCCTCATTCACGGCTTGGGAGAAGAAGTAGACGCCAACTTCAAGGCCAGCATTGCTGGCCCCTTCGATATTGGCTTGGTACTGAGCATCAAGCACAATATTGCCCTCGGTATAGCCCCGGGCGCCTAGGCGCAGAAAAACAAAGCCGACACCGTTTTGCGCCACTAACTGCCAATCGATGATCCCTTGATGCTCCGAGACATCGATGCCGATGTTTTTCTCCGTAACCGGCTTGACCTCATAGACTTTGCTGCTCTGCTGAGATGCACTGGCCCTCATCTCGTTCACTTTGAAGCTCACGGGATAAGATAATCTATATAATTGCCACTGCAATGTGGGTGGCTCCGGGCCTTTGTTGCCGACCACCAGAATAGTCAGAGGTATCATGATGTCAATCAGGAGCACTGCCAGCACTATCAGCCCGAGCATCCTTTTTCTTGAGGCGCGAGGCGGCCGGGAGGCGTGTGCCGGAGCATTCACTT
This sequence comes from Actinomycetes bacterium, assembly GCA_009787085.1. GTDB lineage: Bacteria > Actinomycetota > Coriobacteriia > Coriobacteriales > UBA8131 > WRGR01. Next base: position 75,202 of record WRGR01000046.1, read on the forward strand.
TGGATGCCCCGGGGTCACGGCCAAACAAACCGCGCCCTACCTTAGACAACAGAGCACACAGCCAACGACCGAAGGCCACCAGACAACTTAGGCAGCCAATAACTATTCGGATAAGCTTGTTTCCCAATCCATCCAACTCCACTGAAAATTCCCACTACCCCAAAACCATGAATAGCCATTATCTCAAAAAAACCGCTCCGGCCTCTCGACAAAAACCGATAAATGCAGCCGTTAACGCTTTGTATCTGAACACGTCACCACAGCAAAGCCGCCTGCACTGAGTGCGCAGGCGGCTTCGGTGGTTTGAAATATGGGTTGGCTTGAGTTTTTCTTACTTTTAGCCCTTTCTAGGGCCGATTGGCAATAAGTCCCTACCGACCATAGCATTGATCACTAGGGCGCCGGCTCCGTAGAAGGAGACAATAGAGAGGATAATACGGGAATAGTCGGCAATGTACTGACCAGCAGAAACACCTGCAAACTGAAGTGTCAGACCAAGGAACAGGATGGTGATCAGGCCCAAGATGATCAGCAAGAGCTTGTTGGTATAAACGGAGGCTATAGTCATCAACACCGAGAAGATCAAATAACCGATGCAGACATAAAGCATGGTCGGGTCGCCAGCGCCGGCAGCCAAGGTGCTTCCGAAAAATTCGCCATTGACTATCGCAGCAACGCCCATGGCCAACCAGAACAGGCCGTAAGCACCCAACACAGTGCCACCGAAGACATTATTCGACTTGTAACACATACCAGCTGTCCAAATTTGGGCAAACGCTGCAACACAAAGGACCCAAGCGGTATCTTTTGCTGCCCCGCTGCCGAACAGCGCCGAAGACCCAATCAGGGTGATGAGCGCCAGCGCGAAGAGGCCTAACGGCACTCCGTCAGCGTAGACGATTTTGACATTGGACGATTCATTGCTCATTGATGGTACCCCTTTCTCATGTAAACGAAGGTTCAAACTCAAGCACTAAACCACCTACTCCCGACATAACGTAACATCTAGAAAACGTAATGTCAATATTCTTCTGGCAAAGAAGCTAAATTTTTAACCAATCGGGAGAAACTCCGTAAATTATTATGCCCTTGGATGTTGGCCTATTTCAGATCGTAGCGAATAAGGGCACCGATGCCTTGGCCACCGAGAACACAGAGAGAGTAACTTAGGTAAAACATCCAAGCAGCCACATAAAGGCGGAAGAAGATAATGCAAGACGGCACAAACAAAACAACCATCAAAACCGAGTAATACCAGCGGAAACCATGCAGTATCGAATAAACAATGGCCAAGGATGCCAAGCCGGTCGGGAAGACGATGTAAAGCAAGGAAACTGGCTCGAGCAGCCCCGATACGTCGTACACTGAATCGGCAGCAAGGGCATAAAGCAAGACGGCAGCGGCAACCAGCGGCACGATAAGCGTCTTTATTGCTTTTTTGAAGGCGCGGCTTCGTTGTGTATGTCCACTGTTTTCCGACCGATCCCCTGACTCAGGCTCCCCGGGCTGCTCTGGATGAACACGAGGCCGGGTGTTCGAGCGAAAACGGGCCCTTCTCCGGAGGGCTGGTGCCAAGGCACCCACCGCCAGTCCTAGGGATGTTGCGACAAAATAGAACAAGACATAAAGCACCATTCCGGGAAAACCGTAAATAAAAAATGCCGTCGGCACGAACAGCAGAGGCAAAACGATCATGGTGTGCCATTTGAAGCCATAGAATATGCCGTATAGCGCCCCAGCAAAGAGCAGGCAGAGGGGGTTAACAACAAAGACCAAGGCCATGATGTGGCCTTGTACCAAATAGGGCATAACGTAGTACAAGCCCAAGCAAAACAAGACGAAAGGCAGCAGGGCGATGATCCATTTTCTGGTCAAGGCCGGCATTACGCTCACCGTCCTTTGAGCATTTTGGCAGCCAATTCCTCGTTGGACAAGGAGGTTTCTTCAAACACCTGCTCAGAATCCAAATCGAAGCCAGTGTGCAGGGCCTGCATGGCCTCAGAAGCCCTAGCTGCATCGATCACCACGCTGATACGGATGGCCGAAGTGGAGATCATGTCGATATTGATAGCCTCCTTGGCCAGAATATGGAACATCCGGGCAGCGATGCCCGGGCTGCTCCGCATACCCGCTCCTACCAAGGATATCTTGGCTATGCCGGCATCAGCGGCATAGCCTGGCACACCCATAGTGCCGACAATGCTGTCCAAGGCCGGTCGCAGCCGTTCCAAGTCATTAGTCGGTGCCGTGAAGCTGATATCAGTGGCACCGCCTGCCGACACATTCTGGACGATCATGTCGATATTCACGCCGCTATCGGCGATTAGCCCAAAGACCTCGGCGGCGATGCCAATATGATCCGGCACACCGCGAATGGTGACCTTGGACTCCGAACGATCACAGGCAATGCCGGAGATGATGGCCGACTCCATATCCTGCTCCTCTCTGACCAGTGTTCCGGGTTCATCACTGAAGGCGCTGCGGCAGTACAGCGGCACCTTGAAGTTCCTAGCCACCTCCACCGAGCGCATATGCAACACTCCGGCACCAGAGGCTGCCAATTCGAGCATTTCCTCGTAGCTGATCACTTCTAGCCTACGTGCCCTCGGCACCAGCCGTGGGTCAGCACTGTAAACCCCATCGACATCGGAATATATCTCGCAGATGTCGGCTTTCAAGCCGGCGGCTACAGCCACGGCCGTGGTGTCGGAGCCGCCCCTGCCCAAAGTAGTGATATCACCGGAAGGGGTTATGCCCTGAAAGCCCGCCACGACGACTATCCGGCCAGCCTTAAGCTCTGCACGGATCCGTTCAGCTTTGATCTCTGAGATATGAGCCTTGGAATAGGCCGCAGTGGTGAGAATGCCGGCCTGACGACCGGAAAGCGAGACAGCGCAGGCACCCAGTGCATCGATGGCCATCGCCAAAAGCGCCATACAGACCTGCTCGCCGGTAGCCAACAAACGATCCAACTCCCGCGAAGGTGGGTGCGCGTTGATACTCAGAGCCAGCCGCATCAGATCGTCAGTGCTCTTTCCCATCGCCGACACCACGGCCACCACGCTTAAGTTCTGCCGCTGCATACTTACCAAGCGCTCGGCAACCCGACGCAAGCGCTCTGGAGTGGCCAGCGAAGTGCCGCCGAACTTAGCAACAACGATGCATGGCAACACGCCGCCAGCCTGATCTTCAAAGTTTGGTTCCCGTGCCATCAAGGTCGCGCCTCGCTTCGCTGCTTACTCAATCGGGCGACCGTCAAAATTCAAACTACCCACCAGCTGTTTTGATGCCACTGCCTCGGCATACCAGCGCATCCGTTGCTGGGACAATGCTATGGCCTCGTTATACAGGTCCATGAAGCTGGCGGTGCTCTTTTCGCCGGTAAAGGGATTCGTCCAAAGCAAGTGCTCATGGTTGTCGTAATCGCAGGTCGTTGTGGCAAGCAGCCGGTGTGAGTAGGCCTGGATAAAGCTGTGCGGCCTGAAGAGGCGCTCGATGCGCCCCAGTATCACCCGCTTGGCCCCATATGGCGAATAGATAAGCCGGTAAGAGCTGCGCATGTCGCGCACTCCCCGTTTGAAAGCCGCCGCTGACAGCCTGTGACCGTATACCTCGTCAGACACCCGACGATACATCACGCCGATCCAGTCCAACAGCCGGTCTGAGGCATGCAATATCTCCGAAACCGGCCGGAAGCTCCTGATGGTCTGTCCGCTGCGGGAAAAAAGCATCATGCAGTCCAAGTCGGCCTCCACCTGAGCATGAACCTCCCTTTTGGCCTCCAAACCCAAACCCGGCACCCCTGCCCCAGTTATCGACTGCTCATACCAAAAGATCAAAGGATGCGCCATGCTATCTAAAGTGAAGTGGCAGAGCCAGCCACGCACATAGGACTCCATAGCCTGATGCCGCGACTCCGGAAAGACCCGCGCAGCCTTCCGCAAACAGTCCAAGCTGGCAGCTACCCGCTCTTTGTGCAGCGACGAGCCAAAGCGGTGCCGCTGGATCAGCTTGCGGCTGAATACCGTGTAGAAAAAGGGGTCTGGCCCTTGGCATCCGAGCAGGAAGGCCTCACGGCTCTCTTCACTCAAGCCCAGCTCACTGCCCATGGCAGCCAGTACGTCCTGTCCAAAAATATGGTGCGCAATCAGAGCTGGCACAATAAGGCCTCCACATCGTAAAAGCTACAGGAAAGTCCAACTAAAGCCAAAACGAAGCCTCCCCACCCATTGAGGGTTCCCCAAGGATATTTACACTGTGTATAAGTTTAGCGCCTACGGCTGAATCTGTGAACCGCTCTTTATCGATTTTTCTTTAGGAAGCACCGATTTGGTGCTGTTGCGCCAGATTGTGAGCAAGACCGTTCCAAGGCCGTTCGGGCAAGCGGTGCCACTACTAGCGGCAATGGTGCCGCTTGCCCGGGCGGGCTTGGGACGGGCCTGCTTGCAAGATGGCGTGACATGATCAAATCGGTACTCCCTTTAGGAAGCACCGATTTGGTGCTGTTGCTCGTACAGCAAGCGCAGCCCTTGGAGCGTCAGGTTGTTATTGACGACATCGATATACCGGGACAACGCTGAAACCTGTGCGGACAGCCCACCGGTGGCCACCACGTAGGGGCGATAGCCTAGCTCGTCAAAGACCCGCTGCACCAAGCCGTCAATGCGGTCTATCTCGCCGTAGGTCAAACCGGAGCGCACCGCCTGTTGGGTGTTTTTGCCGATTACCTTCTTCGGTACCTCGATGCTGATGTTGGAAAGCCGCGCCGCCGCCTTGAACAAGGCTTGGGCAGAGGTCGCCAAGCCGGGGGCGATGATGCCGCCGACGAAGCAGGCATCCTTGTCGATGACCTCGATATTGGTGGCTGTTCCGAAGTCCACCACAATCACAGGTGCTCCATAGAGCGCCACTGCGGCCACGGCATCGGCGATGCGGTCAGCACCTATCTCGTAGGGGTTGGCCAAGGCGATGCTCAGCCCGCCCACCTCCATACCGCCACGGATGCCCCAAGCCTCAGTGCCGCTGATGCGCAGAGCGGCTTTGCGCCATGGCTCAGCCAGCGCGGGTACCACACAGCAATAGGTCACTGCGCTTACCGCCTCGTAGTCCAATTGGTCGAGGGCGAAAAGCTGCTTAAGCTGAACGGCCAAAGTGTCGGCAGTGTCGGTGAGCAGCGTCGCCACCCGCCAATGCGCCCGCAGCTCTGCGCCGTCAAAAAGTCCGATTACTGTTTGTGTGTTGCCGATATCCACTGTCAACAGCATATTCTGGAGCCTTTCTTGATGCCTTTCAGGTAAGGTTTTGGTTTCCATAGGTTTCCATATTGTAGCGCATGGATTACCTAGGTTATTGGAGTGCTATCATTTACACAACAACTAAAAGGAGGTCAAGTATATGACTGAAGCACCAATACGTATCCTGGTTGTAGACGATGAGCCTTCGATCACGGAGTTCGTCGGGTACAACCTACGCAAAGAGGGCTATGAGGTTGATCTGGCGGCTGATGGGAACGCTGCGCTGGCTATGGCCACAGCAACGCCCTATGACCTGATCGTTTTGGATGTCATGCTGCCCAATCTGGACGGTTATGAGGTGGTGCGCCGCCTACGTGCCACCAAAAGTGTTCCCGTGCTATTCTTGTCGGCACGCGACACTGAGCTGGACAAGGTAGTGGGACTGGAGATTGGCGGTGACGACTATTTGGCCAAACCGTTCGGAGTGCGTGAGCTGCTGGCTCGGGTCAAGGCTCTTCTGCGCCGTTCAGTCGGCCATGATGCCACTGCACCCAGTGCAGACTTCAACGAGGTGATCGAAGCATCTGGAATCACCTTGGATGAAGGCACCCATATGGCTACCGGTGCCCGTGGTCCGATTGACCTGACACCCCGGGAGTTTGAGCTGTTGGCCTCGCTAATGCGGCATGCTGGCAAAGTGCTCTCCCGTGACCAGCTGTTGCGGGACGCATGGGGCTGGGAGTACTTGGTCGAGACGAAGACCGTGGACACCCATGTCAAGCGGTTGCGTGACAAACTGGCCGCCGCCGAGATCAATCCGGCCTTGGTGGAAACGGTCAGAGGCTATGGCTACCGCTTTAAGCTGTCGTAAGGAAACGCTGACTGATCATTTAACGCCAGCTTGCAAGCTGTTCGGAGTGCCATGCTCTATCGCAATATCCGCCTGACGGTTGCTGTCGTTTCCGCGTTGACCACGCTGCTGGCCACTTTGGCAATCGGCGTGATCTTCGCCGCCTCAGCAGCCTTGATCTTTATGATGCCAATAATCGCTATCGGCTGCGCACTGCTAGTCTTCTTTGTCACCCAGTCGTTGGTCGGACTCCTCTTTCAGCCGCTCTCAGAGATGTTGGCGAGGGTGCAGCGGCTGGGCGATGGTGACTTCTCGGTTCGTTTTGCAGATTTAGAGAACCCAAACAAGCGCAACCCCTTGGAAGTGCAGCAGCTGGCGATGCGCTTGGACAAGGTTGGCAATCGGGTGCGTTCAACAATGGCTGAGCTAATGGCCGAGAGCCGCCGACAAAGCCAGTTCATCTCCGATGTCTCCCACGAGATACGAACGCCGCTGACCGCCATCCGCGGCGCTGCCGAAACTATTTTGGATGAGGACATGCCCTATGAGGATCGGGCTCGCTTTTGCGTCAGTATCATCCGCGAGTCAGAGCGCTTGACCCGCCTAGCTGCCGACCTGATCACCTTGCAGCGCATCGAAGGCGATGGTGAGATAGTTTTGAAGCGCGTCAACCTGCACAATGTGGCTCAAGCAGTCGTGGATATCATGAAGTCGCTGTTTGACGAGCGTGATGTGCAGGTGACGCTTTCCGGCGAGGCTCCCGATGTCTTAGCCGACCCCGACCGCCTACAGCAGGTGGTGGTAAATCTAGTGGACAATGCTACCCGCTATGTGGGCGAGGGCGGGCATGTGCATGTCGAGCTTTCCGGTATCCGTGAGTTCAGTGTGATCACGGTGTCCGACGATGGCCCCGGGTTCGGGGACATCGACCCTGCCCGGCTGTTCGACCGCTTCTATCGCGGTGATCGTTCCCGGGCACGCACTACCGGTGGCACCGGCCTCGGCCTGACCATCGTCAAGTCGATAGTCACAGCGTTAGAAGGCACTGTAGAGGCCGTAAACCTGCCCGGCGGCGGTGCCTGCTTCATAGTGGCCATTCCCTCACTGCCACCCAACTCGAACTAGGAAGACAGCGATCAATGCTGCTATGCCAGATTGTCAGCTGAGCCGCCCCAAAAAGGTGCCGACCAGCTCACAATTCCGCCCCACACGGCTCCCGAGCCACAATCTTTCCCTCTGTTGATCAGGGTAAAGATTGCCGGTCAAGCCGGCAATGACTGCAGTTTGAAATTGGCCGGCATCTTCCCTAGGCCAAGCGGATGCCGGCCTCACGCAGCTGTTTGGGTTCCACGGCAGACGGTGCTCCGGTCATCGGGTCAGCCCCAGAAGATGTCTTGGGAAAGGCGATAACGTCGCGGATCGAGCTGTAGCCGCCCAAAAGCATCGCCAAACGGTCAATACCGAAGGCCACACCACCGTGCGGCGGTGCACCGAAAGACAGCGCATCCAGCAAAAACCCGAACTGCTCTTGCGCCTGATCCTCGCTGAACCCCAAAGCCTTCAGCACCGCCAGCTGCATCTCGCTGCGATGGTTGCGCAAGGTGCCGCCGCCGACCTCAAAGCCGTCCATCACCATGTCGTAGGAATAACTGCCACAAGACAATGGGTCGCTTTCCAGTTTGTCCAAGTCCTCGTCTTTGATGCGTGTGAAGGGATGATGATTGGCCTGTAGGCGACCGGCCTCTTCGTCGAAGCTGAACATCGGGAAGTCCACCACCCAGAGCACCTGGTGCCCCACGCGAGGCAGCTGCAGCAAGTCGGCCAAGTACAGGCGCACCGCCGAGAGCACTGTCGCCACAGTGTCTGGCTGGTCAGCGGCAAACAACACCAAGTCGCCGTCCTCTACGTCCAGCGCAGCTTTCAAGGCCGCAAACTCCTCGGTAGAGAAGAACTTGACTATCGGCGATTTGGCTTCGCCGCCAGAGGTAAAGGCGATCCAGGCCATCCCCTTGGCACCGTGGTCTGTGGCCACGGCAGCAATCTTGTCGATTTCGCCCCGAGATAGATCGCCGGCTCCTTTGGCATTGATCGCCTTGACTTGGCCACCTGCGGCCACCGCCTGAGCAAAGACTTTGAAGCCGCTGCTGCCAACGATGCCACTGACATCCTGAAGCTCCAAGCCGAAACGAGTGTCTGGGCGATCATTGCCATAGCGTGACATCGCCTCGGCATAGCTCATCCGTTGCAGCGGCAGCTTCAGCTCAAAGCCCAAGTCGCAGAAGACCTCGGCCATCACTTCTTCGATCAGGCTCATAACGTCGTTGTCGTCAACAAAGCTCATCTCCACATCTAACTGAGTAAACTCCGGCTGACGGTCGGCGCGCAGATCCTCATCGCGAAAGCAGCGGGCAATTTGATAGTAACGCTCTAGTCCGGCAATCATCAATAGCTGCTTGTAGAGCTGCGGCGACTGCGGCAAAGCGTAAAACTCACCATGGTTGGTGCGGCTGGGCACTAGGAAGTCACGGGCACCTTCCGGGGTAGAACGACCGAGTATCGGTGTCTCGACATCGATGAAACCCCTAGCCTCCAAAGCCCGACGGATAGCGCTAGTCAACTGGGAGCGCAGCAGCAGCCCCCGGCGCACTGCTGGCCGCCGGATGTCCAAGTAGCGCCAATGCAAGCGGTTCAGCTCGTCGGTCTCGATGTGGTCGCTAATCGGGAAAGGTGGTGTTTTGGCACTGTTCAGCACCTCGACCTTGTCCAACAGCACTTCGACCGCACCGGTCGGCATGTTCGGGTTGACAGTGCCTTCTGGGCGCGGTCGCACCTTGCCGCTAACCTTGACCACCCATTCCGGGCGCATCGTCTCCCCCAAGGTGAACAGCTCAGCTGTGAGCTGCTGAGGGTCAAAGACCACTTGGGCGATGCCGCTACGATCACGTAAATCAACGAATATCAGGCCGCCGTGGTCGCGGCGGTGATCCACCCAACCGGTCAGGGTGACCTCAGTACCGATGCTGCTGGCATCCAGTTGGCCGGCTCCGTGGCTGTGCAGACAATGTTGGTTCAAATATTCAGACATGGCGCTTATCAATCTCCTATCAACTGTCGGGTCTATCTGTTGGGACCGTCCTGACTATCCTGTGGAATTACCAATTTAACGCCTAAAACCCGTCCCGCAGAGGCTTTAGGCCCGCAATCTTTTCACCCTGTTGATGAAGGGAGAGATTGCGGCTCGGGGCCGTGTGGGATGGAATTTCAAGTTGATCGGCACTCCTCCAGGGAATCATCGGTTAAGGCAGTGACTACTTGGTCAAGCGCTACTCGGCGCTCAACGCGGCTGACCATCTGCCGCAGGGTGGCCTGACCGCAAGCCAGCTCATCGGGGCCGAGCACCAACACCCATGCCGCCCCGCTCTTATCCGCCGCTTTGAACTGGGATTTCAGTGAGCGTGCCTGATGGTCAAGCTCCACGGCCAAACCGGCAGCCCGCAGACGGCTGGCCAAAGTGAAGGCCGCCTGACGGCATTCAGCATCCACCGCCGCAATATAGGCCAACGGCACTGGCAGTGCCGAGGTGGCCACTGCGGCGGCCTCAAGAGCTAAAGCAACGCGCTCAAAGCCGATGGCGAAGCCCAAGCCAGGCACGGATGCGGCACCAAACTCCGCCAGCAGCTTGTCATAGCGGCCGCCGCCGCCGATGGCGTTTTGGCTGCCAAGGCCATCGAGCACCTGCACCTCGAACACCGTGCGGGTGTAGTAGTCCAAGCCCCGCACCAAGCGAGGATCCTCCTGATAAGCACAGCCCAGCTCGTCTAGCAGCAACTTCACCTGCTGGTAGTGCTCGGCACACTGCGGACAGAGGCAGTCGGTAATGCGCGGTGCGGCGGCCAAGACGGCCTGGCAGTCGGGATTCTTACAGTCAAAAGCACGCAAAGGGTTGGTGTTAGCACGGCGCACACAGTCCGGGCAAAGCCCATCGGCGTGTGCCTCGATGAACTCGCGCACCTGCTGGCGGTAGGCCGGACGGCACTGATCGTCGCCCATCGAGTTCAACAGCAGCCGCATCGCGGCCGCCGGAATACCGAACTCCTGAAACACAGCCATCAGCATGGTGATCAGCTCGGCGTCGGAGGTGGGCTCCGAGGCCCCCAAGCATTCCACGCCGATCTGGTGGAACTCCCGCAAACGCCCCTTCTGTGGCCGCTCATGGCGAAACATCGAGCCAGCGTAGCAAAGTTTAATCGCACTGGACCCCGGAGCCACCAAGCTGTGCTGGACAACCGCGCGCGCTACGCCAGCGGTCTGCTCCGGACGCAAGGCCAGGTTGTCTTTCGGTTTCAGCTGCAAACCGGCCGTTAAGTCCTCTATTTTTTGGGAGGAGAAGACCATGAACATCTCCTTGCCCACCACGTCGGTGTCCACGCCAATGCCCCGGGCGAAAACATCCAGATGCTCAAAGCTCGGAGTTTCAATAGGCAGATAGCCGTAAAGTGTGAAAACCTGTTCGGCCTGTCGCTGCAAAAGCCGCCAGAGGCTGGCTTGCTCGGGCAATAGGTCGCTGGTGCCTGTTGGTGCCTGGTATGTCATGTCAGCGCAAGCTTCCTTCTTTCTCGGAGGTTGACGGGGCGCTTTAGCACAGTGCTTGGAGATTCATTGTGGCCAAGATTATGGCCAAGTGCCTTGAAAACACCTTGAACATTGTAACGCCTTCGGCGCATTGACGCGCCGAAGGCGTTGAATTCTAACCCCATCCTCGAACCGGAAGGATGAACCCACCTATCAAAAGGTGGGTACCCGCACCGTGGCTTCCAGCTTCCCCAGCACAATGAGGGATTCCTGTCCGACACGGCATCTTGGGCTCCCTATTCACGCCTGTCGGTCCATCTATAAGGCCGGTTACGAGAATGAGGCTGTAGTAAAAGTATAGCGTGATCGGCGCAAATGGCAAGTAACAGATTCGCCCTGCCAACGACGCAAGGGATTGCGTAATTTGTACGCTAATAGCGTATTATGTTTGACTCCTGCGCCAATATAGGACAGGCTGCCAATAGCCTTAATGCACCGAAGTCAGCTCTTGGCTTTTGACAGATCACGACTTAAAAGGGAGGTTTTGCAATGAAAACAGACACCGAGTTGGAGCCGATAAACAGGACATTGAAGATGCTTCGCATAACTGAGGATATGAGCATCCGCGAACTGGCTAGGCAGGTGGGGCTGTCGCCGAGCTACATCAGTGATATCGAGACGGGCAGGAGAAAGCCTACGCTCAGTGTGCTTGAGAAGTACGGTTGGCATTTTGGTGTCAGCTCAGCCGATCTTTTGTACCTTCAGGAGGGCAACCAGCATGCCTCCAACACTGAACTGTTGTTCAAGGTTCTGAAAAAGAAAATGGAGTCCATCCGGCTAGCTGAAACAACGAAATCTTAGAGAAGTGCTGGATTAATGTTATCACGCCAGAGTTTCTACTACTAGTTGGCCCAATTGCAGCCCCTCACACTTGCATATATCGGAGTCCAAGGCATTGGCTAAAGGCTCGGAGGTTTTGACAGCATTGTTGTGCCTGTCCGCTGTCCATTGCTCCTACTCCACGGCCTTCAGCGACTCCACCATGTCGATGCGGGTCAGCGAGCGGTACATCAACAAGTTAACTACCGCTGAGAAGAGGAAGGTCAAAGCCACGGCAATAACAAAACTCGGCCAGAGCAAATCACGGCTGAACATAAAGACATCGATCTCCATGCTGGTGATAATGTAGCGCTCCAAAAGCACCCCTAAGCCGATACCCAGCAGCGCCCCGGCCACGGTGATGACGATGTTCTCCCGATAAATATAAGCTGCCAGCTCGCGGTCGAAGAAGCCCAGCACCTCAATGGAGGCCAGCTCACGCCGCCGTTCCTCGATATTAATGGTAGTCAGCGAGAAGAGCACCACGAAAATCAAAGCAGCCGCCGAGAGAATCAAGATCAGCACCACAAAGGTCAAAACATCAAGCTGGTCACGAAGGTTGTCAGCAGTGTCTGCCGAATAGGTGACGGCACTGACATCCTCAGCGACCGTCAAACTCTGAGGCAGCTCGGTGGCTGGCGGGCTGAACCGCGCCAGTAGGCGGTTCGGCTCCACCGCTTCGCCAAAACCCGCTTGATAGACTGCCGGGGTCATGTAGACATAATGCAAGACATAGTTCTCGACAATCCCAGTGACAGTGAATTCGGCCTGCTTGTTCTCCAGAGTACGCAGGGTGATTCTATCCCCTTCGCCAGCCCCGAACTGCCTGGCAATCTGTTCAGTCAGGATAACTCCCGAATCACTCAGCGCAAAGCTGCGGGGAGTGGCCAGTCCGGTTTTGCGTTCGCTCAGGGTGACAAAATCCCCAAGCTTAGCGGGGTCGAAGCTCACCACCAAGACGACATCCTTAGTCAGCTCGGGGCTGGTCATCCGCACTGCTTCCTGAAAGATCTCGATGTTCTCGCTGACCGCACCACTGGCCTCGACCTTCTGCACAAACTGCGTCAGACTCTCATTTTTCGCCAGCTTGAAATCGATAGCCACATCGTATTTCAGCATCTCGCCATTTTGCTTGTCGGGTACCGTCATCAAGGCATCGTGAAGGCCAAAGCCGGTGAAGGTCAGCGCCGTACAGCCAGCCACTCCGAAAACCGTCATCAACAGACGTTTCTTGTAGCGGAAGAGATTGCGGGCGGTTATCTTTTGCAAAAAGGTGAAGCGCTTCCAAAGCGGTGTGAACCACTCCAAGAAGATGCGCTTGCCGACCTTCGGGGCCGCTGGCCGCATAGCCTCCGCCGGAGCCTCCCGCACCGCGCTGCGCACCACTATCATAGCTGGCACGATAGCGGCAACAACAGCAACACCGCAAGAGGCCGCAGCATAGGTGACGGAGAACGGCCGCGAAGTCTGTGGGATGCTGAAGAGGGTGTTAAAGGCATTGAAGACTGACGGCGGAATGATGTTGTAGCCCAATACCAAGCCGCCCAGCGCACCGACCAAAGTGGCGACTAAGGCATAGAGCAAATAGCGCAGGGCTATTGCCCCTGACCGGTAGCCAAGGGCCTTGAAAATACCGATCTGGGAGCGCTCGGAGTCCACTAAGCGGGTGATGGCGGTCATTGAGACCAAGGCGGCGATGAGGAAGAAGATAACGGGAATGACATAGGCCAAAGAGTCGATCTGGGCACTTTCGGTTTTAAAGCTGCGAAAGCCGGCGTTGTCGTCGATGCTCATCACATACCAAATCGGCTGCTCCAGTTTATCTAGATCAGCTTGGCCATCATCGATCTTTTTTTGGGCAGCGGCCAAGTCGGCTAAAGCGGTCTTCTTCTCGCTTTTGTAGTCGGCCAAGCCCTGAAGGTAGTCCTGCTTGCCGCTGTTCAGCTTTTTCAGGGCGCTATTATAGGCGGCAAGTCCGTTGTTGTACTTGACCATCCCAGCCTTATAGCTCTTCTCGCCATCCAGCAGCTGTTGATGGCTGGTCTTATAGAGCGCCTCGCCGCGCACCAGCTGATTGTGGGCATTGCGGTAGGCTGTCAGGCCACTCTGATACTTCTTGGTAGCGTTGTTGTAGGCCGTCAAGTTTGTTTGGTACTCTTTCAGCCCTTGTTGATAAGCAGTTTCTGCACCCTTTAACTGCTGGCTTTGCAGGGCGTAAGCATCATCGCTGATCAGGCCGGCGGCCTTGGCCTGTTCCAGTTGTTTGCGCCCCGTAGAAATAGAGATTGCCGTAGCATCAAGAGTCTTTTTGGCCGCAGTCAGCTTGCTATGCGCCGTTTTCAAGCTTTTCTGGGTGCTTTGCAGCGTCTTGTTAGAACTGTCAAGTTTCTTGCGGGCATCGTCTAAGGTCTTACGGCTGCTTTTCAGCTTCTGCCAGCCCTTATCTAGCTGGTCTCGGGATTTCCGCAGCTCATTTTGCGCCCGGGTCAACTCAGCCCGGCTGTCGCTGAGCTTCTTCAAGCCTTGGCTCAGATCGCTATAGGCATCGTCCAGCTTAGCAGCACCGTCATCCAGCTTTTTATAGCCTTTTGTCACTTTCTTGCGGGAATCGTCCAATTTTCCCTTTGCCTCGTCATAGACGGCCTGATAGCGCAAAGGTGAGCGGATCGCACCCGCAGCCTCCAAACGGCTGATTCCTGCATCAACCGCCTGCTCGTAGGCACTAGAAAAGCGGGAGCCTGCCATCAGTGCCTCTGTGCAGCGCAGATAGACAACAGTACGCAGGTCCAAGGCAAAATCAGCCTCGGAAATGAAGAAGAAATAGGAGTTATGGCCGCTGCCGATCTCCGATGCACCGCGATCTTCGGCCATGAACAACGGTGCGTCGGCCACACCCACGATGGTGAAGTTGGAGCGGTCGATAGTTTCGGAGAGCTTGTCTGCGGTACCGCTCTCAAAGCGCACCTCGTCGCCAATGCCCAAGCCGCAACGTTCCACAAACAACGGCTCTACCAGTATTTCGCCAGGGCTTGTCGGCAAACGGCCATCGCTCAACCTCGGCACATTCATCCCAGCACTGCCCCGCGGGTCAAGCGAGAGAACCTGCGAACTCAGGCCGTTATCCTCAACATCAACCAGCAAATTGGCGTTGTAGCCGGCGTATGAGTCTGTCAAACCTTCGCTAGCAACAATCGCCGCAATGTCGTCATCATCGAAACCGAGAGTTGAAACGATGCTGATATCCATGGTGTTGCTGGAGTTCAGGTAGTCATCAGCGTTGGCCTGCATGTAGGGGCCTGTAATGCGCAGACCATAAAAGAAGCTGACCCCCAATAGCGTGATCAGCAGGATGGAGATGAAACGTGGCATGGTGCCCCGAATCAGGCGCAGACCACTGCGAGCAAAAGGATGACGGGAGGGACGCGGCGCACACGGCAGACGCGCAGAACGCACTGAGCGCGGAGCACGGGAGACGCGACTCAATGCCTGCCCCTAGCAGCCACCGCAGTGATCGGCATTCCTTTACCCACTATGTTGATAACTGACAACAATATCCAGCTTGCCTTTCTCCACCAAAAACCCCTTCATCGGTTTATTGTATCGCTTCATTGGTTACAGATGGTAAACGCGGTGTGTTCGCCGATTGTACACTCTTGGCCGCCGCCGTCTTCTGGGCCGCCCTTCTTCTATGATAGTGGCATATGGACGCAGTGACGGATTCAAACAAGGGTGGTAGCCATGGATGAGAACAAAAACCAATCGCTGGACACAAACGAGATGGCCGACGGTGAACACTCGACCGCTGCAACAGCCAATGGACTGACGGCAAACGCAGGTGCAGCCGACAGCGGCAGTGATCCGGCCGACGACGCTGCTGCTGCAGGCGAGGCGGCGGCGGCCGGGCCGGATGTTGCTGCTGCTGCAGGCGAGGCGGCAGCGGCCGGGCCGGATGTTGCTGCTGCAGACGGGGTGGCCGCTGAGCTGGAAGCAGGGCAAATGGCGGTGATCCACTTCCCCGATTTGGATGTTCCTGTCCATCGCGGCCTGACACCCGAAACTTACTTGGTGCTACAGCCGCCCGAGGGACTGCCTTACGTAGTGGTACCCCAGGGCATGGCCATCGAGCAAGCAGTAGCTTTTGTCCAGCAACGGCTGGGCGTGCTGCTCGAACTGCAGACCGACATGATCAAGCATTTTCGGAAGACTAAGTCTTTGAAATGCCGCTTTCGAACCGGTGACGTGGCATACCTGCTCGGCCGCCCCTTCATGCTGCGCTCCAACCCGCTCTCGTCCGCCAAAAAGGCCAAAAAGGGTACCCGCAGCCGCGCCAACGTCCAAGCCACGATGCGCAGTGAATTCAGCGTCATCGACCTTCATGTTCCCCAATCTGGCAGCTACGACCAAGGACGGATAGCCTTCATGAGCTTCGCGGGGAATGTCTTCTCGCGTAACATCCAGGGATTGATTGAGCAGTGCATGGCTCGAGTCTTCCCGGAAATTACACCGCCGAACCATGTTAAATGCCGACCGATGCACGACGACTGGGTGCGCTTTGACCAAGAGCGCAACATGGTCTGGTTCTCTGAGAAATTGATCCCTTACCCGGTAAACGCCATTGTCTACGCCTACTTGGTCGAAGCCATCAAGCGCTTTGCGCCCGCAGTTGATGGCCAAAAACGGCAGGAGCTTCTGGAGGCAGGCGTACCGGACTGGCAGGAGATGCGCACCTTGCTGGCTGACCCGCACAATCGTTATGCCCTATAGGGGATGTTCGGATTTCTTGTATACCAGCAGAAAGCCGGCCAGCAACAATGTCAGGCCAGCTAGGTCAAAAGCAACAAAACGAGCAATGCCATCCGCCAACACTGAGTGTCCAGCGGGCAAAGTAGCAAGGATGCTGCCCTCGCCGAGCAGCCCGATGATCTGTTGAACTAAAACGATTATGTAGAGAACCCGGAACTTTACCGGGTTGATGATGACCAAAGGATAGGTAGCGTTCCACATCAAAAAGGCAATGCCAATACCCCGGATTGCCACGCTGCCCGGTAGGCCAGAAAGCTCATAGCCGGCTATCAAGGTCGCCGGGGTGATAATAAAGGCCAGCGCACAAGAGACATTGCCCACAAACACCGCCAGTACAAAAACCCGTGCTAACCAAACCCTAACCTGCCACATGTTTTATCCTCCCTGCAAAAAGCGCGGATAGGTATTATGAGGTACCTGTAAGCATATCAGTACGGGAAGGGCAGAAGCCGACAACAGCGTGGACGGGCGGCGGCCACCTGCGGCTGGCGGCGGCCGTCTGCGGATGGCGGCGGCTGGCGGCGGCCACCTGCGGCTGGCGGCGGCTGGCGGCGGCCACCTGCGGCCACCTGCGGCTGGCGGCGGCTGGCGGCGGCCGTATGCGGCCATCTTTTTATTGCCAACCCACGGTGCGCCAGCGGCATTTTTTCTCCATTTGTTATTATAGGGGCACGATAACTTTAGGTAAGCGTTAGAAAGTGCCGACTGATGCTCAGTCCTCCTGCCAAAACAGCTGCAGTTCGAAAGTCGATGCAGGGCAATAAAAGCAAGAACACTAAGCCAGAGCTGGTGGTTCGGAGAATGCTCAGGGCAGCGGGCTTCCCCGGCTATCGGTTGCAGTGGAAGCATGCGCCCGGCCATCCAGATATCGCCTACCCCGGGCGCAAGGTGGCCATTTTTGTCAACGGTTGTTTTTGGCATCGTTGCCCAAAGTGCGACCTGCCGCTGCCTAAAACCAACCCCGAATACTGGGAAGAGAAGTTTAGGCGCAACGTCCAGCGCGATAAGCAAAAAACTGCGGAGCTAGAGCAGCTCGGTTGGCGAGTCTTCGTGATTTGGGAATGCGAGCTGAAATCTACTGACCCGAAGAAGTTCGATTACATTTTCCTCAATCTGGAAGATGAGCAAAAACGCGATGGCCTATAATGAGAAGGCGGCTCTTGACCGCACTTTAACCGGCCCCTTGGCTTGCGACCCCCACGATCCGGGGAGTTCCCGACCCAAGGGGCTTCCATTTAACAGGAAGCGCAAGGAGTGAGTATGAGAGAAGATCAAGGCATAGAAAATGTGGCCATCCTCGTCGATGGCGGCTTCTACCGTAAACAGGCAAAGGAGCTGTTCGGGGCAAAGTCACCGGCCGACAGGGCAGAGGAGTTGGTCAAATACTGCAACCGGCATCTTTTGGAGCACGGTCTTTATAACCGGATGTACCGCATCTTTTACTACGACTGCAGACCATCTGAAAAAAGATTCAAGCATCCCTTGACCGACGAGGAGGTGAACTTGGCCAAAACCCCGGGGCATCATTGGATGACTGACTTCTTGGAAGCTTTGGCCAGCAAACGCAAGGTAGCCCTGAGGTTCGGAGAGATACTGGAGAGCGAGATAGGCTATGTGCTGCGTGCTGACGTTCAAAAACGCCTGTGTCGGGGGGAGCTTGATTTCGCTGAGGTCACTGAGGACGACTTCCGCTTGGACATCAAGCAAAAAGGCGTCGATACCAGGATCTGCCTAGACATCGCCTCACTGTCCTACCAGCGCCTAGTGACTCAAATAGTCCTGATTGCCGGCGACAGCGACTTCGTGCCTGCCGCCAAATACGCCCGTCGGGCCGGGATCGACTTCATCTTAGACCCTCTTCGGCTGAATATTAAGAAAAACCTCAACGAGCATGTTGACGGCATCCGGTGCAAAACCGGCCCTATGGGGCTGAACAGCAAGGACACACTACACGTCGACTCGATGCTGGAACGCAACTGAGAAAGGCATCGATTAGTGCCATTACGCCATCTTGAAAGCAGGACAGCCCAAGGCCGTTCGAGCGAGCGGTGGCCACCACTAACGGCAATGATGCCACTCGCATAGCCAGTCTTGGGGTGGCTCAGCTTGCAAGATGGCGTGGCATGACTTGCACCATGCCACCGCCCAGTGGCAGCACAAACAGGGCACGAAAAGTCAGTGCCATTTTCACGCCTAAATCAGTGCTTCCTTAAGGGTTGCTTATTTGTTCAAAACTACTTGAACTGAAAGCTAGACGAGCTCGTTACTTTCAGGTATTATTACATCCGCTGCTTTTGTGGCTCATAGCACGGGGTGTTAGCTCAGTTGGTTAGAGCGCTGGCCTGTCAAGCCAGAGGTCGCGGGTTCAAGTCCCGTACATCCCGCCAGTATTCTTGCAAATCCTTGTCTCCCCTGCCAACCGAATCATTTCTTGTTCATTGACCAGTCTTTGTTTTCTGAATCTCCCTAGTCACCTCTAAAAAGCGGTCTTTTGTTTTGTTGCTGGCCTATAGACCCATGGGTTGGCGGTCACGTCCACAGAGGCAACGGCATCTTTCCAACGGTCAATACCCAGAATACCAAAACTTTCAAGTATTTAACTATTTCCGAGATATTCAGGCTTGAAATGCGCTATACTCAACCTGCGGATTTTGATTCAAGGGCGAAAGAAGGCTTTATGACTAATCTTACGAACCGCCCTTTTGCGCATAGAGCAGCGAAAGGGCATTGCGAAATCCGGCGGTAGCTCATCCTGGGGAAAGTGCCAAGGGTAACCTCGAAAGGTGACCCTTGGCACTTCTAGTTACTGGCCATTCTTGGCCTTATCCATATCCGCAAGAATGTACCGGTCAATGCCGCCGCATCAGTTTATGCGCAGGACTATCCTGGAGTGTTTGGGATCAACGGCGGATAGCGTATCTACTTGGCCTTATCCACATCCCCTTTAACCAGCTCACCAATCGCTCCAACAGTCGAAGCCAGCCCTTGCATTTCCAAGGGCATAAAGATCTTCGTAGCATTGCCGTTGGCCACATACTTCAAAGTTTCCAAATAGCGAACTGTAAGCAGATCCTGCGTTGGATCACCATCGTGAATGGCCGAGAAGACATTGCGGATAGCCTGTGCCTCACCCTCGGCAATGAGTATCTTCTGGGACCGTTCAGCATCGGCTATCTCTTTGATGGCGGTAGCCTTGCCCTCAGCCTCCAAGATGTCGCTTTGTTTGGTGCCTTCGGCGCGGGCAATCGCTGCCGCCCGGTCACCCTCGGCCTCCAAGATCATCGCCCGACGGTCGCGCTCGGCCTTCATCTGACGGTGCATGGCCTGCGTCACGTCGGCCGGCGGCTCGATACGCTGCAGCTCGACGCGCACCACGCGCACCCCCCACTTATCGGTGGCCTCGTCCAAAATGTCCCGCAGGGTGATGTTGATCTTCTCACGGCTGGTCAGACAGTCGTCCAAGGACATCTCGCCAATGACATTACGCAGATTAGTCTGTGCCAGCTTGGTTGCTGCCAAATAAAAGTTAGTAACGTTGTAGATCAGCTTGAAAGGATCAGTGGCCTCATAGTAGACCACAGCATCAACCGTAACGGCCACGTTGTCCTTGGTGATGACCTCCTGTGGCGGCACGTCCACGACGTTTTCGCGCATGTCCACCTTTGTTACCCGGTCGATAAAGGGCACCAAGAGGTGTAACCCCGGCTCCCACACCGACTGGAACTTGCCGAGGCGCTCAACTACGCCCTTCTCGTACGGACGGATGATACGGATTGCCCGGATGGCAAAAATCAGTATCACTATCAGGATAATCGCACCGATTATCGCAGGACCACCGATATAACTGAATACGTCTTGCTCTCTCATGGTAATTCCCTTCCTTTGTGCGCCGTTCAGCTCGTGTGAGCCAATGTCGCCTAAGCCTCCAAGCTGTCAAATCACAGCTGTCAAACCCGGTATTTATTGCTTTTGCACTATCAACTTGGTGCCTTCAACACGTAAAACCATTATCTTGTCGCCAGGCTGCAAAACATCATCACCTTCAGTAGCCACGTTCCAAACCTCACGAATCACCCGCGCCCGGCTCTCACCGGAAGGTGCGGTTTGCTCCAAAATGACCCCATCACAGCCGATCAGCCGGTCAACGCCGCTTTTTTCTGTGGGAGCGTTCCTCTGCAAGCGTTTTGCCAAAGGACGCACCACCACTAAGGCGCTGATCGAGACAACGATGAACAGCACCCATTGCAGCCAAAGCTCGGCACCGAAGGCACAAGCGAATATAGAAACCGTGGCACCTACCGCAAAGGGCAGCAGGAAGAAGGTGAAGGTGAGCATTTCGCCAATGTAGAGAGCTGCAGCCAACACGATCCAGACCCATATCCAAGGATTAGAGAATACCGAAGCCAAGGCTCGTCTCCCTTCACTCGTTTTACACAGACAAGCATGGCAGGCCACCGGGATAAAGCGAGGCAAAACCACGCCTGCTTCATTATGTCATAAGTAGTCATGGCCGATGCTGGGGAAGCAAGAGAGATACTCCTGCGGAGCCAAAACGGCGAGTTCGCCTGCCGCTTCACCGCCAACGCCGCGACGGACATCTTCTGCCTTTATAGCAAAGTACGTAGTTTGGGGTCGGCAAGGCGGGTGCTGGACTTTCTGCTCGCCACCTACGAAGTTGTTGCGGTCACACACTAGGACTGCATCAGCGCCATGTCCCTGCCTATGGAAGACTTCGAAGACGCGCTGGTCTCCATTTGTGCGGAGAAGGCCGGGGTTAACTGCATTGTCAGCCGTGACGAAAAGTACCTGCAAAGCAGCTCGCCTGTCAAAGTAGTAGCATTGAAGGACTTCCTCGCGCTCAGCCCTGCAGGGCACGCTGAGTAGACAACCACTGAATCTAAGGACACAGGATGAGTGAGTCATAGCCGGGCGTGCGCAACCACCACCATCCAGTCGAACCTTTATAAAGACTAGAGGAGTTCTTGCAGCGAAGACTGGGCGTACGCCCCCTCGCGAACAGAAAAGGCTGGGCTATCAGACTGGCTCCGCATTGACGTATCTCGAACACTGCTGGCCAAGGGGTCGGATCCCGGCTTTGTCGCCGAGGTCACCGGCCTTGCATGGCAGACGTGCTCAAGTTGCAGCCCGGGGTCAGTCGAGGCACCTAACGGCCAAGCTGCCTTATAGGCCGGCCAAGCCGACTGGCATCTGCAGCTGGGGAGACGCCGGTTAGTCCCAAACTGCAGTCATGGACGGCCTGAACAGTAGCCTTGCCCTTGTTCTGCGCTGCTGCGCGGCATGGTCAATCGGCACCGCTCTAGGATGTTATAATCGTATGCCGCCTAGGGAAGTGCTTGCGGCGGGCTTTATTACTACAGACCCCCTTTGGAGATTCAGTGCGCGAACAAATTGAGTCCATTGTCACTGCTGCGGTCTTTGCTAGCTTGCCGGATATCGGCTTTAGCAGAGACGGAGCACCGCTTGCTGGCGGCGATGTGTTTCAGACTGGTTCTGGAGCTGCTGGGGTAGGAGCCGCCAGTGCCGCGCAGCCAGCAGAGACAACGTCAGCCACAGTCGAGCCGGCCGAGACACCGCCGACCACCATCGAGCTGCCCTTGGATATCGTCGAGCGACCCCGGGACAAGGCGCATGGCGATTGGGCATCGACGGTGGCCCTGAAGCTTGCTGGCCAGCTGCACACCAACCCGCGCCAGCTAGCAGAGACCATTGCCAGCCATATCCAAGCCGACTGGCGGATCGCCGCCGTCGAAGTGGCCGGCCCGGGGTTTATCAACCTGACACTATCTGCCGCCGCCTTACACTGCCTGGTCCAAGATGCCCGCGAACAGGGCAGCGATTTCGCCCGCAACAACATTGGTGCTGGTCGGAGTGTTAACGTTGAGTTCATCTCCGCCAACCCCACCGGCCCTATGCACGTTGGCCACGGCCGCTGGGCGGCTTTGGGCAATGCGCTCTGCAATGTATTGGAACACTCAGGATGGCAAGTGACGCGAGAGTTCTACGTAAACGATGCCGGCCATCAGATGGATGTCTTCGGCCAGTCCGTGCTGCTGCGTTATTGTGAGCTGTTGGGAGAGTCGCCGGATTGTCCAGAGGAGTTCTACGGCGGTGCTTATGTTCGTGACATCGCCCAAGCCATACTGGCTGCCGATGGTGATAAATGGCTGGCCGTAGGCGACCCCGAGCGGCTGATGCACTTCCGGGAATTCGCCTACCAACAGATGTTGGCGGCGATGCAGGCGCTCTGCGAGCGTATCGGTGTGCATTTCGACCTCTGGTCGAGCGAGCGCCGCCTTTATCAGCCTGTAACGACCTACGCCAGCGGCATTGCCACCAGCAGCGTTGCCGCTGGTGCCGCCGTTGGCGCGACCGACACTGCCGCTAGCGCCGCCGCCGCCGCTGGTGCCGCCGCCGTTACAGGCGATAGCGCCGCCGCTGGCAACACCGCTGCGGCCGCTAGCGCCGCCGCCGCCGCTGGTGCCGCCGCCGCCGCTGACACCGCTGCTGCTGCTGGCGGCTCAGCTAGCGCCGCCGCCGCTGGCAGCCCCGCCGCCGCCCGCTCGCCGCTGCAAGTCGCCCTCGCCCGCCTGCAAGCATCTGGCTACCTGTACCAAAAAGACGGTGCCACCTGGTTTCGCAGTACCGATTTCGGCGACGACAAGAACAGGGTGCTGGTCAAGGCTGACGGCAGCTACACCTACTTTGCCCCAGATATCGCCTACCATCTGGAGAAGTGCGAACGCCTAGCCCCAACCGACGGAAAACCAGCAGGCAGCGAGTACCTGATCGATATCTGGGGAGCCGACCATCACGGCTATGTAGCTAGAATGCAAGCGGCGCTGGCTGCCCTTGGACATCAAGGCTGCCTGAGTGTGCTGCTTGGCCAGTTGGTGAACCTTTTCCGGGATGGCGAGGCAGTGCGGATGAGCAAACGCAGCGGCGAGATGGTCAGCTTCGAGGAGCTGATCGATGAGGTTGGCGCCGATGCCACCAAGTACCTGATGCTCACTCGCTCCAGCGAACAGACTATCGACTTTGACATCGAGGCCGCCAAACGCGCCGATGCCTCCAACCCCGTGTACTACGTGCAGTACGCTCACGCCCGCATCTGCTCGCTTTTACAGAAAGCTGCAGAACAGGGCGTAACGGCGACGGCCGGCCATCTTGAACTGTTGATCGACCCCTCCGAGCTGGAGCTAGCACGAACCTTTGGCCGCCTCGCAGACGTGGTGGAGAGCGCCGCCCGTGACCTCGCCCCCTTCCGACTGACACATTACGCCGAAGAGCTGGCCGCTGCTTTCCACAGTTTTTACAACCGCTGCCAAATCCTTGGCGAAGCGAAGAATAACCGCCCGCTAGCCGAAGCCCGCCTCTATCTGGCCGATGCCTGCCGCAGCGTCTTGCAGTTGGTGTTGGGCCTGCTGGGTGTCAGTGCGCCGGAGAAGATGTAGACTAAACAGCCAGTGACATGACCGGAAAGGATGATAATGGCTGACCTTGCACATGACCCCAACGCCCGCGCCGACGGGCGGCACACACTGGAGTTGGGCGGCGTTTTGCCCAGCCATATCGGCATCAACGCCGCTGGGCATCTGAGCCTTGCCAACGTCGACCTAGTCGATCTGGCAAAACTGCATGGCACTGCCCTCTACGTGATGGACGAAGCGCAGATCCGCTGCCAACTGCTGGCCTACGAGAGCGCCCTGGCCAGCCGCTGGCCGGACTTCGAGGTAGCCTATGCCGGCAAGGCCTTCCTCTGCAAGGCGATGTGCAAACTGGTGGCCGAAGAGGGCGGCTGGCTGGATGTCAGCAGCGGCGGCGAGCTGGCCTGTGCTTTGGCGGCCGGCTTCGACCCCTCCCAGATCATCGCCCATGGCAACAACAAAACCGAACACGAACTGGGCGAGGCGATCACCGCTGGCATCGGCCGCATCGCCTGTGACAGCTTCGAAGAAATCGAGCGCATCGAGCGGCTGGCGGCAGCGGCCCAACGTATTCAGCAGGTCTACCTGCGCGTCAAGCCCGGTGTCGTCGCCGACACCCATAGCCACATCCAGACCGGCAAGCAGGACAGCAAGTTCGGCTTCGGCCTGAGCGACGGCTGGGCGGCAGCGGCTGTGGAGCAGGCCATGAACGCCGGGCACATCGAGCTGGCCGGCCTGCACTTCCACATCGGCTCGCAGATATTCGCCTTCGACTCCTACGAGAAGGCCATCGAGGCGCTCTTCGACTTCATCGCTCACACTTGGGCAACCTACCGCTGGCTGCCCGCCGAGATCGACCTAGGCGGCGGCATCGGCGTTGCCTATCAGGCCACCGACCGGCCGGAGAGCATCGAGCAGTTCGCAGAGACGATCTGCTCCGCCCTTGAGCGTCAGTGCCAGCGGCTCGGCATCGATGCGGCCAAAATCAAGCTGGTGGTGGAACCGGGGCGCTCGATAGTGGCCAATGCCGGTGTCACGCTGTACACAGTGGGTGCCATCAAGCGCCTGGAAGGCATCCGCAACTACCTGGCGGTGGACGGCGGCATGGCCGACAATATCCGCCCCGCACTCTACAACGCGCACTACGAGTGCGCCGTCGCCGACCGTGCCGCCGAGCCGCGCAGCGAGCTTGTGACCGTGGTCGGCAAGCACTGCGAGAGCGGCGACGTGCTGATCATCGATGCCAGCATCCAGCCCCCAAAGGTCGGCGACACCTTGGCGGTGTTCGCCACCGGAGCATATAATCAGAGCATGGCCAGCAACTACAACAAACAGCCTCGTCCGGCCGTGCTTTGGCTGCGCGATGGTGAAGTGCGCCAAGTCGTGCGACGCGAAACCTACGACGACCTGCTCACCTGCGATATGGGATAGAAAGGAAGACTATGAAGACCATCGGCA
The DNA here is from genome assembly GCA_009787085.1 of Actinomycetes bacterium. Classification (GTDB taxonomy): domain Bacteria; phylum Actinomycetota; class Coriobacteriia; order Coriobacteriales; family UBA8131; genus WRGR01. Next base: position 100,443 of record WRGR01000046.1, read on the forward strand.
TCGGCATACTTGGCTTGGGGACAGTGGGCAGCGGCGTGGTGCGCGTCCTGCAAAAGCACCACGACGACTTTTTACGCGACCAGGAGATCGACCTCAAGCTGGTGGCGGTCAGCTCCCGCCGCGACATCCAAGCCCGCCAACTCGGCTTGGCTGACATCTACAGCCCCGACCCCAGCCATGTCACAGCCAACCCGGAGGTAGACATCGCCGTGGAGCTGATCGGCGGCACCGATGCGGCCTACCAGCACATACAAGCAGCCCTGCGAGCCAACAAGAGTGTGGTCACTGCCAATAAGGCCCTGATTGCCACCCATGGCCGCGAGCTGATGAGCCTGGCCGCCGAGCACTGTGTCGAGCTGGCCTTCGAGGCGGCAGTCGGTGGTGGCATCCCGATCATCGGACCTTTGCGCCACAACCTGGCCTCCAACCGCATTCTCTCGATCATCGGCATCGTCAACGGCACCACCAACTACATGCTCGGCCGGATGTCCGATGCCGGGCTGGACTACGCCACTGCCCTAGCCGAGGCCCAGGAGCTGGGCTATGCCGAGGCCGACCCGGCCGCCGATGTCGAGGGCCTGGATGCCGCTGCCAAGATAGCCATCCTGGCGACCATCGCTTACAACACCGACATCCGCCTAGAGCAGGTGCCAACCCAAGGCATCAGCTCCCTGACACCGACCGATATGCAGGCCGCCGCCGAGGCCGGCTACGTGGTCAAGCTGCTGGCTGTAGCCAACCGCAGCGCCGAGGGCATAGATATCCGGGTACACCCGGCAATGGTCGAACAAAGCCACCCGCTGGCCTCGGTCACAGGTGTCTTCAACGCCATCTACGTGGTCGGCGATGCCGTGGGCGAGACGATGTTCTACGGGCGCGGTGCCGGCGAGGAGCCGACGGCCTCGTCGGTGGTCGGCGATCTGATCGAGCTGGCCAGACATCAGACCTACCAAAAAGTAATCGCCCAGCCGGTCTGGGACACCGAAGACTTGCCGCTAGCCGACGGCGGCAAGATAGCCAGCCGCTTCTACCTGCGTCTGCCGGTACTGGACAAGCCGGGCACCCTGGCGACCAGTGCCAGCGTCTTCGCCAAGCACGGCATTTCCGTGGCCTCCATGGTGCAGCACGGTGCCCGTGACGGTCAAGCTGAGCTGATCTACTTCACCCATTTGGCACCAACGGCAGCGGTCGAAACCGCCTTGACCGAGCTGACCGCCTCCGGCCTGCTGACCAACGCCCCCTCCTGCATCCGCACCATGAACGCCGGGGAATAGCAGTAGGGCGAGGGCAAAGCGGAGGAGAAGGAACGGGGCACCAGTTTTGCCAGTTAATCTGATCCAGATAAAAGCTGCTGACGTAGCCCCCTTCCGGCTGCCTGTTGTTGTAGGTCGTGATTTTGAAATAGTACTGCTTGCCCGCCTGTAGCCGATAGGTCAGAATCCGAAAAGCCCCAACCGTGTACACGTCGCCGATGGCCTTGTCGCTTTTGCCGTCATATGGCGGGACTGCCAGCTTTGAAGTATCTTTAACGGTAGACCAATGCAGATCGCTGATGTCAAAACAATAGGCGTAACAACTGCTGCCGCTGTTCTGACCGGCCTTGAAGTCCACGTAATAAGTTCTGACCTCTTCCCCAGAATAGAAAGCACTAAAGTCAGTACCCGGCGTCATATCGGCCACGTAGTAATGCCAATCAAGATCATCACGGCGGATCTTCTTGCCTTTTGCCAGCCTATGATCAAATTGGTCATAATTGACTCCATTCTGCCGCTACGCGGCAGCACAAACTGGATTGGAAAATTAGCGACGCGGAGCTCTTGGGACTATAAGGTTTCTCGCCGACACGAACGTTTTAATTTGGCAACAAACGAGTAAGCGAGCAACAGAACAAGAGGGAAGAGGGCAAACATCATGGCAGAACAACCAAGCCGGCAGTCAGGCCGGCAGTCAAGCCAGCAGTCAAACCAACAGTCAGGCCGGCTACCAAGTCGCCGCTCGACATCGCCTTCGCGGCTTAAGGCAGCGGCAACGTTGCGGCACCCTGAATCGTGGGATGCCAACTGGATGATGCTCAGGGAGTGGAGCTTCTCCGTCGCGGGGGCCGCCGTTTTGCTCTTGTTCGAGTTGGCCTTCCAGCCGCCGCTCACTGCCCCGGTGGACGGGCGTGCGGCTCAGATGTGAACATCGCTCAGTCATCTGGCACCGACCTACCTTGAGGGGCTAGGCTCGCTGGCGGGCATCGTTGCCTTGCCGGTGACGCTGTTCATCGCCGTCGCACTGAGCGATGCCGGCGTGTTCAGCACGCCTTGGACGCAGCAGACCCGCACCCGGGCAGCACTGTTGCTGCGCTGGTCGTCGCGCATCGTGTCTGTGCTCAGCTGGTGCTTCATCCCCACCTTGGTAGTGCTGGGCACGCCGATCCTCGGCATCGTCGGATCGCTGGGGGTCCAAGTGCTCTGTGCCTACACTGCCGTCATGGCGGTGACCGAACAGACCTCTGCCACCTCCCATGAAGCCATCACACGGCAATGAGGCCAATTCCAAACCGCTCGGGATGCTCTGGCCGAGACCCCGCAGAGCTGGCCGCCACCTTGGCCATGGTGGCGGCCAGCCACCCAGTCTGCGAGGAACCTCGTAGTCTGGGGCGTGGCTGCCGTGGCCGTATCCGGAATACCCGCCCTGGTCTTCGGCCAAATATCACCCGGGCATCTCTGGGAGCTGGCCATCTGCGTAGGCTTCAGCTCGGTCTGCATGGCCTTGCTGCCGGCAGGCATCCGCAGCTCAGCCAGCGCCAAGCGCAGCGCTGCCCGTTCCACAGCGATGACTGTGGCCACCGGAATCATTATGATCCCAGTGTTGATACTGGCCACCAACCTGCTGTACCATAGCGATGCCTTGGATGCTGTAGCCTTTGAGGCCTGGGCACTCCTGCCCCTAGCGGTGACCGTGGCCGTCTATGCCTGGATAAGCGCTTTCACAGAGAGGCTGGCGCTTTTCGTACCCACGCGAATCACGGCCCTGGACCGGGAGATCGATAGGCTTGGCAGACAGCAGACCCTGGCTCAAGAGCTGATAGACGCTCAACAGGCCAAGTGAGATGACAAGGCTGCAAAGTCAAGCCGACAATAACTGCAGTTTGGAGTTGATCGGCGTCTAGGCAAACGCCGATCAACCGCCACTGTGGCGTCCGGCTGCGCAGCACCTACCGTAGCACCTGTTGGCCGGTTGCGCGAGGTGACGGGCGCTCCCCATGTCCCAACCTTGTAGCTGGTCACATCTTGGTTGACATAAGTGTAGCCCGCAGGCCTGACACCGGTGGTGTTGGAAACGGTGTCAACCCTGTTCTCCTGGGTACGGAAGCGGTACTCGGTCACCGGCTCGTCCTTCGTCTCAACCTGATAGCTGCTTGAGCCGTTCACGCCACCGGGCAGCTGCGATATGGGCATCCACTGCGACCACTCCGGCTCGCCAACACATACTGTGATGGTCACGGTGTTGCCGGCGACCCGCTGAGTGCCAGCACTCGGGTTTTGGGCGATCACGCCCCTAGCCGCACCAACAGCTTTCTTCTGAACCACCTTAGGAGTCAGACCAACGGCACTGATCTTGCCCTTGGCATCGGACTCGCTCATGCCGATAATGTTGGGTACTGTGGCCTTGGCAGCCGCCGCAGAGGCCTCGGGGTTCTTGTTGCCACCAGTGGCGCTGCTACTGCCAGCATACTCCAGCTTATAGGCTATCCTCGCCTTGTCCAGCAGCTTCTTGGCCGCCTCCCAAGACATGAAAACGACATCTGGCATCAACAACTGCTTTACCTTCTGAGGAGCACCGCCGCTGATCACCACGTACAAGGGGTTGCCCTTGAAGCTCGATGGCGAAATGCTGCCGCGACAACCTATCGTCGTCAAAGGAGAGGTTGTTCTCCTGAGAGCGGCCAACAAAGACGCTTTTATGGATATCCAAGGCCACCTTGGTCGACTTGCCCCGAGCATCGGTGACGATCAGGCAGATCTGATCGGACTCCGGGGTCGAGAAGTGCTGCTTGAACTCCACGGCATCGCCAAAGCCGATCTTGCCGTCTACTTTGACGATGCCCTTGTGCTTGCGAACCACCCTGAACACCACCAGCAAGATGATCAGGATGGCGATGATCAAGAGCAACCACCAGAAGTCGAAGAAGAGGCTGATGAAGAAGCGTTCTACCGGTGAGCGACCGGCGAAATGAAAGATCGCCGGCTGGTTGTCGACCAGGTGCGCTTCTTGGCTGTTGTCTGTGACTTGCGGCAAGAAGCTGATGTTGCAGTCACCGGTGAACAGCCGCTCGCTGAACTCTAGGTCAACTCGGGTAGCCGGCTGGCCATGCCGCGCTCCATGCCGTACCCCACGCCCTCGTCGTAGGCGTATGCCAGCTGACCCTTGCGGTCCTCTTCCGTCAGCTCTGCTTCGCTGATCTTCCTTCTCTCCTTCTCTGTCAGGTCGTGCTCCGCCAACAGCCGCCCGGCCGCCTTGAGGTAGCCCGGGGCGCCCTCCGGCAGCGCATCGCCGCTGAGCAGGTCCGCCCAGAGGGGGCGCAATGGGACAGGCACATTGTGTTCTTTGTGTTATTTTTGGCAGCGGGGGCAGTAGTGGGTGCCCCGACCGGCCACCCGTATCTTGGCTATCGGCCGGCCACAACGGGGGCATGGTTGGTCGGCTCGCCCATAGACGGCGGCGTGCAGGTCTAAGAACTCGCCGCGTAGGCCGAGGGCATCCACGTAGTTGCGAGCCGTCGAACCGCCGTCAGCAATGGACTGTTGCAGGGATTCTTGAATCGCCGCACAGAGCCGTTTGACCTCGGGAACTGTCAAAGAGGCCAGCGGCCGCCGGGGGTCGATGCGCGCCCAGAAGAGGCTCTCATCAGCATAGATGTTGCCGATCCCGGCTATCAGCGACTGGTCGAGCAACGCGGCTTTCACCGCCCGCGCCGATGGCCGGGTGGCCTTTAAGCGCAAGCACTGGCTGAGGCAGCGCCAGTCGAAGCCCTCGTCCAAAGGCTCTGGCCCCATCTGAGACAGAAAGGCATCGTTGGCCAGCTGATCGGCGGCCAACAGCTTCAGGTAGCCGAACTTGCGCTGGTCGTTGAAGTACAACCGGGCACTGTCTGTGAAGTTGATGATCACTCGGGTACTTTTGTCTGGCAGTGTGCCAATCAGCGATGCCGAGGGGAAACCGCCGGAGAAGTTCTCGCTCGAAGTGTCAGCAGGTGGTGACGGGCAAGCGGCCACACCGGCAGGCGGCGGGCAGGGTGCCGTCCCGGGCACCCCGGATACCTCGGCGGGCGGCGGGCAGGGTGCCGTCCCGGGCACCCCGGATACCTCGGCGGCGGCGGTCGCATTGGCGAATGGCAGGCAGGTTGCCGCCCCGGATTCCTGATTCCGAAACACCAGCTGGCCAGTCATCCGCAGGTGTACCATCAGCACCAGTTGCTGGCCGGACTGGGAGCTAAGCTCGATCAACAAGACCTTGCCTCGACGGCCAAGGCCGCCGACTAAGGAATTCTCCAATTGCTCACAAACAGCATCGTCGTAGTTGGGGAAGCTGCGTGCTTCCAGCACCTGCAGCGTAGCGACACGCCGACCGCTGATATTGGCAGCGAGGCCGCGCTTGATCACTTCGACTTCCGGAAGTTCCGGCACGTCCCCTACCCTCCTAGTTCAATGCCCGCTAGGGATGCGGCACTCTAGTGTAAAAACCCCGCTCCACAATCCCCCACCCTGTTGATCAGGGAAAAGATTGCGGTTCAAGCCCGCAATGACTGCAGTTTGGGAATTGATCGTCGCCGCCCTAGCAGCACGAAAGACTGCAGTTCGGGGCCCGCAACGGCTGGGCTTGGGCCCGCAACGGCTGGGCTTGGGCATTGGTCGTCGCCGCCCTAAGCGGTGCCATACGGATCTGCACCTAAAGCCTCTAAGACCCGCAAAGCCTCGACGGTCGGACGCACATCGTGCACTCGCAGTATCCTAGCACCTTGGGCGGCTGCCCAAAGGGCAACTGCCACCGAGCCGGCCAGCCGCTGGGCAGCATCCTGAACACCGGTGATCGCCCCGATAAAGGCCTTGCGGGAATAAGCCGCCACCAAGGGGTATCCAAGTGCCGCCATTTTTGCCGTGGCCCGCAACAGCGCCAAGTTGTGTTCACGGGTTTTTCCGAAGCCCGGCCCGGGGTCGATGGCAATCCGCTGCTTGTCCACCCCAGCTTGGCCAAGCACCTCAGCCTGAGCCAGCAGATAGCTGCTGACCTCTGCCACCACGTCGTTGTACTCCGGGTTAGCTTGCATACTTTTCGGCTCCCCCAACATATGCATGACCACGCAGCCAACCTCACTTTCGGCCACCACTTCAACCATTGCGGGTACCCGAAAGCCAGAGACATCGTTGATGATCGCCGCACCAGCCGCCAAGGCCGCCTTAGCCACCGAGGCATGGCGGGTGTCCACTGAGACCACTTGGCCCTCGTCGGCCAGCGCTGTGATCACCGGCAGCACCCGGGCGGCCTCCTCGGCCTCTGAAAGCTCATCTGAACCCGGGCGTGTTGACTCGCCGCCGACATCGATGATGTCAGCACCGGCCGTGATCATCTCCCGGGCGTGGCAAATGGCTGCTCGGCTATCAGCGAATTGGCCGCCGTCCGAAAAAGAGTCCGGTGTGACATTGAGGATGCCCATGACCAAGGGCCTCTGAACATCAAGCTGAAAATGAGAGCATTGCCACACGGCTCAGCCGAATATCAGGGTCAACGCCTCTTCACGGGTCTTCTGAGAAGCTTGGAAGCAACCGCGAACTGCCGAGGTGATGGTCTTCGAACCGGGCTTTTTCACCCCGCGCATCGACATGCAGAGGTGCTCGCATTCAATCACCACGATCACCCCGGAAGGATTCAGGCATTCAACCAGCGTGTCCGCGATTTGGCTGGTCAAGCGTTCTTGCACCTGTGGCCGTTTGGCGAACAGGTCAACCAAGCGAGCCAGCTTGGAAATACCACAGACCCGACCGTCACGCCCCGGCAAGTAGCCGACATGTGCCAAACCATGGAAAGGCGCCAAGTGATGCTCGCAGGTCGAATAAATCGGGATGTCCTTGACCAACACCAGCTCATGGTGGTTTTCTCCAAAGCTTTTTGCGAACAGCTCGGATGGATCCTGCTCCAAGCCGGCGAAAATCTCCTCATACATCCGCGCCACCCTAGCCGGTGTCTCCAGCAGACCCTCACGCAGCACGTCCTCGCCAATGCCGTCCAGTATCAGGCGTACCCCGGCTTCGATTTTGGAGCGGTCCACTTATTTGTCCTCCTCGCTCGGATCAACTTGTTTCGGCGGCTCTGCCGTGTCGTCTGGGATCTTTGGCAGCTCAGCTGTAGATTCTAGCATCTGCCGCCGAGAATCATCGGCAGATAGCGGAGTTTCCGCCTGAATGGGGTCATCTGGCAGGGTGGGGGTCACGTGATCGCTGTGGAGGTAATCTTGGAGCTTGGTTTCCATGTTACCCTCCTCTTTCATCAGCTCTTGCAAGGTGGGGATATCCACCAGCTCGCTGGCCTGTGTCTCTCTTGGAGCCAGAGGCTCAAAAAGGCTGGACTGCCCGACCGGTGGCATATCCAAGCCATCCACCAGAGGCGACTGCCCTGCGACCGGCGGCGGCGGGGTGTTTGTTTCCTGACTGCCCGCCTCTGCTGCCGATGTCTCCCAAGGCTGCGGTGCCAAGGTGCCTTGGCTGCCGTTGGCAGGGCCGGTCTGAGGGCTTTCGGGATACGGCGGCTGTCCTTGGGCGCTGCCGAGAGCCTCCGGATAAGGTGGCAGTCCTTGCCCTTGCGCACTACTAGGGGTATCCGAATAAGGCGGCTGCCAAAGCTCTTGTGCCTGCATATTGCCAGTGGCCCCGGGATAAGGCGGCTGCCCCTGTGTGTCGCCGGGAACAGGCGGCATCACCATAGTGTCGGGACTCGGTGCCTGTTGCTGCCAGTAAGACTCCATGAAGGCCGTCGCCAAGGCGTTTTGCTCAGCATCCCGAGCGGCCTGCACCTCTTGCGCCCGACGAGCATCCTCTTCTTCTTGGATGCGCAGCTCTTCGGCCTTCCTTGCTAACATCTCGTCTTCCTGCTCCAAGTATTGCGGCCAAGTGTTGGTAAGCAAAGCTTCCAATGCCTCGCCCTCCACGGTTTCCCGCTCTAAAAGAACACTGGCGATCATCTCTAACTGCGCCCGCCGCTCAGTGAGCACAGATGCCGCAACATCATGAGCCTGCCGCATGATCTTGGCCACTTCTTCGTCGATGCGCCTAGCAGTCTCCTCGCTGTAGTCGGGGGTTGAGCCGTAGTCGCGTCCCAAGAATACCTCGTGGTTGGCCTCACCGTAAACTTGGCTGCCTAAAGCCTCGGTCATACCGTAGCGGGTGACCATCTGACGGGCCATCTTGGTGGCCCGCTCCAAGTCGTTGGAGGCACCGGTGGTGATGTCGTCACAGAACAGCTCCTCGGCCACCCGGCCGCCCAAGAATACCGCCAAGTCATCCAGCATCTCTTTGCGGCTGGACAAGAAACGGTCCTCGGCGGGCAAAGACAGGGTGTAGCCCAAGGCCTGCCCGCGGCTGATGATCGATATCTTGTGCACCGGGTCAGAATGCTCCAAAACATGCCCGACCAATGCATGACCGCCCTCATGAAAGGCGATGGTACGTTTCTCATTCTCGGTCATGATCCGGCTTTTGCGCTCCGGCCCGGCAATTTCCCGCTCCATGGCCTCGTTCAGCTCACCCATGGTCACCAACCGCTTGCCGCGACGGGCAGTGAGCAAGGCGGCCTCGTTCATCAGGTTAGCCAAGTCAGCACCAGTGAACCCGGGGGTCATCCGCGCCAGCTCCCCTAGGTCAACACTGTGAGCTAGGGGCTTGTCTTTGCTATGCACCTTCAGTATCTGTTCCCGACCCTTGAGGTCAGGACGCATCACCACGATCTGGCGGTCAAAACGGCCAGGGCGCAGCAAGGCCGGGTCGAGGATATCGGCACGGTTGGTGGCGGCGATCAAGATCACACTCTGGTGGTCATCGAAACCGTCCATCTCCACTAACAACTGGTTTAGGGTCTGTTCCCGTTCGTCGTGGCCGCCGCCCAAACCGGCACCACGCTGTCTGCCCACAGCATCGATCTCGTCGATGAAGATGATCGCTGGGGCCGCGGCCTTGGCCTGCTCAAAAAGATCACGGACACGCGAGGCACCAACGCCAACGAACATCTCCACAAAATCCGATCCGGAAATAGAGAAGAAGGGCACACCGGCCTCGCCGGCCACTGCCCTGGCTAAGAGGGTCTTGCCAGTGCCAGGAGGGCCGACCAACAGCACACCACGGGGGATCTTGGCACCTAGGGCTTGATAGCGCTGGGGGTCAGAGAGGAAGTCTTTGACCTCTTGCAGCTCTTCAACCACCTCGTCAATGCCGGCGACATCAGAGAACTTGGTGGTCGGTCGCTCTTCGTGGGCCTTACGAGCCTTGCTCCGCCCAAACTGCATCTGCTTGTTGCTGGAATCCCGAAACTGCATGAACATAAACCAGATCAAGCCGCCGATCAGCAGAAACAAAATGATATTGCCAAGCAGGCCAAACCAGAAACTGTCATCAGTGGTATCAAACTTAAACTTGATATTCGGATGGGTTTCCATCAGCTTGTTCAAAGAGTCGTTGCCCACATACTCGGTAGTGAACGGGGTGAGCTTGCCGGTGCCCTCATCGCCTTGGCGGATATAGTTGCCCGATACCTGCCCCTTGGCAGTAGCATAGGTAACATCAGTCACCCGATTGGCCTTGACTGCGTTCACGAAGTCGCTAGCGAGTATCTTATCCACTTCCGAGCGGTTTAAGGCACCGTTAAAAAATTGGAATACCAGCATCACCGCCAGCAGGGCGATCAGGCCTCCCCAAATTGGCAGCAACCTCCGATTGCCAAGTTTGTTCACAAAGTTCTCATTTCCCCGTCGCCGCGACGGATAGGTATGCAGCCAGCATCTTATAGGACATTATCCCGCATTTCCCCATCATTTACCATACACCAACGGGTCAAGCACTCCGATATATGGCAGCTCGCGATAAGATTCTGCGTAGTCCAAGCCATAGCCGACGACAAACTCATCGGGACAAACAAAACCAAGGTACTTGCAAGACACCTCGGCCTCCTGCTTGCCTTCTTTGAAGAGCAGGGTGGCAACCTCCACCGAACTCGGATGACGGCTTCTCAGGTTCTTTTGCAGATAGCTTAAAGTCAGGCCGCTGTCCAGAATGTCTTCGACTATCAACAGATGGCGCCCCTCGATAGGAGCCTCCAAGTCTTTGATGATCCGCACCACCCCGGAACTCGAAGCCTCGGCGCCGTAGCTGGAAACCGCCATGAAATCCACCTCCACATCACCTTGGATCTGCCGCATCAGATCGGCCATAAAGATGAATGCCCCTTTCAGCACGGTGACTAAAAGCAGCTTCTTACCGGCATAGTCGGCAGTGATCTCGGCACCCATGCGCCTCGTCGCTTCAGCAATGTCTTCGGCAGTGAACAACACTTTGGTAATGTTAGGATGCATGACCAGCTCTCCTAGCTCTTCTTATTTCTGTCCTTCAAAATTATACTGAACAGGCGGCGGCTTTCCGACCTCACCTTGAATCTATCATCGGCTTGTAAACCTATTATCCAAATAATTTCTCGACCCGAAGTCAGCTTAAAAATACCGGGCCGCTGACGGGCAGGAACTTTGCGGTCAACCAGCAGATCAGAAACCAAACGCTGGTGCCCGCCCATCCCCAAAGGGCAGAAGCGGTCGCCGGGGCGAATCGGCGCAACCGCAAGAGGCTCACCGGCGTTAAGCGAGTCGGCATCCACCAGCAACCGCCCCGTCCCAGCATGCAACTTTGCCCAAGCCGGCGGGTCGGCGGCAAAGAGGGCATGATCGACCTCTTCGAGCACCAGCGACCGACCGTCGGGCAGAACGCTCGGCTGGCCGATGTCAAGTTGGCCGACAAACTCGAGTGGAGTAGTTGCCGATGAGGCGGGCAGATTATCGCTCGAACGCCCGTCCGGAGGAGCGCAGTCCATCCGACAAGCCCCTCCACGGCAGCGAAACACCAGCTTCCCGTACTCGTTGCCTGCTGTAACTCCAAAAGGCAAGTCGATCATGAAGCCCGGGCGGCTGGCCTGGCGGGCAATCGCCTCCACATGCCCAAAGCCCAAACCACGCTGAGTATCGCTGAGCCGGTCATAAGCCAGCCTGATAATCCGGCGCACCAGTGCCTTGTCCAAGCTGAGTAGCTTCTCGACATCGAGGCAGACGGGCTGGGGCGCGTCCTCGCCAGCGTCCTCGCCAGCGTCCTCGCCAGCGTCCTCGCCAAAGCCGCTCGCCCAGCCGCCTGCCAGCGCTCGCTCGGCCTCGGCCGCCAAGTAATCGGACTCTGCCGCCAAAACATCCAAGCTGTGGCCGCAGGTCCGGACGATTGCCGGATTACGAGTCTGGGCCAGCGCCAGCAGCTGATGACGGACAAAAGCCCGCAGGTGGCGGGTATCAGTGTTAGAGGCATCCTCACGCCAGTCGAATCCCTGTTCACGAAGCCATTGCCGCAGCTCAGCGCGACCGCAGTCCAACAACGGTCGGACTATCCGGCCACGCTGGTAAGGTATGGAGGCCAGCGCTGCCGCACCGCCGCCCTTGACAACCCGCATCAGGAAGGTTTCGACACGGTCATCGGCGTTGTGGGCAGTCAGGATACGTGCGGCATCGATGCGCCCGGCTACCTCTTGGGCAGCCTGGTAACGCAGACGGCGACCGCAGGCCTCAATGCCCTCGCCTTGCCGCCGAGCCTCGGCGGCCACATCGAAGCGGTACCGTTCGCAAGGCAACCCCAGCTCTACGGCCAATGCCAGAACAAAAGCCTCATCGTCGTCGGCAGCAGCACCACGCAGCTGATGGTTGACGTGCAAGACTGTATAACGGTGTTCGGGGTAAAGCAGTGCCAGCAGCCGTACCATGGCCACCGAGTCGGCTCCGCCGCTGACCATCAGCAACAGCCTAGCCGAGGCAGCAGGCAAGAGCTGCCTGTTGGCCACCGTTGCCCTGATCTGTTCGCGAATATCCCACATAATGCCATTATAGGGAAGCGACCCCTCTAGTGAGGGGTCGCCTACTTAAGAACCATTTCGGCCGTTGACCGACTTGACCCTTTGGCGGGATCAGTACATGCCACCGCCGCCGCCGCCGCCCATCATGCCGGCCAGCTGCGAGGGATCGATGCCCTCTTTGGGAATGTCGGTGATGGTGGCCTCGGTGATCAGGATCATCGATGCCACGGAGGCCGCATTCTGCAGGGCAGTACGGCTCACCTTCACCGGGTCGATAACACCCATCTCGATCATGTCGCCATAGATGCCGCTCTCTGAGTTCAGACCATGGCCCTGGGGCAGGTCCTTGACCTTCTCCACCACTACGGAGCCCTCAAAGCCGGCGTTGTCAGCAATGACCCGCAGCGGTGCGGGCAGAGTGGCGCGGATGATGTTGATGCCGACCTTCTCATCCTCGTCCGTAACTTGGATGTTGTCCAGCTCAGGCAAAGCGTCTACCAGCGCTACGCCGCCGCCGGCGACAATGCCTTCCTCCACGGCCGCCCGGGTGGCCTGCAGGGCATCCTCGATGCGGCTCTTGCGCTCCTTCAGCTCCACCTCAGTGGCAGCGCCGACCTTGATCACGGCTACACCGCCGGCCAGCTTGGAGAGGCGCTCGTTGAGCTTCTCGCGGTCGAAGTCCGACTCGGTCTGCTCGATCTCCAGTTTGATCTGGGCCACGCGCTCATCGATTTCATCTTTGGAACCCACACCGTCGACGATGGTCGTGGTGTCTTTGTTCACCGTGATAGTCTTCGCCCGACCGAGCTGGTCAATCGTAGTTTCGGAGAGTTTCATGCCGAAGTCCTCGGTGATCACAGTACCGCCGGTGACGATGGCAATGTCTTCCAGCATCCTTTTCCGGCGGTCGCCGAAGCCCGGTGCCTTGACGGCCACGCAGGTCAAAGTGCCGCGCAGACGGTTCAGCAGCACGGTGGCCAAGGCCTCGCCCTCGAAGTCCTCGCAGATGATCAGCAGCGGTCGAGAGGCTTGCATGATGGCCTCGAGGATCGGCAAGATGTCTTGAATGGAGCTGATCTTTTGGCCGGTGATCAGGATATAGGGGTCTTTCAGCACGGCCTCCATGCGCGACATGTCGGTAGCCATGTAAGGGGAGATATAGCCCTTGTCGAACTGCATGCCCTCAACGGTCTCGATGTCGATGCCAAAGGTCTGGCTCTCTTCCACCGTGATCACACCGTCGGTACCAACCACGCCCATAGCCTCGGCGATCTTATCGCCGATCAGCTGCTCGCCGGCGGAGATAGCGCCAACATTGGCAATCTGGGTCTGGCTGGCAACCTTCACCGAAGCCTTCTTGATCCCCTCGACCACCGCGTTCACAGCCTTCTCGATGCCGCGGCGGATGGCCAGTGGGTTGGCACCGGCAGTGACGTTGCGCAGGCCTTCGTTGACGATCACCTGAGCCAGCAAAGTGGCAGTGGTGGTGCCGTCGCCGGCCACGTCGTTGGTCTTCACGGCCACTTCCCGCACCAGCTGGGCGCCCATGTTCTCGATCTTATCTTCCAGCTCGATCTCTTTGGCCACAGTAACACCGTCGTTGGTGATCGTCGGCGCACCATAGCTGCGCTCAAAGGCAACATAGCGGCCCTTGGGGCCCAAGGTCACCTTCACGGCATCGGCCAGCTTGCTAACACCAGCGGCCAAAGCGCCACGGGCATCCTCGTTAAAAGAAATATTTTTTGCCATGGATACTCAGTCCTTTCCCTTACGCCTCGATAATGGCATAGATGTCGTCAGCACGCAGGATAACCAGCTCCTCGTCGCCGTACTTGACCTCGGTGCCGCCGTACTTGCTGTATATCACGCTGTCGCCAACTTTGATTTGCAGTTTTACCAAGTTGCCGTTGTTGTCCAGCTTGCCCTCGCCAACGGCGATGACCTTGCCCTGTTGCGGCTTCTCTTGGACTGTGCTGGCCAATACCAGCCCGGATGCGGTGGTCGTCTCTGCCTCGTCCTGCTTAACGATGACACGATCTCCTAAAGGTTTCAGACTCATCTACCAAGACCTCCTTAATCAGTTTTCTCGTAATATCTGCTGTCTTGTCGTTTTAGCACTCTCTGCTGAAGAGTGCTAACTTCATTACTAACAGTTGATCATCTTACACGCGCCAGCGGGGTTTGCAAGTGGTTCGATACCAAATTTCTCAGCTTGTAAACTAAATGTAATCTTATATGGAGGGGCTTAAATTTTAGAAGTGCCGAGGCCGCATCACCCCAGCAGCCCCTGGTCATGGCTTGATAGCAACAGAGATACTGCCAACATGCTCCTTATCGTAGGTTGCGTATGCAAAGCACGTCTGTGTTGCGAATAAGGCGTTCGCATCTGTCCAGCTTCAAATAGTGGCCTTATCACTTATCGGTGTTAAGCTGATACGCACACCGTACGCCTCAAGTACCTTACTGATAGTGCTCAGTGTTGGGTTCCCACCCACCTGCTCTAGCTGGTCGGCAAACAGGGCGGCGGCGGCGCTGTCCTTGACGCGCTCGCGAAACAGCCATATGGTCTTGACATCGGGGACCCTGTCGTCGAGTGTAAGCCCCAAGAAGCGCTAAGACGACAGGCGGTCGTTTATCAGGTACTCTGCAGCGTCGTCGGAGAGGTTGTCCCACTGCTGGAGCATCATGACCTTGATTTACGTAAGAGGTCTATGGTCGGGGTGGCAGGATTTGAACCTGTGACCCTCTGCTCCCAAAGCAGATGCGCTACCAAGCTGCGCTACACCCCGACTGACAGCGAACCATTATACGGCATTCTTGCCCTAAGCCCAATACCTCGCTTCGTAGACAGCGCCGCCTGCGGCCGCCTGCCCACTAGGAAGACACCGATTTAGTGCTGTTTTGCCAGACCGTTAAACAGGATAACCCGTATCTTCCATAGTCAGCGGCGCAAAAGATTGCGGGGCAAGCCCGCAATAACTGGGGTTTGAAGAGCGCAGGGGGGCAGACATTCTGTGCTCCACAACCAGCACTTCCCTAGACGCTGGCCAGACCCTGCTCTAGGTCGGCTAGGATGTCATTGATGTGCTCAATGCCTATCGAGAGGCGAATGGTGGTCGGCGTGATACCGCTGTCCGCCAGCTCAGCCTCGCTCATTTGTGAATGGGTGGTCGATGCCGGGTGAATCACCAACGACTTAACATCGGCGACGTTGGCCAGAAGCGAGAACATCTGCAGGTTCTCCGTCAGCTGCTTGGCCTGCTCGGCCGTGCCGTCCAACTCGAAGGTGAAGATGGAGCCGCCGCCATTGGGGAAGTAACGCTGATAAAGCGCGTGGTCACGGTGATCCGGCAGACTGGGATGATTGACTTGGCGTACCTTGGGATGAGCCTTCAGCCATTGCACCACCTGCAAGGCGTTAGCTACATGCCGCTCCACGCGCAGCGACAACGTCTCCAACCCCTGCAGGAAAAACCAAGAGTGCAGCGGCGAGAGGGCACTGCCGGTATCACGCAGCAAGGTCACCCGGATCTTGATGATATAGGCCAAATTGCCAACGGCCGCCGCAAACACCACGCCGTGGTATCCGGGGTGCGGCTGGGAGAGGCCGGGGAACTTGTCACTGGCCGCCCAGTCGAAGCTGCCGCCGTCAACGATCACGCCGCCCAGCGACGTGCCGTGGCCGCCGATGAACTTGGTGGCAGAATGCACCACGATGTCAGCACCATGCTCCAGTGGTCGCAGCAGGTAGGGTGTGGCAAAGGTGTTGTCAACAATCAGCGGCAAGCCGTGGGCGTGGGCGATCTCGGCGATGGCATCGATATCTACAATGGTCGAGTTAGGGTTGCCCATACTCTCGATGAAGATCAGCTTGGTGTTCGGTCGGATAGCAGCCTCAATCTCAGCCGGCTTGGAGGCATCAACCAGCGAGGTGGCAATGCCGAACTCCGGCAAAGTATGCTCAAAGAGGTTGAAGGTGCCACCATAAATAAACTTATCGGAGATGATATGATCACCGGCTTGGGCAATGTTTTGCACCGCATAGGTGCAGGCCGCCGAGCCGGAGGCCACGGCCAAGGCAGCAATCCCGCCCTCTAGAGCCGCGATGCGCTGCTCGAAGACATCGGTGGTCGGGTTCATCAGGCGAGTATAAATGTTGCCGGGCTCAGTCAGGGCGAAGCGGTCGGCCGCCGACTTGGATGAGGGGAACACATAGGAAGTGGTCTGATAAATCGGTACCGCCCGGGAATCCGTGACGGGGTCTGGCGACTCTTGTCCTATATGTACCTGCTTGGTCTCAAAAGCCCATTTCGATGTGTCAGCTCCAGCGCTCACGATGATCCTCCTTTTTCCATAACAACACTTTCACATGAAAGGCTTTTGCCTATCCATGCACCTCGGCGATAATCCCGCCTGCTTGTACGAAGTCTCCACAATAGCACACCAGAGACTGTCCCGGAGTCAAGGCTTTCTGAGGCTCACCGAACTGCATCTCCCAGCGCCCATCGCCAAATTGCACCAGCTGTCCGGGTTGAGCCGCCGAACAGTAACGATATTTGGCGTTAACCTGCAATACGCCATACGTTGCAGCAGGAACCGGCGCATAGAAATCACGCAACAGCGCTTTGCGATGATAAAGTTCCGCTTCCTCGCCAACAGTGACTCGTCTGCTAACAGCATCTATCGCCGTCACATACAGTGGCTTCCCGACAGCAACTCCCAGCCCTTTGCGCTGACCGATGGTGAAATGCTCGATGCCGCTATGGTGGGATAAGACCTGACCTTGGGAATTGACGATCTCACCGCCATGAGGGCTTGCGCCAAAGCCTTCTACCGCCGTCGCCGCTGCGGCTTTAGCTCTACGGATAAACCCAGCGTAATCGCCGTCCGGCACGAAGCAAATGTCTTGGCTCTCGGCCTTCTGAGCGGTCACCAAGCCGGCACTGGCCGCTTTGGCACGTACCTCGTCTTTGGTCAGCTCGCCCAACGGCAGGTGCAGATGTGCCATTTCGGCCTGTCCCAACTGGTACAAAAAATAGCTTTGGTCCTTTTTTGTATCCAAGGCCTTGCTAAGCCGAAAAACTCCGGCCTCAACATCAAGGCCGACTTGGGCATAGTGGCCGGTGACCAAGCAGTCAAAGCCCAGCTGACGACTGCGGCGCAGCAGATGGTCGAATTTCAACACCCGGTTGCAGACGATGCAGGGGTTCGGGGTCTCACCGTGCAGATAAGCTTGGATAAAAGGCTCGATGACCGCGTCTCGGAACTCCCGTTTTAAATTGAATACGTAGTGGGGAATACTCAATCGCTCACAGACAGCTCGAGCATCCTGAACATCGCTCAAAGCACAGCAACTGCCGTCGGCTGGCTCTAGGTCGGCCTCAGCATCAAAGAGGCGCATGGTTACCCCGGCACACTCAAAGCCGGCCTCCTGCATCAAAAGGGCGGCAACTGAGGAGTCCACACCGCCGCTCATGGCGACCAGCGCTCGTGGCCGACGAGTAGCACTGGCACCCTTTAAGCCTGTTCCCCCGAGGAAATGCCGACCAATCATGCCATGCCATCCCGCAAGTTGAGCCACCCCAAACCAACCAGTGAGTTAGGATAAACTGTCTTTTCTTTGATCGGCGACCTAAAAGATTGCTGGTCAGACCGGAAAATCAGCGACCTAAAAGATTGCGGGTCAGGCCGGAAATGACGAGGCTCATACATTGAGTCAGCGTTTCCCTAGCCCTCATCCAGCTGCCACAGCAGCCTTGATACGCTCTGTGGCTTGCCGAACACCGGCCATCACCCGTTGGATGTCAATGGTCAACCACTGGCCGTCTTGGTACAAAACCTTGCCATCGACCATGGTCAATACCACGTCGGAACCTTGGGCGGCAAACACCAAGTTGTTCAAAAGCGAGCTAGCTGGCTGCATCCAAGGCACCTCGGTATCCAGCACTATCAAATCCGCACATCCGCCTTGGCGGACGCTGCCCGAGTTCGACCGCCCCTGCCCTCGGGCACCGGCCAGCGTTGCCGCCCGCAACACCTGTTCCGGTGTGATCACCGTGGGATCAGCACTGGCGGCCTTGTAGACCGTAGCCATCAGATAGATGTCCTTGAACATATTATGGTTGTTATTGGAGGCCACACCGTCGGTGCCCAGACCAACGGTGACCCCAGCCGCCAACATCTCCGCCAGTGGCGCAAAGCCACTAGCTAACTTGAAGTTACTGGCCGGGTTGGCGGCCACCGTCACACCGTTGCGGGCAAACACCGCCCAGTCCGTAGGTTCGCTCCACACACAATGCGCAGCAGTGCAAGGCATCCGGAAAAACCCCAAGCTCTCGAAATAGGCAGCCGGTGTTAGGCCACCACGGCGCTGCTTACATTCCTCATGCTCACGGTGGGTTTCGGAGATGTGCACATGGGTGCCGACACCTAGGGCAACCGCCTGCTCGCCCACTGCCTGCACCACTTGGGGGTTGGAGATGTACTCGGAATGGATGTTCAAATCGACGCGCAAACGCCCATCAGCCGCTTGGTGGTACTGGCGCACATAGCTCTCGTTGGCAGCAGCTTCCGGCAGGTCATCATAGCGAACATCCTGGTCAAAGACCATCAACGCCGGACAAATATTGGCCTTGATGCCGCTTTCGGCCACCGCTTGGACTCGCTGGTCGGTGAAAAAGTACATATCCGAGAAGCTGACCACGCCAAAACGCAACATTTCAGCGATCGCCAGTTGGGTGCCTAGATAGGCGGCCTCGCCGTCCATCCTGGCCTCGAAGGGGAAGACCATCTGCTCCAGCCAGTCTTGGAGCACCATGCTCTCGGCATAACCACGCAGCAAGGTCATTGGTGCGTGGGCATGGATGTTGTAGAGGCCAGGCATCAACAAACGGCCACTACCATTGTAAACTTGACCGTAAGAGTCGGCATCAGCTGGCGGGATGGTGCCGATGTAGTCGATGCGCCCGTCTTTCACACCCACATAGCCGTGGGCGATTGTGAATTCCTCAGTTAAGTAATCGATATCAGAGAACAGCATTAGTACCCCTTTTCTTCAGTAGCGCGGGACGGTTCCCGGAGGGCGTTCATTTCGGCAGCAGCCGGGCGAATTTGCGCTTGCCCACCTGGAGCAACACGCCCTCTAGGTGCTTTGGGGCCTCACGGTAGCTTTTGGCCGCCAACACTTGGCCATTAAGCTGTACGCCACCACCGTCGATCAGCCGCCTGGCCTCACTGGCGCTAGCGGCAAAACCCAGCTCGACCAACACCGCTGGCAGGTAGGTCAGGCCGTCTTCATCCACCTTCAGCTCCACCGCTATTTCCACTACCTCGCTAGGTGCTTGATGCTGCTTGAACACCCGGTCAAAAGCAGCCTCGGCTGACTCGGCGGCGGCTGACGAGTGGTAGGCGGCAACAATGTTCTTAGCCAACTGGCGCTTCAGAACATTGGGATGAAGGTCGCCGACTTCCCAACTCTGCACCAGCCGCTCGCTCTCCTCGACCGGATAGTCAGCAGCCAAATACAGATATCTCGGCATCAAGGCATCAGGAATGCTCATCAGCTTGCCGAACATCTCGGCAGCCGGTTCGGTGATACCAACATAATTGCCATAACTTTTGGACATCTTCTGAACGCCGTCAGTGCCCTCCAACAGCGGCAGGGTCAGGCAGACCTGCGGCTCCATCCCCAGTTTCTCCATCAGTTCCCGCCCAGCCAAAAGATTGAATAGCTGGTCGGTGCCGCCAATCTCAACATCGGCCTTAACAGCCACAGAGTCGTAGGCCTGCATCACCGGATACAAGAACTCATGCAGCGATATCGGCTGCTGGGCCGCATAGCGCTTGGCGAAGTCATCGCGTTCCAACACTCTGGCCACAGTGAACTGGCCAGTCAGCCTCAGCATATCCGCCATCCGCAGATCGCCCAGCCAGTCATTGTTCCAGTTCAGTTCGGTCTTCTCCCTATCTAGAATGCGAAAGGCCTGATCGACGTAGGTCTGGGCGTTGGCGGCGATCTGCTCTGCGGTCAGTGGCGGCCGGGTGTTATTGCGACCGGAAGGGTCACCGATCAGCGCCGTGCCATTACCGATGATCAACACCACAAGATGGCCAAGGTCTTGAAACTGACGCAGCTTGCGCAACGGCACGGCATGTCCTAGGTGCAGATCGGGAGCTGTGGGATCAACACCGAGCTTGATGCGCAATGGCTGGTCGCGTTGCAGCTTGGCTCGCATCGCCGCCTCCGGCACAATGGTGACACCACCGCTTTTGATGATATGTAGCTGTTCTTCTATCGGACGCACGTCGGAGCCTCCTCCAAAGATCAAGATAGCGGAACTGCCATTATAATATAGGAAACCAAACATAAGGAGTCTACGATGAAAGTATTGGTGGTCGGCGGTGCCGGCTATATTGGTTCACATACCTGCTACGAGCTGATACGCGCTGGCCACGAGGTGGTCATTATCGACAACCTCTCTACCGGCAGACAGCAAAACATCCACCCCCAAGCCCGCTTCTACTGGGGCGACATTCGGGAGAAAAGCGACCTGACCCGGGCCATTGACACCGAGAACGCCCTAGGAGCGCCAATCGACGTGGCCATGCACTTTGCCGCCAAGCTGATAGTTTCAGAGAGTGTCTCCCAGCCCTTGAGCTACTACCAAAACAACGTCGAAGGCCTACGTACCATGCTGGAAGCGATGGTCGACCGAGGGCTTTCGCGCATTGTCTTCTCATCCACAGCAGCAGTCTATGGGCAGCCAGACGAGGGCATCTGTCGCGAGGACGACCCCAAAAGCCCCATCAACCCCTATGGCGAAACCAAGCTGGCCTGCGAAAAGATGATCGAATGGGTAACCGCTGCCCATCAGATGCAATACTGCATCCTGCGTTACTTCAACGTGGCCGGTGCCGATGCCTCTTTGGCCATCGGCCTAGATAAAGACCAACTGACTTGGTTGGTGCCCCTGATCATGCAGACTGCTTTAGGCTTGAGGGAGAAGTTCTCGATCTTCGGCAACGACTACGACACCCCGGACGGCACCTGCATCCGCGACTACATCCATGTCACCGACTTGGCGCGTGCCCATGTGCTAGGCGCCGAATATCTGATGGATGGTTCGAACTCGTTGGTCGCCAACCTCGGCAGCGGCCTCGGCTATTCGGTGAAGGAAGTGCTGGACGCAGCACTCAAGCTCTTTGAGCTGCCCTTCGAATATGCCGCCCGCCGCCCCGGCGATCCCGACCGTTTAGTGGCCGACACCACCCGTGCCCGCGCCACGCTCGGTTGGCAACCCGAACTCGACATCACCAGCATGTTGCAAAGCGACTACCAGTTCCGCAAAAAGCTGCTGGCGATCCAAGGAGATGCCGAGTGATGCCACTATGCTGTGTTAAGGGGACACCGATTAATGCTGCTACGCCGGATTGCAAGCTGGCCTAACATGATTTGTGCCATGCCGCGCCCAGCGGCAGCGCAAACAGGACACGAAAAGTCAGTGCCATTTTCACGCTTAATCGACATCTCCTTAACGCTGCATTAGCCCGGTATTTAGTCACTGGGAGGGCTAATCACGTCACTGCCGCCCGAGCTAACAGCGTCTGAGCCACCGCCTGAACTGCCGGCGCCGGAGCCGGAGCTGCCAGAACTGCCGCCGCCGCCGCCAGAGCCGCCGCCGCCGGAGCCGCCCGATCCACCGCCGCCCGAATTACCGCTGGAGCCGCCGGAGCCGGAGCTGCCAGAACTGCCGCCGGAGCCGGAGCTGCCCGAGCCGCTACTACCCGAATTACCGCCGGAGCCACCATTGCCAGTTTGCCCGCTCGGATTATTCCCATCCTGCGCGGCTTTGCCCGGGTAGTCGTTGGCATCATTGGGGTCAGTGCCGCTGTTGCGCTCACTGGAGTTGGAGTAGCCGTCACCGTCATTGTCTGCGGCAGCTTCTGCAGCGGCGGCCGCAGCGGCGGCTTTCTCCTCTGGAGTCATGAAACTCAGGCTTCGGTCATAGGTTGGTGACGGCTCATCAGTGAAGTACTCCACTGGCTGATCTTCGAGGGCTTTGAGCATAAAGTCATGCCACACTGGCGCAGAGTTCACACCGCCTTCGTTTCGACCGAGCGGTGTCAGCTTGTTGCGGTCGCCAACCCAAACAGCCGCGCAAATCTGAGGGGTGTAACCGATGAACCAAGCATCTGCCCAGTCGTTGGATGTCCCGGTTTTGCCAGCGATGTCCCGACCGTAGATATTGGCTGCCGTACCAGTACCATAATCCACCACACCCTCCAACACCTGAGTGGCAGCATAAGCCACCTCGGGCGTCAGCACACGGGTGTTATCCGGATTATGTTGGTAAACCACGTTGCCGCTGCTATCAGTGATCTTCATGATCGCTGTCGGCCTGTTGTGTACGCCATTGTTAGCCAAGGTGCTGTAGGCCGAGGCCATGCTCAAAGTATCCACGCCCGAAGCCCCCAACACAATGGCCGGTACTGCCTCAAGCTTTTTATCTTTAGAGATGCCCATCCTGTAAGCAGTGTCCACGATGGCTTCCGCGCCAACAGCTCGGCCAACACGGGCATACGCGGTATTGGAAGAAAGCGCGGTCGCCCTGGCCAAGGTCATCGTGCCCATGCCTCGACCGCTATAATTGGAAACCCGCCAACTCTCGCCATTGTCCAAGGGGATGTTCAAAGGCGATGACGTGGAAACAAGGGTCTGCGGAGAATAGCCTTTCTCGATAGCTGTCACCAAGGCAAAGGGTTTGAAACTGGACCCAGCATTACGATTCATTTGCCAGCAGGTGTTAATTTGATTGTTGTAGTAGTCCTTGCCGCCACGCATACACTTAATATAGCCGGTTTTCGGATCTACGCAAACAAAGGAGACTTCGAAGTTCGATGGAATCAACGCCTCGCGCTTGCTGCATGCCTCGTCGGCCCATTTCTCGTAATTCAGGTCGATAGACGTATAGACGTTCAAGCCGCCTTTGAACACCATCATCTGGGAAAAATCGTTCAACAGCTGATGGCGCACATAAGACGTGGCATAGGGTGCCAAATAGATGCCATCGACACTGCGTTTAGAGACTTTCATGTTCAGCGGTTCGGCCTTGGCATCGCTCATCTCCGCCTCGGAAATATAGTTGTTGACATACATCCGCTCTAAGACCACGTTACGGCGCTTTATGGCGTTCTCCGGATAAGTAACGGGGTTGTTATACTCCGGACTCTGGGGTATTCCACAGAGCAAGGCGGCTTCAGCAAGGGTCAGGCCTGACGCGTCCTTGTCAAAGTAATGCTTGGCCGCAGACTGAATGCCCCAGCTGCCGTCACCGTAATTCACGGTATTCAGATACATATTCAAAACATCTTGTTTGGAGTATCGCCTCTCCACCTCTTGAGCCAGCGCCGCTTCGCGCAGCTTGCGCTTCAAACTGAACTCAGTGGCCTCGTCCTGAAGCACTGTCTGTCGCACCAGCTGTTGGGTGATAGTTGAGGCCCCCTCCGTTCTGCTGCTGGTCAAATCAACAACAACCGCCCTGATAATGCCATAGTAGTCCACCCCGCTGTGCTGCCAAAAACGTTCGTCCTCCACTGCGACAGTGGCGTTGACCACGTCCGGAGAAACTTTGTCCAGCGTGACCGGCTCACGGTCATACTCATAGAACTCGGCCAGCACGGTGGTGCCATCGGCTGCGTAAATCCGGGTTTTCTGGACATCGTTGTAAGCATCGATGCCGTTGATGGCTGGCAAGTCGGTCAGCCAAGACTGCATCAGGGCATAAACCCCGGCGCTGCCTGCCGCAAACATACCAACCAGTATTCCGAAGGTCAAAAACAGCGCAAAGGGTATGATATGCTTCTTGGGCTGTACTTTCGCCCTTTTTCTACGTGAAGACATTCTAACCTCCAAGGATCATGGAACTCTATTATGACGCAACATGCATTTCCATACAGGCACGACCGCCCTCTGGTCAACCAAATGTTGTCAGATGAGCAGCAGATAGGCAAACGTAGATGGAGATAAGACCCATAGAACCAACAAAACTGCCTGAGCTGCTAGCTCCGGCCGGTGATCGATCTGCCCTTTTAGCTGCGTTGGCCGGGGGTGCTGACGCGGTTTATCTAGGCGTGGGCAACTTCAATGCCCGCCGTAATGCCAGCAACTTCAGCTTGGAAGACCTACCCGCGCTAGCTGACCTTGTGCACGTGTCCGGAGCACGCCTCTACCTCGCCCTGAATACCGTGATCCTCCCGGAAGAGCTTGATGCCGCCCGGCGCTTGGCCCAGTCAGCTTGGCTGGCCGGCTGCGATGCGGCTATCGTCCAAGACCTCGGCCTGATCTATCGACTCTCCCAAGACCTACCGGACTTTGACTTGCATGCCTCAACCCAAATCAACCTGCATAGCAGCGAGGACGTGCGCCTCGCCGCCGAGTTGGGCATCAAGCGAGCTACTCTAGCCAGGGAACTGAGCCTTGATGAGATTCGCCAAATCGGCCAGTGCCATGTTGATCTGGAAGTCTTTGCCCACGGCGCCCTCTGCATCTGCTATTCCGGCCAATGCCTACTGTCTTCGATGATCGGTGGCCGCAGCGCCAACCGCGGGCTTTGCGCCCAAGCCTGCCGCCTCCCCTACCAGCTCGTCGATTCAACCGCTGGCCGCCATATCGAATGCCCCGGCAGCCACCTGCTCTCACCGCGCGACTTGGCCACCATCGAGATTCTGCCTGAACTTGTGGCCTGCGGTATCTGCTCCCTGAAAATCGAGGGGCGAATGAAGTCGGCAGCCTATGTAGCCACAACAGTCCGAGCCTATCGCCAAGCCTTGGACAATTTGCCGGCGGACACGGCAGATGTGCTCGCTGGCCAGCCAGTGGCAGCAATACCAACCGCCGTGCCAAGGCAAGGCCACCTTGAGGATTTAGCCGAGGTCTTCTCCCGAGGTTTCAGTGCTGCATACCTAGTGGGCGAGCGGGGCAACGCGATGATGAGCTATCAGCGCCCAAACAACCGGGGCGTACAGGTGGGCAGAGTTCGTGCGGTCGGCAACGGTCAAGTAAGCCTGATGCTGGAGAAGCCCTTGCACAAAGGCGATGTCTTGATGATTCACACCAATCGTGGCCAAGCGAAGGTCGAAGTTGAGCAGGCCACCCAACCCGGGCTGGTCAGTCTGAGCATCCCAGCGGCCACAGGCCCCGGCGACCGTATCTTCCGGGTCGAAAACGCGGCCATCAAGGCCGGCACAGGTGGCGAAGAGGCTGCTTATTTCTCTGGCAACCAAGGCTTTGTGCCAGTTTCTGCAACCATCAGCCTTCGGCTTGGCCAACCTGCGGAGATTTGTTTCAGCACTGTTAGCAAAGACGGTGAGCCGGTTATCGCCAGCGCCCGGGGAAGCGTTCTAGAGGCCGCCCGCAGCAAGCCACTGGACGAGCGAGCCGTGCGGGAACACGTTGGCCGGGTCGGCGGCACACCATTTTCCATCAGCAGCTGGCACATCAATTTGAGCGAGAACGTCGGCATGGGCTTCTCGGAGCTGCACCGTCTGCGAGCTGCCGCCTTGGATGAGCTGTTCGCGCTGCTCTGCGCACCTTGGCAGGGACGAACGGGGGCAGCTGAGCGACCTTCGACGGCGGAACTTTCATGTTCGGAACAAAAACCAGCAGAGGCAACAAAAAGCAAGGTATCGACGGCTATGCCTGACGGCCAAAAGCAGCCGACCGTGTTTGTGAACGCCGCACACCAGCAATCAACGACCTCGCCGAACCCCGCTCAAACCATCCAGCCACAAGTAGCTGCCTTGGTACGGGATGCGGCAGCTGGCAGACTGGCGCTTCAGGCTGGCGCAGCGGTGGCCTATGTCCAAACATTGGACTTTGGGGTCGATTTCAATGCCAAAGGCAAAAAGCGCGTTGTTAACACGGCAGACGGCAGTCGGGCGAGTGCTGCTAACGCTGATGGCGAGCGCTGCCCCCAGATATCTGCCTATCTTCCGGCAATCACCCATGACAAAGAGACCCATTGGCTGAAGCGCATCATCCGCCACGCATCTGGCGCCGTGGTAGCCAACAACCTTGCTGGCATTGCCCTTGCCCGCCAGATCGGCGTTGACTTCGCGGCCGGGCCGCGTTTAAACCTCACCAACCAGCAAAGCCTCACCGCTTTGGCAAGCCTAGGAGCCAAGTTTGCCTGGTTGTCTCCTGAACTCTCACTGAACCAAATCCGCAACCTAGCCGCTGTCTCACCGCTACCGCTAGCCCTAACGGTGTTCGGCAGACAAGAACTGATGGTTTCCGAACACTGTTTTTTAATGGCGGCCAAGGCCTGCGACCAGCACTGCTCGAACTGCCAACGACGGCAAGCTAGCCACCAGCTGCTGGACCGCAAAGGTTACAATTTCCCGGTTTTTGCCGACCAGTTTGGCCGTGGCCACCTATTCAACGCCGTGCCACTGGACTTAGTGCCCTCCCTCCCCGATTTGGCCGGGCTGGGCATCGCCACTTTCGTGGTTGACACCACCCTGCTTCGCGACAGGGAGCTGCAAGAGGAAGTAGCACGCGCCGCACAAGCCCTGCAATTGGTGTTGCATGATGTCAAAGTTGGCAAAAGCACCAAGGTCTTGTCCAAGCGCGAGGGCTTTACTACCGGGCATATCTACCGTGGCGTGCAATAACTGGGCTGGGCAGTTTGCAGAATGGCACAACAACGTCAAATCGGTGCTTCCTTGAATTCAGAATAGGCTACAATATCTAGGTAGGCATCGCGGAAGTCTAGGATGGGGAAAACGCTGATGAGAAAAGCACTGATGATACAAGGAACAATGTCTAACGTCGGCAAGAGCCTGTTGACTGCCGGGCTTTGCCGGGTGTTCCACCAAGACGGAATAGGCGTTGCCCCGTTTAAATCGCAGAACATGGCATTGAACTCCTTTATCACCGATGAAGGCTTGGAAATGGGTCGCGCCCAAGTGGTACAGGCCGAAGCTTGCGGGGTAAATCCCAGTGTGCTGATGAACCCAGTGCTGTTAAAACCGGTGACCAATGAAGGCTCACAGGTGATAGTCAACGGCGAAGTACATGGCAACATGAGCGCAACTGAATATTATGACTATAGAAGCAAGTTGGGGCCAGTGGTCGTTAAAGCCTTCAACACTTTGGCCGACCGCTACGACCTAGTGGTGCTAGAAGGTGCCGGCAGCCCAGCAGAAATCAACTTAAAAGACAACGACATCGTTAACATGTGGATGGCAAAAAAAGCCAATGCCTCGGTGCTGCTAGTCGGCGACATCGACCGTGGCGGGGTGTTCGCACAGCTCTACGGCACCCTGATGCTACTGGATGACGACGAACGGCAGTTGGTCAAAGGCCTAGTAATCAACAAGTTTCGGGGCGATGTCGAACTTTTGCGTCCCGGCCTGAAGATGCTGGAAGAAAAAACCAGCAAACCAGTAATCGGCACCATCCCCTATCTGACAATCGACATCGAGGACGAGGACAGCCTCGCGGAGCGCCTGTCTGCAAGGTCGACGACCTCCGGCATCGATATTGTCGTAGTCCTCTTGCCCAAGATATCCAATTTCACCGACCTAATGGCCTTGGAGGCCACCGAAGGCGTCAATGTCCGCTATGTGAACATTGCTGATGATATCGGCCATCCTGACATGGTGATCTTGCCCGGCTCTAAGAACACCATAGCCGACTTGAAGTGGCTACGCCAAACACAGATGGATGTGGCCGTCATGCGCTTGGCAAAAGCAGGTGCAATCGTCTTTGGTCTCTGTGGCGGCTACCAGATGCTCGGTCGGCACCTGAATGACAGCGCCGGAGTCGAGGGCGGCGGCGCTGCCGAAGGGCTTGGCTTGCTGCCGGTCTCCACCGAGTTCACCCAAGCCAAAACCCGATTGCGCACAGAGGGCCAGATAATTGGTGCCCAAGGTGCGCTCAGCCCCTTGAACGGCAGCCATATTACCGGCTATGAAATACATATGGGAACTTCTGAATTCGCCGAAACAAGCACGGGAAAACCAGTGCTGCCGCTGCTCAAAAAAGACAACGGCAATACTGACGGCTGTGCATTCGGCAATGTCGCCGGAACCTACCTGCACGGTTTCTTCGATTCAGCGGAATGCCGCTCGGCGCTGATGGGCATACTCTGTGCGCGTAAAGGCATCAGTACCCCCACAGCGACCTTCGATTTTGCCAGCTACAAAGAAAAGCAGCTGAACAAGCTGGCTGATGCCGTACGGGAGAGCCTGGACATGAACTTCATTTACTCGCTTTTAGAACAAAGCTAAACAGATGCCGTTGATTTCAAACTACAGTCATCGCCGGCTTGACCGGCAATCTTTCCCCTGATCAACAGGGTTAGAAATTGCGGCCCGGGAGCCATGTGGGACGAAATTGTGAGCCGATCGGCATCTCTTTAAAAAGCCGGCCGGGCATTCTCTAAAAGGGTTCGAAATTCCTCGATCGAACGCGGCTTTCTTTCGCTTTCCAGATTCCCGAAACGCTGTTGCAGAGACTCGAATGCCTCGTAGAGCAGTGGTTTTTTCAGCCCGGCACGCTTCAGCATCTCATCGGATGCGAACACCTCGTCAGCAGCGGCATTGGCGATGATCTCCCCTTGAGCAAAGACGATGACCCGTTGGGCAATGCGGTAGGCGAAATCTACATCGTGAGTGGAAATGACGATAGTGATCCCTTCCCGATTCAACTCGCTCAGAACACCTTCCAGAGCATCTGAGTTTTGTGGGTCAAGCGAGGCCGTCGGCTCATCGAGCAGGATCATCGCCGGTTGCATGGCCAAGATGTCAGCGATACTCACCCGTTTCTTCTCGCCGCCACTCAAGTACTGGGGGGCATAGTCCCTGTAGCGTTCGATGCTCATCTGCGCGAGTGCTTTATCCACTCGTCGCCCCACCTCATCGGCAGGCAGACGCAGGTTCATCGGCCCAAAGCTGACCTCGCTCTCAACATTGCCGGCAATGATCTGGCTGTCCGGGTCTTGGAACACCAAGCCGACCCCTTGACGCAGCATCAAGTTATGCTTACGGGATTTGGAAATCTCTTGGCCTTGGTAGAATATCCTGCCCTCATGGGGGCGCAGCACACCGTTACAGCAGAGGAAAAAGGTGCTTTTGCCCGCGCCATTGCTGCCAAGAATAGCCACCAGCTCGCCTTTCATAAAGCTGACTGAGACATCCTTCAAGGCTGTATAGACATCATCATAACGATAGCTGATATGCTCTACCCGCAATAACTCGCTCATCTTCCCTCACAACGGCAGAAAACAAAGGACTAGGGCAGCTGCCAAAAGGGCAGCGGCGACCATAGCGTGTGTTAGGCTAATCCTGTTCGGGCGCTCCAAGAAGCGTATTCCCGTGTCGCAACAGCGACTTTCCATGGCATCGTAGTTCTTCGAGGCGAACTGGTAGCTGCGAGCCAGCAAATTGGAATAGATCATGCCGGTTGCCCGTAGGCTGGTGCGGTAGCTCCGAAAGCCGAGACGGCTTTGAGCAGCAACCCGCATCTCACGATGCAGGGTGAGCAGGATGAAGATGTAGCGATAGATCAAATACATCAGATCGATAACCACCGACGGGCAGCGCATTCGCCTGAGGACACTGATTATATCGGGCATCGGCGTACTCAGGCTGATCAGGCAAAGACAGCTCACCGCGCCCAGCGCATGGGCGACCACCAGCGCCGTTCGGGCCTGAGTCTCGGCACTCACCGAAAGCCAAAAGCCAAACACCGGCACCGGGATATTAAGAACACCCATCGAGCTGGGCGATATCTCAAAGAGCAGCGCTAAGCCGCCGATCATTAAGAAGGAGACAGGCAGAGCCAAAACACGAATATAGCGAGACAGCGGTAGACCGCCAACAAAGACCGCCATAACCAGCATCGCCACTAACAAGAACAGGCCAGTATAGACATTCGCCGAAGCGATGCACACTATCATCAAGATAAATAGAATCCAAAATTTAAGCATCGGGTTCACTGTTCGCAAGCGCGACATCTGTGCTAAAACATCAACTGAGAGCGACTGGGAGTGCCCATACCGACTAACAAAGGCGATGAGCACCCCCAACAACACACAAAGCGGTACCAGAAGGGAGTCTGGTAGTTGTCCGGAGAATAAGCACCAGCTGAAGACCATAGTCAGGATCGCGGTTATCATGAGCTTGCCAAATATCGCGGAGCGCCAGTTAACGCACGGAAGCCGTCATTGTGGGCTTGACCCGCGATATTTGGCACTGCCGATTATGGGAAAGGCGAACCTTGCGTATCTTGTGCATTGATTGGCTTCCTTAGTTTTTTTGTCGCAGAGGCTTTTGTTGCGGCGGTTTGCTGCCTTTTGCCGCTAACGGCTCCTCCGTAAGTGCGTCGTTTTCGCCTTCGTCTGGCAGGTCGCCACCGTACTTCTTCCTAGCAGCTAGATAGCCGAAACTGAAAGCAATGATGCCAACGCCGATGCCGGTTTGGATGCAAAAGAACAGGCTCTCCATCTCGCCGGGCAGCTCGCCGCCGATCAAGGTTTCCATAACCGGCGTGAACCAAGGCTCATATTCCTCACCAGTCACTTCGCTGACCATTTTACTGCCACCGTCGTCACTGCCTAAAAACTCAGCTCCAGGCAGTATCAACAGAGGCATGAAGATGATCGCTACAACCAAGACGATCAGCAATATCACCGTGAGCTTGTTTGATTTTTTCTTTTCCATGCTAAGCCACCCCCGCCTTTTTCTCACCAAATGAGATCTCTTTCAGTTCCTTGGAAGCAAAGCTCTGCATGCCGATGATGATCAGCACGGTAAGCAAGCCTTCGACAACGGCCAGCGGCACCTGCGTGGGGGCAAATACGCCAAGAAACTTCACGGCGCTGGCAACAACGCCGCCAACATCACTGGGATAGGCCAAAGCCAGCTGGACGCTAGTGACGCAATAAGTGAAAAGGTCTCCCAGCATGACGGCTATAAATATGGCCACCGACCGGTTGATTCTCAAGGCTAGGGCACCCTTATACAACAGCCAAGCGATAATCGGGCCGGCGATGGCCATGCTGAAACAGTTGGCCCCCAAGGTGGTCAGGCCGCCATGGGCAAGCAGGGTGGCCTGGAATATCAAGACGATGATGCCCAAAACGCTGACCGGAGTCGGGCCAAAAAGGATCGCCCCCAAACCAGTGCCGGTCATATGGCTGCAGCTACCGGTCACCGAGGGTATTTTCAAAGATGAGATGACAAAGATGAAGGCTCCGGCCATGGCCAGCAGTATTAGGGTGTGACGGCTGGTATTGGCGATCAGACGCTTGATGCGAATCACCCCCAAGACCAAGAACGGCACACAGATAGCTCCCCAGGCAATACAGTATTCAGGGGGCAGAAACCCTTCCATGATATGCATAGCCTGGGCTGTCGCCGGCATGGCAAAGCACACCGTAAAAGCCAAGGAGATGGCCAGTACCACCTTCTCGGAACGGCTGAAAGTCAGGCTCTGCTCAAAGGCACTGAGCCTACTTGCCAGCCTTTTTACTCTATTTCTCATTACGACCACCTGATTCCCTTTAGAGTTTGACTTGGAATCGAAATTGAACTTGCTTGGCACTTGCTTCCATTTGAATTGCTCCCCTCACAGACACGGACAAAATAAAGAAACCTCTTAGCGTCGAGTTAAGAGGTCTTCCAAGGTTTGGCATCCACACCCATACCTCCTCTATCTCTCGTAGATTCGTATAGCACTTTAAAAAACGAAAGCAGACAGGTCTTCTGACTCAGTTTCAACGTTCGCCTAGCCTTCCCAGCAAAGCCAGTGACATCAAAGACGAACTCCACATTACAGCGGCGGGACCGCGTGGGACTCTCACCCAACTTCCCTTTTCACCAAGACAACGCAAAACGCCGCCCGGTACCTGCTTTCACCACTATTCGGTTTTCTGAAAAGCCTTACAGCAGCGCTAGCAACTAGCAACCATGGACAAGGCTATCACTCTCCATTAAGCATTGTCAATGCAAAAATATTGTTGGGAAGGCAACTGATTTAGGATTTTTTTATCTTTACATTTGAACAGGAGTCACTACAAATAGGGCGTAGGGGTATATCCTATTATATGGTGCCAGTGCAGAGAATAAGGCTCTCTGCCCCATCAGAAAAGAGGTTTTAACAATGAAGGAATGCCAAGATATCAAAGCAATTACCAGGCGGCTGAAATGTATCGAGGGCCAAGTGCGCGGCCTGATCAGGATGGTCGAGGAGGACAAGGGCTGCGAAGAAACCTTGATCCAGATCAGCTCGGTCAAGGCCGCGCTGCATAGTGCCGGTCAAATGATATTGGAGAACCACCTTCAGCACTGCGTGATCGACGGCATCCGCGATGGCAACGAGGCTGAAACGATCAAGAAGCTGAACTCAGCAATCAAGCACTTCTCCCGCATCACCTAATCGCCTGATGAAGAAGGCATCCGCGTTCTTATCAGCCCTGCCCTGTACCATTGTCGGCAGCTTGTTCTTGGTTGCCAGCCTGGTTTTGATGATTGCCGGCGTTCGACTGCCCATTGACCCAGCTTGGGTGTGTGTACTGATCTGTGGCTACCCGTTAGTGTACTTGGCCATCTGGCGAATTATCTTCAACAAGGGCATCAGCAAAATATCCTCGGCGCTGATGATCACCATAGCCATGCTGGCCGCGATCTTCATCGGCGAGCTGTTTGCGGCCGGCGAGGTGGCTTTGATCATGGCTGTTGGTGCCATTTTGGAGGATAAAACAGTCGAGCGAGCGCAGCGCGGCATGAAGGCTTTGATCAACCTAGCACCCCGCCAAGGCCGCCGTTTAAACAACGGCACAGAGCAGGTGATCCAAGCCGAACAGATCGTCCAAGGCGATGTGCTGCGCGTCCGACCGGGTGAGGTAATCCCCGCCGACGGCGAGATCTTGGACGGCGATACATCCATCGACCAGTCGGTGGTCACCGGCGAATCCCTGCCAGTGAACAAGACGGTCGGCGACCAAGTGTTTTGTGGTACGCTGAACCGCTTCGGCTCTGTTGACATCCGCGCCACCATGGTTGACGAGGACTCCTCCCTACAAAAATTGATTCGCATGGTACAGGAGGCCGAGAACAATCAGGCACCGCTGCAGCGTATCGCCGATAGATGGGCAGCCTGGCTGGTTCCTTTGGTGACCCTGTTGGCTTTGGCCGTTTTTCTGATCAGCCAAGACATCATCCGAGCGGTAACTATTATGGTGGTATTTTGCCCTTGCGCCTTAGTGCTGGCCACGCCAACTTCGGTCATGGCAGCCATTGGTCAGGCCACCAAGCACGGGGTGATCATCAAGTCTGGTGACGCACTGGAGCGGATGGGCAAGGTGGACACCATTGCCTTTGACAAGACCGGCACGCTGACGGAGGGCAGCCCGGCGGTCAGCGACATCATTGGCTTGGCTCCGGGGACAAGCAATGAAACCCTGTTGTCGCTGGCGGCCTCGGCAGAATCGCGCTCTGAGCATCCACTGGGCAAGGCAGTTACGGCTCAGGCAGCCCAGCTCGGCCTGAAGGTTCAAGATGCCCAAGGCTTTCAGGCGCTGCCCGGCAAAGGAGTGCGGGCTCAGGTCGGCGACCAAGAGCTGTTCTGCGGCAACGTATCATGGCTCATGGCGCTGGGCGTTGCCTTTGACGGCTCTGCCATAGATCTGCCATAGAGGCCCTAGAGCAGTTGCAACAGCAAGGCAAGGCGTTGATTGCTGTGGCTGCTGTGTCCGCTGGCATCAGCAGCGTGGCTGGAGTGGCCGAAGTGGGAGACGTAGCCATGGCGACTGCCACAGATGACCGACATCTCCCAAGCTTGTTGGGCGTTGTCGCCCTTTCCAACAGGCTGCGCTCCGATGCCCAGCAGATGGTCGGAGAGCTGAAGGCCAACAATACCAACACAGTTTTATTGAGCGGCGACTACCGGCAAAGTGCCGAGCATTTGGCCAGCGCAGTTGGCATCATCGCAGTCCACGCCGAACTGCTGCCAGCCCAGAAAGTGGAGAAGATCCGCGAAAATCAGATTCAGTGCTCTTGCCCTGTAAAATAAAAAGCAGGTCAGAGGCTTGGTATAGACCGTCTGACCTGAGATGACTTTGGTACCCCCAGCGGGGTTCGAACCCGCGGCTTCCACCTTGAAAGGGTGGCGTCCTAACCGCTAGACTATGGGGGCTTACGAGCTTTGCCATGATACCACAATTTCAGATGTGATAGGCACGACAGGGTCATAAAACCAAGTTGCTGCGGTGCTTTAAACAATGTCTGCCTTGGAAAGGTAAGGGCAAATACGCCGTAGTACATCATTTAAATCTTCGTTGCCTTCAGGCACTCGTCTGCCTCCGGCCTCGCCAGTTCTTTACGTGCCATGCGTGGTATCCCAAATCCCAAGGACAGCCTCCCGACTTATACTACACGTCAGGATGCCCTTGTTTTTGTCTGTCGGCGGCAGCCGTGTCGGCACCGCCCACATTGTTCCCGACATAGCGTAGCCGATCCAACCCTTGTTTTTGTCTGCTGCCAACCATAAAGTCATTGGCGGTCATGGCGTGTGATCTATGCTGGTGGTTTCGCGGGCATTTTAAGTGATGTGCGTCACGTCATTGAGAACTCCGAATGAAGGTGGTATGATTCGTTGAAGCTTGGGAAGACTGTTCGCAAAGGAAAAACGAGGGATTGGAGCTGTATCGTACATTTTGCCTGTATCATACCGGTTGCGGGGCTTTCCTTTCGCATGGGGTGTCTCAAGCCCCTGATAGAGATGGAGGGCGTACCATTGATCGCGCACACTCTAAGTGTTGCCCTGGCCGCTGGGGCATCTCCTGTCGTGTTGGTTTTGGGACGGGAAGCTCGGTCTATACGAGCTGCGGTACAGCGGGTTTTCCCAGACAGCAACATTGGTTCCGCTGCCGTCGGCGGCGGTACTGCCACGCCCCGGCCCCACCTCAACACCACCGCCAACAGCGCTGCTGACAGATCTTCCAACATCGCTGCCAAGCACCCTAACCTTTACTTCACGGAAAACCCGGAATTTGCGCAGACTGACATGCTTTGCTCGATACGCATCGGGCTGCTAGCGCTGTTGGAGTTGGAGCAGAGCCACACCCAACCGCTGGATGGGTTCTTTTTAATTCCGGGAGACATGCCTGCTGTCCGGGCTTGCACTTACCGTAGCCTTTGGTCGGCAGCCGAGCAAAGCGCAGCACTGGTCGTCCAGCCTGAGTTCGAAGGGCGCACGGGGCATCCCTTGCTGGTCAAACGGCAATGCTTTACCGAAATTCTGGCCACTGCTGTTGTGCCAGCGCCCAGCGCAGGCGGGGGCGAACATGAGTTGCCCTCGTCACAAAACGAAGGGCATGCCGCCTTGCTCACCGCTCCCCCACCTGCAGGCCTGCGTGCTATTCTGCAAAGGTATGACAGCCTGAGAGTTCCCACAGACGACCCCGGCATCCTGTTGGATGCCGATGTGCCCACCGATATCCAGACCATAGCCGAGCATATCAAGGGAAACCCACTCCAATGCACCGGCAACCAACAGCCTGAACAGGCCAATGCACCACGCAACTCACCACAAGAAAGAAGCTGACACATGGAAATCCAGATCTTGTACTGTCAACTGATCCAGTCTTTAGAGCAAGGTGCCCGAGCTGCCGTCGTCAGCCAGTACTACCCTGACCATCACCAGAAGGTGGAAAAACATTTGGTGACATCGGCAGATACCGCTGCTTGGAGCGAGCTTCAAAGCCAGCTGGCCGCTGCAGCCAGCCAAACCCAAGGCTCAGTAACCTATCTCATGAATGCCGATGGCTCTCAAACAGTTATTGAACGCTACTCAGCCCGTCCGCGAATGGTGATCCTCGGCGGCGGCCATATCGCCTTGGCGTTGGTCAGAATGGCACGGCTGCTGGACTTTGAGATACTGGTCTATGACGACCGGCCTTCTTTTGCTAATTCGGCACGCTTTCCGGAGGCTGACGAGGTGATCTGTGACAGTTTTCAGAAACTGTTCGAACGTGTCAGCCTGAGAGCAAACGACTATGTAGTGGTGGTGACCCGGGGTCACAAACACGACCAAGACAGCCTAGCCGGCGTGTTGCGGGGAGTCGAGCCGGCCTACACCGGCATGATCGGGTCACGGCGACGGGTGGCCATTGTTTTGGACCAGTTGCGAGCTGATGGCTTCGATGCTGCACGTATCGGGCGCATCCACAGCCCTATCGGCCTCCGCATCGGCGCTGTCACCCCAGCTGAGATCGCTGTCTCGATCATCGCCGAGGTTATCTCTGTCCGACGCAGCGTCACGGACGGCGGCAACCTAGCCTCCTCCGACCTAGAGGCTGTGCAGGCATTGGCCGCCAGCCCCCATTCCTTTGGCGCGATTATCACCGTTGTCCAGACCAACGGCTCGGTGCCCATCGAATGCGGAGCCAAGCTAGCCTGTGGCTTGACCGGCGAGATGGCCGGCACAATCGGCGGTGGCTGTTCCGAGGCCGGGGCGATCAGCGAAGCGCGCGATGTTCTGCGCAAGGGCGGCTGGAAGACCTACACGGTGGACATGACGGACAGCGCCGAAGAAGACGGCATGGTCTGTGGTGGCGAGATGCTGGTGATGATCGAGAAAGTGTCGTAAGGCTGGCAGGACGTGTGCCAGGCCGCAAGACAGGATACCTCGTCTTTTCCCTGATCAGCAGCTCAAAAAATTGCAGGCTAAACCCGTGTGGGAAAAACCGTGTGCGACTGGGTTTAAGTGTTAGTCGGCACTGTTCTTGTCAACGGAGAACTGGCGGGTCAGCACACCGGCCTCATCCAGCATTTCCTGAGTGAGCTTGTCCGGGTATGCGGCATCAAAGACGATCTCTGTGACCCCGGCATTTATCAGGCTCTTGGCGCACATGATACATGGTTGGGTGGTTACATAGCAAGTGGCACCGTCCACCGAGATGCCGTTTTTGGCGGCTTGCAGTATAGCGTTCTCCTCGCCGTGTACCCCTCGACAAAGCTCGTGCTTCTCTCCCGACGGAATACCCAACTCGGCACGTAGGCAGCCTCTGGTCAGGCAGTGCTCGATGCCTTTGGGTACGCCGTTGTAACCGGTCGCCAAGATGCGCTTGTCACGCACCAGCACAGCGCCAACAGCCCGCCGCAAACAGGTTGTACGGGTGCTCACCAGGTGGGCAATTTGCATAAAATACTGATCCCAAGAAGGACGCTCGTCCATTTCCCCTCCTCTATTTGGTGCCGAAAATGCGGTCACCGGCATCACCGAGGCCGGGTACGATATAGGCCTTCTCGTTCAGCCGCTCGTCGATAGCACAAGTATAGATATTGATAGCTGGGTCATGATCCAACACCGCCTTGATGCCTTCGGGGGCAGCAATAATCACCAGCAAACGAATCTTAACAGAAGACACTTGACGACGCTTCAAAAACTCGATGGCCGCCACTGCCGAGCCGCCGGTCGCCAGCATCGGGTCGACCAGCAACACCTCCCGGGTGTCGATGTCCTCGGGCAGTTTGCAGTAATACTCGACCGGCTGATGCGTCTCAGGGTCACGGTAAAGGCCGATATGCCCAACCCGGGCAGCAGGAACGAGCTCTAGGATGCCTTCCACCATGCCTAGGCCGGCGCGCAGGATCGGCACCACCGCCACCTTGCGACCCTTCAGGGTGTAGGCGGTAGTCTTGCAGATGGGGGTATCGACCTGAACCGGCTGCAGTTGAAAATGCCGGGTGGCCTCATAGCCCTCAAACATCGCCAATTCTTTCACCAGTTCTTTGAACTGCTTGGAGCTGGTGTTCTTATCACGCAGGATCGACAGCTTGTGCTGCACCATGGGGTGGTCGATAACCGTCACTTGCCTTGCATAATCAGACGCTAGTTTTGTATTAGCCATCTTTTCTCCCTTGGTTTTCTCCTTCGACGGCACTTCCCTAGTGCTTCCCTAGCACTTCCCTAAAGCTCTGGATACAGAGGATGGGCTCCGCGTATCTCGGAGATGCGCCCGGCGACCTCGGCCAGCGTAGCGGCATCTTGATGACAGAACAGCGTACGAGCCAAGAGGCTGCCGATTTCGTATGCCTCATCGGCCCCAAAGCCCCGGGTGGTCATGGCGGCGCTGCCGACGCGGATGCCGCTGGCCTCGGTTGGCGGTCGAGTCTCGTTAGGGATGACGTTCTTATTCACTGTCATGCCCACTTGATCCAACAGTTTCTCGGCATCGCTGCCATGGATGCCAGTGGCCGTAAGGTCGACCAAGGCCAGATGGTTGTCCGTGCCACCAGTCACCAGTCGCAGGCCGCCGTCAGCCATGCCCTTGCCCATGGCCGCCATGTTCTGAATGATCTGTAAGGTGTAGTCCTTGAAGGCCGGCTGCATGGCCTCGCCGAAAGCCACCGCCTTACCGGCGATGACGTGCTGCAAGGGGCCGCCTTGAGCGCCCGGGAAAATCGCCTTGTCAATAGCGGCGGCCACGTCTTCGCGATTGCTAAGGATAAAACCGCCACGCGGGCCGCGCAGGGTCTTATGCGAGGTGCTGGTGACAACGTCGGCCCAAGGCACCGGACTAGGATGCACACCGCCGGCCACCAAGCCCACCGTGTGGGCGATGTCGGCCATCAAGTAAGCGCCAACCTTCTTGGCAATCTCGGCGAAACGCTCAAAGTCGATAACCCGCGGATAAGCACTGGCACCGGCAATGATCATCTGCGGTCGACACTGAAGCGCCAGCTGCTCCACAGCATCCATGTCAATACGCTCCGTGATCGGGTCGACACCATAAGAGACAATCTTATAGAGGCGACCGGAGAAGTTAGCCGGAGAACCATGCGTCAAGTGGCCGCCGTGAGCCAAACTCATGCCCAAAACCGTATCCCCCGGCTTCAGCAGGGCAAAATAACAGGCCAAGTTAGCCGAGACACCACTGTGCGGCTGAACATTGGCGAAGGCCGCACCAAACAGCTGCTTCGCCCGTTCACGAGCCAAGTTCTCAACCTCGTCCACCGCATGACAGCCGCCATAATACCGCTTACCGGGATAGCCCTCAGCATACTTGTTGGTGAGCACACTGCCCACCGCCTCCATCACCGCCAACGATGTGAAGTTCTCGGAGGCAATCAGCTCGATCTGGTTGCGCTCCCGCGCTAGTTCGGATTGGATCAGCCGCGCTACGTCAGGGTCGCTGACACTAAGTTGTTCAAGAGACATTTGGGGCCTTTCAGGACGGTTGGTAAGACAGCCAAAGCCTATCAGAAGCACTACCAGCAGCCATCAGCCCACAAGACGACACCAGAACAAGCACTTCCGACAAGCGGCGGTACGTGTTATATTGCTTGCTATTCTAGCAAAGTTTCCCCGCCCAAATAGCCGGCATATCGAGAGAGCGCCGATGGCAGTCTGCCCGGCAGCACCAGTCGGCAGCACCAGTCGGCAGCACCAGGTGGCAGCACCAGGTGGCAGCACCGGCCGGTGGCAGCAACCAGCCGTCAGCACCACTGCGGCACCAAGTGGCAGCACCAGGTGGCAGCACCGGCCGGCGGCAGCATTGCGGTGCCGACCTCTTAGCCACCTTTTGTCTAACCACTCTCCCCCCGTAGCCTGATAGAATGAAGAAAGCAACGAACGAAGCAACAAAATCAGACCCGATTCTACAACAATCAGTACTTCGTATGCGAAGGACCCTCAGATGGGCGCCTTTCGATTTAATGAAGGCGGCCGACTACTTTGACCCAGGCGAGATGTTCGGAATATCCAGCGGCTTCGACGCAGTGATTGGCAATCCGCCCTACATACACTTGGAATCCATGAAGGAGTTATCGAAGAGCCTGTACTTGCCACTAGGCTATGAGTCATATGAAGCACGTGGTGACATGTATTCGTTGTTCTATGAACGGGGAATCCAACTGCTGAAAGATGGTGGTGTTATCTGCTGCATCACCTCCAACAAGTGGATGCGGGCTGCTTATGGCCAGTCGCTACGCAGCTTCTTCATCGAGAACTCCAACCCTGTCCGACTGATTGATTTTTCCGGACAGAAGGTTTTTGATGCAACTGTTGACACCAATATTTTGTTGGCCACCAAAGAACCCTACAAGCAATCGACCCAGTCAACGATCATCCGGGCGGATTACCTAGGAAATTTGAGCGTTTATATTGCGCAGAACCAGTGCGTGAACGTCTTCGGCAGCACTTGGGCGATACTAAGCAACATGGAGCGGCGGATAAAAGAGAAGATAGAGGCCGTCGGGGTGCCGCTGGGGCAGTGGGACATCAAGATCAACCGCGGGCTGCTAGCTGGCTGCAACGAGGCCTTCATCATCGACGGGGCGCTCAAGGACCGCCTGGTCGCCGAGGACCCCAGGAGCGCCGAGATTATTAGGCCGATTCTCAGGGGCAGGGACATCAAGCGCTACAGCTACGAGTTCGCCGACAAGTGGGTGATCGCTACATTCCCGGCACTCCACTACGGCATCGACGAGTTCCCCGCCGTTAAGAAGTGGCTGATCTCGGCTGACTGGAGCAATGAGGTTCCGCAGGGATACGGGCAGCTCAGACTGGAGCAGACCGGCGCCACCCATACTGTCAATGGGGTCAAGTTCAAAGCCCGAAAGCGGACAGGGAACAAATGGTTCGAGACTCAGGACCAGATAGGTTATTGGGACGATTTCAGTAAGCAGAAAATCGCATGGGGCAAATTGTGCCTGAGCTCGCAATTTGCCCTAATTGAAGAGCCTGCCTTGATCGATTCCCCGTACCCATCTGCAGCGCCTGCATCGCCATATAGCAGCCTAACAAATTTTTTTGCTTCCTCTCATTTCCTTTTAATTCTCCGTGCCTAGACTTATAGGTGTATCGCAACAAGACCTCTAGGAAGGAGAAACATCATGAAGGCAAGAAAGATCATGTCCATCGCACTAGTGTCAATCGTCGCGTCCCTGGCGCTCGCAGGCTGCAACGGGGCATCAGGGAGCATCCCGGATGTCAAGGCCATCCAAGACGCCATGGCCGCCCAGGCCCAACAGGACCTCTCAGGGCTGGCGGCCGCCCAGATGGGCGGCGAGCAGGCGGCAGCCCTGCCGGCCGACCCGCAGGCCGCCCCGGCCGACCCGGCGCAGGCCCCGGCCGACCCGGCGCCAGCCAACGTCCCGGCCAACAATCCTGCCGCCGCCGCCCCGGCCGCCCCGCCCGCCGCCGCACCGGCCGCCCCGGCCGCTGCCGCACCGGCTCCGGCTGCCGCGCCGGCCGCCCCGGGCGTGATAGGCGAGGCCAAGGCCAAGGCCATCGCCTTGCAGCATGCCGGCCTGGCGGCCTCCAAGGTCACGTTCGTCCGCTGCCACCTGGACTACGACGACGGTAGGCAGGAGTACGAGGTCGAGTTCTACAGCGGCAATGTCGAGTATGACTATGAGATCGATGCCCTGACCGGGGCGATCCGCTCCCACGACCGCGATGCCGAGTACTACGCGGCACCCAAGCCGGCCGCGGCGCCGGCCCAGCCGGCCCCGGCGCCGGCCGCGGCGCCGGCCCAGCCTAGCACGGCGGACATCGGCGCAGCCAAGGCCAAGGCCATCGCCTTGCAGCATGCCGGCCTGGCAGCCAGCGGCGTGCAGCGGCTGTACGCCGAGCAGGACCGGGACAACGGGCGGCTGGAGTACGACGTGCAGTTCTATGTCGGCAACGTCGAGTACAGCTACGAGATCGATGCCGCCAGTGGCAAGGTGCTGAGCCGCGAGATCGACCGCGACTGAGCGGCATGCCCCTGGGGAGCGGGCAAAGTCCGGTGAAAAGCCCGAGGGCGCGGCCGCCAAGTACCTGCGGCCGCGCCCTCGGCATCGGCTTTGGGAACACGAGGCGCCCATGGCCGCTCCTGCTGCGGCCTCGAGGCCGCCGACGGCAACTTTGCCGATTAACTCACAATTCCATCCCCCAAAACCCCTGATCCGCAATCTTTCACCTTGCTGATCAGGGGAAAGATTGCCGGTCAAACCGGCAATGACTGCAGTTTGGGGGGATTAATCGGCGCCTCTAGTTACCTCCGTCCAGCATGCCCGCGCTCACGGGGCGGCTTACGCTGGGTTAGCTCACCACCGTAGACCAACTGTTCACCCTGTTCTGTGCAGACGACCAAGCGACCTTGGACATCGATACCGCGCAGTGTGCCAGCGGCAATTTCTGACCCTAAGCCATCGCGTATCTCAACCCACTCCCCCAACTGCGCCAAATGGCGGCGGTACTCCCCGGCAAAACCGGAGAAACTCCAAGCCGCTGCACTGGCCTGCTCCAAACTGTTTAGCAGATGTGTGGCCAAGGACTGCCGGAGCTGGTCGATCAAGGCTTGGCCACAGCAGGCAGCAGGGTAGAGGCAAGCACTGGGGAGGCCCTCCGAGCAGTCTGACTCTGAGGCGGATATCTTGTTGTCACCCACCGCAGCAGCAGCATCGGCAGTGTCTGCCACGAACTGCAGAGACGCTGCCGAGGTGGTTGTAGGCACGACGTTGATACCGATGCCGATCAATGCATGGCCGCCCACCAGCTCCACTAGGATACCTGCCAGTTTGCCTTTGACTACCGGCGATATTGTTTCGGGGCAAGAGGGCGAATCCCGCCGCCCAGCCGCTCCCCTGCCTTCCAGCAGCAGCAGGTCATTTGGCCACTTGATGCGAACCTCATCGGCCGTGAGGGGCTGAACTGCGGCCCGAGCTGCCAAGGCTGTAATCAAGGGCAGACTAACTGCCTGCTCGGCGCTGAGCAGCCCTGGCCAGAGCAGCGACAGGTACAAGCCGCCCTGCAAAGAGCGCCACTGGCGGCCAAGTCGGCCTCGGCCAGCGGTTTGTTCCGCTGCCTGCACGAAAAGCGGCAGCCGCTCAAACGGCTCCCCGACCGTTGCCGGGCGCAGCATCTGCCGCAGTACGTCGTTGGTGGAACTGCAGCTATCCAGTTTGAGTAACGCGTACTCTCTGCCAAGTGCCGTCACCAGCACCTCTGGCTCAACTGCTGTCATCAACTGCCCTTTTGCCGTAGCGCCCGCCTTGGACGATTGACAGCGGCACAAAATATTGCTTCCCTGAGCTCATAATGACGGATTTCACACACTGATCGGCATTTTCCTAGCCCGTGCCATGATCGCCATGATGGGCGTTCATGGCACGGGCCAAGCCATCGCGAACACAACTGATCAGCACTGGCACGGCTGCGATCACCTGTGCTTGGAAGTCTGCCAAGGTATCGTCGCGCAGGGGCTGGAGCACGAAGGCTGCTGCATCCATCCGACCAGGCGGCCGGCCAATGCCGAAACGCAGACGAGCATAATCCTGACCGATGGCCCCAGAGATAGAGCGTAGGCCGTTATGGCCGCCATGGCCGCCGCCGAACTTCAGACGTAGGCTGCCCGGCGGCAAATCCAGCTCATCGTGTACTACCAGCAGCTCATCTAGGCTGCAACCGCTGATCTTCAGCAACCCCTTGGTAGGGCCGCCGGAGAGGTTCATAAAGGAGAGGGGCTTGGCCAACACCAACTTGCTGCCATCATCTAGGCGCTTCTCCGCAAACATGGCCTCGCCGGTCGTCTTCCAGTAGTTGGCACAACCCAGCTCGGCGGCCAACGCCTCGACCGCTAGAAAACCGGCATTATGCCGGGTGTCCTGATATTCCCGCCCCGGGTTGCCGAGGCCGACAATCAGTCGCGGCTGGCAGGACGAAACAGCACGTAGCATGATTCGGCGCTTCCCTAGAGCTGGAATTCCGGGTCGAACAGCTCTGAGACGCTAGTCTCGTTGAACACGTTGACCACGGCCCGGGTCAACAGCGAAGCCACCGTCACCACCCGGATCTTGCCGGTCTGGAACTGCTCGGGGACCGGCACGGTATCACAGACCACCACTTCCTCGATCTCCAACTTCTCCAAGCGCTCGAAGGCTGGGCCAGAGAACAGCCCATGGGTGGCACAGATGTAGATTTTACCGGCCCCTCGATTTCGCAAGGCCTCGACACTGCTGACAACTGAGCCGGCGGTATCGATTATGTCATCGTTGATGATGCAGGTCCTGTCGGCAACATCGCCAATGACATTGTTGACTTCGGCGACATTGTGCGCTGGACGTGCCTTGTGCATGATCGCCAAGTCGGCATCTAGCATGTCAGCCAGCTTCTTGGCGGCCTTGGCACGACCGACATCCGGCGACACCACGCAAACGTTTTTCAAGTCCTTGCCCATAAAGTAGTCGGCAAAAATCGGCAACGCCGTCAAATGGTTCACCGGGATATCGAAGAAGCCTTGGATCTGACCTTGGTGCAAGTCGATAGCGATAATCCGGTCGATGCCAGCCACGGTCAACAGGTTGGCCACCAGTTTGGCTGTGATCGGTTC
Organism: Actinomycetes bacterium; assembly: GCA_009787085.1. Taxonomy (GTDB): domain Bacteria; phylum Actinomycetota; class Coriobacteriia; order Coriobacteriales; family UBA8131; genus WRGR01. The sequence continues at coordinate 144,956 of WRGR01000046.1, forward strand.
CCGAGCCGCTGTTTTCTTGTCTTGACGGGAGTAGCCGTAGTGGGTGATGACTGCGGTCACCGTGCGGGCCGATGCCCGTTTGGCGGCATCAGCCATGATCAGCAGCTCCATCAAGGCATCATTGACCTTGCCGGACACCGACTGCACCAAAAATACATCACAACCGCGCACACTCTCCAAATAGCGGCCGTAGATCTCGCCGTTGGCGAAAGTCGTGATCTTGATGTTGCCCAACTCGATGCCGATCAAGGCGGCGATCTTCTCCGCAAGGGCCTTGTTGCTGCGACCGCTGTAAAGCTTCATGGTCTTGGTCATTTCCACAGTTATTGCCTCTCCCTCTTGTCTTCTGGGTTTATTGCCGCTCCTTGCTTGTCGGCCGGGGCAGCAGTGCTTTCAGGGCGTTTGCGCCGTTTCTTGTAGTTCCAGTCTTTGACTACTTTTTGCTCGGCCCGTTCCAGACTGAGTGCACCATCCGGCACGTCACGGGTGATTGTCGAGCCAGCACCGACTGTGGTGTCTGCGCCAACCTTCACTGGCGCCACCAACATGGTGTCCGAACCAATGAAAGCCCGGTCGCCGATCTGCGTCGGATATTTAGTTGTACCATCGAAGTTACAGGTCACCGTGCCAGCACCGATGTTCACGTCAGACCCTAGGCTGGCATCGCCCAGATAACTGAGATGCGGCACCTTGCTGCCAACGCCGATGGTGGAGTTTTTGATCTCCACATTTGTGCCGACCTTGCTGCCGAGCTTTAAGATCGTGCCTGGCCGGATGTAGGCCCTAGGCCCACAACGCACTCCGTCCTCTAGACAGGAGTCAACGATCATGGTTTCATCGACCACACAGTCCCGCCCGACTCGGGAGTCGACGATCCGGGAGCTTGGGCCGATCAGGCAGCCGTGCTCGATTTCAGTATAGCCGCTGAGAATGACATTGGGGAGAATTTCGACATCGCTGCTCAACTTGACGTTGGGGCCGATCCAGACCGAACTAGGCTCCAGCATGGTCACGCCTTGGAGCATCCAAGCTGTGTTGATGCGCTCCTGCATCATGGCGCTGACCCTAGCCAGCTGCAACCGGTCATTGACACCCTCGGCCTCCGCGGCATCGACTATACAGGCCACCACGCTCTCTTTGGCTGCTGCCAGTAGGCCGAACACCTCGGTCAGGTAGAATTCGCCTTGGGCGTTGGCGTTGCCCAGCCTCTCCAAGTTCTCCAGCAGCTTAGGCAAATCAAAGCAGTAGGCACCGCTGTTGCACAGCCTCAACAGCTTTTCCTCATCAGTGGCATCGGAGTCCTCCACCACCTTCAGCACCTGCCCCAAACCTCCGAGCACCACTCGGCCATAGCCGCTGGGGGTATCGGTTTCATGAGCCATCAAACAAACAGCGGCCTGACTCTCCTGCTGCTTCCGCACTAACTCGCAAATGGTGTCGGCCCTGAGCATCGGCGTGTCCCCGGAAAGCACTACCAGCGAATTGCCCGCTTGGGCATACGGCTCCAGCTCGGCTCTAGCCACCATGATGGCATGACCGGTGCCCAAGCGTTCTTCCTGCACGACAATCGTCGTGTCACCGACCAACGGCAGCACCTGTTCCCGCCGGTGGCCGACAACTGTCAGAATACGTTCTGTGCCAGCCGTCTGGGCAGCATCGATCACCCAGCGGATCATCGGCTTGCCCAACAACTCGTGTACTACCTTGGCCCGGGTGGACTTCATACGGGTACCCGCACCGGCCGCCAGAATCAATGTGGAGAAAGGCATCTGAAACCTCACGTTCTCTCTCAGTCCCTGCAATATCTTCTTGCTTGCTCTCAGTCGTTCGTACTCGGTTTAGCAATACTATAGCGCAAAGAGTCTGCTACCATTATTGACATGCATACCTTTGAGTACATATTGGTGCTCTTAGCTGCAGTGTTGGTTTCCAATTTGATCAGCCAGCGGTTTCCGAAAATCTCAACCCCGCTGATTCAGATTGCCTTGGGAATAGCTCTTGTTGTCACCCCATTTCCCTTCGACATCTACCTTGACCCCGAGCTGTTCCTGATCCTCTTCATCGCACCGCTGCTCTTTGAGGAAGCCAAGAAGGCAGATAAGTCTGCAATGTGGCGCCTGAAACGCCCTATCCTAGGGCTAGCAATCGGCTTGGTCTTCGCCACCTGCCTGATTGTTGGCTTTGTTATGCATTGGCTGGTACCCTCACTGCCTTTGGCAGCAGCCTTTGCCTTGGCGGCCGCCCTAGCCCCCACCGATGCCGTCGTCATAATGTCGCTTAAAGAGACCGCATCGCTCGGCACCGAGCAAAAAGAGCTGCTCAAAGGCGAATCTCTACTGAACGACGCAGCGGCGATCGTCTCCTTTCAATTTGCCATCGCCGCTATCTTGACCTCCAGTTTCTCACTCATTGGAGCCAGCCTGACCTTCATGGTCATGTTTCTTGGCGGTTTGGCTGTCGGTGTGGCAACCATGGTCATCCGTCACTTCATCATCCGGGCGATCCGCACGAGCGGTGCCGCAACCAGCACCTTTCTGGTGCTCTTCGAGGTCATCACCCCCTGCTTGGTCTTCTTAATCGCCGAGTTGCTCCATGTCAGCGGCATCATCGCCGTGGTGGCCGCTGGTATCGTCTACTCCTACTCACCGCGCATCAGCTCGCCTTCCACTGCCCGACAAAACATCGTCTCCGCCAGTGTTTGGTCGGTAATCTCATTCACTATCAACGGCCTGGTGTTCTTAATGCTGGGTGCCGAGCTGCCACACGTTGCCCAGCGCATCGCCTATGACCCTGACATCAGGCTGAGCCTAGCACCACTGCTGGTCGTCTTGATCATAGTGGCAATGCTCTTGGTGCGTTTTATCTGGATATTGGTTATGCACCGCAATGTCAACTTAGCAGGTGGTGGCGTGATGATGCGCGGTCGGATGAGGGAGAAGACCACCGTCACTTCTGCCCAAAACGATGACTCTGACCCGGTAAGTTTGGAAAACACCGCCTTTACCATCGACTTGCTGAACCACACTGGCACCCTCAAAGCGCTTTCAGAAGACGATGGGGCAGGCGGCGTGGCCACTAACCGTGATGGCGGCGGCGATCTGGCTGTCAAGGATACTGCGGCTGACAAAAGCTCCCTAGTCAACAAATACGGCCCGATAGTCGGCCGCGACCCCACCTTTCACCGCAATCACCCGGCTGCGCCCCTAAACCCGATGTTCAACCGCAGCGGCCAGATAAGCAGCATCAACCCAAGGCCACTGAGAGATGACTCGCTGGTCGGCCGCGACCCGGTAATCGGTCGGGCGGCAACCCCCCGGGCAGGCGGCGGCTTGCGGGAAGAAGCCCGTTCGCGGCGGCAGCACTTTATCGAGCAGCGGCGCCGGGCAATTGCCGACGAGCGCCGCCAAGCCCGCTCTGACCCCCACTACTGGAAACTGCACATCAAGGACGCCTGCCTGTTGTCGTTGGCCGGTGCCAAGGGCGCCATCACCTTGGCCTTGGTCTTCACCATTCCCCTAACGCTCCATGACGGCTCGCCCTTCCCGGGGCATGACTTTTTGGTCCTCATTGCCTCTGGCGTGATACTGCTCTCGCTGATCTTGACCAACATTGCCATGCCCCTGCTCAGCCCCAAAGACCCAAGCCCACTGCAGTCCGAGGACGAGGTAAAGGCAATGGTCGAGGTACTGCGCTCGGTGGTTCATCGGATCCAGGAGAACTCCAAGCCGAACGAACGCATCGCCAATGATCGGATCATCCTGTTTTACCATGAGCGCATCCAGCGCCTGAAAGCCAACAACAGCCTAGATGACACCGAAGAGCGCATCCTCCGCGCCCAGATAGTCGCTTGGGAAAAAGAACATGCGGTTGAGCTGGTCAAACAAGGGCGCTTCGACAGCAAGCTCGGTAACTATTATCTCGACCTGCTAGATCGCCTCTCATCTTTGCAGGAGCACCGCTCAGGGCTTTTCGCGAGGCTGAAGTTCGCCCGCGACCAAATGCGCAGCCTCGGCTGGCGCTGGTCGTTCATTCGCAAAGAGCGCAGACAAAGCCCTGATTTCGATGCCTTCCACATGAGCTACCAGTTGCAGACATTGCAACATGAGTGTCTAGATTACGCCTTGCAACGCCTCGAAGAGCTGAAGGGACAGTTAGCACAGGCAGAGCAGGGCGCAACGGCGGCAACAAGCGACACCGGAGCTGCGGCAGCCGATGCCGGGGCTGCGGATGGGGTAGCTGAGGCTCCCGGCACTGAAACATCTGCCGGGGATGGGGTGGCGGCTGCCCAGGCCGATGCCGGGGCTGCGGATGGGGTAGCTGAGGCCCCCGGCACTGAAACATCTGCCGGGGATGGGGTGGCGGCTGCCCAGGCCGATGGGAACGTCCTACCGCCGCATCTGGCAACGCTCACTCCCAAGATAGTCAACCAGTTCATCACCGACTACAAGCGCCGCTTTACCCGCTCGGCGCAGCGCATCCAGTCGGTTCCAACAATGCTTCCCGCCCATCATCAAGAAGAGCTGGAGCTGCGCATTCGCCTACGCAGCCTGGAATGGGAACGGGAGGCGATCTCTGATGCCCTCTATGCCAGCCGCATATCCCGGCAAACAGCCAAGCAGATGTTCGACAACGTTGCGGCAATGGAACTCGACACAGAGGAGTTCTTGGAATAGACTGTATATCTCACTCTGTAAATGCTCGAATTGCGAGATTCCCAGTGTGTGAAATGCTGAGCCGTCGTCCAATGGCAGGACTCTGGTTTTTGGTGCCAGCTATCCAGGTTCGAGTCCTGGCGGCTCAGCCAGTTGAAGGCTGCAGAATTGGAGCGCTTCCGTTTAAGCAATACCCCGTATAACACGGGGTATTTATGTTAACGGCTAGGAAAGCGCCGGTTAATGCCCAAACTACAGTCATTGCCGGCTTGACCGGCAATCTTTACGCCGCTGACTAGGTGAAATACGGGTTATCCTGTTTAACGGCATGGCACAACAGCATTGATCGACATTTCTCTAGGAAAGGAGCTTTTGCTTTTATGGCCAGCGGCAACCGAAACCAGAGCACAACAACCGCCATCGGCGGCGCTAAATGATGATTTGACGTTCGATCAGTCAGGTAGGACCGATTCAGCGATTATCTCGGATATAGGCTCAATGTCTTCTTTTGAAAACGTGCCCCATTTCCTCTTCGCACGATTCGAAATATCGATTGCCCTTATATGGTCTATCAAAATGTAGCCTACAGTGCCAAAATCGTTATCTGGAACTGGCACTATCCAAGGACTGTCCCGCCACTGCGTGTCCCTGCCATATTTAGGTGATGTTGAGATTGGGACGATCCAGCGCATTTTTGCATGAGCCGAATTGAAATCGTCGTTACTGACGATAATGACTGTCCGCATTTCACCTTGCTCGGCTCCAATGGTTGGATTCATGTCAACAAACCATGCCTCACCATAATTGTATTTAGTCAATCAACTCATCTCCCACACTTTTAGAATGCAGGAACTGGGTTGACTCGGCGTCCGCATAGTCAATGGGCGCATAATTTTCCTTATAATCTTTCATTCTCATCCTTATTAAGGATCTCCTGTCCTCCCTTGCAGCCCGCAACACCAGTTCGCCTCTGTCATTTTCATAAACAGCAACCTTGCCACCAGCGGGTAATCCCAGTTTCTCTAACACAGTTTTTCCAAATGTGTATTGATTCTTTACAGTCAGTTCACGCTCTTGGAGCTTTACAGCACGGGCAGTCATAGTCTTCCTCCTGTAATACTTTTTCCTATATCGGAATGGTAATATTTTTTCTTACCCATGTCAATTATGGGAAGCATCCTGTGCTGCATGTCTTATTTCATGAACGAATAGGAGACAGCAAGTGCCAATTCTCTCAAGATGCCTATAAGTCTAAGCCACTTTAAACGGCGGTTCCGCAGTCCCAAGCATGACGACTGCTGCCCTTAACGCTTTGGAAATTATGCCTCCGAACAATGAATGTCTTGCAAGTTTTTAAGAGGTGGCAAATCCTATGCTCCTGCAAGTGCAGGCAAATAATACGGAATCGGCTCGTCTTGTTGGGCTCCGCGACGCACCGCTGCCCCGCCTGACATCCGGCGGGCCGCCCATTGCCAACATCGCCGTCGCTGGATGATGAAATTGTGTTTGTGCCTCAAGCAAATATAGATTGTAGGATAGAACGGCATCATCTTCACCACGGCGCAGAAGTTCGAAGAAAGCTCCGAGCGCCTCTCTGAGCGCCGAAACATCGTTGTTTTAACGGACGAGGCACACCGCAGCCAGTTCATTGACGAGCGGATAGGCACCGAGACAGGACGGCGCGGCCCACCCCGTCTATTACGAGAGCCGTGTTATTCACCTAAAGCTGGATGAGGACATGCTGTGGTTCATCGATGCCGAATACGATGTTATGGCACAAAACGCCGAAGGCTATGCCGTCGAGAAAAGCAAAAATCAGCCAATGTGAAATGTGGGTTGATGATTAAAGAAGTCAAGCCAGCGGAATTGGGTTGGGGGCCGCAAAGTGACAGGCACAAAAGTGCTGCGGTGCCACAAAAACCAGCTGCGGTACCTCTTTGGCGCAGATATCCTCGGCAATCGGACAGCGGGTACGGAAACGGCAACCAGATGGCGGGTCGAGCGGCGAGGGCGGATCCCCCGGCAAAATGATACGCGAACGGCTCCTTTGCTCCTTGGGATCAGGAATCGGGATGGCCGAGAGCAATGACTGGGTATAAGGGTGATGTGGCCTGCCATAAAGCGAACCGACTTGCCCCAGCTCCACCAATGATCCTAGGTACATCACCGCTACCTGGTCGGAGATATGCTGCACTACTCCCAAGTCATGAGCGATGAACAGATAGGTCAGGCCCAGATCGTCCTGTAGGCTTTTCAGTAGGTTCAGCACCTGTGCCTGGATGGAGACATCCAGTGCCGAGACTGGCTCGTCGCAGATGATCAGCTGCGGCCGCAGGGCCAAGGCTCGGGCAATACCGATGCGCTGGCGTTGTCCGCCGGAGAACTCGTGTGGATAACGGTTGATATGCTCCGGGTTAAGACCGACGATGGCCAGCAACTCCTGCACCCGCTCAATCTGCTCGGCCTTACTGCCAATGCGATGAATGACCAAAGGTTCGCGCACCAGCTCGCCGATGGTACGACGCGGGTTGAGCGAGGCCTGCGGGTCTTGGAAAACGATTTGCGCCTGTTTGCGGAAGTCCTTCAGCTCACGCCCTTTGAGTAAGGCGACATTCACCCCGTTCAGCTCGACTGTGCCAGCGCTCGGGTTGAGCAAACGAATAACGCAGCGGCCAATGGTCGATTTACCAGAGCCGGACTCCCCCACTAGCCCCAAGGTCTGACCGCGTTCGATATCGAAGCTGACATCTTTAACAGCAGACACCTTGGTTCCCAAACGCGATGCAAACAAGCCGTTGGCCGCCGTAAAGTCTTTGCTCAGATGCTCAACATGAAGCAAGACGTCAACCATCAGTGCCGCCCCTCTGGGCGAAGCCCTGGGCAGCGCCGCCGTTGGCCACTGCGCCAAGTGCGTCAGCGCCAGCTGCCTCGCTGTCATGCCTCGGCGAATTCAACAAAAAGCTGGACTCAAAGGACTGCAAGCAGGCCGAATAATGCCCTTCATCCACCTGTTGCATCCGCAGTCGGCCATGTCGGCACTGCGGTCGCAGATACGGGCAACGTTCCGAGAATGCGCAGCCCTTGGGCAAGTCAATCAGCGAAGGCGGGTTGCCTTTGATTGGAGTCAGCGGCTGGTCATCGTCTAAGGTGCGTTTGGGAATGGAGCGCATCAGACCCCAAGTATAAGGATGCAGTGGCCTGTAAAACACCTGATCGGCGGTGCCGTATTCCACCGGCTTGCCAGCATACATCACCAGTATCCGGTCAGCCATATCGGCCACCACGCCCAAGTCGTGGGTGATCATGATGATCGCCGTACCCCGCTCCTGCTGCATCTTTTGCATCAGCTCCAAGATCTGCGCCTGGATAGTGACATCTAAGGCCGTGGTCGGCTCATCAGCAATCAGCACCTCTGGGTCACAGGCCAAGGCCATGGCAATCATCGCCCGTTGGCGCATGCCACCAGAAAACTGATGGGGATAATCACGAGCCCGCTTGGCCGGGTTGGGGATACCCACCATATCCAGTAGCTCCACTGCCCGTCGCAACGCCTCTTTCTTCGACGCACCTTGGTGAATCATCAGCCCCTCACCAACCTGCTTGCCCACCCGGTACACCGGGTTTAAAGACGACAGCGGGTCTTGGAAGATCATAGCAATGCGATTGCCGCGGATCTGCCGCAGCTCCTTCTCCGACATAGACAGCAAAGACTGGCCATTGAGGCGGATATCACCGCCACCGACCTGGCCAGGCGGGGTAGGGTTCAGCCCCATGATGGACATAGCGCAAACCGACTTGCCCGACCCGGACTCACCGACAATGCCGATAGTCTCACCAGCATCCAGAGTGTAAGACACGCCGTCCACTGCCTTCACCAAGCCGTCTTTGGTGCTGAAAAAGAAGCGGAAGTCATCCAACTCTAGCAGATGATTGCTTTTATTCATCATTTCAGCCATCAGTCAGTCACCTTAACATCCAAGGCATCCCGCAGCCCATCGCCCATCAGAGTGAAGGCCAGCACAGTGCCAAGGATAGCAATACCCGGGCAAATCACCAGCCAAGGCGACACTGACAAAAAGCTCTGCCCGGCAGAGATCATCAGCCCCCAGGATGCCGTGGGTGGTTGAATGCCGAGGCCGAGGTAAGAGAGCGCGGCCTCTGTCATAATCGCTGAGCCGATAGACATCGTGGCATAAACCACCACCGAAGCCATGGAGTTCGGCAGGATATGGCGAAGAATTATGCGCAGGTTGCCGGCTCCTAGGGCACGGGCGGCTGCAACATAGTCGTTCTCCTTAACCTGCAGGATACTGGAGCGCACCACCCGACAGACAGATGTCCAACCCAAACAGCCGATGGCGATATAGATGTTTCGCTCCGAGGGACCAAGCACCGCCAACAGGGCGATAGCAAACAGCGTGTAAGGGACGGCCATGAAAATGTCGGTTAGACGCATGATGATGGCATCGAACAAACGACCGAAATAGGCTGCCAGAGAACCTAGGATCATCCCGATCGTCGTGGCTATCAAGGTGGCCAGAACGCCTACCCGCAGCGAGACTTGCGCCCCATAGACCACCCGAGCGAGAATGTCCCGCCCCAGCTCATCGGTTCCAAAAGGATGGGCAAGCGTTGGCGGCATCCGCGACATAGTGGCTGTGACCTCGGTACTAACATAGGACGGGTCCCCCAAAACCCGGACAACCCAAAGATCGGCCGTAAGCGCCAGCAAAATCATCAGGACGACCCAAACAAAGGAGATCACTGCCAGCTTGTTTTTCTTCAGCCGCTGCAAGGCATCACCCCAGAGGGTGCGGGTGCGGGCAGATTTCGCTCCCTCCTTATCCAAGCGCTGGCCTTTGGCCTTGCCGATAGACACACTCAGCATAAGACTATTCCGCCTTCTTCTTGCCGTATCGGATACGTGGGTCAAACAGCGCATAGCTGATATCGATAATCAGGTTGATGATCATGACGATGATCACGATCAGCACCACACCACCCATTACAATCGGCCAATCGCGCTGACCGATAGCCAAGAATATCTCTCGGCCAATCCCCGGCCAACTGAATACCGATTCGGTAAGGATAGCTGATGAGAGCATCGTCCCGAAATCGATGCCGATGAAGGTGATCACCGGGATCATGGCGTTTTTCAGTGCATGCTTGACAATCACCGCCCGCTTGGATAAACCTTTGGCAAAAGCCGTGCGAATGTAGTCCTGGTTCATCACTTCCAAAAGCTGAGAGCGCATAATGCGTGCCGTGAAGGCCAAAGAGACCGAGGCCAAGGTAACGGCCGGCAATATGTAGTGGAGGATCGGCGGATAAGCGCTGATCGGACCACCAGCACCGGATACCGGCAAAGACAACGCCCCGCCAGTCCAGCCTTTCAGCCAAACCCCAAAGAAGGTCTGGAGCAACATGCCCAGCCAAAAGACCGGCATACTGACTAGGATAGACGTAGATAAGGTCAGCAAAAGGTCAATGAAGGAGTACTTCTTGATCGCCGAGATAATACCCACCAAGAGGCCGATGATGATCTCCACCAGAATGGCACAGAGCGCCAAGCTGGCTGAGTATGGCAGCTTTTCGGCAAAGATATCCAACACAGAGCGGTTCTTCTGGTAGGAATGGCCTAGATCGCCATGCAGCAAATCCGATAAATAATAGACATATTGGGTGTAAATCGGCTGATCGAGATGGTTGTTCTGGACGATCATCTGATAGGTGGTTTCAGGAATGGCACGCTCCCCGGCAATCATCCGCACTGGATCGCCGGGGATCACTGCCCGCAAGGTAAAGAGGATGATGGTCACACCCAAAAAAACTGGGATAAACTGGAGTATCCTCCTGATGATATATTGGAGCATGCCCGGGTTCTAACCTTCGGTCCTCACCACCATCAGCCTTTCAAACACTAGGCGGAAAGCCAAGTGTTGACCATGTCCGGAATAATATTCGGCGAGAAATAAAAGTCGTTCACCCGCTCAGAACAAACCCGGTTATGCTTGTAAAACATTATCGGAACAATCGGTGTCGTCGACTGGATAAGCTCATCGACCTTTTGGAAAGCAGCAATGCGAGCGTCGTCGTCGAGAACGCCACGGGCGGCCATGATCTGTTTGTCCACCTCGGGGTTGCTGTACTTGCTGAGGTTGTCCCCGTTGTTAGTATAGAACAAGGAGTAGAGGAAGTTTTCCATGATCGGATAATCAGCCACCCAAGCCAAACGACCGATCTGGACCTTGCCCTCAGCCAAGGCACCCAAGTAACGCGCCCACTCCAAGGCCTCCAGTTCAGCCTCGATACCGATGGCATGCAGGTCGGACTGGATCATCTGCATAATGCTTTCATGGTCACCACCAGTGTTATAGGACAGTTTAATCGGGGCTAAGCCCTCACCGTTGGGGAAGCCAGCCTCAGCCAAAGCCTGTTTGGCCTTCTCGATGTCATAGTAGGAGGCCGCCCAAGCGCCAGCATGATAACCCTTGATGCCGGGCGGGATTAGACCGTCGGCCGGTACGCGGGTGTCTTGGAAGATGGCAGTGCAGATAGCCTGACGGTTAACGGCATAGCTGATGGCCTCCCGCAGCTTCTGGTTCTCCATCACCGGGTCGGTATTGTTGATCACCAAATAGTAAACCGATGACTCCGGACCAAGTAAAGTTTGTTTGCCTGGCTGAGAGGTATAGCCGTCCTCCGACTCGCCATAGGCGGCCAGAGCCGCTTCAATCTGCCCTTTGGGGATCATTGCAAAGTCCAAGTTGCCAGCTTGAAACTCGGTATAGGCGGTGTCAACCTTGGCGACGATGTTGAAGTCGATGCCGTCGATATAGGCCTTCTGGTCATAGTAGTCCTCAAAACGCTTGAGACGGATGTACTGGTCGTGCTTCCAAGTATCGTCAATCATGAAAGGGCCGTTACCGATCGGTGCCTCAGTGAAACTGTCAAAGTCCTTGGCAGCGGCGGGCACTGGCCCCAGCGCCGGGTGACTGAGAATATAGGGGAAATCGGCATAAGCCGCCGTTAAGGTGACTTCTAGGGTCAATGCGTCAACAGCCTTAACACCAGCTAGACTGGTGGCCTTCTTGTCTTCGAACATCTCTTTGTAACCTTTGATCTGCGCCAGATGGTAGCTGATCTCCGAGGGCGCCTTGGAAATATTGGGGTTACAAATGCGCTCCCAGCCGCGCTTGAAGGCGGTGGCATCCACCGGGTCGCCATTATGGAACTTAGCGCCACGGCGAAGGTGAAAGGTGAAGACAGTGGCATCGGCAGATGCCTCGTAGCTCTCCGCTGCTGCCGGTACAAGCTGCTGGGTGCGGTAGTCGTAGCTCAACAGCGAGTCGAACAGGCAGGAGCTGACCATCGTGCCTTCCGATTCCTTCAGGTTGTAAGGGTCAATGTAAGCAGGCTCGTTGATGTAGTACTCGAAGGTGCCGCCGGTCTTCTTCTCGCTGGCAGCGCCGCCGCCATCAGTGGTGGTGTTCGCCGAGCCGCCAGCCTGGCAGCCCGTCAACAGCCCTGCACCGGCTGCTGCAGCGCCAGCAACCGCCGCACCAGCCACAAAGTTCCGTCTTGTGATCTCGTGTTTTCCCATATTTAATCCTTTCTGCCCCGTTCAAAAAAAGTTTAACGCCCTTTGACTTGGCAAATGCCGAGCATCCGCACAAGCCAGCCACTGACCCCCAAAGAAGGCCGTGATGCATATTCGCAAACGTTAACGCATACAACTTTTCAATTGTAGCCTATCTGGAAGCATAAGGAAACCGGGCGTTGATCCATTCGCACAGATGAGAGGTACAAAAAAATGAAGAACTCTAGGCTAAAAACTCTAGGCTAAAACTACAAGCCTAAGAATCAGTCGGCTTCATAAGGGAAGAACCGCCTTAATGCTGTTGCGCCAGATTGCAAGCAGTGCTACCCCAAAGCCGTTCGGGGGAGTGGTGTCACTACTAGCGGTAATGGCATCGTTCGCACGGGCGGGCTTGGGGTAGCACCGCTTGCAACTTGGCGTGACATGATTAAAGCGGTTCTTCCCTAAGCGTGAATGATCACCGGGGTGCCTATCTTGAGTGTGTTATACAGCTCTTGGGCTTTGGCAAAGGGCATATTGATGCAGCCATGGGAGCCAAAACCGGCTTGCCAACGGGCAAGGCCGAAAGAGCTTTGCCAGTAGGCATCGTGAAGGCCAACACCGCCCGCTGTTACCTGCATCCAGTATTGAACCGTTGACTCCCATTCATACTCGCCGTTCGGCAGTCGCGGGCCGCGCAGCTTAGCCGGGCTGGCCTTGGAGCGGATGTAGAACACACCGTTCGGGGTAGCGCGTTTGGCGTTGGGGAAGCCCGTGACCACATCGGATTCCAACACCAGTTTCCCGGCCACAAAATACCACATGTGCTGGGTGGATTGATCCACCTCCACATAGGTGTTAGAGAAATCCGGCAACGCGTGGTTGTCGGCCCGCTGCAAGTAGACCGGCTCCCGAGTCTCACTGCTCTGGTTGGCAATCGCCTCAATAATGGCGTTGCGCTCTGCCACCTCGTTGATCGACCAGCCATAGCTGCCGCCGCTGACCTGGATATGCGCACCGGCAGCAGTGGTAAAGTCACGGGTTGCTCCCACAGTATCGTGACGGTCGGCAAAGTCGGCTACCCAGGCATCAACGGCACTGATGTCCAAGGTCTTCTTGCCATTAGAACCTGCCTTAAACCATTTGATGGCCGTATTGGCATCCAGCACCTCAGTTTGATCGCCGAAAGTATAGGTGATCTCAAAGGGAGCGTACTTGTTGAACTCGTTGATTTGCTTCACCAGATCGTCATCGCTCTCGGTGAGTGACGGTGCCACATAGCATTTTGCAGCATCAAGGTCACAGCTCTCTTGCCCGGAGCTGATGCAGTCGGCGATGGCCTTGGTGGATTTCTTCTTGTCCAAGGTGGTGCCGAGATCAGCCTCTTTGATCACGTATTTGCCGTCTTCAAAAACCGCCCGGGCATCGGTGGGCGGGCGCATCTTTGCCTTGTCGAACAGTTTTTGTTCGGCCAAGTGGCTGCTCAGCAAGGCGGAATCAAACGTGTAGGTCGGTACCACTATCTGCTGCGGCTGGGGAATGATGCGCGTGAACCAAAGCCACGGGTTCTGGTCTTTGATCAGCGCCTCGGGCTGGCCGGTGGCCACATATTGGAGGTTGATCTCTGCGGCGTCCACCACAAGCTGCAGCCCCTCACGACCGACTATCAACAGCTCGTAGCTGCCGGTGTTCAAAGCCAAGCGCTCGTCGGCCTCTGATGTACCTAGGAAGCTAAGGTTACGACCATTGACCGTGGTGTTAATGCCAAAATGGCTCTGGAAGAAAAAGCAGCCGGCCAGATAGGCGGCAGCCAACAGCATCAGCAGCACCGCACCGCTGATAATCAGGGTGTTGCGCAATAGATGCCTTTTCCTCAAATGTCCCTGAGCAGGTTTCATAGCCACATTCTTTTCCTCTTCAACCCTTCATCCCTTGTTCGCAACACCCTTGGTTCCCGCTTGATATTCCCATGGTTTGCAACGGGAAATTAAGGGTTACGATAAGCACTAACATTATAGCTGTACTAAGGCAGTAAACATCTGAGCAATTGGAGAAAATATGGAGCCACCGACGATGGCACCCCAGTTTTTACCTGAAAGACGCAACGGCGACTTTCCGAAGCTTCACCGCAGCCCCGAGGACGGTCAAGTTCTAGCGCTGGTCAGCTGCCAAGGTAGGCTCCCGACTGCCGCGCCCAGAGTTGGGCGTACTCGCCGCCAGCCAGTACCAAGTCAGCATGACGGCCGTCTTCGACGATGCGCCCCTCAGACAGCACAATGATCCGGTCGAGGCTGGCCACCGTGGAGAGGCGGTGCGCCACCACGATGGCGGTACGTCCGGTCATCAGGTTGGTCAGGGCGTCTTGGATCAACTTCTCGCTCTCGGAATCCAGGGCCGAAGTCGCCTCGTCCAGCACCAAGATCGGCCGGTCGGCCAGTATTGCTCGGGCGATGGCCACGCGCTGGCGCTGTCCTCCGGACAGCTTGACACCCCGCTCCCCAGTCACCGTCTGAAAGCCCTGGGGCAGCTGCTCGATGAACTCTAGGGCATTAGCCTTCCTTGCCGCCTCCCTGACCTGCTCATCGCTCGCTCCCGGACAGCCATAGGCGATGTTGTCGGCCACAGTGCGATGAAACAACAACGGTTCCTGCGGAACATAGGCGATCTGCTGCCTCAACGAGACTTGGCTGACCCGGGCAATGTCTTGGCCGTCGATTAAGATACGACCCTCCTGAAGGTTGGAGAGGCGCAGCAACAGGGTGGTCAGGGTGGTCTTGCCGGAACCGGATCGCCCCACCAAGCCGATGCGTTGTCCGGCAGGAATCGCAAGTGAGAAATCCCGGAAGACCTTGCTGGCCTCTTGAGCATCGGCGTACCAGAAAGTGACGTGCTGAAAATCGATGTCGCCGCGCTCGACTGCCAGCGTCCCGGCATCGGGCAGGTCAGCCACTAGGCGCGGCTCATCGAGAATCAAGGTCATCTCGTGGGCATCGCCGAAGCTACGGTTCAGCATCTGGAAGGTCATGTTGATCCGGTTGAACTGGTTGGTCAACTGATAGGTGTAGGTGAAAACCATCACCAGCGTGCCAGCACTGATACCGAACCAAGCATTGCCGCCGGTGATGAAGATCACCGCCAGCATCATGATGATCACGATGATCGTACTGGTTACAACACCGCGAACGGTCGAAGAACGCATCCGGCGGGAGTCGGCAGCCAGCACTTGGCGATTGGCATCGTCGAAGATCCGCCGCTCAAAAGCCTCCCGGCCATAGCTCTTCACGGCTTGGATGTTGGTGATGCTGTCGGAAAGCTCACCGGAAAGGGCGTTTTGGGCAGCTGCCGTGTCGCGGTTCAGCGGCAGCACCCGTTTGTACATCAGGTAGGCAACCAGCACGTACACCAGCAGCAGCACCGAGAGAACAGCCACGAACAGTGGCACCCGGCCGACGAGTAGGCCCATGGTAAATAGGGCAGAAGTGATGATCGGGATCACAGCGTAGATGAAGTTTTCCATCAGTCCTGTGTAGCCGTTGATGAACTTCTGTGTCTGGCTGACCAGCGAGCCACCAAAACGGTTGGAGTGAAAAGTCATGGACTGGTTGGAGAGCGTATCGAAGCACTGGGTGGCCAGCAAATAGCTGGCTTTGATCTCTAGCTTCCAAACACTGTAGTCTTGAAGCTTGCTGCCCAACTGTCCAAGAACGTTCACCCCGACCAAGGCCAGAATGTATGGGCCGAACTCCGAAAACACCTGGTCGGCAGTGGCCGGAGCAGCCTGTACCTTGTCAATGATCAAGCCGACCACATAGGGGTTGGCGAAGGAGAGGAAGAAGACAAAGGCCAGCGTTGACAGCAAGGACAGCGTGAACAAGGGCCACTGCGCCGCCGTCACCTGCCAATAAAAGGCCAGTGTCCGGAAAATTACGGAACTGCGCCTTTGCGTGGCCTTCGGGGCCCCTGGGGTCTTCGTGACCTCTGGGGTCTCTGGGGTCTTAGTGGACTCCGGAGCCTCCGGGGGCTTCTTTACCTGCCTGTCTGAATTCGTCTGTACCATGTAGAGCACTTTATCATGAAGCGCAGCTCCTGTCTGCAAAGGCTGTCTGCAAAGGCTGAGGCCAGCGCTTCCCAAGGCCAGCGCAACCGCAAGTTGCGCAAAATTCCAATTGGAATTGCTGGCATATGCTGAGCTGCAACCGTAGCCTAGATTCATCGATATCCACCTGCCAACTATCGTAAGATAGACGGTAAGAGCACAAAGGGAGAATATGATGAACGTAGAAATAGCTGAACGTTTGGCAAAAAGACGCCGAAGTGCCGGCTACTCGCAGGAGACGCTGGCCGAGAAGCTCGGAGTGACACGACAGGCGGTGTCCAAATGGGAGCGTTCGGAGTCCTCACCGGATACTGACAACTTAATCGCCTTAGCCAAACTATACGGAGTGTCACTCGACGATTTGCTCTATGTTGACGAAAGCATTGCTGACGATGTCAGCTTTGAGCAAAACGACAAAGCCGGCCGGAGTGCCGAGTGGTGCTCCAGCCGGAGTGACAGCCAAGCCAGCCAAGCAGAGGCGGCACCTGGGGCGACTGAACACACAGAGAAGGCCGAACAGCAAGCCGACCAAGAACCCGGGCGGCCAAGCGATGATCGGGACTATGTGCACATCGGCTGGCACGACGGCATCCACATCAACGACCCAGAATCCGGCGACTACGTACACCTCAGCTTCAAAGAGGGCATCCATGTCTGCGATGCCAAGGACGGAGACGAGGTACACGTCGGCTGGGATGGCATCCACGTCAAGGAAGGTCAGTCGGCCGACAAGCAGTGGGCATCATGGGACGACTACAAAAACGCCCACCCTGATCATTGGTGGCACAAAAGCCCTTGGATGAAATTCCCCTTCCCGATTTTGGCCATCCTCGCCTATGTGCTCATTGGCCTCATCGCCCCGCCCCTAGATTTCGGCTGCGGCCTGATCAGCCCTTGGGCCTATGGGCTTTTCGCCTTGGCTAGCATCCCCCTTTACTACATGGCGATGGAGTGCATTCTCCGGAGCCGCCCTTCGCACTTTTTCCGGGGTATCTATCCTTTGGCCGCCGTGGTCTTCTTCCTCTGGATGTGGCTTCTGGTCGGCCAGCCACACCCGGCTTGGGTGGTGTTTTTGACAGTTCCCATCTATGAGTGGATAGTATGGGCAATCCGACGCAGTTGGAAGAAAAGAAAAGCCAAGCGGGCGCCAGGGGAAACCAAGCCTGATAGTCAGTGAATTAGATTTAAAAAGGACTTTACGATTTTTCGTACAAATTTTGCCAGCTGTTTTTCGAGTCACCCTTTTCGGCAACACGAAACCCAAGAAAGGTCTAGAATACTGTACTCCACCACAGTGCATTTATAATAAAGAGAAGGAGCTCACATGAACCTACAACGACCCAACGCCAACGAAGCCACCCAAACCTCGAACCGCTCCAGAAGTGTAGCTCCTGTCAGCGGCATGTGTACCCGCTGCGTGGACGACTGCCGCGGCAACTGCGAGGTCTTCAAATCCTCCTTCCGCGGCCGTGAAGTCATCTACCCTGCTCCCTTCGGCCATGTCACCGCCGGTGCCGACAAAGACTATCCGGTTGATTACTCCCACCTGAATATCAACGGCTACGCACTCGGCTTGGAAGGTCTGCCGGAGGGCTTGGAGGCTGGCCCGGACACCGCCACCTTCCCAACCGTTGACACCACCACCGAGTTCGGCTACAAGAACAAAGTCAAGATGAAGATGCCGATCTTCACCGGTGCCTTGGGCTCCACCGAAGTGGCCCGCGCCAACTGGGAGCAGTTTGCCATCGGCACCGCCATCACCGGCATCTCCTTGGTCTGCGGCGAGAACGTCTGTGGCATCGACCCAGCCCTGGAGCGCGACAGCTCCGGCAACGTGACCAAGGCTCCGGACATGGAGCGCCGTGTCAACCTGTACCGCGAGTTCCACGAAGGCTACGGCGACATCCTCGTCCAGGCCAACGTTGAGGACACCCGCCTAGGCGTGCCGCGCTACGTTATCGAGAAGCTTGGTGTGGAGACCGTCGAGCTGAAGTGGGGACAAGGTGCCAAGTGCATCGGCGGCGAGATCAAAGTCGACAGCCTCGAGCGAGCCTTGGAACTGCAAAACCGTGGCTACATCGTCACCCCTGACCCCTCCAACGAGGCCATCCAGGCGGCATTCAAGGCCGGCAGCATCAAGCAGTTCGAGCGTCACAGCCGTTTGGGCTTCGTTGACGAGGAAGACTTCTACAACACCGTGCAGACCCTGCGCGATCTCGGTGCTAAGCGTGTCACCCTGAAAACCGGTGCCTATCCGATGCGCGAGCTGGCCATGGCCATGAAGTGGTCGTCCAACGCCAAGATCGACCTTTTGACCATCGACGGTGCCCCCGGAGGTACCGGCATGAGCCCCTGGCGGATGATGGAGGAGTGGGGTGTTCCCACCTTCTACCTGCAGTCCATGGCCTATGAGCTGGCCTGTATGCTGGATGCCCAGGGCGACTACGTGCCCGACTTGGCTATCGCCGGCGGCTTTTCCGAAGAGGCCGGCATCTACAAAGGCCTGGCCATGGGTGCCCCCTACTTCAAGGCCGTCTGTATGGGCCGTGCCCTGATGATCCCGGGCTTTGTGGGCAAAAACATCGAGAAGTGGCTGAAGGAGGGCGACCTGCCCAAGACCATCGCCGACTTCGGTGCCAACAAGGAGGCGATCTTCGTCACCTACGAGACCTTGAAGGCCCGCTTCGGCAAAGACATCGAGCGCATCCCGCTGGGCGCCATTGGCATCTACACCTATGCCGACCGCCTGAAGGTCGGGCTGCAGCAGATCATGGCCGGCTCCCGCTGCATGAGCCTGCCGGCCATCAGCCGCGACGACCTGATCGCCCTGACCCCCGAAGCCGCCGACATCTCCGGTATCGAGTACGTCATGGATGCCTACCGCGACGAGGCCCTGGCCATCATCAAGGGCTATTCCATCAAATAGCTTGAAGTCAAGCAAGGCTCGCAGCTCATGTCGTTGAGCCACCAAGCCCAAAACAAAGAACAGGCAGCCCAAAAGTGGCTGCCTGTTCTTTTGGATTTGAACTTATCGCTATTTCTGTCCGTCATTCTGGCACCGCTAATCCTTGCTCCTAGCCCTTTAAGAATTTGCCAGCTTGGTCGGGGAATTTTCTGACTAACCAGCTCAGCACTTCCAGCTGGTCGGCACCAGTTGCTCTTCTAATTTGGATGAGCAGCTTCTCGTGTGACGGCCTATCCAGCGTCAGATTTGCTGCTTGACTCCCGCGACCTCACGCAATTCATCCGAACCAAGCACTTCGCCAACATAACTAAAAAAGTTTATGCCCAGCGGCCAAACAAAATATCTCGCATTTTCCTCTTTTAAAGCCACCAGCACTGCCCTTGAGCGCTGTTGAGGCACGCCATAGTGGTCCGCCTCGACAAGTTCCCAAAAGCCCTGATAGCCAAGTGATGCGAAACTATCGATGATTTGCTGACGGTAGTGATCAAATTTGCAGGAGAAAAGACCTTTGACATTCTCCAGCATCAGAGCCTTGGGGTCGCATTCTGCAACCAGCCGTAAGGCTTTTGGAAACAGGTCTCTCTCGTCATCTTGACCTAGCTGTTTACCGGCAATTGAAAAGGGCGGGCATGGATCCCCACCAGCAATCAAGTCAAGGCCAATGTAGGCTTTCGCTGAGAATGACCTGACATCACCTTCAATGACATTCCACTCTCGCCGGTTGTTTCTCAGCGTCTCACAAGCCAGCTTATCAATCTCCACCAGTGCCACACGCCGAAACCCGGCCTGCTCCAAGCCGATGGCCTACCCGCCAGTGCCAGCACATATTTTAATTGACTTCATTAGTGTTCCAGTTCTATACGCTATCACTGCGGTGCCTGCGCCTAGCCGTTCTCGATCAGCCCCGTACTCATGCCAATGGTGGAGATGATGGGACTCGAACCCACGACCCCCGCCGTGCAAAGGCGGTGCTCTCCCAGCTGAGCTACATCCCCATCGGCGAAACAGCAGTATACCGCATCATCACCGCCAATGGGAGCGACAATGCGCAATCCTTTCTAGACTTACAGCAGACTTACAGCAGACTTACAGCAGGCACTCGCGGATCTTTTCCCCTTGGCCGGTATTGCTGACGCAGACCACAGTGTCACCGGGGTAGAGCATAGTCGAGCCTTTGACTATGGACATCTCGCCTTCATGGCCGACTGCCACCAGCAACACGCCTTCTGGCAGCTCGATGTCGGCCACCTGGCAGCCCGCAGGGCCGATGCGCCGCTTGCCCTTCGTGTTCGTCGAGAACGGCGGGATAATCACCTCTGTGACCAACAAGTTGCCCTGAGCCAGGGTCATCACGGCGTGTACTGCCCCGGCTGTGGCCTCACTTTCGATCAAACGTGAGATCACCGATGTGGACGATACGGCCTCCACCCCCACCCGCCGGAAGATCCGCTCGTTTCTTGGGCTGTTGACCCGGGCGATGGAACGGGGGGCATTGAAGACCAGCTTGGCAATCTCGCAAGAAACCAAGTTAACGTCATCAGAGCCGGTGGTGGCAACAAAGATGTCGGCCTCAGCAGTCCCAGCGTCATCCTGAATTCTGGAATCGCAGCCGTCACCGTGTACTATCAGTATCTGATGCTGCAGCCTCAAGGCCAAGGCATCGATCTTCTTCTCATTGATCTCAATAATTGCTACCCGATGGCGGTTGTCAAGCAAGGTATGGGCAAGCTGTTCACCAACCTTACCGCCGCCGTTGATCACCACATACATTTGCTTTACCTTTCTTGACCCGGCTGTCTGAATCCAAGGCCACGGATGCACCCATTAATCACGCATGTAGTGCTTCAGGGAATCGATCATATCTTTATGCACACCAACAATGACAATATCCCCGTTGTGGAGTACGCTTTCCTCGTCGGGGATCGAGCTGGCACTGCCGTCCGCCCGCTCGAACACCGCCACCCGCAGCTGATGCTTGCGCTCCAAATCACGCACCCGCACCGACTCCACATCCAGCTCATCTAAGTTCAGGGCAAAGCGCAACAACTCAAAGTCGCCCATGGAATCAACGTGGCTGCCAAGGCCGGCAATAACCTTGGAGTACATCTCTTCGGCCACCAAGTTGGTGCCGCAGACATAGTCGAAGCCTAGTTGCAGGTAAGCGTTCTCTCTGTCCGGATTGAACAGCCGAGCCAATACATGGGGCACCTCGAACAGGCGGCGAGCCACCTCAGCGATCATCAGGTTGCTGTTATCGATATCGGTGACCGCCGCCAGCACGTCGCACTCGTCTATCCCGGCCTCTAGCAGCACATCCTCATCAAAGCCAAC
This sequence comes from Actinomycetes bacterium, assembly GCA_009787085.1. Lineage (GTDB taxonomy): Bacteria > Actinomycetota > Coriobacteriia > Coriobacteriales > UBA8131 > WRGR01. The sequence goes on from WRGR01000046.1 coordinate 166,579, forward strand.
GCCAATCACCCGTCGGCCCTCGAAGTTTCGCCCCAACGACATGAAAGATGCCGGATTGCTGTCGATGATCGCCACTTCATGGCCGGCTTCGGAGAAAAGCATCGCCAGCCGGGATCCGACCCTGCCACAACCAACGATGATGATGTTCATTGCCAGTTTCCCTAAAGGTTCTTGATCGCCTCGACGATCAGCTCGGTAACCGCGCTGACCTTGTCTTCACGCAGCCGCCCCAAGTCGTTGTCCCGATACCGCCAAGAGTGGGGTAGGTTGTTTCCCATGCCAATCAACGATATGGCACGCCCACCACGCTTCAAGGCAAAACTAGCGTCCGTGTTAAATGCGGTGTAGGCTCGCGGCGCCATGGGCATGGCCAGTTCCTGGGCAGCCACTGAGAACAGATTCTGTAAGCGCTGGTCGGTGCGGCTGGAAACAGGCTCACCTTCCAGAATGGTATAGCAGAGGTCGCCCGCACCAACTCCCAGCAAGTTGATGAACAAGCTGCCCCGAAGCTGACGGTCATGCCGCTTCAACAGGTCTTTGACTCCCTCATGGTTCAGCTCGCCGGCGCCCAAGGCAACGAGCCAAATCTCCTTGTCTAACAACTCCTCAGAGAGCCCTTCCAAAGCCGCAACATCTTCCTCATAGTCTAGGCCACCATAAGCGCCACCGCGCCACGGGTCTTTGCCCTCATCATCAAAATTGTCCCATGAGCCGATGGAGTCACCTTCTTTGCGGGCATCGAAATCCTTGTCAACACCTAGCCATTGCGATGGCGGCTCGTCGAAGCCCCGCTTCCGGCGACTTGAGAATTTGGCGCTGATCGAACTGAAGAAGGAGCGCACACCGGATTCCTTGATCTGCGCCAACTCGGGGTCAGAATAGGTGCCGGCGCTGGTGTAGTGGCCACCGGTCATCTGTGATGAGTCGTCGGCATCTTCCACGAAGATCTCCTCTTCTTGGTGATAGGCCAAAAGCTCCTCGCCCACTGGCTTCATCACACCGGTTGAGCCCAGCGGGATAAATGACCCGGTATTGGAGATCGGCGATTCCTCGGTGGAGAAAAGCTCATCGGATGGAAGGTCTGCGCCCGCCAGTGCCTCTTGTTTGGCAGAGAGCTTGGCGGTCGGGCTGGGAACCACTTCCGGCAAGTTATGCAGCCGCTTATTCAAATTGTCGATGTTCCCGGTTTTTTCCTTGCTGGAAATACTTCCCGTCTGTTCTTTGCTGGATATGTTAGCGGTGTTACCGGTTTTGTCTTTACCGGAGATGTTGCCAGTTTTCTCCTTGGTTGATTTCTCCTTGGTTGAGCCTCTGCTTGCCAACCCCTGCGGATTGGTGGCAGCCAAATTACCAGTGGCATCACTGCCTGCTGCAACCGCCCGGACAGCCGTTGGTGCGGCAGGAGCGCGGCCTTTAAGGCTCTCATGACGCGGAGCGGCAACTGCCGAGTTTTCTGACTCATCTGTGACTGAATCCGGGCGCGGCAACACCTTCTTACGCGACGGCATCACCTCTGGCAATGAACGCAATGCCGCGTTGGTGTCCGCCTCGTCTTGAATCGGCAGAATCAAGGTGCTGGAGTCGGCATCGTCTGCTGCAATCACTTGGAAGGCCTGACGATCCAAACCTGACATATCCGGCCTTGCCGTTCGCTGCTCTGGAGCCGATCTACGACCGCTGGTTGGGGACACAGCACTAGAAGCATCAGGTGAGGCTTTGGATGCCTTGGTGCGAGGTGTTGCAACCATTGATGCCTTGTCAGCGGCCGGCTCCATATCGTCTAGCTCAATCGCAGCAGGCTTCTTTTTTGTGGGAACATCGTCTGCAACTGGTTCTTTTTTGGCCGGTGAGCTAGCGGGGGCGATTTCCGGAGCGGCTGTTCCGCTCTCAAGAGCCGTGCTGTCGATATCCGCTGGACTTTTTATCGAGGCCGCGCTACCGGCAACCTCAGCAGCGGACAGCATGGGCTCATCAGGGGTCGCAGGAACCACGGTGGCCACAGGAGTCACGGCGGGCGGTGGTGTCACGGCGGGCGGTGGTGTCACGGCGGGCGGTGGTGTCACGGCATTTGCAGGAACCGCTTCTACCGCAGGAGTTGCAGAAGCCACGGGGGTCACTGGCGGAGCCACTGCGGTCACTGGAGCCACGGGGGCTGCAGGGACGGGCACTGGCAATTCAAACTCTCCCATCGCCGCCGCAGATGTATCAGCCGAAGCCGCATTGGCCGCAGCGCCAGTTTTCTGCTCTGTTTCTTGGGAGCGCTGGCGGAGATCTTCGGCAGTAATTGGAATATCAGCAAAGATCGACCGGCCTGTTTCTGAGCCGTCCCCGTGCCGCGCCAGGCGGTCGCTTTTCTCCTCGGCTTTCTTTTTGGCTTGGGTGAACCAAGCCGGCACACTTGGCTCTGGGGATATCTCTGGCTCAACCGGCTTCGCAGCCGGCCGCGCAGCCGAATCTATAGCATCCATCTCGCCTATCGGCTCCGGCACAAAAGGCTGCTCTGGAGCCGCCCGGCGGCTGACGAAGGGACTGCCCAGCACCGTGCCTACCTGCACCAGCTGATCGGCCACCGACCGCACCGGTTGTACCGCCGTTCCCGCCGATGGCGGATAAACTGGGTGTGGGTGGTCAAGCGAATGGCTTTCAGGAGCAACCGCCTCAGGGTACTCGCCTTCCGGCTGCCCTGCCTCGGGCACCTCTGCCGCCTCTGGCAGGTCATCGGCAATTTCCTCTGGCGGGTTCGCAGCTTGCTCAGGCTCTAACAAGACCTCGCTACGCGCCAACGGCCCCGCGCTTGCAGCAGACCGCAGGGACGACACCCTACGAGCGCGACCCTGATGCTCTCCGTCAACCGCAGCCTCGGCCTCTTCCTGCGGCTGGTTTATCGGTTCTTCAACTCGCCGGGCAAGCAGCTCGCCAAGCCGATAAAGAACACCTACACTGGAAAGATTGCAATTGGCTCCAAGCTGATAGGGACGCACTTGGTTGATAATTCCGCCAATTAGCGAAACCCCCACGACCACCGCGCCGACGAACATCAGCCAAGAGACAATGGGCTGGATAACCTCGGGCAAGGGCGCAAAGTCCAAGATCGCAGAGAGCAACACGGCAAGCAGGCCGCCTCGCAGCAAATACCTCAGCACCCCCAGCCGACTGGCCAACGGCAGCGAAGTTTCTAGAAGTGCCCGCCCACTGTCATAGTTCGCCAGTATCACGACCTTGCGGCCACGGCTATTGCCCCCCCGTTTGCCGGCTGGCTGATAACGGGCGATGACGTTTTGGCTGATGCGCGCGGGCAGAAAGCGATTCAAAAGCTGCAAATGCAAAGTACCCGGCAAATGCAACAACACGCCCAGCAGCACCAGCACCAAACCGACAATCGAAGCTTGCGACTGCGCCCCGAACAGGACTGCCCCCAGCACCACCAAAAAGTTGCCGGCCAAGGGCAAGTACTGGGCCCATGGATAACAATTGAATTCGTCAACATTCGTACTTAAACCAAAGCTCTCAAACTGCTGGGCGATGATATCCGCAGCCCGGTACTCCTTTTCAGTGCCTGCAGGCCTGAAGCCAACATCGCCAGCCAGTTCTTCGAGGTACTCGACGGTCATGATTTATTACCTTCCCGATAGGCTCCTCAACAACTTACCCACCCTGCCCGTGTGCACAGCGCCGCCACTCTCAGAGCACCATGCGCACGAACGAGAACGGTACGGTTCTGCTCACAATTCAGTGCAACAACTTTAATTGCTGCTTCTCTTGATATTATAGAGCAATATTGGTAAAAACATAAATTGTTCAAAACTTATATTGATACTCCTGTCGAAGTTTCGTATACTCACCCCTCGAACTCAGCCGCTGAGCGACTGGGGTTCGCCGGGATTTTGCTCGATCCATGCCCGCAGCCTAACATCAATATCAGCAGTATTGCTGCGCAGTTCGCGGTAAGCATTACGCCAAGGGGTCGTCAAGCCGTCATAGGCATCGACAATGATGCTCCGGGGGTCATCCGGGACCTTTTTCGCCATCTCTACAGCTTCGGCATCCTTGGCCAGAAATTCTTGGTTTTTCTGATTGGCGGTATCATTGTCCTGAGCCAGGGCCGCTTGGTTGGAGGCGATGGCCAATTGGCAGGAATCAATTCGAGCGTTGGTGTAGTCCATCAGAGAGCCAAAGTCAGCAGTCTGGAAAGACTGGGCAGCCAGAGTCAGGGCATCTTTGGCCTCCTGTAATTTTTGCAACGCCCCTTGGTTCAGTTCTAGGGCATGGGGAAGCTGAGCCGGACCGGCGTTGTTCACTTCACTCACCGCTTGGCGCATAGCGGTGTCGGCGCTAACCAAGGCCGCCCAAGCTATGTCCAGCTGTCCGGCGCACTGCATGGCGCTGATGTCAGCATTGGTCAGCTGCACACTCAGATCAAGCAGCTGCTTGCGACTGCTGGCGGCATCGACGGCATCTTTGGCGACTTGCCGATTTTCCGGTTCGGCAAAGTCCCGCTCGGCTTTGCTGGCTTTCTCGACGGCTTGGTCCAAAACATCCTGCGCCCCTTCGACTTGACCGAGCAAGGCCTGCAGGTCGGGCAGAGAATCCAATGTAACCTGTGTATCCATGGTCTTATCCAAGGCCACCACCACAACATCAGCCTCTTGGATACAGGCAATGGCATCGGTCAGTACCGAATAGGCCTGCCCGGCCAACACCGAGCGCATCGCCTCGGTCTGCGCCTGAAGCACACGCAGGTAGATAGACAGTGAGCCGGTCAATACGATGAACACCGCAGCGGCCGTGATCAAAAGTGGCCAGATCGGCGAGCGCTCCTTCTGGCTCTCTTCAGCCAAGGCGGCCAGTGATGCCTCAGCGGTGATCTCCACGTCCGCCAAGTCAAAGTCGTATACCGGCGGCGAGTCGGGCGCTTTGTTGCCGTTCTCAGCCACCGCCTTCTGCAAAATGGCCGTAGCGTCACTCTCCTTGCCCACCGGCAACGACGAGCCCGTCTCGATGGCCGTATCCAAGCTGGAGTCGGCTTTTGATTCGCTGTTCAGGAACTCATCGATCAGTGCCTCCATCTCCTTCGAGCTAGGAGAGGCGCGCCGCTTGGAAGGGGGCGCAGACGGCTTTGCGGGCGGTCGCACGGGCGCGGGCGGCGGCGAGAAGGACGAACCCTTGCCGCCTTCTCGGCCAGCGGTCAAAGAACGGCCTTCGTCGTCAGATGGAGGTATGCGCACGACCATTAAGCCCGCCAGCCACGCATGATCGTCTGTTCGCGGTCAGGGCCAACGGCAATGACGCTCACCGGCACTTCGGCCAGCTCCTCCAAGCGTTCGACGTAAGCCCGGGCAGCAGCCGGCAGCTCCGCAAAGCAGCGGCAACCACTGATGTCTGCTCCCCAGCCTTCCAGCTCCTCATATACCGGCATCGCATGGTGGAAGGCAGTCTGCGAGCTAGGCACACTGCGGTATTGCTGCCCCAAATATTCATAGGCCACACAGACCTTGATGCTCTCGAAGGCCGAGAGCACGTCGAGCTTGGTGATGCAGAGGTCGGTCAAGCCGTTGACCGCCGCCGCATAGCGAATGATCACGGCATCATACCAGCCACAACGCCGCAGCCGACCGGTAGTGGTACCCACCTCGCCGCCGACCCGCGCCAGCTGCTCACCGGTCGCGTCGCTAAGCTCGGTCGGGAAAGGTCCAGCTCCAACCCGGGTGATATAGGCCTTGGCAATGCCTAGCACCTTGTCAATGGCCGTGGGCCCTACGCCAGCCCCCACACTGGCACCACCAGCCGTACAGCTGGAAGAAGTGACAAAGGGATAAGTGCCGTGGTCGATGTCCAATAACGTTCCTTGGGCACCCTCGAAGAGCACCCGTCGACCCGTTCGCAGGCCGGCATTCAAAACCGCCGAAACATCGGCAATGTGCGGAGTAATGCGTCTGGCGTACTGCAAGTACTGCTCGCTAACCGCATCGACATCGAACGGCCGGGCGTCATAGACCCGGGTCAACAAGGCGTTGGCCGTCTCCAAGGCCGCCGCCACCTTGAGGCGAAAGATGTGAGGGTCGTCCAAGTCTTGAACGCGAATGCCGCTACGAGCCGCCTTGTCCTGGTAGGCCGGTCCGATGCCGCGCTTGGTGGTGCCGATCTCGTTTTGGCCAAGGCGCAGTTCGCTGGCAGCATCCAAGGCCAAGTGCCACGGCATGATCAGATGGGCGTTGCCGCTGATCAGCAAGCGATCACAAGAAAAACCAGCAACGGTGAGGCTGTCCATCTCCTTCAGCAATACCGCCGGGTCGATGACACAGCCGTTACCGATCACCGGTGTCACCTGCGGGTACATGATGCCTGAAGGTATAAGATGCAGCGCCAGTTGGGTGCTGCCGTGGATCACCGTATGCCCGGCGTTGTTACCACCCTGGTAGCGCACCACATAGTCAAATTCTGGGGTGATCAGATCAGTAATCTTGCCCTTGCCTTCGTCGCCCCACTGGGCACCTACCAACACTACTCCCGACATCAGGTTCTTCCCTTTCACACTCATAAGCGCCGCATCCCAAACAGTTTGAATGTATAATACATAGTGGCACTTTAAAATCAACCTGTTTGGGGTTTTCGAAAAATCCCAAGGCTCAAGTATACTATGAGCACCTTTCAAGAAAGGAACTCCATGCCCGATTCCCAAATTCTCTATCTATTTGTTACACTCTCCGCAACAACGGTCGTCCTCTTGGTTGTTCTGATCGCCTTGGTTATCCGACGCCTGTCTGCAGGCTCGTCAGAAGACAGGCAGCGGCACGCTGAACAAGTGCAGACCGCCGTTCAGGAGGCCGTCGGGCAGATGCAGGGACGACTGGCCACCCTAAACGACGACTTCTCCCGTATTGACAACTTGATCCGCACTGAGCTGGGGCAAAACCGCAAGGAGGCCGTCTTCCAAGACGAGCAGCTGCGCGCCTCGCTTACCGGTGCGCTTGGCCAAAACCGCGACGAGATGTCCCGCCAGCTCGGTGAGATCCGCACCACGATGGAAGGCCGCCTGCAGCAGCTGCAGCAAGAAAACGCCAAGAAGCTGGAGGAGATGCGCTTGACCGTAGACGAGAAGCTCTCCCAAACCGTAGAGCGACGCTTCACGGAAAGCTTCACGCTGATCAGCGAGCGCCTAGAGGCCGTGCAGCGCGGGCTGGGGGAGATGCGCAATTTGGCAAACAACGTCGTCGACTTGAAAAATGTGCTGGCCAACGTCAAGAGCCGCGGCAATTTCGGCGAGTACCAGTTGGGGGCGATACTGGAGGAGATCCTCTCGCCAGAGCAGTACGAGAAGACCTTTGCCCCCAAGCCCCGCAGCCAGCAGCGCGTGGAGTTCGCAGTGCGGATGCCCGGACGCGGCGAGGGCGATGGCGTGTTCTTGCCCATCGACTCCAAGTTCCCACTAGAAGACTACCAACTGCTACAGCAAGCCTATGAGGCCGGCGACAACGCCGAGGCCGAGGCCGCCCGGCGCAAGCTGATGGAGCGGGTCAAGCGCTTTGCCCTAGATGTTCGGGACAAGTACTTGAACCCGCCGCGCACCACCGACTTCGCCATCCTCTTCTTGCCCACCGAAGGGCTGTACGCCGAACTGCTGCGCCAAGCCGGTTTTGCCGATACCATGCTACGGGAGTGCAAAGTGCTGCTAGCCGGCCCGACAACGCTGATCGCCTTGCTCTCCAGTCTGCAAATAGGCTTTCAGACGCTGGCTATCGAGAAGCGCTCAGTCGAGGTCGGAAAGCTCCTCGCGGCGGTCAAAAAGGAGTTCGAGCGCTTCCGCAGCGCCTTAGAGAAGATCGACCAGCGCCTGCAGCAGGCCAGAAAAGAGATCGGCGATGCCACCCATCGTGCAGACCGCATCCAGACCCGCCTGAAAGGCATCGATGCCCTACCCAGTGCCGAGAGCGAGCTGCTTTTGGGCGGGGACAACCCCGACAACGCCCCGGCCAGCGACCCGGACGACCTGCCGGACGACCTGCCGGACGACCTGCTACAGATCACAACCGGCAGGTCTGGAGCCGACAGCCACTTGCCCGGCGACCCGGAAGACGAGCAGTAAACCTCTCCCTACACTCCGAACTGCTTTCTGGGTATCTCGCAGGTTTATTCAAAAGTTCATCGACGTCTATTTCGGCGATGACTGCCCGGTGAAGGAGAAAAAGGCCAGTCTGTATGAATGAAGGTAAGTTCTTCTACAATATTATGATAAACAAAAACGGCAGCCCCAAGGCCGTTACCAACGATCTTGAGATGATGCTCAAAGCCTACGAGTTTAGCGTCAACGGTGACATTGCCGACAACAATAAAAATAATAGCGTAGAGCAGGCATACAAAGACCACTACGAGTACGGCGACAATGGGCAGATAACGTGGTACAACATCTCAAAGAAAATTGACAACACTACCGACGCTATTCTGACCTACAAGATGAACACCAGCCCGCACTTAACCCAGAACTAGGATCACCGCCTAAAGGAGACTGAATGAAAACCCAGATGAGAAAAGTACTGACCGCTGTGACCGTCAAGAACTACGCTTACCCCTCGCACTTTGACCTTTCCTTGGTGGATGCGGGCGTGGCAGCGGACTTCAGGAAGCACGAGAAAGACATCTGTGAGATCGCCGACTATTTCTTGCGCCACCCCGAAGCCGGATATGGCTTTGTCTCCCTTGGCAACAACGAGCAGATCGTCATCCAGTACGATTTGAAGCTCGGTGGCGCCGAGGCGGCGATCAGGAGGTTCTTCCTAGACAGCCCCTACTGGATGACCATAGAGGTGGACAGATTGGGAGTAGGGTTCGATTTTTGCAATACCCAAGACGCTCAGAGTTACCTACATATCGATTTTTCCTATTTCGACGACTACACTGACGAGGACAGGGAGAATATTACGCTCACCAAACTGGCGCCCTATTGGACATACGGCGATCATGGTGCCCCAATATGATACATAAAAGGCACCGAATGGAGCTCGGAAAGGCCCCTAGAGAGAATGGCCTGCTATGGGGGCAACATCACGGCTGGCTCCCTCAAAAACACTGATTTGCTAGTCAGCTTACGCGCACAAGATAGGCGTTAACCAAACCGAATTCGGCTTAGTTAACGCCTACGACCATCGACAACCATCGCGGGCTTGGCTGGCGATGGTTGGGCCTTGCGCTTAAATCGGCACTTTTCTGGGCTGCTCCTAAAACGGGGCATCGCTGTAAATGGCGGGAGCCGGCTCGTCTACTACTACCATATTCCGGAAGCGTACGAAGGGGCCGTCGAAGATTAGTTTGACCCGCCCGGTTGCACCGTTGCGGTTCTTGCCGATGTAAAGTGTCGCATTATTGACAGGTGTGCCTTGCGCAGATGCGGCCGTTTCTGACTCCAGCTCCTTGGAGGACATCGGCCGGTCGATGAATAACACCACATCGGCATCCTGCTCGATGCTCCCCGATTCCTTCAGATCAGAGAGCTGCGGTGTCTTATCATCGCGACCTTCGATACTGCGGTTCAGCTGGCTGAGTACCATGATCGGGACACCCAGCTCTTTGGCCAAAATCTTCAGACCGCGGGTCAGCTCGCCGATCTCGATCGCCCGCTGCCCCTCGTAGCGACCGCGTGAAGTCTGCATCAGTTGCAGGTAGTCGATGACGATAAAGCCTTTGTCCTTTTCCACGTCACGCATCTGCCGCCGGGCCTTGGCGCGTAGCTGCATCAAGTTCAAGCTAGGATTGTCATCAATGTACAGCTCGCAGTCGTTAAGTTCACCACAGGCTCCTATGATTTTCGTCCAGTCGTCCGTACTCAGGTCGCCGGTGCGCATTCGCCAGTGGTTGACCGAGGCCTCGGCGCTAATGATACGCTGGGTGATCTGCTCGGAGGGCATCTCCAAGGAGAAGAAGGCCACCGTCACACCTTTCTTGGCAGAGTTGACTGCAAAGTTCATGGCCAAAGTGGACTTGCCGACACCGGGACGGGCAGCCAGGATAATCAAGTCGCCAGCCCGGAACCCGGCCAGCTCCTTGTCCAAGTCCACAAAGCCGGATGGCACACCGAGGATCCGCGTTTGGCTATGAGCCTGTTCGTCGATCGCCTCCATGGCCAACCGGGACAACTCGTTGATTCGCACGAAGTCCGACTCGACCCGTTTCTCGGTTACTTTCAGCAGATGCCCCTCGGCTTTCTCCACAATCTCCTCGGTGTCGTCCAAAGGGCTGAAGGCCAAGCTTTCGATCTCATGGGCGGCACCGATCAAGGCACGCATCAGGGAATAGCGGCGGACGATTTCCAGGTGGTGCTCCCAGTTGTAGATGGCGATGGAATTGTTGGCCAAAGCCACCAGATAGCTGATGCCGCCGACTGCCTGCAATTGATCGCGCGCCTCTAAGCGGTCGGCCAGCGTGATCTGGTCCACCGGCGAATGCTTATCGGAGAGCTCCTTGATGGACTCGAAGATATTGCGATGGGCGACACGGGCGAAGTCCTCAACACGCAGCCTAGCCAAGGCATCCACCAAAACATCCTTGTCTAGGATCATCGCCGCCAACACAGCTTGCTCGGCCTCTGGGTTATATGGCGGCTCTTGGCCTTGCGGCAACACGGGGGCGTCAGTGTTTGCCAACTTTCTAGATCCTTCCTATCGGGTTTTGTTAGTGGCCAGCATCAGGCATCGTTGCCGATCGCCGACGCCCGAAGTCAAACCCCCTTGGTTTCGTTCGTAACGCTGCTGGCCTGATGATTTTCAGATTTGATTCTACCCTGTTTCAAGATCGCTTAGAGTTTTCTTCAAGTTTCTGTTAAAACGGGTCAGTAACATACTGGTAGTTTGTGCGAAGCAAAAAGTCGAAGGCGCGGGTAAGATACGGACAATAGCGCGAGCAAACAGCGCGGCAGACACTTGGAAAGACACTTAGAAGGTTAGGATGCGCCCGGAAAGCCAGCAGCAGTTTGATGCCTATTTGCATCGGTAGCCGAATCGTGGTACACTACGCGAGTTCTTTTCCTGCTCGGATAGTTGCCTTCCAAACCCGAGCCGTATCAGCCCAAAGGAGGTGAACCATGAAGGCTTATGAACTATTGTTTCTCGTTGACCCTGCCTTGGAAGAGGATGAGCGTGAGGCCACTTTGGCCAAGATCGATTCTACCATCAGCTCCCAGAGCGGTACGGTCGACAATGTGGACAACTGGGGACGCCGCAAGCTCGCCTATCAGATAGACCATTTGGTGGACGGCGATTACACGTTGATTGATTTTCACGCCATCCCCTCTACCATCGCCGAAATCGACCGTGTGCTGCGCATTACTGACGCGGTTAAGCGCTTCATCATTGTGGCGCGTACCGATCGCGACTAAAACCCGCACCAGATCAAGCGACCAAGAAACAAGGTGATTGGCATGAGCATCAACAAAGTAATGATCAGTGGTAACCTGACCCGCGACCCAGAACTGAGGAGTACGCCCAGCGGTACCTCAGTGCTTACTTTCGGGGTCGCAGTCAACGACCGCCGGAAGAATGCGTCTACCGGCGAGTGGGAGGATTACCCCAACTACATCGACTGCACGGTGTTCGGAAGCCGTGCCGAAGCCCTGTCACGCATCCTAGTCAAGGGCATGAAGGTGGCCATCGACGGTCGCCTGCACTATTCGTCTTGGGAACAGGACGGCAAGAAACGCTCCAAGATCGACGTGACAGTAGATCAGGTCGATTTCATGAGCGCCCGTGGTGGCAGCGGTGCCAGCGACGGCGGCAGCGGACGTGGTGCGCAAGAAGTTGACATCCCGCCTGCCCCGGAGATCACCGTCTACGACGAGGACATCCCATTCTAGACTCAAAGGAGGTACATCGTGGCTGAATACGTTCGCCAGCCCCGTAAGAGGTACTGTCAGTTTTGCAAGGAGGAAGTGGACTTCATCGATTACAAAGATGCCACTATGCTGCGCAAATACATGACCGACCGCGGCAAGATCAAGCCCCGCAGGGTAACTGGCGCCTGCACCCAACACCAGCATGATCTGGCTCAGGCCATCAAGCGGGCACGGGAGATTGCGCTGGTGCCTTACACCGTAACTGTGGTCAATAGCCGTCTCGACCGCAAAAGCCGTAGTTAGGAGGTAGTGAGATGAAAGTCATTCTCTTGGGGGAACTCAGGGGGAAGGGCGGTGAGGGCGACATCGTCGATGTGGCGACCGGCTTCGCCGTGAACTACCTCTTTCCCAAAAAACTGGCCGTGGAGGCCAGCAAGGGGAACTTAAAGCAACTGGAGCTACGCAAACACAATATTGCCAAGCGTGAGGCCGAGCGCCTAGATAGCGCCGACAAGCTGGTCAGCGCCTTGGAAGGCAAGGTTGTGACGATCCCCGCCAAAGTCGGCGAAGAAGGCCAGCTCTTTGGCTCGGTGACTGCCCTGCAGATCGCCAGCGCTGTGGCCGAGCAGATCGGCCAAGAGATCGACCGCAAGCAGATCGACCTGCGCGCCCCGATCAAAACCGCTGGTGAGCATACGGCAGTGGTTTCCATCTACCGCGAGATCAGCGCCGCCATCACCGTTATGGTGGTGGACGAGAAGGCTCCCGAGGTCGTTGAAGCTGTTGAGACAGACGAGCCAGATGAGGCTGCCGAGGTCGGAGAGGCTGTCGACGGCGGCACCGAGGAAGCAGAAGTTGCCGCAGACAGCGCGGAAGCCGACGTGTCGGAAAATGCGGGCAAAGCTGAGGAGGTTGGCGAGGTTGCTGAAACCACCGAAACCGATGCCGATGCCAGCCCGGACGGCTTTACGACCGCTGCGACCGACCCGGGCGCTGAGCAGGCCGGAGCAACCGAGCCTCTGGAACTTGAGAGCCTAGCCACTGTGGCCGAGGTCGTCGACGAGGCTTCAGCTTCCGAGGCCCCTGACATCAACCCTGCGGAAGATGCCCGACAGCTTTGATCGGCACCTTTTGGCTCTCTGGTTAGTTGAGGATGCTGATGATCAGCCAGACAATCAGCGCCACGATTATTGCTGTGCCGACCCAAGCTGCTATCGAGCAGCCGGCTTTCTGCGCATAAGCTAGTTCCACCAGCCGCTCGCTTAGGCCTCTCCTCTTCCGGTAGTTGATACTGTTAGGGGGGAGGCCGACGGGCGGCTCAGCCTTCGTTAGGTGCCAAGCGCCGCCACTAGATAAGACATGGGCGAAATCCTCTTGGTTCAACGCAATCCGCGGGTGATCGCCACCACCAATGCGCTTAGCAATGTTAGCAATGAACCTCTCCAATGATTGCTTATGCTCTTCATGCAGTTGGCCATTATAGGCAAACCAAGCGACTTCTCCCGAAAAATGCTTCGTCTCGGACTCGAAATTGACCAAGGACAGCATACAGTGCAGCACCCAGCCCTGCGAGGCCAAAATATTCAGGCTCTCTGCCTCGGGCCCAACAACTATGCCCACGACTTGACCCACCCTCCCCAACAGCTCACGGCCAGAAGCGGCCGAGGGCAGCGCTGTAGACTCTTGATCAGCTGCCGCCCCAGTTGGCCGGGTTGGCAGCTCGGCGCTAATAATGCCCTCGAGTCCGGCCAAGAAGCGGTAACCGTCTTCAGCAGAGGGCTGAAAACGCTGATAGAAAGCAAGGTAGTTGCCAACAGTCGGCGGATAGCTGCCGTCATCAAACTGATGGAACAGCGGTGCCTCGGCCAGCTCATTGGAGAGCTGCCGATAGCCTTGGGGAAGTGCCGAATTGACCATGAAAATGGCACTGGCTTTTCGTGTCCTGTTTGCGCCGCCGCCCAGCGGCAGCATGGTACAAATCATGCCACACCACCTTGCAAGCAGGCCCGCCCCAAGGTCGTTCGGGCGGCCAAGGGGTGAGTGCTGCCCACAATATGGCGCAACAGCAGTAAATAGGCGCTTCCCTTGTTTGTCTTTGTCTGGTTGTCGCTCATGGTAATAGTATATCCTCAGCACGACAACAAAGCCCACCATACCGCCAGCCGAATATGCCAGCCAACACTATGTTATGCTTATGGCCGAATTATAATCGTTGTTCGGCGAGGAGGTGCATTATGTCCGATGATGCCAAAACAAGTACCCGTATGCCCACCGGAGAAGAGCCGCCAAAGGGCTTTGAGGCTCTTGCCACCGAGAAGCCAGCTCCGGGAAGTATCGATGTACGCGCCGCGTTCACCACCCAGTTAGCAGGCATTGAGATTGCTGAGATCGAGAAGCTGCGCGTGGCGGCAATGGCCAATATCGCTAATGCTATCGGCACTGCCCGGGTTGACATCAGCTTTGCCGATGAGCTGGATATCCTGAAACCATCAGAAGATGCCGCCAAGATGCTCTTTCGCGCCTATCGCAACGACGAGCTGGTCGGCTATGCCTTGGTGATCATCGGCTGGCCACAAAAACCCGACTGGATTATCCAGCACATGATAGTCAATCCCAACAACCGCCTACAAGGCGTTGGCACTGCCATTGTCAGCAAAATCGAGACCGATGCCCAAGATGCCGAGGTGGCAACCGACAACCTCTACGTCATACCCATCGACCAGAACGGCTTGGGATTCTGGCAGATGCGAGGCTACAACCAGCAGTCGGAAAGCTATGAGATAAAGATAGCCGACCGGAAGCGGAACATCAGCATTTATCACAAAAAAGGATAAGCCGACGGCTTCTTCAGGGAAGCGCCGACTGTTGCAACGCTTATTCCGTCCGAGCCGCCTCCGGCCGGCCGGTCTGGCCGCCGGCCGCCCTTGGGCTGACCTTGACGATAACCGACCCCCGGCCTCCCTGCATGAGGCCCTCCGTGGACTCCGAGTCGCCGGCCGCCACGATTATGTTCCTCAGCCCTCTCCCCCGGCAGTCAAGGCTCTCGCTCAACACGCTCATCTCGGCTTGGTAGTTCGACAGCTTCTCGTCGTAGTCTACACGTACTAGCTCGCAGCCATAGCTGCGGCACAGGGGGCCGCCCTGTCAAGCCAAATTCCGCGCCGACGGCAAAGTACCACAAAAAACCATAAGGCCGAGATGCACGGAACCGCGCACCGCGCCGACGGCAACGGCACAGCAGCCGGCACCGGGCACAGACGGCACGCGCCTTTGCCGAAAGGCGCTGAGTTGGCACTGTCGCACCGGACTGCGAGTCAACATGAGCCGCATTTAGCCGTATGGAAGCGCCGATCAATCCCAAACCCCAGTCATCGCCGACTTGACCGGCAACCTTTCCCCTGATCAACATGGTGAAAAATTGCGATCCGGAGGCCGCAATGACTAGGGTTTTGCTTAATTCGGCATCCCCCTAAGCGGTGTTTGTGTTCCCCAAATAATCGACTGCGGCAAAGCCTGCCAGTTGCCCTTGACCAACGGCTTTAGCAATCTGTAGGGGCTTTCCTACGCAATCGCCGGCTGCGAAGACACCTTTGACTGAGGTTGCCATGTCCTTCTCCACCTTAATGTAGGCACCGTCCAGCGCCAAGCCCGGTAATAGCGCGTCTGGGGCAATCGCTGGCCGGAGGATGAAGACACCTGCCACATCCACTTGCACGGCGGCCTGGTCGGCGGCATCGATAAACTCTATGGCCGTGACGCCTTTACCATCGCCGGTAATCGCTGTCACCTTGCCTACTCGCCGCTCTATGCCCACATCTAGCTTCATCAGCTCAGAATCAGCCTTCGGTGCCAGGTAAACCACCTCGCAGCCGATGCCTTGCAAAAATGTGGCCTCGCTTATAGCCTCGCTGTTCAAGCCGATCACAGCTATTCGCCGCCCCCTGAACAACATGCCGTCGCAGGTAGCACAGTAGCTGACCCCGCGCCCTAAGAACTCGGCTTCTCCAGGAAAAGACTCGGCAGCCGCTATGCCCAAAGCCAATATCACCGTGGCAGCTTGATAGTCCTCTGTGCCGCTGGTCAAGGCGAATTGCTGGCCGAAGGGCAACACAGAGACAACCCTTCCTTCCCGTATCTCGGCACCCAGCTTCTCGGCTTGAGCATACATTGTTTGCAGCAAACATAAGCCGCTCACCTCGGGCATCCCCGGGTAGTTGTCAACCCGCTGGGAGCGCGCCAGGGGCGAGGCCGCTAGCGGGTTGGAAAGCACCAGCACCTGCTGGTTGCGGCTACGAGCAGTGATAGCTGCCGAAAGCCCAGCTGGGCCAGCGCCGATGATCGCAATATCGTACATCTTGTCCTCCTTTTCTGGGGAAGCGCCGGGGCGCTACCCTGCTGCCCGCTTACCGTGTGCTTCGATGCCTAGTTCGGCCAGCAGGGTGTAGAGCTGCCCGGGGTCTAGGCCGGCACATTGGGCAGCATGAGGCAAAAGCGAGGTCGGCGTCATGCCTGGTATCGTGTTGGTCTCAATGACCCAGGGCACGTCTTGTCCATCTACGATAAAGTCCGTTCTGGAGACACCCTGACAGCCCAGCACTTGATGTGCTGCGCTGGCGTGCTGCTGGCAAAGTTCGCTGACCCCATCAGGCAAGCGTGCTGGACAAATATGATCTGACCCACCATCTGCGTATTTTGCTTGATAGTCATAGAATTCAGCATGGGGCAAGATCTCGACAATCGGCAAAGCCCGCAAACTGGCGTTGCCCAGCACTGAGGCCGTCACCTCCATACCTTCGACAAACTGTTCGACCAAGACCTCGCTGCCATAGGAGAAGGCCTTTTGCAACGCCTCAGGCAGATCACTGCTTTGGTTGACGATGGAGATGCCCACCGACGAACCCCCGGCCATCGGCTTGACCACGCAGGGCAGACCAAGACGGGCCAGCCCTGCCTCGGCTTGCTGCCAAGCGGCGGCAGGGAGGCCGGGGATGGGCTGATCCTGACCGGATGCCTGATTCCCAAGTTGGGGTGGTACAAACCCTGCCCTCAGCGTCAGGCTTTCTGGTACGTTCAAACCAACACTGCGGTAAAACAGCTTGCTCTTCTCCTTGTCCATGGCCAAAGCGCTGGCCAGTACGCCACTGCCAGTATAGGGCAGCCCAATCAGGTCGAGCAGACCCTGTATGCTGCCATCTTCACCGCCCGATCCATGCAAGGCCAAAAACACCACGTCCGGCTGCAAGGCGCATAGCCGCTCTATGAAGTCTGACGCTACCGGATCGATTCGGCTCACTTCATGCCCGTGAGCACTCAAGGCTGCCTCAGCCGCCCGTCCCGAGGCCAAAGACACTTCGCGTTCGCTGGAGCTGCCACCTGCCAACACGACGATATGCAGTTTCATATGCTGAGTATGCCCCATTCCACATCCTGTCAAGCCGACTTAGAATCCTGTTATTGTCGATTGTAGAGAATACAGATTACAATGAGAAGCCGGAAGTTACAAGACGTAGCGAGGATGATGAATTGGAGACACCAGCATTGGGCATCAAGCGCTATGGGGCAGATGCCTTGGAAGCGCTGATAGGCGACCTTCAGCAGCCAAGATACCGATCCGACCAACTGGTTCACTGGCTATATGGTCGGCCCTTACAGCCACCTTTGCTTGATTACCAGCAGATGGCCAATCTGCCGTCTGCCCTACGCAGCGCTCTTGCCGAACGTGAGCCGCTGGCTGCCCCAACTTTGCTAAAACGGCAGGCTTCCACCGACGGCAGCCGTAAATACCTCTTGGGGCTGGCCGACGGCGAGCGCGTGGAGTGCGTCGGAATCCCGGACAACGGCCGGCTGACAGTCTGCTTTTCCACCCAAGTCGGCTGCGCTATGGGGTGCGTCTTCTGCGCCACCGGCCACCTCGGGCTGACGCGCAGTTTGGCTCCCGGCGAGATGCTCGATCAGCTGTTAGTGGTGGCTGCGGATTTTCAAACTCGGGTGAGCAATGCGGTGGCCATGGGCGAAGGCGAGCCTTTTGCCAACTATGACAACACGCTGGCAGCGCTACGGCTGATGAACGACAAGCGGGCAATGGGCATCGCTGCCCGCCGCCTGACGGTCAGCAGTTGCGGTCTGATACCAGCCATCCGCCGCTTTACCAACGAGCCGGAGCAGTTCACACTGGCCGTGTCACTGCATTCTGCCATTCAATCCAGCCGTGACCAACTGATGCCCAAACTTGCCCAGCAAAGCCTAGATAAGCTGCACCGGGCATTAACGGTCTACCAAAAGCACAGCGGTCGACGAGTCTCCTTGGAGTACACGCTGATCGACAGCATAAACGACACGCCAGAGGAGATCGAGGCACTATGCACCTTCTGCCACGGCTTGAAGGTGCACGTCAACCTGATCGCCTTGAATCTTGGGCAAACTGCAGAGCTGCAGGCCTCCAGTCCGGCTAGGGCCGAAGCCGTTCGCCGACAGCTGGAGGCCAGCGGCATAGAGACAACACTCAGGCGCTCACGGGGCAGCGACATTGCCGGTGCCTGCGGGCAACTGGCAGCCCGAAGGGGCTAGGGGGACGCCGATTAATGCTGCCATGCTAGGCTGTGATCCGAACCGCCCTAGGGAGACGCCGATTAACTCACAATTCCGTCAATGCGCCCCCGAGCCGCGATCTTTCACCCTGCTGACCAGGGGAAAGATCGCAGTTCAAGCCGGCAATGACTGTAGTTTGGGATTGATCGGCGTTCTCTAGGGAAGCACCGGCTTGGTCAGAGGTCTGGTGGCGGTAACTTGGCTCACTGTGAGTTTGAGTTTTTGGGTCTTGCCGCCCATTTTAACCGTGATGGTCGTCTTGCCAGGCGCCAGCGCCCAAACCACGCCGACGGCATCCACAGTCGCCACTGCCCGGTTGCTGGACGCATAACTGGCCACCGCCCGACAGGCCTTGGCCGGAATAGGTCTCGGAACAAGAACTAGACTCTTCCCCACCACTATACTTGCGGCCTTGCCTTGGCCGATGCTGAACGACTTCAACTTCGTGGCCTTGGCCACCACGTAGACCTTGCAGCTAGCCTTTTTCCGACCGTCCGCAGCGATAGCCGTCAACTTGGCACTGCCGAGCTTCAGGGCAACCACTCTGCCGCTGCCAGCTTTGACTTTGGCCACTTTGGGGTTGGAGCTCGTCCAGATCGCAGCCCTGTTGGTAGCATTGTAGGGTTGAACGGCGGCCGGCAGCGTCAGCGAAGTGCCTTTGACGATATAGAGCACAACTTGGGTCTTGATGCCACTAGCCCTAACAGTGCGCAAAGCAGAAGGCCGGGCGGAAGGCCGGGCAGCAGGCGGCTGGGCAGTGGGCGGCGTCGGCACTATGGCATTGCCGCCGCCACCGTCGCTGCTGCTGCTGCCGTCGCCGCCGTCGGTCGGGGCAGCCGTAATCCGAACGGAAGCAATAGCGCTTGTCACTGTGGCCATACCCGGCACTGTACCCGGCATACTGGTTTTCACCTTACAAAAGTAATAGGAATTGCCTCTAGTTAAGGTATTAGGAATATAGTTGGGCGCTGTAGCGCCCTTGATCGTCTTCGCGCCGCTAGTGACAGCCGTGCTGTTGACATACCATTGGTAAGCAAGCGTTGATCCGACAGGAGCCGCAACGACAACGCTCAGGGCAGTCGCCTTAGCACCTTGGCTGTAAACTGCTGAAACTGGCTGGACAGTGACAACGGGAGCCTCTGTCTTGGGCAAAGACGGCACACCGGAGGCGTTTTGAGGTAGCACCCGGCCAGTATGGCTTTTCAGCCAAGCCGCCAGCCCGCTGACATCGGCAATGCAGTTGTTCTGGCAATAAAGCTCATCCAAGGCGGCACAGCTGCCGATGTCCAGGCCACCCAGCTGGTTGGCGGAGCAGTCCAAGGACCGTAATGCCTCGCAGCCACCAAGATCAATGGCCATAAGCTGGTTGGCGGAGCAGTCTAACTGTCGCAGTGCTGGATTGTTGCTGACATCTAGCGCCGTCAGCGAGCAGCCGGAGCAGTCCAGCTCCAGCAAAGCCTCGCAGCCGCTGAGATCGAGGGCAACCAACGGGCAGCCAGAGCAGTTCAGGAACCGTAACGCCAAGCAACCACTGACATCAAGGGTGTTGAGTTGAGAGTCTCCGAAGCAGGATAGTGAGCGCAAGGCCGAAGCACGGCTGACATCGAGGGCGGTGATGTTCCAGTTGTTCAGCAGTTCGATGCCCAGCACATCGGCACCTACGATCTTTTCAGGAACAATCACATCGCTCATGCTCCCCTTGTAGCCGGTAATGTAAATACCACCGTCACCAACATGACAGATAAAATCAGAGTCGCTTTTCATATTCTGCGGCAGCACCATGCCGCTGTGGCTGACCAGCCATTCCTCGATAGCCACAGTGTCAGAAATATTGTTACAGGAACAATCCAGATAACCAAGCTCCGAGTTGGCACTGATGTCCAGCCCGGTCAGCTGGTTATTGTAGCAATACAGCTCCTGCAGGGCCTGGTTGGCGCTGACATCGAGGCCAGCAAGCTGATTGTAGCCACAGGAGAGGTAGCGCAACATCGGGCTGTGGGAGACGTCCAAGACTGTCAGGCCGTTGCCATAGCAGCGCAACTCCCGCAGCGCCGGGTTGGCGCTGACATCCAGAGCCTTCAAGCCGTTGCCATCGCAGTTCAGGAACTCCAGCGCCGTGCAGTCGCTGACGTCAAGGCCAGTAAGACCGTGCCCTGGCAAATCGATACTGCGCACCGCATAGCCTGCGATCTTCTCCGGAACAGCCAATTCGGACGATTCCCCGGAATAGCCGTTGATAGCAACGCCGCCGTCAACAAGGCAGCATTCCAAGCCAAAGCTATTCTCCAAATACTGCGGCAGCAGCTCACCCTCATTGCCCTTCAGCCATTCACTGAGATATTGCAGGTCGGTGAGGTAATTGCCAAAGCAGTCCAGATAGACAAGCGCGGCGTTAGCCCCGATGTCCAGAGATTTCAGCAGATTATGCTCGCAGTATAGAAAGCGCAGCGCCTTGTTGGCGTTGATGTCCAGGCCAGTCAGCTGGTTGTTGGCACAAGACAGGTATACTAGCCCTTGGTTATTGGCGGTATTCAGGCTGGTCAGTTGATTGTCGTAGCAGTATAGCTCTTCCAGCAACGGGTTGGCACTGATGTCCAAAACCGCAAGCTGGTTGCCGGAACAGTCCAGATACCTGAGCGATTTACAGGCGCTGACATCAAGGTTGCTGAGGCCACGCCACGACAAGTCAACGCTAACCACGGCATAACCGGCGATATTTTCAGGAACCACGATCTCAGAGGGGCTGCCCGAACAGCCGGTGACATAGACCTCATCGCCCGATACCTCAAACTCAAGTTCCGTAGCCGCGCCGTCAGTGCCACTAATTGCCGCCCGGGCCCGACTAGGCAGCAGCCCAACGGCCAACAGCATTGCCAACAGCACCGCTAGCAACGGCACCGTGACTCGCAGCCAATGGCTGCTTCTTCCGTTCCCAACACTCTCTCTCATATCATCCCTTTCTTCTTAACATCAGCAGACAACAGCGAAGTCTTAAAGTATAGGGAGATTATATCATATCTATTATCTATTATGCTAGTATTTTATTTTACTTTCACTCGTTCGCATTGCACAAGGTAGCGCTGTTGGGAGGTGCCTACTGGATGGCAGGAGAACAAGGTCACCATATCCCGTCCGGGCTGGATCTTGATCGCGCCGATCTGATGCGGGTCGATTATCTCGATGTTCACCACTTGGTAAACCAGCGTCTCACGGAAGTTGATAATCTTCACCTCGTCACCGACCTGCAGCTCGTCGATGTGCCGGAACATGTTCATCAGGTTGCCGCGATGGGCAGCGATCACCGCATTGGTGCTCGCACCGCCGATTGGGTAGCTGGTCTGAGTCAGGTGCACCGCCCCCTTTTGCATGTTCTCACTGTTCGCCCCCAGTCGGATGGGCAGTTCGATATTGATCTTTGGGAGGCTGATAAAGCCGATGATCCCGTCTTTGATGCCGTAGCCACCGAGATCGACGGCAGCTGTCTGGTAGGAGAAGGCATCGACTAGGGCGGCTTGGTTCGTCTGCGCCAAATTTTCGTTCTCCTGTTTCAGGTATCGATACAGTGCGTCGAAATCGCTGCTCTGTTCGTTGGTGGCCGTTTGCAGAAAATCATTTTTCAACTGGCTCACCTGATCGTCGTACACCAAGTTCATAAACCATGGGTAGGCCAGAACGGAGATGCCAACCGCTGCTATGACAGCGACGATTACAAGGCGTATTTTGGAGTGTTTTTTCTTTCGCTTCTCGGTAGGTTTCTCGACCATGCTATTCGCCCCCTTGCTTTGGTTTTGGATCGTCCTTGCGCTTCTCACGCCGTTTCAGCAATATGACCAGAACGATCAGCCCAAGCATAACAGCCGAAGTGATGGCAGCAGCCTGAACAACCATGCCGTCTACCGAAGAGCTGGCAACCCTCTCTGTCGTATGATGCTGTTCGGTATCATAAGGTATTCTTTTGCCACGCACTAACAGACGATGGCTGTTGACACCATAAGGAGTGCAGGTGACTAGCGTACAGTAGTCCTTGCCCAACACCCGCTGCAGGTCGTCGGTCACATTAGGTTCGATCACCTTGACCTGGTCAACCTGATAGGCTAGTGTTCGATCCAAGACATTGATATAGAAAGTGTCGCCCTCCTCTAACTCAATAAGATCGGTGAAAAGCCGGGCAGTAGGTAGTCCGGTATGGCCAGAAAGTACACAGTGACGGGAAATGCCACCAATTGGCAGGGTAGAGCCCTCAAGATGCCCGACTCCTCTGTTCAACGTCTCTTCACTGGTGCCATGATAGATTGGCAGGTTCACCCCGATCTTGGGTATATCCAGAAAGCCCATCACCCCGCGAATGTTCAAAGTCTGCCAATAGGTCTCGGGCATGGCCATACCCGACCCTTCAACAAAGGGGTCGTGGACTGGTGCCCCTGTCAAGCTCTCGTTGTATTCCTCAGCCGCATCCCAAGCAGCCCGCAGGTCGGCTTTATCAAACTCTGATACTTTTTCTTGATAGACCTGAATGGCCGATGAGCTGTTCTTTTCTGCTAAGTAATTGCTGATCTGTGGATAAAGCAACAATTCCAAGCCTACCAGCAAAATGCAAAGGGTGACTATGCCACGCTTCACCATGTTTATTCCACTCCCTCCTTGACTTTAAGAGAAGGGCCGCCGCCAGCGCAACGGCCCTTCTTTGACGCGCAGGTCAACGGTCTAGCATTGCCAACCTACTTCTCTGTGTCCACCTGACTGTCAGTGGACTTCTTCTTCCTAGTCAGGGCGACGATCACGGCAATACCAAGGATGGCGATGCCGGCAACCGTGAAGACAATAGTACCCATACCGCCAGTATTAGGCAAAACGAAGCCTTGGCTGTTGATAACTTCGATAGACTCAGTGAAGTTCAGAGTACCAGCGGAGAAGGTCACAACCTCCGGGGCAGTCAGCATGTTGTAGCCAGCCGGGGCGGCAACCTCGACCACATAGTAGGAATTGTAGCTGGTTCCATCAAAGTCGCGCAAGCCTTTGAAAGTTGCAGAGCCTTTGACATCAGAAGTAACCGTGTAGTCAGCGCTGCTGCCAAGGGCGCCCCAGCCAGCGCCACCAACATCAATCAGCTTGCCTGTGGCATCCATCCTCAGAAACTTGCCATCAGCGGCGTTCTGGGCGGAAGTAGCCACCTTGAACCGAGCACCGGCAAGGGCGCCACCGGCTTGATCGACCTTGTCGATATCGATATAGGCTGTATGGATTTTCGGACCCTCGTCGCCAGTGTCAGTAGTGATCTCGACACCGTCGTGGTTCTCGAAGTCGGCAGTAGCGTTGTTCTGGATGGACGGATCACTCTGAGCGTAGATCTTGTCATTGACCGTAGTACTGAAGCTAACAACCAAGCTACTGTAAGAGGCGGCCTTGGCCATGCCAGCAGCGGTTAGGGCAACAACAACAGTACGGCTGGAGCCAAAGTCCACTGTATAGTCAGTGGTGTCAACAAACGTAACCCCGCCGGGGTTCCCCTTGACAACAACATCGTCGTTGAAGTCTAGGGCATCGTCCAACTTGTCGGTCACTTTGAACGAAATGCTATTGGCGATGTCGCCGGGGACACTGGCCGTGATGGCATAGGGAATGGTATCGCCAACGGCAACGGCCTTGGCAGCATCATAGTCGTCAAGTACCTTGCTAATAGTCAGGATCTGGTTTTTCGGATAGACATGCACTTCATCCAGCCAGCCAGAGCCGTCCTGGCTGGTCATCGGCACTGCCACCAAGAAGGGGGCACAGGGTGCCTCGATGGACAGCGGTGAATCGTCTAGTGCGCTGGTTGCGCCGGCAGAACCCTGCAAGTCCTCGATAACCAGGTAGATTCCCTGATCAAGGCCAGCAGCCTTGGCCACACCACCAGAAGCACCACTGCCTGCGGTGGTAACCGATATTTTGGTGCCTACCGGATAGACATTCTCCGGGCTGGCGGCAGAGATATCGGCATAGACTTCAAGGTTTGACCCATTCAGCCTGTAAACCTTGCCCGCTTCTGGGGCACCGGCAGCAGTGGTGGTGTCCACCTTGTAGATATCGAAAACCACACCGTTGGCGGGAGTGCCGCCATTGGGAGCCGATGCCGTCGTGCCATCGCCTGCAGTGCCCTCTGTGCCGATGATCTTGTGGATATAAAGATCACCGTGCTCGGGCACCAGAGGGTCAGCGAACAACGGCAGGGCGAACAGTGACATCAACATGCAGGCCAAAGCCACACTGGTGACAATCGATACTGGACTCTTCTTCCTTGTTGCTTTCATTCTCGCCACATCTCCTTTGCTAAACGCCTTCATTGTTGAACCCCTAGTCGCCGAACATTTTCCACGTAACTTCAAAATCAAACCCCACCTTTCTGTTGAACCACACCTTCCCTTTTGCGTAAAGCTTGGAGGCGGCTTGGCCGCGCATTACAAGATTTCCGGAAGCGGCTGGGCCAATCACACTGCTGCCACCGGAAAACGGCAACATTTTTTTAGGTATGTCTGGATGTCAAAACACACGTCGGCAATGCTACGAAGAAAGCGATAGCAATCTCTCAAATTGAAGCAAACTGATTGTAGATGTCTCGATATAACGCACATACCTACGCCCTGTACTTTCTAACCCCAAATTTTTACGCCCTTACTGAATGTTGATCATTTTGAACATTCTGTTCATCAACATAATTCTTACAATCTATTAATAGCATATTCAAGTAGCTTGAAAGATTTTTAGAGTTACTATCTGTTGACATCCCGTAACTATTGCATGTTAATTCTAATTTTTCATATTATTTGAAACTGGAGAATTATTATAGGCGGATCGCCGGATCATGATGGACAAAATCGATGCTGAATCCGATATTACTTATTGCCAGCTCATCGCCCAAAGAAAGCTCGACTGGCTGATGTGGAGACAAGCGCTGGGCATTGAGGAAGCTACCATTGACCGACCCAAGGTCCTCGATAAACAGCTTGTCCCCATCAGAAAATATCAACGCATGCTGTCTGCTGACTGCCACGGAATCAGAGATCCTGATGTCGGCGCTGCTGGAACGCCCTAACAAAAGCTTACTGCCACTGAGCTCCCAGCTTTTGTTGTCGCTTTTCCGGATCAGGCAGAGGCTGCTGTTGTGTGTTGACTGCAAAACGGGCAGTGGGCACTCGATCACCGGAGCTGGTGGGGACGAGCCTGCGGAGGCACCCGGGCGCGGATCGTCCGGGGCTGGCGGTAGCGGGGCTGGCGGGGCGGCAGACAGGGACGGATCATCCGGGGCTGGCGGCAGATCATCTTGGGCTGGCGGGGACGGATCCTCCGGATATGCCTGGGATGAGCCTGCAGGTACTGTCGGCGGCGGATCGTCCGGGGCTGGCAGCAGCGGGGCTGGCGGGGCGGCAGACAGGGACGGA
This sequence comes from Actinomycetes bacterium, assembly GCA_009787085.1. Taxonomy (GTDB): domain Bacteria; phylum Actinomycetota; class Coriobacteriia; order Coriobacteriales; family UBA8131; genus WRGR01. Next base: position 192,403 of record WRGR01000046.1, read on the forward strand.
TCATCCGGGGCTGGCGGTATCTTGGTTTGATCCTCTGAGGCCACGCTGACAAAATCCGGTTCCCAAACCGGTTTTACCGTCGCAGACAAGTCCGGCAACGGCAGGCCGCCAATATGATCCGCCGCTTGGCATGGCGTTAGCGGTTTCACGCCTAAGAACAGCTTGATCTCAGCTAAGGAGAACATTGTCTGTTTCTCCAGGTATCCCAAAGCGCGCTCGGCATATACGTGGCTTTCCTCTGTCATAAAACGGGCATGACTGACAATGTGGATGAGCAAGTCCAAAACCGTGCGCTCCTTGATGCCCGCATTGTTGAGCGGCAGGTAGACGAAGTGGGCGATAGCGTCCTCATCAACATAGACGTAGCCTTCATCCATAATCAAGTTTTCGCCTGCAAGCCCCGCTGTGGCCACTGTGTCCAATACCGTTACCACACTTTGGAGCAGGGACTGGAGCTGCGGCAAAGAAAGCCTGTTGGCTAAGAATGCCTCCAAGCTTAGCAAGCCAGTTGTTTTATAGAAGACATCGGGATGCTCTTCGCCGGCAGTGAAGGTGATAGGCAAAAGCCCCCTGACGGTGTTCTGTGCAATGTGCGCCGCAGTCGCATAATCGAAGATATCACGCTTGCCGAAGCTGACTTTTAGCAGCGCCTGCCCCTGTTTTTTAGGCAGAACGGCCTTGGCCTTCATACTGCGACCTTTGCCTCTGGGGAGCCATGACCACTGCCGCCGCCGCCGCCGCTGCCGCCGCTGCCGCCGCTGCCGCTGCCGCCGCCGCTGCCGCCGTTGCCGCCGCCGCTGCCATTGCCGCCGCCGCTGCCATGACCGCCGCCGCCGCCGCTGCCGCCGCCGCTGCCGCCGCCGCTGCCGCCGTTGCCGCCTTCACCCCCAGTGCCAGTGATGGCCGAACGCCTGCTTAGCGAGGTGAAAATACCAATTACAGAGAGTACGATGAAGACAATGAAGGCCAGCCTGGAAACATGTGCTATCTCAGCAGGAGAAGTTTCAGCTATGGGTATGCTGCCCAAGTTGACACTAACGATGATGGCGATGATGGCCATACTGATCAGCTGACCAATATTGCGCATAGTAGCTACAAAGCTGACTGCAGTACCGGAGTCTTCCCGAGGCACGAAACTCATGATGGCGTTCATGTTGGGGGAAGAGAAGATCGCAAAACCAACACCGATCACCACCAGCCCTAGGAACACACACCAAAGTGGGGTCTGCTCGCTGGCGAAAGCCAAGATGACCAAAGCCAAGCCACAGATACCCATGCCCAAGGAGGCCAGTTTGAACGGCGAATACTTGTCGGAAAGGCGACCGGTGATCGGCGAGAGCACCGCTTGGATCACCGGTGCGGTAATCAAGACGAGGCCAGAGATGGCCGGACTCATCCCCATCACCCGTTGCAAATAGATGGAGAGCAGATAGCTGACCGCAAAGGTAGCACCATAGTTTAGAAGTGCCGAGAAGCTGGAGAGCATGAAGTTGGGGTTATGCCTAAACAGCGCCGGTTTTAACAAGGGCATGCGTGCCCGATTCTCGTAAAGAATGAAAGCCGCGATCAATGCCAAGCCAATAGCAGCCGCAACATAGCCGATCAAAGTGGGCATGTCGTTCAACCCGAAGGCCAACAAGGCTATGGCCACCAGGTAGAGCAAACAGCCGGGCAGGTCAAGCAGCCGGTACAGCTTGCCTTCCGGCCGTGGTTTGGAGTTGGGCGGCAAAGCAATAAGGCCGATAATAGCCGTGACCGCCGACCATACCGTGACGAAGACGAACACCGAACGCCAGCCGAAATAGTGGGTAAACAGGCCTCCGAGCACCGGACCTGTGGCTAAGCCGACATAAACCGCAGACACCGACATACCCAGCACTCGGCCACGCACCTGCGGCGGGAAGGCATCGGTAAGCACGGCTTGACTGGTGGAGAAGATGCAGGCACCACCAATGCCCTGAATGACGCGCAGAGCGATCAGCCAGGCAAAGCTGGGGCAGAATATGATCGCCGCCGAAGATGCGGTAAAGATAACGAAACCGCAAACCAGTAGCGCTCGGCGGCTGGTCAAATCGCCCAAGCGGCCAAGGGGTAAAGCCAGCGAGACGCTGCAAAGGATAAAAGCGTTGATCATCCAGCCCAAGGCACTGGCCGAAGTGTGGAACTCCGCACCGATGGTCGGAGCAGAAACGTTCAACACGCTGACCACGAAGGGCGGCAGGAAGTTAGAGAGAATGGCCACCAGCAGCACACCGAAACTGCCAGCCGGCATCGTCGGCTTAGCCGGTGCGGCAGCCGCCGGCTGGCCCGGTGCGGCAGCCGCCGGCTGGCCTACACCAGCAGCGGCCTGACCTGCAACAGCGGCGGGCTTGGCCGCGCTAACGGCAGCCGACAGCCTGCCCGGCCCCACAGCCAGCCTACTTGCAGCTACCGCCTTGCTAGGCATTTCCAGTTCAGATATCTTGGGCCTTATTTTCTCCATCGCCCAATTGTAGAACACTTTCAGCAGTTATCGCCCGAGCAATAGGTATCCGGCCAGCGGCATCTGCCGCCCTCGCTGGATACTTACAACGCCTCCAGATCCCGCTCGACAATCCGCAGCTCCACAGCTCGCAAGCCCTTGATTTCACGAGCTTGCTCGGCAAAGGCCGGCAGCTTGTCCAAGCTGTCAAAAACACTGGCTTTGGAGAAGCCCACGACCCGAAAACTGCCAGCCTCGACTTTTATGTAACCGGCATCGCACTTCAGGGCATAAAGCAGCGTAGCCTCGCTCATTGTTGCGCCCGTACCCAGTCTCTGAGCTTGTCCAGCGGCTGGTCGGTCTCCAACAGGTTGCGGGCACGCTCATAGCCAGCCTGAATGCTGGGCTGACGGCCGGCCAAGTAGAGGATCAAACCGGCGTTCAGGCAGGCGATATCGGTACGCTCCGATGTCTCCCGGCCACCCAGCAACTCTTTCATCCGCTTGGCTTCAGCCATTCGGTCGCCCCCCATGCACAGGTCAGCGGCACGAGCCGGCTTTAAGCCGAACTCCTCTGGGCTAATCTGATACTCGCAAATATGACCATCAGCAGACAGCTCGCAAATATAACTGCAGCCCATGGTGGAGGCCTCGTCGATGCCGCCGGTCATACCTGGTTCACCCTCGCCGTAGACCACCAAGGCTTGGGAGTAGCCGATCTCTCTCATGATCTCGGCAGTCGGAGCCAGAAGGTCACGGCTGTAAACGCCGCGGATGGCATAGCGGGGCAGAGCAGGATTAGCCAAGGAGGCGGCGATATTCAGCACAGTGCCAAAGGCGATCTGGCTCAGGATCCTACCCAACGCAGTTGGGTGCACCAGCGAGGACATGCCGTTGAAGATGCCGATGCCAGCGGTCTCGATGCTCTTTTTCACCACGTCTGGCGAGCACTCCACGTTCACCCCCAACTCCTCGATGATGTCCACAGTGCCACAGGCCGAGGTGATCGCCCGGGCACCGTGCTTGGCCATCGGCACGCCGTCAGCGGCAGCGATTATCGAGGCAGCGGTGCTGATGTTGAAGGTCTTCACGGCATCCATGCCAGTGCCGCAGTTCTCGACCAGAGGTTGATCGGTGTCAACATTGACCTTCACAGTGTCCAGTTCATAGATCGTTTGCCAAGCGGCGGCGATTTCCTCAGCTGTCTCCCCCTTGGCAGTGAGGGCGGCCAGGAAGGCCCCCTGTTGCATGTCACTTTGCCGGTTTTCGAGGATCTCCCGAAAACAGGCGCTGGTCTCTTCGCGGCTCAGGTCGTGCTTGTTGATCAGCTTGGTGATGAAAGCACCGAATTCTTGGGGGCTCATCGCCGGTGCGTCGGACACGTCGGCCAGCCCTGCCAGCGGCATGGATGGACGGGCAGCGGTAATCGGACGGGCAGCGGCGGCCTTGGTGATGGCATCCAGATCGTTTGCTTGCTCGCGTACTTGGGTGCTGTCGCTCATAGTTCTAACTCCTTTGGTGTCGGGTAAAAAAAGGTGAATACATGCTCAAAAGGATCAAGTGTAAACAAAACCTCGGGCAACTCTGGCCACGAGATGTCTCGGGTAGGCAGATCAGCCATACCCACTTGGCCGGTAGCCAGCAGCTCCAAAGCCTCGCGGTCGTCAGTCGATGAGCAGCCATAGGCACCAACCAGCGACAACTCGCGATAGTGAACGTGGTTCAGGGCGGAATTGCCGATGTCCGAGGCATCGGTGAGGCCGCTAAAAAAGCCGATCTGACCGCGTTTGGCAGCCACTTCCAAGCCCATCTGAAAGGCATCGTTGCCGGGGCAGCAAGGCAATACGACATCGGCACCGCGACCGTGGCTGAAGTCCATGATGGCGCTGGCAGTATTGTTGTCAAAGTCCAACGACAGATCGGCAAGCCGTGTGCTCAAAGCCCTGCGGGCGGCCATCGGCTCAACGATGACGATACGCTCAGCACCACGTACCCGGGCTAACTGGGAGGTAAGCACGCCCAAAGGACCGGCACCGAAAACCACCACAGTTTCTGCTTGCTGAAGCGACAGGCGCTTGAGCATATTCAGGCTACAGGCCAAAGGCTCAGCCAGGCTGGCAGTGCGCGAGTCCAAGCCCTCCGGCACCTTGTTCAAGATGCCGCTTTGTAGGATGTCGCCAGACAAACTTAGCAGCTCAGAAAAGCCGCCATCCAAATGAAAGCCGATGATCTGCATCTTGTCGCAGAGATTGTCGATGCCGTGTTGGCAGTACTCGCAACTACCACAGGCCACGCCGGGGAAGACCTGAACCCGCTCACCAACCTCAAAGCCTACAACTGCGCTGCCAACATCCAGCAGATGCCCGACAATCTCGTGTCCCAAGACACGGGGAAACACCAAGTCACGCTGCCCCATGTGGAAAGCCTTGCGGTCGGTGCGGCAAACCCCACAGACTTCCACGGCCAACAGTACGCCGTCGGGGGATGCAGCCGGAAACTCACGCTCGCCGATCGCCAGCGACCCGGGGCCAGCAAGTACAGCACATCTCGCCCGTCTGCCAGTTTGGGTTTTCTCCAACCTGTGTCCTCCTTTCCAAAAAAAGAGAAACGTCCACATCAATACGATGTGGACGTTCCAGATCCAACATAAACTACATGACAGGCAGGTCTTCTGACTCAGTTCATCGCCCACCGCACCTTCCCCCGAAACCGGAGTGGTTATTGCGAAGGCTCCCTTTCACAGCGCCGGGCACGTTCGGGATTCTCACCCGATTCCCTTTTATCTCCAAAACCAAAACAACGCTTCCCGGAGATACCTGACACGTTTTCATTGCATCTTAGTCCAGTAGCCTCGAGTTGTCAACCGCCGCCGCTGACGGGCGGGGCAAGCCGCTGACGGGCGGGGCAAAAAGCTCCTCACCAGCTTCTTTGCAGCCCCTTCGGTCAAGCTAACTCAAGTTCAGCCGCCGCTTCATGTAGTAGCGGGTTATCAGGTAAAAAGCTACTGCAAAAAGAACGCACTGAGCCATAGAGATGATAATGATGGCGAGTGTCACCTGATTGATGCCCGGCGCTATCGCCGACATGGCAGCCCAACTGACAACACCTGAATCTGACATCGGAATGTCCATGTTCGCAGAGAGTATCGGGGCGCTTGGCAGCATTCCCACGTACATCATTATGAAACCGACAACTTGGATGGCGACATAGAAGACCACGTAGGCCAGCACACTGCCGCCGAGGCGGCTTTTGACCAAAGTCGGGCCGACAGCCATGGCCGCATAGAACATCAAGATGCCGTACAACATGCCCAACAGCAGCATGATTATCATCGCTACCAGCCAGAATGTCGGTTGGAAGCCAGTAAGGATCAGCAAGTTCCAAAGGTTGGAAACAGCGTGCCAGATTTGATCGTTCACCCCAAAGGGGGTCACCACCACCACGATGCTGGCAATCACGATCAAGGCACTGGCGCATGACCAAACCATACCACAGACCAGCTTGCCCAAAATATGCTGCTCAGTTGTGGCCGGCAGGGTGAGCCATAGATAGCCTTCAGCGCCGAGCATCCGATAAAAACGGAGAACGATCAGCACGGCAGTCACCACAAATACCGCGATTGCCACCAATACATAAGCGATCATGGTCAATCCCATTACCACTGAGGAATAAATTTCAGAATTGATAACATCCCTCGTTGCGACAAGCGCAGCGTTGATTCCCGCCAGCACCATCAACACCGCATAAAGCAGTACGAAAATCCGTGCGGTAGCCTTGAACTCATACTTCAGAATCTTTCCTAGCATCGGAATACCTCCCTGAACACCTCGTCCACACTTTTACCATACTGCTCGCGCAGACTATCGACGCTGGCCATGCGCTCCACGCGGCCGCCGAACAAGAAGACGACATCATCTAACACCCTCTCGATATCTGAGATCAAATGGGTACTGATGACCACGGTGCCTTGGTCGTTGTAGTTGTTGATGATCGTGTCTAGAATAAAGTCGCGGGCAGCCGGATCAACGCCGCCAATCGGCTCGTCGAGCAGGTAGAGTTGTGCTCTGCGACTCATAACCAAAGACAGTTGTACCTTTTCTTGAGTGCCCTTGGAGAGGGTTCGGAAGGTCTTGTTGGTGTCGATACCCAGAGAGGCCATCATATCAGTGGCCTTAGCGCGATCGAAGTCTTGGTAGAAATCGGCAAACAGAGCCAAGCAGTCTCGCACCTTCATCCAATTATCGAAGTAAAGCTTGTCTGGCAAGTAGCTGACTAGGCTCTTAGTCTGATGGCTGGGCTGCATGCCGCAGACAAGCACTTCGCCTTCAGTCGGTGTCAGAAGCCCGCAGACCAGCTTGATCAGAGTGGTCTTGCCACTGCCGTTGGGGCCTAAAAGCCCGATGATATGCCCGGGCGCAAATGAAAAATTCACGTGCTCAAGGGCTGTGGCAGCACCAAAACGCTTGCACAGCTGCCGAGCCTCAAGTATGGTGCTCATTCAACTCACCTCCGTTGGGTTTATGGGGGTCTTACGAGATGTCAGCATCTCAATCGCTAGCTGCGGCTCGATGCCCAAGCCCATCATGCTCTGGAAAAAAGCATCGATATAGCTTGTCGCCATACGCTGCCTTAGCTCTGTGATCAGCTTCTCGTCACTGGTCACCGTTCTGCCACTGGTACGTTGGGTGTGCAGAAGCCCCTGAGCCTCCAACTCCGCCAATGCCTTTTGCATTGTGTTTGGATTCACCCCAGCCTCGACAGCCAATGCCCGGACACTGGGGATCCCCGACCCTGGGGGATAAACTCCAGAGAGGATGCCCTTTTGGATAGTCTCCGAGATTTGGGCGCTAATAGAGCGGTCGTTGTCGAATTTCCATTTCAACACACACCTCCTTATAGATCAAAGCGATTAAAACGACACAGGCCTGTTAGTTGACACTAAGCTAAAGTCAAGTTGGCTGCAACGGCTCAACTGGCCTTAACTTTGTATCACTGTACTAAGTAATTAATATAATAATACAGAAGCTGAACGGCCGTCAAGCGGTGAAGGCTATGAATTTGCAGCAAAGCGACAAAATAGCGGCTGCCCCTGCTTGTGGCAAGGGCAGCCGGGTTTACCGCAGTGTGCTGGTCAGTGTGGTTCGGTCAGCACGGCTTAAGAAATCAGGTCACTGATAATAAGTATCGTACTCAACTAGCGAGGCACTTCCCGACTGCCACCGCCAAACCGAGCTGCTGGCCGAATCGGTTGACCCGACAACTGCAACGACTCTATAGCAGATACTGTCATACTTGCCCATCGCAAAGTCGTAGGTCAACTCATTCGTCGTGGCAACCTGTGCCCAACCAGAGCCACCACCAGTTGCTTTGAATATCTTGTAGGAAGTAGCCCCTGGATACGCAACCCAAGACAGCTTGGCCTGCGTAGCACTGGGTGCCGTGAGCGTCATGTTCGGGCCATAGCCTATGTTGAAGCTATAGGTTCCGCCTTGGCCGCCATATGAGTAAAACTTAACATAATAAGTGCCTTTTGCAAAGAAACCTCGGAGAGCCTTGCCCTGTTGCTCACTATCACAGATCTGACCATCGCTGTCATAGATAGTGTAATACTTGCCCTTCAATTCCGCAGAAACCGCTGTCTTAATCAAAAGAGCAGTGTCATAGGGCACACTGAACTTATAGTAGTCTACACCATCAGTGTTGAAGTAAGTACAGTCTGCTCCTACGATGCTTTTGTAAGTCTTGTTTAGACTGACCGCCTTGGCCTTCTTTAGGCTGTTGTTGCTGCCGCCAACCGGTTCTTTGAGGTTGTCCGTCGCAGAAGCGAACGATGCCGTGATCTTTATGGGGTCAGCACTGAAGGCATAATTCAAAACACTAACATAGTAGGTCCCTGCTGGCAGGTAGTACACCCTCTTTGAAGCTTTGTCATTCTCGATGAACATCTCCATGCAATATGCCCTGTTTTTGGTGGGCAACCAAGCCCAGAGATCCATGTCAGAACTCTTGCCCACTCCGGATAGCTTGATCGTCAGCTTGCCGGGATTTCTGAGTACGATCTTATAGAGCGACTCATAACGCGCTTTAGCCTTGACGGTGTAGGTCTTGTTGACCGCCAAGGTCTTGACCGTGTGCTTGACAACCTCCGATTTTTTCACATACGTGGCTGCCTGAGCCGACGTGGGTGTCGCACAGATGGCCAAAACGGCGAGCAACAGCGCCGTCACACCTAGGATGCAGACCTTCAATAACTTCCCCTGCGATCGATCAGTTGTACTTTCTGAAAACGTGCCCATAATTCCTCCAGTCCATATTCACAACTACGGCACTGCCGTTCTTTTCGGCAACACCTATAAACCTGCTCCGTATGGCACGGAACCTTGTCCCTGATTCAATCTGTGCTCTGGTACTTCCCCCCCGGAAGATACATACTGATCTTAGCATATGGTGATACGATACGCTGCTCACAGAAGTATATTTTGATAAGCGTTGCTATGGGGATGCCCAATCCACAAAATCAAGAACTGGAATAGGGGCCTTATTTTTTTGCGTCGATCATTTCGGACAGCTGTTGCCGGCGCTCTTCTCTCTGCTTCTCGGCAATTTGGCGCGAAAACTCAAAGCGGATACGGATAAACTCCATCAACAGCAGCACGAAGAGGATGCACATCACAATCAGATAGCTAATGATTGCGCCCGTCAAGCCGGTAAAATTGACCAACAGGATGCAGACCATCAGCGAAAACCCAAAGCCGATGAGATACAGCCCCATTACAGCTTTTTGTTTCCGCAGCACCGTGATGATCTGGTAAAGGAAGTCCACCGCCGCAGCCATACCACCAGCAACCAGCATGATAAAGAACATGTTTCGGAAGGGCTCGAAGTCGACTCCGTATAAAAAGCTCATGACCGGGATGCCGACCCAGTTCATAAGGAGGATCATCACCAGCACCAGCACCACGATGACCACGGCCACGGCGGCAATGATCAGGTCAAAGAACTTGTGACGGCTGCGGTCTTCCCAAAGGTTGGCCAGCCGTACCAGTTGAGGCTTGTACACAAAGCCCACAGTGAGCAAAACGATCATCGCCGGGAAATAAATGGCATTGAAGTACAGTTGGTTGCCATAGTCCAACGACCCCTCCATCACCAGTTTGGGCATGCTGTCGATCAGTGCATACAGGAAGAATGCAACAAACAAAGGGAAACATTGGGAGAACAGCTTGCGAATGCTGCCCATGCTACGCTTGCCGGAACGGGGAGTCTCCAGATAGGCCAGCGGGAAGGTGATGAGCACAAAGGTTGCGGCAGCGATTACAGCCATAGCGATACAGGCGGCAACAAGGTTGTGGGTAATCAGGAGAGTCAGCGAGAACACCGCCAGCACACTGACAGAGCGAATCGACTGTGAGATACCAGCCAGATAAAGCTTGTCCATCTGCTGCAAACGCCCCTCGTAAACATCAGCCAACCCATCGATCATCTTATAGGTATAGACACCGATGCTAATGGTTAACATATCAGGAGCATATGACCGAACAAGGCAATACAGTACACCCACGACGATCATGACGATGCAGGTCAACCAACGGTTGGCCTGATAGTCGGAAAACGAATGCTCTTCGTGGATGTCTGAAACCTGGTAAGTACGAACACCATAGTTGCCCAGAAACATCAGGATGGTCCCCACCACGAAAGCCATAGAGAACATGCCAGCTTGTTCGATGCCCACCAATTGGCTGCTGACGATGGTCAGCAGCGGGAACACTAAGCCCCAAGTAGCTATGCCAATGCCGTTTAAAACATAGTCCCGAGAAGTCCGGTGGGCGGCGTAAAGCTCTTCTTGCGTGTCAGCCGAACCCTTGAAGGCCGCACTGAGTAGGCGGTTGAACCAAGAGTTGACCGTACGGGCAATGAAGTTCGGACGATGCTGCCGAGGCTTCTTGGGTGCCTTGGGTTTTTTGGGCACCTTAGTGGGAACAGCCGAATGACGACCGTGGGAAGCACGGCTTTGCGACTGCCTCCAGCCATCAGGCTGCCCCGTGTGCTGAGACTGCCCCCAGTCCTCGGGATGCCGTTGGTTCTCAGATTGCTTCCAGCTTTCGCGATAATCTCGTCTGTCAGATTGTTTATGGTTTCCGGGGCGTACCCGGCCTTTATTTCTGTCCTTTGCCATGTTCTCCGTGCCGCGTCGTTTGTTGATGTGGCCCTGTACTGTCGTAGCTCTGTTCTGTGCTTTGTCCCCTTGCTACGTCGCTCCGCGTGGTGTTACTGGCGGTACTTTATTGTGCTGCTTTAAGTGTATTACATTGCCAAGCCGGACATGGTCGAGTTCTGGGTAGCAGGAATCGAAAATTTAATTGTTACTCTGCTGAAGCTATTTACTGGAGGCATGTTTGGATAGGCCGGGCCGGCCGGTCGGGGCCGGCCGGTCGGGGCTGGGCGGTCGGGCGGTCGGGCGGCCGGTCGGGGCCGGTCGGACAGCGGGAGTTGGCCGGGAATTGGTCAGACAGCAGGAGTGCAAGATCGAAATAGCCAGAAGCCCACGAGTTGTAGTATACTGACTGCCACTGTGTGGGCGATTGGCGCAGCGGTAGCGCAGGTGCTTTACACGCACAAGGTCAGCGGTTCAAATCCGTTATCGCCCACCACAAAATCACTGGTCAGAGCGTTGTTTGCTCTGGCCTTTTTGCTTTGGTGGCAGGGATTTGCACTGTTGGTGGCAGAAAGGTGGCAGAAGCTCTGGCGGTTTGCGGATCGCTTGAGTGCGGACAAAATCCCAGCTCCTCAAACATTGTCACTATCTCAGGCGCTATCCAGAAGTCTGGTTTATCGGTGCCACCAATCTCATCGTGACCAAGTTCAAACTGAACCGTCACCCACGAGGCATGATTATATTCCAGCTTAATATCGAACGGCTGCATAATGTATTCACCGGGGACATTTTTCGGTCTTGCCGGTTGTCTGGAAACCACTCTGCCGGTGAACCCGTTCCATCCTTCTCGTAGGGCATCATCCAGTTTTCGGATATAGGCATCAAGCTCTTCGGCGCGCGTCGCATCGAGGTCTGTCGTGTACCTTGTCTCCTTGTCGCCATACCTCAGCTTGAGCGAGCTGCCACCTTTGACAACACCATCAGGTAAAAGCAGCCCTATCACTGTGTTTGCTATAATCGCTCGTGCTCGGTACTGATCGTCCGGATGCCCGAACTTGCGGATTATAGCTGCGTCGAGGTTGCGCCTGCTGTTGGGTGCCTTTCTTTCCACTCTTTATCTCCTTTGTTAGCTGATTAGCTTCACGTTCGTTTATTAGTCCTTGTCTGCGAGCTTCCCGTGTTGCATCAAGCAGTCTGTCGGTCATCATGGTTGGCATGCATGAGCGGATTGCTTCGAAGACTGTTTGCGATGGGATGCATTCATACTTTGTAGTCTGCTCTTCACTGTCTCTTTTGATGATGACAAGATTAGGCGGTAGTGTCTTCCGGACAGTATTTGATGTCGCGATCCTGATGGTTGCCGGATTGGTAGGAGCCAGGTTGTGCATTGCCAATACTGACTCACCGTAAAGATATGCGCCACGACCGACCAGTGCCACTGCATCAGCATAGCCGTCAAGTAGCGTGGGGATGTAGTGGCGAATACGATATACGCCATGACCAACACGATCAAGTCGTCCGCGCTTATGAAGCTTTCCAAGTTCGACAACTGGTATCCCCATCTCCCTGGCATCTGCAGAGGTGATGAGGCCGTAGTAATCTATCGCTCGTTCGTATATGTCATCATAATAGGTCATGTAGATAGTTTACCGATAATAGTAAATTATTGCAAAAGTTAGGCTGTTTGATTTCTTTGCCGCTACAATATGCACTTTTACAAAAGTTTACCAAAAATGGCATACCTTTGACACATTCACTTCTTTTGCTATCAACGCTCTATCGTAGAAGACTTCGGTAATACTTCGGGATAAAAGACGGTATAAAGCCATCCGCAAAACAGAGAGGGGTAGAGCAGGCGAGACAGCAAGCGAGACTGTACATGAGATTGTAAGTGAGACTGCAAATGATACTGTAGCCGATAATCCGATAATCCTGCAGAAAACACTACAGTAAATGCTACAGAACAAGTATTCTTTAGGGTTCGTCTAAAATATTGGAATACATTGGAGCAAGCATCGCCTGAGTGTGCCACTCGAAGCAGAAAACTCCTCCGGCGTGTGATGGCTGGAGGAGTTTCTCTCAGGGGATTCCCTGTGCCCTTTAGTTGATGGTTGGCTTTTTAAGCAGATTGACGTTCTTGCTTTTCCTGGGCTTTGGCCTCTTGAATTATCTTCGTTGCATCCAGCTTTTCTGGACTGTAGAGTTCGCCCAAGAGAACTATCAGGAATTCACTGAAATCCTTGCGGTATTGCAGATAATCCTCAGTGTTGATGTCGCCGGTGTATTGGGCGAGGTGCGTGAGCTGATTCAGGTTATTGCCGATTCGGCAGAGCTGGCTGTAGAACTTGAACCAGTCTGCTGGGCGTTGTTCCTTGTGTTGGCAAGCCTTCATCATAAAACGCACATAGGTGGATAGCGGCAATCCTGCTCGCTTTGCATTTGCGTGAAGGTTGTCGTATTCCTTTTGGGTGAGCCTCATGTGGAAGGCTTTTTTGTGAGGATTGTCGTTTATCATGATTGCCTTTCGGTTCGTTGGTCAGAGGGGTCAGGGGAGGCTTCCCTTGAAGGGGCATTTGGTTACGTGCAGACAAATGCCATGCTTGCTAACAGTGAACGAGCTATTTGGACGGATGACGTTCAATTGTAGATGACTTCCGCCTTAACGATCTCCTCGGCACGGTTTCGGATTGAGTTGGCAAGCCCTGCCCAGGCCGTCGGGTCTTTGAGTTTCAGCCCTTCAGTCAAGCCTTCGCGTTCGGCCATCTGGCTGACAAGGCTCTCGTACATTTCTTCGGCTCTCCTGTCAATCTCATGCAGGCGCGTGTTCCAATTGCAGGTTCTCATCGCGCTGAGTAATGTTGGTCGGAAGTCCTTAAGGTAGAGAAGGTATTTCCTTGCCCAGACGCCAGGACTGTATTCCTCGTCTTCTGGCAATAGGTCAGGCAGGTAGTAGGTTCCATCGACCAACGTGTAGTCAAGACCGGTTCTCTCATCATGGAAATGCTCGGGCAGTAGTTGACCTTCCAGCTCTTTTCTCGGCTGGTTTTCTCTGTATTCACTTTCATTCATTTCATGTCTCCGTTCAGTAGTTTGGTTTTTGCAACGATGCGTTGCGCTATTCCTTCACACTCGTTTTCAGGAGGCTGTTCCCTGCCGGTGCCCCACCTGCAAAAGACAGGACACCGGCACACTTCGAATTTGATGGCAGAGATGGTGGCAGGATTGGTGGCAGAAACCCTGTCTGCTCCATCCCTCAATGACTGTTTTAGCACCAATTATTAACGTATATGACCTAATTATACGTTAATTTCCTCCCACTTAGCACGCTTTACACGCACAAGGTCAGCGGTTCAAATCCGTTATCGCCCACCACAAAATCAACTCCGCTGGCTTTTGTCATTGGGGGTAAGGCCCGCGTTGCCACTCAGTTCCAAACGCTTCGACTCCTGCGCGTTCATCACGCGGCAGCCGTTCTTGCAAAACATGGATTTGCGATAACGGTTGGTAGGATCATATTCTTTCTGGTATTTAAAGATGCGCCCGCAATGATCGCAGGTTATCCACTCAAACTCTGAGGCCATCACGTAATCAAAGTTTGCAAGGATGGCCTCGACAATAGAGCCTTCCTGAACCTGTGGGGATATACCCCAAAACATATCACCCTCTGGCTTGTCGCCATCTTCGCGCGCCCAAGCATTTTCCATTGCCAAGTTAAGCGCAGCCTGTTTGGTAAAGGTGCGGCAGTTCTCGACACCCAACTCCATCTCTATCGCCATGATCGCCTGCATCCGTTTCTTGACGGCTTTACGTTCATCGTCATCGTCGTCCTCGGCGCTGCAGCCATCAACAGCCTCCTGTTGTCTATGTAACTCCCAGGCATTACGAGAAGTGCCAAAGAACAAGTCCATGCCCGTGCTTTCCTCCAACTCGTAGGGGTGCCGTCTCGGTATCACACGGTCATTGAGAAGATAGGTCAAGATATCGCTTCCCCTCATACCGGCGCCAAAAGCCGCCTGCATCGCCGTGGCAATTTGCAAAAGGCGCACCGTGTAAGCAACTTCGTCAACCGAGACGACGGCTCCGAAACCACAAAAATTGCCATAGTCACCACGGACAACGGCTTCTCTGGCAAACTCAGAGCCAATAACACGCTCCACGGCCTTATCCACAGAGTTGAATCCACAACTGCCCTTAAACGTCACTATATCCTCAGCCAAGCGCTTCTCAAGAGCTTCAATGCCGTCACGGTAACTCACTGGATAGTAGTTGGTGTAAGTCAGCCCGTCTGAGTTATCACGGAGCGATAGCGCATGGGTCTTTGAAGCATAGAGCGGAGAGAGCACCAGTCCCCACTTCTCGCAAAACAACAACAGACTTTTTTCGGAAGTGGTATCTACTCGCTGAAGCTCATGATTGAAAAACTCCAGTGGAAGACTGTCGTATTCAATAAGTTCTTCCTCATCAGAAAGCTCGGCAAAGAAGCGATAGGACTTGTTACCCGCGCTGACTTCATTCACATATAGCTTCGGACAGGCCCTCCACCAAGAGAGACGGGGACTGTTTGTTTCCTGTTCATCCATTCGACTTCCTTTGCTTCCACTTACTTCCATGATGGAAGAATATCAGATATGCCACTTGCATGTCAAGTGATACTACGTTATTATTTCTAATATACGTTAATACAGACTGTTCAGCACTTTGAGAAGGGAATACAAAAGTGGTCACAGAGACAACACCCATCGAAGCACTGCCAAGCTACCTCACCCCGACAGACATCGCCCGTCTGCTTCGCAAATCAACCCGCACCGTCACCAGATGGCTCGTATCCGGCGAGATACCGGAAGCCATCTACATCAATGGAAGATGGACGGTTCCCAAGAAAGCACTAATCCGCTTCTTGGATGCCCATTCCGGTTTAGCTTCCATAGAGTAGCTGTTGTGACTAGAGGCGATTTATTCATTTTTTCTTTTAGCCGTCATCTGTTTCTTTCTAGATCGCTTCCTTGCCCTCTTCGGTAAGCCGGTACCTTTGCAACTTACTACTCGGCTTCTCCGGTACTGTCATTTCGATAAGACCGCAAGTAAGCAATGGTTCAACATTGCGCTTGAATGCTCGGAAATCGTTCTTCATTCCGATTGCGTTGAATATCTCCTTTCGCGAAAGGCTTTTTTCTTCGAGGGCTTTCAGCACTGCTATCATCGTAACGGGCAGTTGCTCAACAATATGCTTATCTTTATGCTCTTCCTTGTGCTTATCCTGCTGCCACACTTGCGTTTCAACAGTGTCGAGAATCGCGGAGAGCGTAAACTCAATGAACTCGCTGATGTCGTTTTTTCTCTGTGCGTTTTGAAGCACCTCGTAGTACTGTGGTCTTTTCTCATACACCACCGACTCCATAGGGATCCATGCGAAAACCTCGTTCCACTTGGCAAGAATGAGTGTTTGCCAAAGGCGCCCCATGCGTCCGTTGCCATCTGCGAACGGATGAATTGTTTCGATTTCACAATGCACTATTGCACTCTTCAACACAGGGTGAAGTTCAGTCTTCTCAGCCCACACGAGCAATTCACTAATCAACTGTGGCACAAACTGAGGACGTGCTCCGAGATGAATCACGGTATCGCCATCAAACACGCCAACATCACCGCTTCGGAACTTGCCAGCTTCTTCGACCAACCCGTCCGTCATCAGCTCATGCGCTTTCAAAAAGTCATTGACGACGTATGGGTCAAATTCCAGTATCCTGTCGTATGCTTCATAGGCATTCTTTACTTCTTTGACTTCTGCCTGCTTTCCGGCAACTAATTTACCCTCAATAACATCGGTTACTTCGTCTAGTGAGAGCGTGTTGCCCTCAATGGCAAGCGACGAATAGATTGATCTCACTCGGTTCTTCCGGTGGAGCTTTATGTCGCGTTTGAAACCCGTACCATATTCAAGGCGAGTCACAGTTTCGGCGATTTTCGCTAAACAGTCAGCTGCTTTGACTGTAATGGTGAATGATGGTTGTTGAATCATATTCTCATCCTCCTGCTTATTACCCTCGTGAACCTTTGCCCAAGTACTCCCGATTCAGCACTTTGACCATTCTGTCTGTGGGCGTATAGTGGTACTCATAGATTTCCTTGTAGACGCGTATGAGCTTCTTCAAGCGGAAGTTCATGTCGTCCTTGTCGAAGGCTTCAAGGTTAAGCGTAATGGAGCCGAACCATGCGCAGAAGTCGTCGTACTTCTTGCCGGAGCCTTTCTTCAAAGCTCTGGCGATTTCTTCAAGACCGGGTATGCCGCCTACGTCCTCAACGATGCCGAAGCCCTCACCTTCGTACACACAGGGCAGGTCAGGCAAAGAGACTCTGAGTTTCTCGATTCGCTCTTTGTGTCGGGCACCACTTCCATGATGTCTGATATATCGACCTCAAGAGCTTCACAGATGCGCAATAGGATGTTTGTATTTACGTTTTCTCCTTTGCCAAGCTTAGCCATCGACGCACTGCTAACATTTGCCATTTTGCAGAGATCGCGTTTTAACAAGTCTCTATCTATCAAGAGCTTCCAAAGCTTTTTGTAGCTGGCTGCCATCTCTTTCACCTCACCAATTACCCTTTAATTGTATCCAGAATATTATAACAAACAACAGAGACGAAGCCTATTTGACTGCGCAAACGCAAAATTCGTTGTGGCGATGTCGAATTTGAACTCAGCAAACACCTTTCAAATATGGAATTACCCAGAGTGTCAGGAGTAATAGCCTTTTATCGCGAACCAACTTGAAAAGTGTTAATGCTTAGAAGAGCCGGATTAGTTTGTTCAATTACAGCAAGCATCGCCTTTGTCTACACAAAGACAGAGCTCCTCCAGCGCCATAACGGCTGGAAGAGCCTTTCAGGGATTCCCTGTACCCTTTGCAGGAATAGTCGATTTCATCAATCGTTTAACTGTGTTTCTGATTCACGCTTTCTGGCAAGACTGGCTTTGGCTTCACGGACAAGTTTTGTGACGTCCAGTTTCTCTGGACAACATAGCTCGTCCATCAGGGCCAACAATAACTCGTTGAAGTCCTCGCGGTATTGTCCATCAAGAAACTCCAGGGTCTTGGTGATGCTCTTTGCAACATCAGTTATCAGGGGAACAACGACTGAATTCCCGAACTGCTTATAAGCCTGGGTGTCAGAGACGGGTATCTCAAAGTCATCCCTGAACCCCTGAAGTCTGGCACATTCTCTCGGAGTAAGTCTTCTTGGGTTGCTTCCTTCCTGGGGGATCAGTATCTCTGAACCATCCTTGTAATAACGCGCACTCAGCGTTCGAGCAATACCGTTCAGGTCGACCAATCCAAAACCGAAACCATTGCCTCTGGATTGGTGCTTCTCCGCATAATCTTGCAGATACTGCCAAAGACGGTCAGACAGTGTAAATCTGTCGTCAGCACTCGGGTCAAGAATATCGCTGATCTTGGGTTTAATACGCGGTTTTTTTGCTGGGAAGGCAAACGGTATCTCCTTGCCGTATCGCTTGCGGTCAAAGCCGATTACCAGCACTCGTTCCCGATGCTGCGGAACATAGTTCTGGCCATCGAGGACTTCTGAGAAAACCTCATAGTCGAGCTCTTCCAGTGTGGCCATGATGACCCGCCACGTATTCCCTTTATCGTGGCTTCTTATGTTCTTGACGTTTTCGAGAAGGAAAGCCTTGGGTCTTTTTTCTTTGATGATTCTTGCGACATCAAAAAACAGGGTGCCCTGCGTCATATCCAAAAAGCCGGTCTCTCTGCCAAGACTGTTTTTCTTGGATACCCCTGCTATGGAGAATGGTTGGCAGGGAAACCCTGCTGCCAGAATGTCGTGGTCAGGGATTGATGATGCCTCAATTGCAGTAATGTCACCGGCGGGCAACTCGTCAAAATTGGCAAAGTATGTTTGCTGACAATACTTGTCCCACTCACTGGAAAACACACATGAGCCGCGATTCGCTTCAAACGCAATCCTCATTCCGCCAATACCGGCGAACAGGTCGATAAACTTGAAGCGAGGCTTACTAGGCTTTTCCTGTGGCAACTCCCTTGATATGTAGTAGATGATTGCATCACGCATACATTCTTGTATTGGCTTCTTGGAAATGGCAGAGAGCCTGCTGAGCCTCTCGTAAACCTTGTCATCCAGCCTGACATGAACCTGTTGTGCCACTGCAACCACCTCTGGGAAATATCCGGTACTAAATTTATCCCTATTCTACATGACTTTATGCTTGCCAGGTTTGAGAAGTCAGTGTTTTCTAGAAAACCTGCTGCTGACTGGCTGCTTTGTTCCAGCAAGCATCGTCTTTGTCCCCACAAAGACAAGAAGCCCCTCCAACACCTCAACAGTTGGATGAGCTTTTCAGGGATTCCCTGTATCCTTTGCAGGAATGGCCGTTTCCACTAATCGTTCAGCAGCGTTTCAGATTCACGCGTTTTGGCAAGACTGGCTTTGGCTTCACGGACGAGTTTTGTGGTGTCCAGTTTCTCTGGAGGACACAGCTCTTCCAGAGGAGCCGGTTTTTATGGCGGAGAGACAGGGATTCGAACCCTGGGAACGTGTTAGCACGCTCAACGGTTTTCGAGACCGCCGCCTTCGACCACTCAGCCATCTCTCCTTACCAGCAGAGACGTTATTTTAGCACGAAACCGCTGCTGGCATATAGTGTGTGCAAGCATTGGATGGTCTGCCAAAACGGCGATAAGCACCCCTGTCTGAGGATAGTTGGCGCGAGTTAGCACGGGGTTTTAAAGAAATGCTGATTGATGTTAAAATAATCCTGAATATCTCTATATTTATCCAAAACATCGGCCAATACCATCCGCTAAACTGAATTGTCATAGTAGAATAACTTGCACTGCATATTTGTTGCAGCACGAACTGAACAGGCCGTGGACCTGCGGACAGAACGATACAGAGTTTCAGGTTTATGGAGCCGGGCCATGCACTTCGTGGCAGCAGGTGGACGAGAAGCACATCTGTGGGACAGTAGCTATGTTCCATAGGTGTGTGTTTTTTATTGGAGCGTATTTGCGCAACGGGCAAGGTGCTATACAACTATCCAGATCATCTTGAGCGATGAAAGGTTGACGCGGCCATATGACAAGCAAACGGGATACGTTCCAGGGTTTAAGCAGCTCCGAAGCCTACTCATTGCAGCTGTTGCACGGCAAAAACGAACTCAACGCCCAAAAAAAGCAGAACCTTATTGTCAAGCTGCTGCATGTCGTGAAAGAGCCGATGTTTCTGCTTTTGATCATTGCTGCCACCGTTTACTTCATACTTGGCCAACCCCGCGACGGGCTGGTGATGCTGGTGTTCGTGACGGCCATCATCACCATCGATGTTATTCAAGAATGGAAGACGGACAAGACCCTGCATGCCCTAAGAGATCTCTCTGCTCCCCGTATCGAAGTGCTGCGCGACGGCCAGCGGACGGAGATTGCCAGTGCCAACTTGGTACCCGGCGATATCATGATGATTCACGAGGGGATCAAGATACCTGCCGACGGCCGGATAATCAGCTGTAACGACCTCTGTGTCAACGAGTCGACATTGAGCGGCGAAGCCGAGGGCGCGTGGAAAGTAGCGGCTATTCCAACAGACAACGGCCAGCCCATGCCCACCGCCGCTGCGACAGCCAGCGCGGTAGCCCCAGCAGCCGCTGCCATGGCCGCCCCAGACCCAAACGCAGCCCCAGTCGCCGCATCAGCAACCGCCGCGCCACCTACGCCCACCCCAGCAGCGACAACAGACTACTGGCGAGCCGACTACTGCTACGCAGGCTCGTTGGTTATCCAAGGCTCTGGCACTGTTTTGGTGGAAGGCATTGGCGCCAACACGGAGTATGGCAGAATCGGCACAACAGTCGCCCAAGCGTCCACCGAACGCACACCGCTACAAAAGCAAACCGCTCGCCTAGTCAAGGCTTTTGCCTATATCGCCATCGCCTTGTGCATCCTAGTCGCCTTGGTCACTTGGGTCAACTTGAACGGTTTGGACTCTCAGAACCGCTTCATCCACAGTATTCTCTCCGGCATCACCTTGGCCATGGCCATGATCCCCGAGGAGTTCCCGGTAGTGCTGACGGTCTTCCTCTCGATGGGGGCATGGCGGCTGGCCAAGAAGCGCTCTCTTGTCCACCGGCTGCCCTCCGTAGAAACCCTAGGCGGCATCTCGGTGCTCTGTGTGGATAAGACCGGCACCATCACCATGAACCAAATGGCCGTCCAGCAGACCTGGGCAACCGACGGCAACGAGCGGCACTTGGCCGAGATCTGCGGCCTAGCCTGTGAGACGGAGGCCTACGACCCAATGGAGCAGGCCATGCTCAGCTGGTGCAGCAAGCAGGGCTTTACGCCAGAACGGCTCTTCGACGGCGAGCTGATTCATGAATACGCCTTCACCAACGAGTTGAAGATGATGGCACATGTTTGGAGAAGGGGCGGGCAGCTGGTGGTTGCGGCCAAAGGCTCACCAGAGGGTATCTTGGCAATCTGCGGGCTGACGGAGGCTGAACACGACCGTGTGATTCAGCGAATCGCCGCTGCGGCCGCCGAAGGACTGCGGCTGATAGCTGTTGCCACCACCACCCTTGCAGACGGCTCACAGCTGCCGGAGCGCCTCACAGACTGCTCTCTTTGCCTTTGTGGCCTGGTCGGGCTGGCCGACCCGCCACGACCGGGCATCCGCGATGACATCGCAGTCTGCAAACAGGCGGGCATCCGAGTGGTGATGATCACCGGCGACCATGCGGCCACCGCCATGGCCATCGCCAAGCAGGTCGGCATCCTAGAGAAGCGCCGATCTGAGCAAGAATCAGAGCAAGATTTTGCCGTTGCGGCCTTGAACCCACATGACAAACTTTTTGCGCCGACCGGTATTGCCTTGGACTGCGACTCTGTTATCAACGGCGACATGCTGGACAAGATGTTGGACTTAGAGCTACGTCAGCGGGTCAAGAACACCTGTGTCTTCTCCCGCGTTACTCCAGAGCACAAGCTGCGGATCGTCAAGGCCTTCAAGAACAACGGTGAAGTGGTAGCGATGACCGGCGACGGAGTCAACGATGCCCCGGCGCTGAAGCATGCCGACATCGGCATCGCCATGGGTGGTCGCGGCAGCGAGGTGTCCCGTGAGGCGGCCGACCTGATACTGATGGACGACAACTTCTCGACCATCGTCGACACGGTCAAAGACGGCCGTCGCATCTATGACAACATCAAGAAAGCCATGGGCTACATCCTGACCATCCATGTTCCGATTGCCCTAGCCTCGTTACTGGCACCGCTTTTGGGCATCGGCCCCGGGCTACTGATGCTTTTGCCCCTGCACATCGTGTTGCTGGAACTGATGATCGACCCTACCTGCTCCATTGTCTTGGAACGGTTGCCGGCCGAGGCAGACATCATGCGGCGCCGTCCGCGCCACCCTAAAGATCAGCTGCTGAATGCCCGGATGTTGCTGCGTAGCCTCGCCCAAGGGCTGGCAGTTTTCGCAGCGGCCTTTGCTGTCTACCTCTTCGTAATGTTCCAAGGCGAAACAGTGGCGATAACACCTGCGGCCGCAACGGTCGCGGCAAACAGCACCGCGGCCATAGGGGTAGGCGGAGCAGCAACTGCCGCCACCTCAACCGCCGCCCTAGCCCGTTCCATGGGCTTGGCCGTGGTCATCCTCGCCAACCTCTTCCTAGTCGTGGTCTACTGCTCCGAGCGGGACTCCGCCCTCACCGCGCTCGGCCGCTTGGTTCACGACAAGGTGATGTGGCTGGTCTGCAGTTTGACGCTAACCTGCTTGGCGGTGATTCTCTACAGCCCGCTGAACGCCTTTCTCCAACTGGCACCGCTTTCTTGGCAGCAGTGCCTAGTTGTAGCCAGTCTAGCAGCAGCCTCGGTGCTTTGGTTCGAAGCGGTAAAATTGACCCGCCGACGCTCAGCTCTCAAAGGTGATAGAGACATCCCTGGGTAGAGCCAGGCTGCACTCGGCCTCAATGGCCTTGATAATGCCTGAGAGCTGGGCACAGCCGCAATGGATGGGGAAGTTCTCGGCAGCGTACTCGAAGAACAGGCCCTTGCCCGGTTTTTGCATACAGATATCCCAGCTGTTGAAGGTGTCACCGAGGTCGGCAAACATCTTGGTCACCGTTGGGCAGCCGGTCTTGACCGTCAGTTTGACCTCCATGCCGTCTTCGCTCACCGCCTCGACTTTGGAGATAAAGCCACAGACCCCGGGGTTGATTGTTACTTTTGTCATTTGCAGATCTCCTTCTACCACTTATAGATGCCGTCTTTTATCCACAGAAATTATTCTAATAAATTATCACAAACTCTGTCAGTTTTTGTAAACCGCTTTTCCCCCAATGTCCTGCGGTTTTGCTCAGCAGCAGCCCGGCCGCCCTGTCTGAGGCGAACCAAAATGCTGAAAACATTACTAGCCTTTACTTCTCCAGAACAAATATACTCGACTCAGCAAGAAAAAGTACGGGACTATAGGGGAAGTGGCAAAATTCTGTTCAAATCTCATCCTGCGTTTCTGACCGTAGCATGCGATGGGCTTATTGGCGCTTAGCTACAAGCCACGCTTTGCGGTAGGTCAACTTTTAAGGAAGGCGAAGCTCCATCCAAGAGGGGGGAAACCGAGGCATAGCGCTCAGTGTATGCCCGCCTGCCAAAAGCGGATGAGGAGCTTGATATATCTTTTTTGTTAGGCCGCCTGTAGCCTCAAACCCGAGGCCAGAGGATGATATCCACGGGCAGGGCTGGCAACAGTGTCCCGACGATGGAGTTTCGCCTATAATGGTGCCACAGAACGCGATAGCCCCCCGAATATCCTTCAGGGGGCTATCGACTTACTTTTTCGCATATGCGGGCTTAGCGGCGGTTCTAGGAGCCCTCAGATGCCTTTTCTAAACGATTGAGACACCCTAAGCCGTCTGCTGCGACTGCCCGCTCTGTTGGCCTTGGCTGCCCTTGCGGTCTTTGTTCTTAACTTTCTTGACTGCAAGAACCATGAACACCAGCGCTAGGATCAGGCCGATGAAGAACAGCCATGACCACTCGTCGAAGAACGTGATCGGCAGAGTTATGTCTTGGGTCCAGAAGAACAGGATGACCAGCAGCACGGCAACCACGATTCCTAGGAGGATCGCCCAGAAGCGAGCCTTGCGGACCTTCTCCTTCTCCTTGTCCCTGTAGTCGTCGCTTTGCCTACGGTTGTCCTTGTCCCGTCCGAACAGCGGCCTGATTATGGCCACCAAGGCTGCGATAATGGCGATGATGGTGCAGATCAGGTCGAAGAGCGACCAGTAATCCTTGCCCGACTCCTTACCTGCCCCCGAATCCTTCGCGGTGTCAGGCTGAGTGATGACCGTTGTAGCACCGGGGTTCAACGGCTGCGTAGTGCCAGTGGTCGGGTTGTCTGTGGTCGGAACGCCCGGGTCGGTCACAACCGTTGGCAGTGTTGTGCCAGAATCCGTGGCCGCAGGGTCCGTGGCCGCAGGGTCCGTGGCCGGCGGCGTGGCGGTGGTCGGCGTGGTTGTTGTTGGTGTAGTGGTGATCGGCGTAATAATCACTGGCGTGGTAGTGCCCACCGGTCGCCAAGTCGCGGTGATCGTGGTGTTGCCGGTGATGTTGGTCGGCGGCCTGCTCCAACCGTTGAAAACATAGCCGGGTCGGGTCGGGTTGGCCGGCGGCGTGGCATTGCTGCCATGGGGAACCCGTTGGTTGCTAATAGTGCCACCTTGGCCATTGTTATAGGTCACCGTGTAGGTTCTGATCTGCCAAGTGGCATTGACAGTCAAATTGCCTTGAACGTTTCGATAAGGCTTGTCCCAGCCGGCGAAGGTGTAGCCGGTACGCGTCGGCGTGGTCGGCGCAGTGGCGTTGCCGCCATGGGTGACAACCTGGGTACGGAGCACGGTGCCGCGGCCGTCGGTGAAGGTCACCGTATAGCGGTTGGGATTCCAAGTGGCATTGACAGTAAGGTTGCTCTGGATGTTGTTGTAAGGTTTATCCCAGCCAACGAAGGTATAGCCAGCGCGTGGTGGGGCAGTCGGCGCAGTGGCATTGTTGCCTTGGGGAACCTGCTGCCGGGAGAGCTCAGTGCCTTGGCCGTCAGTAAAGGTCACCGTGTAAACAGGAGTCGGTGGCACCGGCGACCATTGGGCATAGAGCGTATGGGTGGTCGGCGTGGTAACGGTGGTGCTGCCGGTCACCGGGGTGCCGCTGCCGTTAGCCATGGTGTTCCAACCGTTAAAGATGTAGCCGCTGCGGCTGGTGGTGGCCAGTGTGCCATAGGGCGAGCCGTAGGTCACGGCCTTGCTGGCCGGGCTGGCCGTGGTACCGCCGTTGGCATCGAAGTTGACTTGGATGTTGGTGAGCGGTGTCCAGTGCGCATACAGCGTATGGTCGTTCGGGACCGTCACCTTGGTCGTGTCGGTCACTTGGGTACCACCAGAGGCCGCTGTGAACCAGCCAGCAAAGGTGTAGCCGCTGCGACCGGTGGAGGCCAGCGTGTAATATAGGTCGTCGAAGAGCACGGGCTTGCTGACCGGGTTGGCCGTGGTGCCACCGTTGGCATCGAAGGTCACGGTGAGCTGTTTGGGTGTGAAGATCGGGTTGATGATGATCGGCTCAGTGATGTTGGTGCCGGGGTTGTCCCAGCCGCCGAAATCATAGCCTGGCTTGCTCGGTGGCGTGGTCGGCGGTGTGGCGTCGCCGCCATGGGGCACTTCCTCGGTCGTCAGATCGTTGCCGTCACCGTCTTTATAGGTCACGTTGTAGGTACTGATCTTCCAGTTGCCGCTGAAGCGCACGTCACTGCCGGGCATCGCGAACTGACCAGTAGCTTGGTCGACCGTGACGGTGGGGGTGGGTACCCAGCCCTCGAAGGTGAAGCCCTCGGGCTCAGTGGGAGCAGCCGGCCAAGCCACGGGGCTGGCATACTGCACGTCGTTGATGGCCGTCGGCGGATTGAGGCCGAAGGGCACCTCGCCGGTATACTCGAAAGTCACACCATAGCTATTGACCTGCCAAGTCGCGGTGACTGTGAGGTCGGAGGTGATGTTGGTAAGGGCATCATCGGGAGTGTCCCAGCCAGTGAAGGTATATCCCTCCCGGGCCGGGTCGGTCGGCTTGGTGGACGTGCCACCATAGGGAACCGTATCTGTCTTGATGATGTCGTCCGGTGCCGTGCTATAGCCGTCTTTGAAAGTCACCGAGTAGTCGTTTAAGCTCGGATAAGTGAAGGTGAAGGTCTGGTCAGCAGTGATTCCGGTGACCGTTGCCGGGTCAGTGTCCCAAAGGCCGGGCACCTCTCCGTAGCCAGTGTTCGGCTGCATACCGCTGGGAACCTGAGCAGGATTTTGGCCGTAGGCCACCTGCTCGGTCTTGTCCGCAGTTGTGTTATCGCCCCAAGTGCCGTTGACCACCTTGTAGGTCAACGTGTAGACGTTGAGGTCGGCATAGGTGAAGGTGTAGGTCTTGTTGCCAGTGACCACGGTGTCTGCGGTCGGTGTCTCGTCCCAAGAGCCAGAACCCGGGTTATAGCCGGTATTGGGAACTGCAACCAACTGATCCAAGTCCACCAGCGTATCGCCGTAGAAATAAGGCTCTTGGTAGGCCTCAGTAGCGCCATCGCTACCTTGCCATGTGCCGTTGACGACCACGTAGGTAATCGTGTATTGCTCCTGCGTCCAAGTGCCTACCCACTCCACCGGGCTGTCAGGCATGGTGTAGTTGCCGTCCGGGTCAGGCTCCACGCCGGGTGCCGTCCAGCCGTTGAAGGTGTAGCCCGGCTGAGCAGGCGGGTCGGCAGGCTTGGTCACGGGGTCACCATAGGGCACGTTGACGGCTGGCGGCGGCTCGCTGCCCGGGGGCACGTCACCATCATAGCGATAGCTAATATCGTGGCTGTTCTTGGTCCAAGTGCCTGTCCAAGTCACGTCTCTATCCGGCATCGGGTAGGTGCCTTCAGCGCTGATGGTCAGGCCATCGCCGTCGGCCTTCCACTCTACAAATGTATAGCCTTCAACTGGCTCTGGGTTCTGCGGAGCGGCTACCGAGGCGCCGAACTCCACGTCGTTTTGATTGGCCGGCAGCTGGGCAGCAGCCGGGAAGTCGCCTGCGAACTGATAGGTCACGTTATGCTTATGGACTGCCCAAATCGCGGTGACCGTAAGGTCGTCAGTGATGTTGGCCAGGGTCTCGTCTGTGACATCCCAGCCGCTGAAGTCGTAGCCCTCGCGGGTCGGGTCGGCCGGCTTGGCGGCCGCGCCGCCGCTGGGAACCACGCTGCTGCTGATAATGTCACTGGGATCGGTGTTGTAGCCGTCCCTGAAGGTCACCGTGTGGTCATTGGCACCGGGGAAGGTGAAGGTGAAGGTCACAGGGCCGGTGACTGGGCCTGCAGCGGCCGGGTCGTTGGGGGACCAAACGCCCGGCTTCTCCCCGAAGCCTTCGCCCGGCAGCATGCCAGTGGGAATGTTGGCAGGTGCCTGGCCGTGCTCCACGGTCTCGGTCAGGTCAGCGGTTGTGCTATCAGCCCAAGTGCCGTTGACGATCTTGTAGGTCACCGGGTAGCTGAGCAAGGCACTGAAGGTGAAGGTGAAGGTGGTGGGCTCGGTGAGCGCCGCGATTGTCGCCGGGTCGGTGTCCCAAGCCCCGGAGGCCGGGTCGTAGCCGGTGGCCGGCTGCATGTTGGCCGGGATTCCGGCCG